>NZ_JBHZGJ010000002.1:200000-592944 GCF_051900395.1 Frateuria sp. GZRe14 | reverse complement strand
GAACTCGGAAGTGAAACGCAGCCGCGCCGATGGTAGTGTGGCTTGTCCATGCAAGAGTAGGTCACCGCCAGGGGCTTTATCCTGAAACACCCTCACCGGCAACGGTGGGGGTTTTTCTTTGCCTGCGGTTTTCTGCGGCGCTTCAGGCGCCGTTACCCCTGTAGAAGCGCCCCTTGGCGCGACCGCCATGCACCCGGCTGCCACTACCGGCCACCATCCCTCACTGCCCGCAGTCGCGCACCAACGTTCGACCGGCGGCTGTGGTCGCGGCCCGTCACCGGCGGGCAATCCCACCGCCAACATCGAAGGTCGGAACAGGGAGGCGCACCGCTTGGCCGGCACATCGATAGACGGCACACCGCGGCCGGGTTCCTACACGGACGTTCCGCGCATCCGATGCGTTTTCCCCCCGTCCATCAAAGGGCGGGCGCACACAGGTGCGCTCCTGCAGGACCGCGGGGCGACTGCTCGCGCCATGCCCGCGATGGACGTTGTTCTTGATGATCTGGGGAGAACGGAGATGTTGCGTCTTTCCGTGTTCAACAGGCGCCAGCCCGCAAAGCGCGCCCCCGAGCCCAGCCTTGCACTTTAGCTTCGAGCAATCGCGCCTTTCGGAGCGCCTTTGTCATCTGGCCGCCCCATGCCTCTATGATGCAAAGGACTACGACGCGGCGCCGAGGGAGACGCAGCCTTGTTCGTTCATGTGGAGACACGGCGACGTTCCACCATGCAGTGGGCGACGCTGCTGCTGGTGCTCGTGTGCGTGGCCAGCTTCGTGGCACTGGCATTGATGGCGCCACCAAAGCGGATCTCGTTCCTGCTGGAGTGGGGCACGATCCCGGCCAACATTTTCGACACGCGCGAAGCGCTGTGGCGCCAGATGGGCGACCCGGCTCTGCTCCGGCTATTCACGGCGCTGTTCATCCATGTGGCCTGGATCCACCTCTTGAGCAATCTGCTCTTCCTGGTGATCTTCGGTTTGCCGGCGGAGCGCACGCTGGGCTCGGCCCGGTTTCTCTCGTTGTTCGTCGCGGGCGGGATCGTCGCCAATCTGGTGGGCGCGTTGACGCTTGCCGGCGTGCGGCTGCCGATCATCGGCTGCAGCGGTGCGGTCTCGGCGGTACTCGGCGCGTACGCGGCATTGTTCCCGCGGGCGCGGTTGGGGCTGGTTTTGCCGCTGGGTCTGTTCCTCGAATTCGTGCGCGTGCCAGCCTACCTGCTGATCGGTATCTGGGTTTTGCTGCAGTTGCTCTTCAGCTACGCCGGCCCGAGCTACGGAGCGGTCGTGTGGTGGACACACATCGCCGGATTCCTGTTCGGCATGTTGTTCGCGCTGTTCTCGCGCGAAGCGATTGCGCGCCGCCTGCGCGGCTAAACTGCGCGCCATGCGTACCAGAAAACTCTACAAGGTGACCTTCCTGCACCTGGGCAAGTGCTACGAGCTGTACGCGCGGCACGTCGACACCAGTGCGCTGTGGGGTTTCACCGAAGTCGGCGAACTGGTGTTCGAGCCGGCCGGCTCGGGCTTGCTGGTGGACCCCACCGAGGAACGCCTGCGCGACGAATTCGCCGATACGCAGGTGCTTCATCTGCCGATGCAGTCGATCGTTCGCATCGAGGAGGTCGAACGCAAGGGCACGCTGGTCATCCGCGACGCGAACGATGGACAGAAGGTGACGCCTTTCCCGATGCCGACAAAACCAAGATGAGCAGCACCCGCTGACCGGATGGTGCGTCTTGCCGGCCGAACGCTTCGACAAGACTGCCCGCTTGCCCGCTTCGCCTTGCGCTTGACGGGTGCCTAGGCCGCGCTGAGCCCATGGCGCAGGCCAAAACCGCGCATGACCCGGCGTGCGATTGGCGTGGCGGCCACTTCGCGCCAGATCCGGTGCGGGTCGCTGCCTTCGTTCCGCATCGCTTCGCGCTTGCGATGGATGTAGGCGCGCATCACGTCCGCGTTGAACTCCGGGTGGAACTGCACGCTCACCGCATTGGGGGCGTAGCGAAGCAGATGATGCGGATCACGCGCCGAGCGCGCCAGCACCGTGGCGCCTGGTGGCGGCTCCAACACGCTCTGTTCGTGCGTCGTATGGGCGCGGAAACTGGTGGGGAGCCGGGCGGTAAGAGGATCGTGGCCGGCAGCTGCGGTGAGCTCGATCGGCAGCGTGCCGATTTCCCGCCCGCCCGGCAGGTAGTCCACGCGACCGCCCAGCGCATGCGCCATCAACTGGTGGCCGTAGCAGACGCCGAACAGCGGCAGATGCGCATCCATGGCATTGCGGATCCAGCCAGCGGTACGTTCACTCCAGGCGGCTCGTTCGGTGACCATCGCGGCCGAACCGGTGATCAGTGCGCCAGCGACGTTGCTCGGCGGGGGCAGGCTCTCCCCGGCGGCGACGTCGACCACCTGAAGGCGGACGGGCGACAGTGCCGCGCAGAGGCGGAACCAATGCGGAAAATCGCCGTGACGCGCGCGGATGGCATCGGGCGCACGGCCAGTGCGAATGATCAGGATAGGTTTCATGCGGACGTCTGGATGCCTAAAGCCTAGGATTGGCTTTCATGTTCGATCGGTGGCAATACCGTGAGTACTTCCTGCACCGTGGTCAAGCCCTTGGCCACCTGCGCCGCGGCCGATATGCGCAGCGGCTGCATGCCTTCGGCCAGCGCCGCCTCGCCAAGCCTGGCCAGGTCGAGTTGGGCCGAGATCAGGCCGCGCAGGCGCGAGCTGAGGCGCAGCATTTCGTAGACGCCCGTGCGACCCATGAAGCCGGTATTGCGACACTCCAGGCAGCCGACCGGCTCGAAAACCCTATGCGGCGCCGGCAGCGACCAACCGTGCGTGAGCGCGGTCCAGGTGTGCGGATCCTGTTGTGCCTCGCGCTTGCAGTGCGGGCATAGCGTGCGCACAAGGCGTTGGGCGACCACGCCGGTCAGCGTGGACTGGATGAGGTAATGCGGTACGCCCAGGTCGAGCAGGCGGGTCACCGCGCTCGGTGCGTCGTTGGTGTGCAGGGTGGACAGCACCAGGTGGCCGGTCAGCGACGCCTGCACCGCCATCTGCGCGGTTTCGAGGTCGCGGATCTCACCGATCATGATGATATCCGGGTCCTGGCGCAGCAGCGTACGCACGCCGGCGGCGAAGTCCAGGTCGATCGAGGCCTGCACCTGCATCTGGTTGAGCTCGGGGCTGACCATCTCGATCGGGTCTTCCACCGTGCAGACGTTGAGCTCCGGCCGCGCCAGGTGCTTGAGCGTCGAATACAGCGTCGTGGTCTTGCCCGAGCCGGTCGGGCCGGTCACCAGCACGATCCCGTGTGGGCGTTCGACCATCAAGCGCCAGATTTCGCCTTCCTCGGGCGAGAAACCCAGTTGCGAGAAATCCTTGGCGACGATGTCCGGATCGAAGATGCGCATCACCACCTTCTCGCCGAAGGCGGTGGGCATGGTCGATATGCGCAACTCGACCTCGCGCCCGGCGGATGAGCGCGTCTTGATGCGGCCGTCCTGCGGGCGTCGCTTCTCGGCCACGTCCATGCGCGCCAGGATCTTGATGCGCGCGGTCACCGCGGTCATCACCGGCGGCGGCAACTCGAACACCTTGTGCATCACGCCGTCGATGCGAAAGCGCATCTGCCCGGCGTCGCGCCGCGGCTCCAGGTGGATGTCCGACGCGCGCTGCTCGAAGGCGTACTGCAGCAGCCAGTCGACGATGTGCACGACATGGCGGTCGTCCGCGCCGACCTCGCCGGTCTTGCCCAGCTCCACCAACTGCTCGAAATTGAGGATCGCAGCCGAACTGTCGTAGCCGGCACCCTTGGCGTCCTGCGCCATCTGGATCGAGCGCTGCACGCCGTAGAACTCGGCCAGGTACCGGTTGATGTCCAGCGGGCTGGCCACCACCCGGCGAACGTCCCGGCGGAGCATCTGCGCCAGGTCGCCCGCCCAGGCCGCGTCGAACGGCTCGCAGCTTGCGAAGGTCACCTCGGACGGCGTGGCGGCGACTGGCAGGATGCGATGGCGCGTGGCATAGGCATGGCTGACCACCTGGGTCACCGCCGCCACGTTGATCTTCATCGGATCGATCTTGAGGTAGGGCAGTGCTGCCTGGCCGGCCAGCCATTCGGTCAGCGCTTCCAGGCTCAGCGGACGGCCCGGTTCGCGCAGGTTCGCCAGCTTGGCGTTGGCGATCAGCACAAGCGGGTGCAGCTCGACCGTGCTGCGTCCCGCGCGCACGCCCATGCGCACGTTCTTGGCGTCATCGGCGGCGACGTAGCCGTCCACCACCAGCGCGGCCAGCACGTCGTCCAGCCCCAGCCGGCCACGACGACCGAGCAGGGATGCGATTTGCGGTGATGCGGCCATCGAAGACGGGCTCCCACGGGTGCGTTCGAGCGGCGCCGGACCAGTGCCTGCGCGGGCTTTGGCTATACTAACGCGCTTTGTAGTTGGGCCAATCGCCATGCCAGCGCGCACTTTCCAGGACGTGATCCAGACCCTCAACCGCTACTGGGGCGCGCAAGGCTGCGTGCTCCTGCAGCCGCTGGACACCGAGGTCGGCGCGGGTACTTTCCACCCGGCGACCTTCCTGCGCGCGCTTGGGCCCGAGCCCTGGGCGGCTGCCTACGTGCAGCCTTCGCGCCGTCCCACCGATGGCCGCTACGGCGAAAATCCCAACCGCCTGCAGCACTACTACCAGTACCAGGTGGTGATGAAGCCCAACCCGGAGAACATCCTGGAGCTGTACATCGGCTCGCTGAAGGAGCTCGGGCTTGATCCGCTGGTGCACGACCTGCGTTTCGTCGAGGACAACTGGGAATCGCCCACGCTCGGCGCCTGGGGCCTGGGCTGGGAGGTCTGGCTCAACGGCATGGAAGTGACCCAGTTCACCTACTTCCAGCAGGCCGGCGGCCTCGAGTGCCGTCCGGTGACCGGTGAGATCACCTACGGCCTCGAGCGCCTTGCGATGTACCTGCAAAACGTAGACAACGTCTACGACCTGATCTGGACCGACGGTCCACGTGGCGTGGTCACCTACGGCGATGTGTTCCACCAGAACGAAGTGGAACAGAGCACCTATAACTTCGAGCACGCCAACGTGCCGGAGCTTCTGCGCTGGTTCGACGTCTGCGAGGCCACCGCCAACCAGCTGATCGGCGCCGGACTGCCGCTGCCGGCCTACGAGCAGGTGATGAAGGCCAGCCACACCTTCAACCTGCTCGACGCCCGCCGTGCCATCAGCGTGACCGAGCGCCAGCGCTACATCCTGCGCGTGCGCACGCTCTCGCGTGCCGTCGCCGAAGCCTACGTGGCGCAGCGCGAGAAACTGGGTTTTCCCGGCCTGAAGAACGTTTCCAAGGAGCAGGCCGCATGAGCGCCGCCAAATCGCTGCTGATCGAACTGGGCACCGAGGAGCTGCCGCCCAAGGCGCTCGACGAACTGTCGCAGGCGTTCCTGGACGGAATCGTCCAGGGCCTGGGCAAGCGCGGCATTGAAGGCGGGCTGGACGAGGCGCGCGCCTACTGCACGCCGCGCCGGCTGGCCGTGTACGTGCCGGCGGTCGCTGCCACGCAGCCAGAACAGCATATCGAACGCCGCGGTCCGGCGCTCACGGCCGGGCTGGACGCACAGGGCCAGCCCTCCAAGGCGTTGACCGGCTTCGCGCAGTCCTGCGGCGTCGAGGTGGACCAGCTGGAAAAGCTCGAGACCGACAAGGGCGCGTGGTTCGTGTTCCGCGCGGTCAAGCCTGGCCAGTCGCTGGCCGCGCTGCTGCCGGAGATCGTCGAGGAGGCGCTCAGGGGCCTGCCGGTCCCGCGCCCGATGCGCTGGGCCGACCACGACTACGCCTTCGTGCGCCCGGCGCACTGGCTGGTGATGCTGCATGGCGCGGACATCATCGACGGTGAGGTGCTGGGCCTGAAGAGCGGCCGCAAGTCGCGCGGCCACCGCTTCATGCATCCCAATCCCGTGCACGTGACCGACGCCGACGGCTGGCTCGACGCGCTGCGCGCGGCCAAAGTGCTCGCCGATCCGCTCGAGCGTCGTGAACGCATCCAGGCGGAAGTGGCCCGTGCCGCTGGGCAGACCGGCGGCGAACCGCGCCTGGACGATGCCCTGCTGAACGAGATCGCCAACCTCACCGAATGGCCGGCGGCGATCGCCTGTGCCTTCGAGCGCGAGTTCCTCGCCGTGCCGCCCGAAGCGCTGGTCACCACCATGGAGACCAACCAGAAGTTCGTGCCGGTATTCGACGTCGCAGGTTCGCTCAGCGAACACTTCATCGGCGTGGCCAACATCGAGTCGAAGGACCCGGCCGAGATCCGCAAGGGCTACGAGCGCGTGATCCGCCCGCGCTTCGCCGATGCCAAGTTCTTCTGGGACGAGGACCTCAAGACGCCGCTGGCGAGCTATCAGGAGCCGCTGAAGAACGTTACCTACCAGCAGGCCTTGGGCAGCCTGTGGGACAAGAGCGTGCGCGTGGCCGAACTCGCCCGCGTGATCGCCAGCCGCGTGGGTGTCGATGCCGGCGCCGCCACGCGCGCCGCTTCGCTGGCCAAGTGCGATCTGCTGACCCGCATGGTCGGCGAGTTTCCCGAACTGCAGGGCGTGATGGGTCGCTACTACGCACAGCGCCAGGGCGAAGGCGAGGCAGTGGCGCAGGCGCTGGACAGCTACTACCAGCCGCGTTTCGCCGGCGATGCCATCGCCGCCGACGCCGTCGGCCAGGTACTCGCCGTGGCCGAACGACTCGACACGCTGGCCGGCATCTTCGCCGTCGGCATGAAGCCCAGCGGCAACAAGGATCCGTTCGCGCTGCGCCGCGCGGCGCTCGGCCTGGCGCGCACGCTGGTCGAGGCAAGCCTGGAGCTGGATCTGCGCGCCAGTTTCGCCGAGGCGCTGGACCTGTTGCCGGACACGGCGCTGGCCGCCGGCCTCAAGCCGGGCAAGGATGGCAAACCGGCGGTGTTCGATGCCGGCGCGCGCCGCGCCGCACTGCTGGGCGAACTCGCCGAGTTCGTGTTCGACCGCTTGCGCGGCTACTACGCCGAACTGGGTTTCACTCCCGAGCAGTTCGAGGCGGTGCTGGCCGTGGGACCGGCCACGCTGCCGGACTTCGACCGTCGGCTGCGTGCAGTGGGGGAATTCGGCCGTCGTTCCGAAGCGGCCAGTCTGGCCGCCGCCAACAAGCGCGTGGCCAACATTTTGCGCAAGGCCGAGGAAGAAACCGGCATCGCGCCAGGCGGCGTGGTCGACCCGGCCTGTTTCGACTCGCCCGCCGAGCATGACCTGGCCAGCGCGCTGGACGCCGCCCTTGCCGATACCGCCGCGCCGCGTGCCGCCGGCGACTACACCGCCGTGCTCACGCGCCTGGCGCAGCTGCAGGCGCCGGTGGACGCTTTCTTCGACAGCGTGCTGGTCAACGCCGAGGACGTCCGCGTGCGCGCCAATCGCCTCGCCCTGCTGGCCAGCCTGAAAGCGCAGTTCGCGGCGGTCGCCGATATCGCGCGTCTGTAGTGTCGGATCGGGACCGGCGCATCTTCCCGCGCTCCGGGCGATCAAAGCTGTGCCTGGACCCGGTAGTCGTCGGCTTTGATGCGCCGGGCCACTCTCCGACAGACAGCTAAGTGCGCTCTCGCGGTTTTCGTCCGCGAACTCGAATGCCCGTACCGCGGACCATGATCGGCCGAATCAGGCGCCGGTGCGCCCTATCCGCTCGGCCAGCTGGCGGTTGAACGTCAGCATCGCGTCGGTATCCACGCGAATGCCGCCCGGGCCCATGGCCTCGTAAAGCTTGGCCAGAAGATCGGTGTGGTCGGCCAGCGGAAGTCGTTGCCCGGCCAGTTCCAGTTCCGATTGCAGGATGCGCATCGCAGCGTTGAGGCGTTGCGTGTCCACGCTGGTGCTCGAGGTGACCAGAACGTGGCCGGTTGCACCGTCCAGGCGTGCGCGTGGCCGCTGCGTGGTGTCGCTGCTGGTTTGCTCGTCGGCGCCGGATTGGTCCACGTCCGTCAGGATCGCGCCCTCGCCGGCGACCAGCCAGATCAACGAAATCCCGAGCGTGCGCGCAAGGGTCACGCAGCGTGCGCGCGAGGGGTCGGTGTTGCCGTCGCGCCAGCTGCGCACCACGCCTTCGGAAAAGCCGCACATGCGGGCGATTTCGGTAGCGCTGCCGACGCGCTGGATCAGCAGCTTGATGCGGTCGGCGAAGGTGCCGGGGCTTTCGGATTGGGATGAGGGCGGTGCGAGGTTCATGGGCTTTTCCCGACATCAGGAAGCATCACTGGCAGCCGCCGACCGGAAGCCGCCATGCGCCATCGTAGCGCGCCGTGCTTACCGCGGGCTTTGGCGTGCCTTGCCAGCGTTTATGCCATGTGAATGGCAAAAGGGACGTCGCCGGGGCTGCCATCAGTCTGGCTTGACTTTTGCCCGGGGGCGGTTTTTTCCGCTATGCTTGGAACTTCCCCCGCGGAAAACGTACGCGAGACGCCGTACGGTTTGCGTGCATTCCCCAAAGCAAATGCTTTTCAATTGAATAGAGGTTTCCCCATGCGCAGGATGGTCTGGTCGCTGATGTCGGTAGCTGCGCTGGCACTGGCTGGCTGCAACGGCTCCAACGCCCCCGAACAGGGCAAGGGCGACAATGCCGCCGTCGCGGCGAAGGCGAACTCGGTCAGCGGCACGATCAACGTGCGCGGCGACAGCGCCGTCTCGCCGGACGCCAAGCTCACGGTCAACCTGGTCGACGTGTCCTCGACCGACCAGGCCGGCGCCGCGCTGGCTACCAAGACCATCGCACCGGTGCAGTTCCCGCAGTCGTTCGAGCTCACCTTCAACCCGGCCGACGTCAACCCGGCCGACCTGTACGTGGTCAAGGCCGACCTGACCGACGGCGAGCGTCACTACAAGATGGCGCTGCAGGCGCCGGTACTGACCAAGGGTGCGCCCAACCAGGTGACGATCGAACTGGTCGCCGAGCAGACCCCGGGCGAGAAGGAGCTGGCCGATTTCCAGTCCGTGCAGAAGCAGATCGGCGGCATGAAGATCAGCAATGGCACCAAGCTGGAGAAGGACGTCTCGCGTGCCTGGCAGGTGTTCCGCCAGAACGGGCAGGTGCAGTTCATCCGCGGCCGCGCCGATTACGGCGACAAGGGCTTCACCAGCACCGACTACGCCTACCGCGACGGCAAGCCGTGGGTGGTGGTGCAGCAGAAGAAGGCCAGCCAGGATGCCAAGCCCAGCTCGACCGAGCGCGCCGGCTGGGACAAGGACGGCAATCTGGTGCTCAAGCAGGTCGTCTCCGGCAGCAAGACCGACACGCTTGGCGATGACGAGGCCGCCAGCCTCAAGAACCAGGCCGAAAACATCCTCAAGCTGGCCACGGGCGGCAAGGGCAAGTAAGCCTTCCGCCTGCTCCCAATGGACGTCCAGCCATCTGGGCGTCCGGCCAAAAAAAAGCCGCCCGAGGGCGGCTTTTTCGTGGAAGCGCGATCGGCGTCAGAAGCCGATCTTGACGCCCAGGTTCACGCTGTCGTCCTTCTGGGTGTCATCGCTGAAGCGGCCGTGATAGCCGAACCAGCCGGTGACGTTCGTGCTGAACTGGGCGGACAGGCCAAGATCGGCACCAAGCCAGGTCTTGTCCGGCACGTAGCCGGTGAGCGCGAAGGTTCCGGGCATGCCGACCAGGCCGGCCTGGACCTCGCGAGCATCGGCCTTGTCGTCGTGGTTCCAGGACACTTCCACGAACGGCATCAGCGTGGCGCCGCCGGCCTGCCACTGGCCCTGCAGGCGCCAGCCGAGCGATTCGAGCAATGCGTCGCGCTGCTGGCGGCCGAACCACATGGCGGTGCTGTCGTTGCCCGTCTCGGCGTAGCCGTTGACCTTCGCCGTCTGCCACTCCGCGCGCGCGAACGGTCCGGTCTTCAGGCCGCCGCTGCCGAACCACCAGCCGCCTTCGAGGCCGGCGCCGAGATGGGAGCCATCCGCCTTGCCGCTCTCGTTGCGGGTGGCGGCGCCCAGCTGGATGCGCCGGTTGATGTCCTTGAAGTTGGACTGGCCGAAACTGGCGAAGCCGCCCAGGTAACCGCCGCCGTTGTGGTACAGCGCGTAACCGAGGCCGGAAATGTCCTGCATCTTGTAGCCGCCAGCGCCACCGGTGAAATCGGCATTGTTCTGGCCCAGCGAGAGCGCAACGCCGACCGACACGTGGTCGCTCACGCGCGCGTCGGTGCCGAGGGTCAGGTTGACGTTGTCGCTGTCGGTGCGGGGCGAGCCACCGGTCGCGTCGAAGCGCTGCCGGCCGTAATCCACGCTGGCGAAGAAGCGGGTATCGCTGCCCTGGCCATCGGCCAGCAGCTGGTTGCGGATCGCGCGGTACTGCGTGCCGGTCGCCGCCAGCGGCGCCTCGCCCAGCAGCGAAACCTGGCCCGGTGCCTCGAGGATGGACATCACATACTGGCCCAGCACCGCATGCGCCGCGGTGGTCGGATGCACGCCGTCGGCGAACACGTAGCTCTGGTCGGCGCCATCGGGGTAGGTATAGGGCAGGCCCGAACCGGCCGGACCGCACTGCACCGACGATGCGCCCGCGCCGCAGGCCGGCTCGTTGACGTTGGTGAAGCCGAAGGTCTGCGGGTCGGCAATGATCTCGTTGAACAGGCTGTAGACATTGACCGGAACGATGCCCACGCCCATTTGCGACAGGCCGGCGTTGAGCTGGCCGTTGAAGACCAGGCCGAGGCCGCCCAGCGCGGTTGCCGCCTCTGGACCCTGAGCAAGCGCCGAAGGCGTCAGGCCGATGTTGGGCAGGTTGAACACCAGGATGTTCTTGGCGCCCGCCGCCTGCAGCTGGCCGATCAGCTTGACCTCCTGCTGGGCCGCGGCGGCAACGCCCGCCTGTGCCTGTTCCGCGGTCTCGAACGCGCTGACCCCGGCGCCGGCGAGCACCGCCGCGTTCACCTGGGCGGTGACGGTCGGCGTGATCTGCGCGGTGAAGGCGGCGATCGCGGCCGGATCGTTCGGAATGATGTTGTTGGCGATCGCCAGCGAGACCTGTTGCGTAATTGTCTGCGCGATCAGCTGCTGGGCGGTGACCCCCGCGCCGGCGGCGGTGGCGTGATAGAAGATGTCGTTGGCGCCGCCCCAGATCGAGTACAGCGCATTGGCATCGACCGTGCCGGCGGCCAGGTAGCCGCCCACCTGGCTGGTCAGCGTGGGCACCGCGGCGGGCGTGCCCGGGGAATTGACGAGCACGCCGGCGCCGCCCCACGCGTAGTCCGAGCCCCCGGTCAGTGACGGCGCGATCGGCTGGCCAAGCGCGCTGGCGACGTTCTCGATGGCCAGGGTGCCGGGATTGGTGGTGAAGCGCAGCGGCGGCTGCACGCCGGGCGCGGTCGCCAGCGAGATGTTGCCGTTGTCGCTCAGGCTGTCGCCGAACACGACGACCTGGTCGAAATCGGTGGCCGCGGCGGCCGCGCTGAACAGCAGACCGGCGAGGATGGCGCCGGCAAGACGGGTACGGGGCATGACGGTGACGCTCCTTGAGGGGCCGGGATGGCCTTCGTTATTTGAGCGTCACGGTAATGCAGTCCATACGGAAGCGCATGCTGCGGCGCATCGCGTGTGCGCGGTGCGGAAAGGCCGGGCTGCGATTTGCCATCGCCGAGCGCGGCCAGGGCGAACGGTCCCCCAGCAAACTATCGCGTGGACCCGTTGTCGATCCGATCCCCTGCGGCCAAGGCGCGTCGTGTCGAAATAGCGTCGCGCCGCTCGTCGCGGTCCATAGGGCAAGAAACCGGCAAAGGACACCTACGTCCTGCGAACCACCGAGGCGAGGGGAAAAGTCATGACGGCCACGACGGCAGCGAAGAGAAAGCTGGTACTGAAGATGTCCGTCTCGCTGGACGGTTTCGTCGCCGGACCGAACGGCGAGGCCGACTGGGTGTTCCGCACCTCCGGCGGCGACGATTCGACCCGATGGGTCCTCGATACGCTCGGCGACGCGGGCGTGCACATCATGGGGAGCGGCAGCTATTACGACATGGCGGCGTTCTGGCCCTATTCGGAAATGCCGCTCGCACGGCCGATGAACGATATCCCCAAGGTGATTTTCTCAAGGCACGGGCTCGACGACGGAACGCGGGGCGATCAGACGACCAAGGCCTTCGCCGAAGCAAAGGCGCGCAATGCGGAAAGGCATGGCGCCACGCCGACAGTGGCGGTCCTGGACTCCTGGGCCAGGCCGACCGTGGCACGCGGCGATCTGGTGGAGGAAATCCAGCGGCTGAAGCAGCAGCCGGGCAAATACATCCTGGCGCACGGGGGCGCCCGCTTCGCCCGCAGCCTCGTCACCTCCGGCCTCATCGACGAATACCGGCTGGCCATCCACCCGGTGATACTGGGCCAGGGCCAGCCGCTGTTTGCCGGACTAGGCAGTCCGGCCGATTTGCGGCTGCTCAGCGTGACCCCCTTCAGCTCCGGGGCGATGGCCGTCGTCTACCAGCCGGCCTGAGCCCGAGCGCGGACGTTTGCCCCACGCGCGCCCGGAACGGACTCCGGGCGCGGATCGGGCGTCCCTGTGGTTTCAGCGTTTGCCCTCGCGCGCGCGCAGCAACGCGTCGGCGAAGGCGTTGTTGGCCGGCGGCGCGGCGGGCTTGGGCGGCGGCGCACCCCGCTGCGGGCGGGTGCCGCGGTTGTCGTCGCCGGGGCGGGCGCCGCGGGCCTGGCCCGGTTCGTCGTCCAGACGCATCGACAGGCCGATACGTTGGCGCGGAAGGTCCACCTCCATCACCTTGACCTTGACGATGTCGCCGGCCTTGACCGCATCGCGCGGGTCCTTGACGAACGTGTGCGAGAGCGCGGACACGTGCACCAGACCGTCCTGGTGCACGCCGATGTCGACGAACGCGCCGAACGCGGCGACGTTGGTGACGCGGCCTTCCAGGATCATGCCGGGACGCAGGTCCTTGAGGTCCTCCACGCCTTCGGCGAAGCTCGGCGCGACGAACTCCGGACGCGGGTCGCGGCCTGGCTTCTCCAGCTCTTTGAGGATGTCGCGCACGGTCGGCACGCCGAACTTTTCGTCGGTGAACTGCTCGGGCTTCAGGCCGCGCAGGAAGCCGGTGTCGCCGATGATGTTGCGCACCTCGCGACCGCACTGGGCGATGATCCGCTCGACCACCGGGTAGGCTTCCGGATGTACCGCGCTGGCGTCCAGCGGGTTGTCGCCGCTGGGCACGCGCAGGAAGCCGGCGCACTGCTCGAACGCCTTGTCGCCCAGCCGCGGCACCTTCAGCAGCGCCTTGCGGTTGGCGAACGGACCATGGGCGTCGCGATGCTTGACCACGTTCTCGGCGACGCTCGGCGATAGTCCGGCCACGCGCGAGAGCAGCGCGGCCGAGGCGGTGTTGACGTCCACGCCGACGGCGTTGACGCAATCCTCGACCTTCGCGTCGAGCGCGCGCGCCAGCTTCACCTGGTTGACGTCGTGCTGGTACTGGCCCACGCCGATCGCCTTGGGCTCGATCTTCACCAGTTCGGCGAGCGGATCCTGCAGGCGGCGCGCGATGGACACGGCGCCGCGCAGGCTGACGTCGAGGTTCGGAAATTCCTTCGCAGCCGTTTCGGACGCTGAATAGACCGAAGCGCCGGCCTCGCTGACCACGATCTTCAACAGTTTGGCATCCGGCAGTTTCTTGATCAGCTCGCCGGCCAGCTTGTCGGTCTCGCGCGAGGCGGTGCCGTTGCCGATCGCAATCAGGTCCACGTCGTGCTGCTTGCACAGCTTCGCCAGCACGACCAGCGATTCGTTCCACTGCCGCCGGGGCTCCAGCGGATAGATCGTCTCGGTCGCCAGCAGCTTGCCGGTGGCATCGACCACGGCCACCTTGCAACCGGTGCGGATGCCCGGGTCCAGGCCCATCACCGTCTTGGCGCCCGCCGGCGCGGCCAGCATCAGGTCTTTCAGGTTGTCGCCGAACACGCGGATCGCCTCGTCCTCGGCGCCTTCGCGCACGCGGCCGAACAGGTCCAGCGTCAGGTGCAGGTGCAGCTTCACGCGCCAGGTCAGGCGCACGGTTTCGCGCAGCCACGCATCGGCAGCGCGGCCGCGGTCATGGATGCCGGCGTGCGCGGCGACTCGGCCTTCGCCCTCCAGATGGCCCTGTTCGGCGTCGAGCGCCGGCTGCAGCTCCAGTTCGATCACGCCTTCGTTGCGCGCGCGCATCAGCGCCAGCAGGCGATGCGAGGGGATCTTGCCGACCGCTTCGACATGATCGAAGTAATCGCGGAACTTGGCGCCCTCGTTCTCCTTGCCCTCGACCACCTTCGCGCGGATCTGGCCCTTGTCCCAGAGCCAGTCGCGCAGCTCGCCGACCAGGTGCGCATCCTCGGCGATGGACTCCATCAGGATGGCGCGTGCGCCATCGAGCGCCGCGCGCACGTCGGCCACGCCCTTGTCGGCATCGACGAACGATTCGGCGAATATTTCGGGGGTAAGCGTCGGATCGTCGCGCAGGCCGGTCGCCAGTGGCTCCAGGCCCGCTTCGCGGGCGATCTGCGCCTTGGTGCGGCGCTTGGGCTTGTAGGGCAGATAGAGATCTTCCAGCCGCGCCTTGGTGTCGGCGGCGAGGATGTCGTTCTTCAGCGCATCGGATAGCTTGCCCTGCTCCTCGATGCTGGCGAGGATCGCGCCGCGGCGCTCCTCCAGCTCGCGCAGGTAGCGCAGGCGCTCTTCGAGCAGGCGCAGCTGCGTGTCGTCCAGGCCGCCGGTGGCCTCCTTGCGGTAGCGGGCGATGAAGGGCACGGTCGCGCCCTCGTCGAGCAGGCCCACCGCCGCGCGCACCTGGTCGGGCTTGGCGGCGATGTCCTGGGCAATGCGGTGTTCGATGCTGAGCATGTGATCAAGGGCTTCAAGTGGTGCAGGGAGCCGTCGATCATAACAACCGCAGCGCGGTTCGTCGGGTGGGTTCGCCCACCATGCGGGATGGCGATGGTGGGCCGAACCCCACCCTTCGTTCAGGCGTGGAAAGATCCATCGTTGCGCGGTGCGGGGTGGTGGAATGCGCCGGCCCGGCCGTTGAGCACCAGGGTGTTGGCGAGCATGTCGTGCAGGCCCTGCCTGCGCCGCGTCCAGCCGATCATCAGGAAGCCGACGCCCACGATCATCCAGCTGAGGATCTTCGCCGCGTAGCGTCCCAGCGCGCGCCAGAAGCCGATGCGCCCGCCGTCCAGATCGGTCACGCGGATGCCCATCGCCAGCTTGCCCACGGTGGCCTGCCAGGCCGAGCTCTCACAGATGGCGAAATACAACCAGACCAGCACGGCAGTCAGCGCGATGCCCATGCGCATGGTTTCGTAGTACTGGCCGTAGGCAGCCAGCATCACCTGGGGATCGGAACCGGCCGAGAGCAGGACCTGCTCCAGTTTCGCCTGGGCCGCTTCGTTGCCGAACGCATTCATGATCAGCATCTGCGGGATGTAGAGCACGATCACGTCGATGATGTAGGCGACCAGGCGCTTCCAGAAACCGGCGTAATCCTCCAGCGCCGCCGTGGTGGTCGGCGGCGGCACCACGGGCGCGGGCCCAAGCGGCGGGGGCGTGGCGGCCAGCGCGTCGGGGAACAGCACCGACAAAGGTTGCCAGTCGGCCAGGCCCTCGTACCAACCCAGGTCCTCGGCGGCGAGCTGGCCACTGCGCAGCCACTGGCGCACGTCCTCCTCCTTGTAGGGACCGTGGCGCTGGCCATCGCGGCCGATCCAGATTTCCATGCACTCGCTCCGCAAATTTCGATTCAAGCGATGATGCCATGGGCCACCGCACCCTGCTCCCTCGCGCCCGCTCTTATCGAAGATGAGGGAGGCGTCGGGTGGGGCTCGTTCTTGCAGGATTGCTTTCAAGTGCGCCGCGAACCCCGGCCTCTTCCCGGGAGAGGAGGGCAAGACAAGCTTCAGGCGCGGCGCTTCAGATGCACCAGCAACAGCGAGATCGCCGCGGGCGTGACACCGCTGATCCGCGCGGCCTGGCCAATCGTGGCCGGTTGCGTGCGCTTGAGCTTGAGCAGCACTTCGGAGGAAAGGCCACGCACCTTGTCGTAATCGAAACCGACAGGAATGTCGGTGTGCTCGTGGCGACGCTGGCGCGCGATCTCCTCGCGCTGGCGCTCCAGGTAGCCGGCGTATTTCGCCTGCACCTCGACCTGCGCCGCGACATCCTCGCGTTCCACGGTGGGGCCGAGTTCGCTGACGGCGGCGAGCTTGCCGTAGTCCAGTTCGGGGCGTCGCAGCAGGTCCAGTGCGTTGGTTTCGCGGCTGAGCGCAATGCCGAGCTGGCGCTCGATCGTCGCGCCCAGCGCATTGGTTGGTGCCGCCCACAGCGAGGCTAGCCGCTGCGTCTCGCGCTCGACCGCCTCGCGCTTGGCGCGCAAGGCATCGAAGCGCGCCTGCGGTACCACGCCGAGCGCGAAACCCTGCTCGGTCAGGCGCAGGTCGGCGTTGTCCTCGCGCAGGTGCAGCCGGTACTCGGCGCGCGAGGTGAACATGCGGTAAGGCTCCAGCGTGCCGTTGCTGGTGAGGTCGTCGATCAGCACGCCGATGTAGGCCTCGTCGCGCCGCGGGAACCAGGGTGCCTCGCCGCGGACCATGCGCGCGGCGTTGAGCCCGGCGACCAGGCCCTGCGCGGCGGCTTCCTCGTATCCGGTGGTGCCGTTGATCTGGCCGGCGAAGTAGAGCCCGCCGATGCTCTTGGTCTCCAGCCATGGCTGCAGGCCGCGCGGGTCGAAGTAGTCGTATTCGATGGCGTAACCCGGACGCGTGATGTGCGCGCGCTCGAAGCCGGCGATCGAGTGCACCACCTCCAGCTGCACGTCGAACGGCAGCGAGGTGGATATGCCGTTGGGATAGATCTCGAAACTGTCCAGTCCTTCGGGCTCGATGAAGATCTGGTGCGAACCCTTGTCGGCGAAGCGCACCACCTTGTCCTCGATCGAGGGGCAGTAGCGCGGGCCGATGCCCTCGATCTGCCCGCTGAAGAGCGGCGAGCGGTCCAGCGCGCCGCGGATGATCTCGTGCGTGCGCTCGGAGGTGTGGGTGATCCAGCAACTGACCTGGCGCGGATGTTCCGCGCGCGATCCCAGGTAGGAGAACACCGGCGCGGGATCGTCGCCCGGCTGTTCCTCCAGCCCGCCGAAGTCGATGCTGCGCAGGTCGATGCGCGGCGGCGTGCCGGTCTTGAGCCGGTCGGCCGCCAGCGGCAGTTCGCGCAGGCGTATCGCCAGCGCGCTGGCGGGCGGGTCGCCCGCACGCCCGCCGGCGTATTGCGCCGGGCCGATGTGGATCTTGCCGGCGAGGAAGGTGCCGGCAGTGAGCACCACCGCGCCGGCACGGAAGGTCACGCCCATCTGCGTGACCACGCCTGCGACGCGGTCGCCCTCGATGAGCAGATCGTCGACGGCCTGCTGGAACAATTCGAGATTCGGCTGCGATTCCACCATCCGCCGGATCGCCGCGCGGTACAGCGTGCGGTCGGCCTGGCAGCGCGTGGCGCGCACGGCCGGTCCCTTGGAGGCGTTGAGCGTGCGCCACTGGATGCCGGCGCGATCGGCCGCCTGCGCCATGGCGCCGCCGAGCGCGTCGATCTCCTTGACCAGGTGTCCCTTGCCGATGCCGCCGATGGCCGGGTTGCAGCTCATCGCACCGACGGTCTCCAGGTTGTGGGTCAGCAGCAGGGTGCGCGCGCCGCAGCGGGCCGCGGCCAGCGCCGCTTCGGTGCCGGCATGGCCGCCGCCAACCACGATCACGTCGTAGCGGGTGGGATGGATCATCGAAAGGCGCCTGGCGCGTGCGAGGACGGAACGTGCGTATGTTAGCGCTTTGGCGTCTGCGCCCGAACATAATCAAGAGCTTGGCACGATTGCTGCTTCACTCCGCGTGCACTTTCCATGGGCAGACGCTGCGCGAACCGCGCGCCGAGGCTGGGCAGACAGGGGCCTGACCGCGTACCGGGAGAGGAAGCATGACGGCGCCGCTGGGGATTCCCACGGCGCCGTCGCCTTTTCCGGCCCCGGAAAAACCAAGCCCCGCCAATGGCGGGGCTTGGTCGTGCTTAGATCTGGCGCCCGGCGGTCTCAGGAACAGGGGGAATCCAGGATGACCGTGTTGCCGGGCGCCAGAAACCGGAAAGTCGCAGGCGCCGTCGCGATCCGTCGCGACTGCGGAAGCGATATTCCCAGTACGGCCGTGAATAAAAAGTGACTAATTCCGGCTTTTTTTTGTAAGGCAGCTGACGCTGAGCGTCAGCCGGCCGGCCAGGCCCAGAGCCGAATGTGACGACGATCACGCTCTGGCACGGCCATTGCAGAGTCCGCTTCACCAACCCCATCCTCTGCGTTCCGTCATGAACAGCACTTTCGACTTCCAGCCCGTCTATCCGCGCCACGATCTGATGATCGAAATCGGCAAGGTGCAGATGGCGATCGAACACCTGGCCGCGCGCACCGAGCAGGAACGCCAGAACCTGCGCCCGCGCCTGGAAACGCACATGGTCCGCCTGCGCAACGCGCTGAGCCAGCTCGCCGCTTGACCGCCCCGTCGCCGGGCGGAGCGCCGTGAGGGCGTTCCGTCCGGCAACGTCCTTGCGGCCACGCGGCGCCGCTAGCCCTTGAGCATGTTGCCGACGATCTCGGTCAGGTTGCGCGAGAGCCGCTGCTCCGCCAGTCCCGCCACCGCCGCGCGCGCCTGTTCCCGCCGCGCCGGCTCCAGCCGCTGCCAGCCGTTGAACGCGGTCGCCAGTCGCGCCGCCACCTGCGGGTTGAGCGCATCCAGTTCCGCCAGTCGCGCGGCGAGGAACCGGTAACCCTCGCCATCGACGCGATGGAACCCGCTCGGATTGCCACGCGCCCAGGTACCGAGCAGGGCCTGCACGCGATTGGGATTCTTCAGGGTGAACGTCGGATCGCCCTCCAGCGCACGCACGCGCGCCAGCGCGGGATCGTCGGGGATTTGCGCCTGCACTGCGAACCACTTGTCCAGCGCGAGCGCGTTGTCTGCGTGGCGCGCGCGGTAGCGGGCGAGCGCATCGGCCGCCTGCGGCGCCCCGCTACGCACCAGCACCGCGAGGCCGGCGAGGCGATCGGTCATCGTCGCGGCGCGGTCGAACTGGGCGGTCGCGAAGGCCTGCGCCGTGGGCGCATCCAGCAGCGCCAGCAGTTCCAGCACGCGGCGCTTGAGCCGGCGCTGTGCCTGGCTGACGGCATCCAGTGCGTCGCTCGCCTGGGCGGTCAGCGCGCGGTAACGGTCGGCCAGCACGGGCGCGCCGATGCGGGCGGCAAGCTCGCGCTGCAGCGACTGGCGCAGGGTGTGGATGCGCGCCGGATCGACGTCGGTCTCGCGCTCGGCCAGTTCCACCTCGCCCGGCGGCGTGATCAGGTCGGCCAGCAGCGCCGGGTCCAGCGCGGCCTGGCCGAACAGCCCGGCGAGCGTGTCGCCCCACACCGCCAGCGCCTCTCGGCCACGACCGTCGCGCAGCTCCGCATAGGCGCGCCAGGCCAGCTGTTGAGCGGCCTCCCAGCGGTTGAAGCCGTCGGTGTCGTGGGTCAGCAGCAAGGCGAGCTCGGCCGGCGCGTAGGCGTAGTCGAGGATTACCGGCGCCGAGAAGCCGCGCAGCAGGGACGGCACCGGCGCGCGCTCGATGCCGGGGAACACGAACGACTGCTCGTGCGCATCGAGCACCACCACCTGCTCGCTCGCGCCCCCGTGCAACGGCAGCATATGGCCGTCCGGATCGAACAGCGCGAGCTTGACCGGGATCGGCAGCGGCCGCTTGTCCGGCTGGCCCGGCGAGGGCGGCGTGTGCTGGCGCAGGATCAGCGTGTAGGCGCGGCTGGCCGGATCGTAGTGGCCTTTACCCGACACCCGCGGCGTGCCGGCTTGGCCGTACCAGGCGAGGTAGGGTGAAAGATCGATGCCGTTGGCCTGGCCCAGCGCGGCGAGGAAATCCTCCAGCGTGGCGGCACGACCGTCGTTGCGCTCGAAGTACAGGTCCATGCCGCGGCGGAAACCCTCGCGCCCCAGCCGCCCGGCCAGCATGCGCACTAGTTCCGAGCCTTTTTCGTACACCGTCGCGGTATAGAAATTGTTGATCTCGCTGTACTGCGACGGGCGCACCGGATGCGCGAGCGGACCGGCGTCCTCGGGGAACTGCGCGCGGCGCAACAGCGCGACGTCGTCGATGCGCTTGAGCGAGGGCGAATTCATGTCCGCCGAGAACTGCTGCTCGCGGAACACCGTGAGGCCCTCCTTCAGCGACAGCTGGAACCAGTCGCGGCAGGTGACGCGGTTGCCGCTCCAGTTGTGGAAATACTCGTGGCCGATCACTGCCTCCACCGCGCGGTATTCGTCGTCGGTCGTGGTGTCCGGATCAGCCAGCAGGTATTTGGCGTTGAAGATGTTGAGGCCCTTGTTCTCCATCGCGCCCATGTTGAAGTCGTGCGTGGCGACGACGTGGAACACGGATAGATCGAAGTTGCGCCCGTAGGCCTGTTCGTCCCAGCGCATGGCGCGCTCCAGCGCGTCCATGGCGTAATGGCAGCAGGCGATCACGTCCGGCTCGGCCCAGATCACCAGCGCCACATCGCGACCGTCGGCGGTGCGATAGTCGCGCTCGATCTTGTCCAGCCGACCGGCCACCAGCGCGAACAGGTAACAGGGTTTCGGATACGGGTCGACGAAACGCGCCCAGTGGCGCTCGCCCGGCAGCTCGCCCGCGCCATCCGGATTGCCGCCGGCGAGCAGCACGGGGAAACGCTCGCGGTCGGCGCGCAGCGTGACGGTATAGCGCGCAAGCACGTCCGGGCGATCGGGGAAGAAGGTGATGTGCCGGAAGCCTTCGGCTTCGCACTGGGTCAGCAGGAAGCCGTGTTCGCGCGAGCCGGACAGGTACAGCCCTTCCAGCGCGGTGTTGGCCGCGGGGCGCACGCGCACGCAGGTTTCCAGCACGCTGCCGTCGCCAACGCCGTCGACCTCCAGCACGTTGTCGCGATAGCGATACGCCTGCGCGTCCAGCGGTTGCCCGTCCAGCACGATGGCGATCAGTTCAAGGCCCTCGCCGTCAAGCCGCAGCGGCGCGTCCTGCGCCGGATCGCGGCGCAGATGCAGGCGCGAGCGCACCTCGCTCGCGTCGATGCCGAGGTCGAATTCGAGTTCGACCTGTTCGACCGTCCAGGCGGGTGGTCGGTATTCGGCAAGGCGGATGGGCGAGGGGGTCTGTTCGTCGCGCGCAGTCATGGGGTGGAGAAGCCGCTGGGGGAAGGCTCAGGCTAACATGCGGCGCTTTCGCGACCGGACGGGACATGGGTGTTTTCGACGTCACCATCGAGTGGTTGGACACGCAGCCGGTCGTCGTATTGAACGACAGCGCGCGTGGTCGCCGCGTGCGCATCGCGCGGCATGGCGCCTGCGTGCTGGGCATCGAAGCGACCGTGGGCGGCCGGTTCGTGCAGTTCGCCGATGGTTATCGCGACGCGGTGGAGCTGGCAGCACGCCCGGGCTCGCGGTTCGCCGTGCTGGCACCCTTCGCCAACCGCGTCGCCGATGCGCGCTATCGTTTCGACGGCAACGATCACGACCTTTCGCCCGGCCTCGCCGGCGCGGCGCGCGCGAGCCGGCATGGTTTCGTGCGCGATGCCGACTTCGCCATCGGCGCGCTGGAGGCGGGCGAGCGCGCGGCGCGCGTGTCGTTCGCCACCACCATTCCGCCGCAGCCCGGCTACCCGTTCACGCTCGACCTGGTCGTGCGCTACACCCTGGCGGTCGACGGGCTGACGCTGGAAACGACCCTGCGCAACGTCGGCGTGCGCGCGGCGCCGGCCTTCGCCGGCTGGCATCCGTACTTCCGCGTCGGCGATGGCGCGCTGGCATCATGGGAGCTCGCCATCCCCGCCGCCTGCGTGATCGGCACCGGTGCGGACTTCATACCGCTACCTGGCGAGGCCGCTTACCTGCCGCTGGCGCAGGTACCGGCGCTCGACTTCCGCCAGCCGCGCGCGATCGGCGCGATCGAACTCAACCACACCTACGTCGGCCTGCAGGCCGACACCGATGGCCGCATGCGCGCCCGGTTGCGCGATCCGGCCAGCGGCATAGGCATCGCGGTGTGGCAGGAGCACGGCGTGCTGCTCGCCTTCACCGGCGATACGCTGGAACGCGATGCGCGTCGCTCGCTCGCGCTCGAACCGATGGAAAGCCTGCCCGACGCCTTCAACCGGCCCGACTGCGCAGAAGCTATCCGACTTGAACCCGGTGCCGCACGGATGTTCCGCTGCGGCGTGGAGATCGATACCCCATGACAGTCTTGCCTACTCTCGCCCAGATCCAGGACGCCGCCGCGCGCATCGCGCCTCATGCGCGCGTGACACCGGTGCTTCGCAGCGACGCGCTCGATGCGTTGGCCGGCGCGCAGCTGTACTTCAAGTGCGAGAACCTGCAACGCGGCGGTGCGTTCAAGTTCCGCGGCGCCTGCAATGCGGTGTGGGCGCTGGACGAGACCGCCGCCGCGCGCGGCGTGGTCACGCATTCCTCCGGCAACCACGGCAACGCGCTGGCGCTGGCGGCCGGGACCCGCGGCATCCGCGCCCACGTGGTGGTGCCCGAGGGCGCCGTACGCGCCAAGCTCGAGGCGATCGAGCGCGCGGGTGCGGTGCTGCACCGCTGCGCACCGACCCAGGCCGCGCGCGAGGCGACCACCGCGCAGCTGGTGCAGGACACCGGCGCGGTGCTGGTGCATCCGTATGCCGACAGGCAGGTGATGGCGGGGCAGGGCACGATCGCGCTGGAGCTGCTGGCGCAGGTCCCCGACATCGAGGCGATCGTCACGCCGGTCGGCGGCGGCGGCCTTGCCTCGGGAGTGGCCATCGCCGCGCATGCGCTGCGGCCGACGCTCAGCCTGCATGCGGGCGAACCGGCCGGGGCGGACGACGCCGCGCGTTCGATGGCCCGCGGCGAGCGCGTCACCGACGTGGTGCCCGATACGATCTGCGACGGCCTGCGCGCGCTGGTCGGCGAACCCAACCTCGACGCGCTGCGCCAGCATCGGATCGACATCATCACGGTGACCGACGAGGACACCATCGCCGCCATGCGCCTGCTGTGGCGGGAGCTCAAGCAGGTGGTGGAGGTTTCCAGCGCCACCGCCTTCGCCGCGATCCTGAAGGCGCCCGAACGCTTCGCCGGCCGCCGCGTGGGCGTGGTACTGACCGGTGGCAACGTCGACCTCGACGCGTTGCCCTGGTGAGGGGCCGCAGGTGGACTTCCGTCCACCTCAACCTTTCGGCGTGTGGATGGGTGGCTGAGGCTTTCCCTGCCTCTCAGGCGCGGGTGCGGCGCGCGCCGATACCGACCACCGCCGCCAGGCCCGCCAGCACCAGCGCGATACCCAGCCATTCCATCGCATCGGGCCGCTCGTCCAGGATCAGCCAGGCCAGCAGCACGCTGACCACCGGTACACCGAGGCTGGACAGGCTCGCCACCGTCGTGGGCAGGCGCTTGAGCACCACCAGCCACAGGCCCCAGGCCACGCTGGAAGCCATCACCGCGCTGTAGGCCAGCGCGCCGGCGAACGCCCAGTTCCAGGCGATCGGTCGCGCGGGCACCAGCAACGCCACCGCACCGAGTACCAGCGCGCCGACGAGCATCTGCCAGCTGGTCAGCGACAGCGCCGACACCGCGTGGCGCTGGAACAGCCGCTTGCTGAGCACCGTGCCGGCCGCCCACGCCGCGCCACCGGCCAGCGCCAGCACCGTGCTCGACGGACTGCCCAGGCCGTGCCAGGGTTCGAGGATGCACAGCAGTCCGGCCGCCGCGAGCGCCAGGCCCAGCCAGTGCCGCGCCGAAGGCGTCTCGCCCAACAGCGGCCAGGCCAGCAGCACCGACCAGAACGGCATGCTGTAGGCGAGCAGCGCCACGTGCCCGGCGCCGCCGCCCACCAGCGCCCACTGCTCCAGTCCCTGGAACGCGGCGGTCTGGCAAAGGCCGATCAGCACCGTGGGAAGCAGCGGCGGCGGATGCAGCGACTGGCGGCTGACGGCCAGCGCGGCGAACAGCACCACCGCGCCAAGCAGGTAACGCAGCGCGGCGAAATCGAACGGCCCGGCCCAGTTCAGCGCCTGCTTCATCACCACCCAGCTGTAGGCCCAGATCAGGATGGTGCCGGCCAGGGCGGCCAGCGCGCTGCGCTGCGGAGAAGGGTTCGACATCGGGGAGCGCATCGGGAAAGTGCGCCAGTGTACGCCGCGCGCTGCGCTACATTGGCGCCCTGCCATCGAAGGGATCCACATGCACCGCTGCGCCTGGGCCACCGACGACCTGCTATGCGCCTACCACGACAGCGAGTGGGGCGTGCCGCTGCACGACGACCGCCTGCTGTTCGAATTCCTCTGCCTTGAAGGCGCGCAGGCCGGGTTGTCCTGGCGCACGGTGCTGGTCAAACGCGAGCGCTACCGCGAGGTCTTCCACGGCTTCGAGATCGCGCGCGTAGCGCGCATGAGCGAGCGCGAACTGGAGCAGGCGCTCACCGACCCGGGCATCATCCGCAACCGTCTCAAGGTCACCGCCACGCGCGACAACGCCCGCGCTTCGCTGAAGGCGATCGAGGCGCACGGCAGCCTGGATGCCTACCTGTGGTCGTTCGTCGATGGCAAGCCCGTGCGCAACCGCTGGCACACCAGTGCCGAGGTGCCCGCCACCACTCCCACCTCCGACCGCATGAGCAAGGCGCTGAAGAAGGACGGCTTCCGCTTCGTCGGCAGCACCATCTGCTACGCCCTGATGCAGGCCACCGGCATGGTCAACGACCATCTGGTGGGCTGCTTCCGCCACCGGCAAGTTTGAACGGAGCCCACGGGACCTTCGACGCCGCGAGAAGCGATTCACCAGTGCGTCACCCGCCTGACGCTTGCATGGAAGGCGGTTTCCGCGGACGGGACGGAGCGTGGCGACACTGCGCATCGGCATATCCGGCTGGCGTTACGCGCCCTGGCGCGGCGTGTTCTATCCGAAGGACCTGCCGCAGCAGGCCGAACTGGAATACGCCTCGCGCCAGGTCGGCAGCATCGAGCTCAACGGCTCGTTCTACAGCCTGCAGCGGCCGGCCAGCTATGCGGGCTGGAACGAGGCCACGCCGCGCGGGTTCGTGTTCGCGGTGAAAGGGCCGCGCTTCATCACGCACATCAAGCGGCTGCGCGACTTCGACGGGCCGCTCGCCAACTTCCTCGCCTCGGGCCTGTTCGAGCTGGGCGCGAAACTGGGGCCGATCCTGTGGCAGTGCCCGCCGAACCAGCGCTTCGACGAAGCGCTGTTCGATCACTTCCTGGGCGCGCTGCCGCGCGACACCCACCAGGCGGCCGCGCTGGCGCGTCGGCACGACCATCGCCTGAAGCACGGCGCCAGCGTTGCGCCCGACCGCAAGCGGCGCCTGCGCCACGCGCTGGAGATCCGCCACGAGAGCTTCATCTGCGAGGCGTTCATCGCCCTGCTGCGCCGGCACAAGGTGGCACTGGTGGTGGCCGACACCGCCGGCCGCTGGCCCTACCTGGAGGACGTCACCGCGGACTTCATGTACCTGCGCCTGCACGGCGACGAGAAGCTCTATACCAGCGGCTACGGCGACGCGGCGCTGGAGCGCTGGGCCGCACGCATCCGTGAATGGGCGCGGGGCGGCGAGCCGGAGGATGCGGTGCGCGCGAGCACGCGACCGCCGCCAAGGCGCGCATCGCGCGACGTGTATTGCTACTTCGACAACGACGCCAAGGTGCATGCGCCCTTCGATGCGCAGTCGCTGATGCGCAAGCTCGGTCTCTGAGCGGATGGCCAGGGCGCGTTTCGGTCCATCGCGCGCTGCCGCAAGGCCGATGGTGGGCCCAAAGCCCCCTGCGAGGCGCTACGACCGGCTCGCCGCCTTCGCCTCGTTCGCCTCGTTGCGGGGATCCTCGTGCAACAGGCGTCGCGTCACCCCATTGGTCCAGCCGAAGCCATCCTGCAACGGGTATTCGCCGCCGCCGCCGCCCTCGGCATTTTCGCCGTCATGGGTGATCACGTACTTCTCCACCAGCTTGCTCTCTTTCTTGTAGAGCGCACCCACGGTGCGCAGCCACCGGCAGGCGATGTCGTTGGCGTCGATGTCGTAGTTGCGCATGCCGCGGATCGCCATCCACTGCAGCGGCGCCCAGCCGTTGGGCTGGTCCCATTGCTGGCCGCTGTCCTGTTCACTGGTGCCCATGCCGCCCTGGCGCAGCAGCCGGTCACGCAGGGCCTGGGCGGTACGATGGGCCTGTTCGCGGCTGGCCAGGCCGATGAACAGAGGTGCCGCCGCGGCGCTGTTGAGCGCTTCGCGCGGCTCTTCGCGCTGCCAGTCGTAGTCGAGGTAGGCGCCGGCCTTGTCGTTCCAGAGCAGCCGCTCGATCGCCTGCTTGCGCGCCTCCGCGCGTTGCTGGAACTTCTCCGCCTGCTTGCGCTGCCCGACGGCGTGGTTGAGCAGGCAGATCTGCCGCTCCAGCTTGTACAAAAACGCGTTCAGATCCACCGGCAGGATCGAGGTGGTGCGGATGGTGCACAGCTCGGTGCCGTCGCACCAGCGGGAGCTGAAGTCCCAGCCCGACGCCGCGCCGGCGCGCAGTTCGCGGTACACGCGGTGCGCCGGCAGCGGCGACTTGCGCGCGGTCAGCACGTCCTCGCGGTAGGACTCCTCGCGCGGCGTGTCGCGCTCGTCCCAGTAGCGGTTGAGGATGCTGCCGTCGTCCAGGCACACGCAGTGGTCGCGGGCGTCGCCCGGGCGCATCTCCTCGGCGCCGGCCATCCAGAAGTTGTATTCCTTGCGCAGGCGCGGCAGGTATTCGACCGCCTTGCACACGCCCTTGTCCTCGAAAAGCTCCACCATCAGCGCGAACACCGGCGGCTGCGAGCGGCTGAGGTAATAGGTGCGGTTGCCGTTGGGCACGTGGCCGTAGGTGTCGATGAGGAAGGCGAAGTTGTTCGCCATCGCGGCGAGCAGGTCGTGCCGGCCACTCTCGGCCAGGCCCAGCATGGTGAAGTAGGAGTCCCAGTAGTACAGCTCGGCGAAGCGCCCGCCCGGCACCACGTAGTCGTTGGGCAGCGGCAGGATCGATGCGTTGGGCGGATGCTGGCGCGGGTGGCGGGTGAGCACGTCCCACAGGCTGTCGATGTGCGCCTTGAGCGACTGCCCGGGCGGGGACCTGTAGTGGCTCGTGTGCACTTCGGGCGGATCGAAATTGGCGTGCACGAAACCGGCCAGGTCGAAGCCCTCGTCGTCGCAGCGCTCGCGGTAGGACTCCAGGATGTCTTCCGGGTCGCCGCGCGGCACGCAGTCGACGAAGGTCTTGCTGTCGGTGAACACGCCACCCATCTGCACCGCGATGAACAGTTCCTGGTAGCGGTCCGCCGGCGTGAGCGTATCGGCCTTGGGAACGCTGGCCGCGTTTTCCTCGTTCCTGCGTTTGGTGTCGTCGCTCATTGCTCGGCGTAGTTCCACAGCAGTCCGCCATCGACGAACAACGTACTGCCGGTCATGTAACGGGCGTCGTCGCCGCACAGGAAGGCGACCGCGCCGGCGACCTCCTCGGGCGAGCCCAGCCGCTGCAGGGGGATGTTCTTCATCAGCGCCTTCACCAACGCCGGGTCGCTCATCAGGTGCGCGTTGATCGGCGTCTTGATCGCGCCCGGCGCGATGTTGTTGAGGGTGATGCCCAAGGGTGCCAGCTCCACCGACAGGTCCCGCATCAGCATTTTCACGCCGCCCTTGCTGGCGCAGTAGCTGGCGAAGTGCGGGAAGGGGAGTTCCTCGTGCACCGAGCTGATGTTGACGATGCGACCGCCGTCGCCGCGGTCGCGCACGTGGTGGGCGAATGCCTGGGTGAGGAAGAACACGCCCTTGAGGTTGACGTCCAGCACGAGGTCGTAATCGGCCTCGGTGACGTCCAGGAAGCCGGCGCGCCGCTCCACACCCGCGTTGTTGACCAGGATGTCGACGCGGCCCATCTGCGCCACCGCCTCGGCCATCACGCGCTGGACGGCCTCGACCTGGGCGACGTCGCCCTCGATCAGGCAGGCGCGTGCGCCGGTCGCCTGTACCTGCGCGAGGGTTTCGCGGGCGCGGTCGTTGGCGACGCGATCCTCGATCACCACCGCTGCCCCTTCCTGCGCCAGCCGCAGCGCGATGGCGCGACCGATGCCCTGTGCCGCGCCGGTGACCAGTGCGACCTTGCCTTGCAACCCCATCGCGGCTCCTTCGGAAGTGGATGAGGCTGCCCACAATAGGCGCGCGCGGGTGAAGACGGCGCCAGCGGCGCGCCCTCACACAATGCTCCGCCGACCGCCCCGACACGGCCTGGCGCGCCGCACGGGTCAATGAGGCTTCGCTCCCGACGGGGCGATGGATGAACGCGCACCTGCTGCCCGTCGTGCGGCTCGCGGGGCGCCTCGGCCGCGCGCGCCGCCGCGGTATGTTCGCGGCCGTGGGCTCCGTCGCTGGAGCTCAGACGCGCCGGCAGGGGATGTCGGCCGCCGAGCTTCAGCGCCGGCGCGAGCCGCGCAGGCTGGACAGCGAGAAGGTCGCAATCTCGCCCTCGGGCGTGCGCCGGGCCTGGCCGGGCGGCGGCCCCCAGGCGTGCGCTGTCACCACTTCCCAGGTGGCCGGGATACGCCCGTCCACACGCATTGCCTCGTAGGCCGCGAGCATGCCGCGGTAGTGGCTCTTGCCGGTGAGGTGGCGTTCGCGCGCGCGGTCGGCATGGGTGGCGCCCAGGCCCTGGAGCTCTTTGAGCAACGCGCGCGGCTCGCCGTAGGTGAGCGTGTAGCGGTTGACGTCAAGCACCGGGTCGCGCAGGCCCGCGTTGATCATCGCGTCGCCCACGTCGTGCATGTCCAGGAAGCGGCTGACGTGCGAGTGCTGGTCCACCGCGGCCCAGGCGGCGCGCAGTTCCTTCAGCGTGTCGGGGCCGAAGCTGGAGAAGGCGAGCAGTCCGCCGGGCTTGAGCACCCGCACGCACTCGCCGAACAGCGCCGGCAGGTCGTCGATCCACTGGAAGCACAGGTTGGAATGCAGCACGTCGACGCTGCGGTCAGGCAGGGGCAGTGCGGTGGCCTCGGCGCAGACGCGCTGGAACGGCCGCAACAGCGCCTGATGTTTGCGCGCCGCGTGCAGCATGGGTTGTGCCAGGTCCACCGCGATCACCTGGGCCTTCGGATAGCGCTTCTTCAGCAACGCGCTACCGCGGCCGGTGCCGGCGCCGACGTCCAGCACGCGCTCGGGCGCCTGCAGATAGAAGTCCAGACGGCCAAGCAGGTCGGCCTGCACCTCGCGCTGGAGCACGTCGTGCTGCTCATAGGTCGCCGCGGCGCGGGCGAAGTTGCGGCGCACGCGCGCGCGGTCGAGATGGAACGTGCTCATGCCGGGGTTTCCGCGAACAGGGACTGCAGGGCGTCGGCCACGGCATCGGCGTGACCGATGAAGGGCGCATGGCCGGCGCCCTGTATCTCCACGAAGCGTCCACCGCAGCGCTCGGCCGACCAGGCCATCGCGGCGGGCGGCACCAGGCGGTCGCGGCGACCAGCGATCCATACGCTCGGCACCGAAAGCTGCGGCAGGCGTGCGCGCAGGTCGCTGCGTTCGAGCAGGCCGATGCCTTCCTGCAGCACGCGCAGCTCCGGCTCGCCGCGTTCGAACACCTCCGCGCGCAGGCGGCGCAGCTCGGCCTTGGGGTCGGCGCTGCCCATCGCTTCGAGCGCGAGGAAGCGCTCGAGCGTGGCGTGGTAGTCGGTTTCGAGGTCCGTCGCGAGCTGGTGCACCAGGGCGGCGTCGCTGCCGTGCGGCCAGTCCGCGCCGCGCACGAATCTGGGGGTGGCGCAAAGCATCGCCAGTCCGCGCACCTGGTCGGGCATGTCGAGTGCGGCGGTGAGCGCGACCAGGCCACCCAGCGACCAGCCCAGCCACGGGGCCGGCGGCGTCACTGCGGCGATGGCATGGGCGATCGCGCGTGGTTCCAGCGGCAGGCCGCAGGCGCGTGAGTGGCCATGGCCGGGGAGGTCGCCCACGTAGAGCGTGCACCGCGCGGCCAGGGTTTCGATCAGTGGCGCGAAGACGCCGCCATGCATGGCCCAGCCGTGGAGCAACACCAGCGGCTGCGGGCCGTGGCCCACCTTGTCGATATGCAGGGTCATGACGAGGCTTCTGCGTCCTCTCCCCCGGCTCTTGCCCAAGAGGGGGGAGAGGGCTGGGGTGAGGGGCCGGGGCTCGCGGCGAAGGTTGCTGGCGCGGCGGTTTCAGATGCGGGCTCCCCGCAAGAGCCGCCCCTCACGCCAGCCCTCTCCCCGGAAGGAAGAGGGAGCTCAGCCGGTCGCAAGTGGCGGTCCACGGCACCCCTTCCATCGAACACGAAGCACTCGCCTTCCCAATGGCTGCCGTCGGTCTCTTCCAGGTATTTCAGGATTCCGCCCTCGAGCTGCAGCACCGCGCCCAACCCCAGCTCGCTCAGATGCAGTGCGGCCTTCTCGCAGCGGATGCCGCCGGTGCAATAGGAGACGATGGTCTTGCCGAGATAGCGCTCGCGGTCGGCCATGACCGCGTCGGGCAACGCGGTGAAGCTGGGCACGCGGTAGTCGAGCGCGCCGGCGAATCGCCCCGCGTCGGTTTCGTAGTCGTTGCGGGTATCCAGCAGCACGACCTCGCGACCCGCATCGTCGTGGCCCTGGTCGAGCCAGCGCTTCAGCGTGGCCGCCTCGACCGCGGGTGCGCGGCCCTGGTGCGGCGCGACTGGCGCGCGCAGGGTGATGATCTCGCGCTTGAGCCGCACGCGCAGGCGTCCGAACGGCACCTCCGAGGACAACGACTCCTTCACCGGCAGGTCGACAAAACGCGTGTCCTGGCGCAACCAGCCGAGGTAATCGTCGACCGCCTCGCGGGTGCCAGCCAGGAACAGGTTGATGCCTTCGGGCGCGAGCAGGATGGTGCCCTTGAGCGCCAGCGCCTCGGCGCGCGCGCGCAGGGATTCGCGCAGCGCGGGAAGGTCCGCGAGCGGGACGAAACGGTAGGCGGCAACGTTGACGATCATGCGGGAAGGGGCGCGGCGAGTCGCCGATTATACCGGCGCGGCGCTTTCGCCCCGCGGCAACGCCGCCAGCGCTTCGAGCAGGCGGTCGACATGCTCCTCCTCGTGTGCGGCGCTCAGCGTGATGCGCAGGCGCGCCTGTCCGGCGGGCACCGTGGGCGGACGGATCGCGGTCACCAGCAGGCCTCGCGCTTCCAGCGCCTGTGCCGCGGCGAGTGCGCTGGCGGCATCGCCCAGCAGCAGCGGCTGGATCGGCGTGTCCGAAGTGGCCAGCGGCAAGCCCAGTTGCGCGGCACCGGTGCGGAAGCGCATGACCAGCGCGACGAGCTTCTCGCGCCGCCAGTTGTCCTCGCGTGCCAGCCGCACCGCCGCGAGCGCCGCGGCAGCCACCGCCGGCGGCATGGCCGTGGTGTAGACGCAGGTGCGGGCGAACTGGGTCAGCCCCACGATCAGCGCGGCGGAGCCGGCGACGAACGCGCCATGGTTGCCCAGCGCCTTGCCCAGGGTGGCCATCAACACCGGTACCTCGCGCGGGCCCAGACCCGCCTCGGCGACGCTGCCGGCCCCTTCGGGACCGAGCACGCCAAGCCCGTGCGCGTCGTCGACCATCAGCGTGGCGTTTTCGCGACCGCACAGCGCGGCCAGTTCGCGCAGTGGCGCGCGGTCGCCGTCCATGCTGAAGACGCCGTCGGTCGCGAGCAGCGCCGGAGCATCGCCGGTCAGCTGGCGCGCGGCGGCAGCGGCATCGCCGTGCGGGTAGCGGCGAAGCACGGCGCCGGCGAGCGTGGCGCCATCGAGCAGGCAGGCGTGGTTGAGCTTGTCCTGGACGCACAGGTCGCCGCGGCCGAGCAGCGCCTGCATCACGCCCAGATTGGCCATGTAGCCGGTGGAAAACAGCAGTGCACGCTCGCGGCCGGTCCAGTCGGCCAACGCTTCCTCCAGCATCGCGTGCTCGCGACGGTGGCCGCAGACCAGGTGCGCGGCGGTGCTGCCCACGCCTTCGTCGTCGGCCACGCGCTTGAAGGCGGCGATCAGCTGCGGGTGCTGGGCCAGGCCCAGGTAGTCGTTGGAGCAGAAGGCGAGCAGGCGGCGCTCGCCGATCTCCAGCGAGGGACCTTCGGCGTGATCGACGGTGCGCGCCCGGCGCAGCAGATCCGCCTGTGCGCGTTCCGATGTCTGGACGACCAGTCGCTGCAGCAGGTCGGGACGCACGGCGGCGATCAGGCGGATTGAAGGATGTCGGCGTGCACCGTGCCCGAGTGTTCGACCACTTCCAGCGGATGCAGGTCCAGCCGTGCGAACAGCGCGCGGTCGGCGGCGACGTCGGGGTTGCCGGTGGTCAGCAGCTTCTCGCCATAGAAGATCGAGTTGGCGCCGGCGTGGAAGCACAGTGCCTGCACCGCTTCGTCCATCTGCTGGCGGCCGGCGGACAGGCGCACCATCGAGGCCGGCATCAGCATGCGCGCGACCGCGATGGTACGCACGAACTCGAACGGATCGAGTGCCGCGGTGCCATGCAGCGGCGTGCCCTCGACCTGCACCAATTGGTTGATCGGCACGGACTGCGGATGTTCGGGCAGGTTCGCCAGGGTCTGCAGCAGCCCCGCGCGCTGTTCGCGCGATTCGCCCATGCCGACGATGCCGCCGCAGCAGGTCTTCAGGCCCGCGCAGCGCACGTGATCGAGCGTGTCCAGGCGGTCCTGGTACTCGCGAGTGTGGATGATCTGGTCGTAGAACTCCGGCGCGCTGTCGAGATTGTGGTTGTAGTAGTCCAGGCCGGCCTGCTTGAGCGTGTCGGCCTGCTCGCCGCTCAGCATGCCCAGCGTGGCGCAGGTTTCCAGGCCCAGGCCTTTCACCGCGGAAACGATTTCGGCCACTTTCGCGACGTCGCGGTCCTTGGGGCTGCGCCAGGCCGCGCCCATGCAGAACCGGCTGGCGCCGGCGTCCCGGGCGGCCCGTGCGCGCTCGAGCACGGCCTCCACGCTCATCAGCTTCTCGGCCTTCACGCCGGTCTGGTAGCGCTGTGCCTGCGGGCAGTAGGCGCAGTCTTCCGGGCAACCGCCGGTCTTGATCGAGAGCAGCGTCGAGACCTGCACCGCATTCGGGTCGTGATGCTCGCGATGGACCGCGTGCGCGCGATGCAGCAGGTCGTTGAACGGCAGCGCGAACAGCGCGGCGACTTCCGCGCGCGTCCAGTCGTGGCGGATCGGGGCAGGGAACATGAGGCGGCGGCTCCGCGTGGGGACGCGGCAGTGTGGGAAGGGGCCTTGCGTCTGTCAACCGACGAGATGGGCATCAGGTTGACGGACTTTGCGTCCACGCCCGTCGGCTACCATCGGCGTACCCACCCCACGGAGCCAGGCAGATGAGCGCAGGTCAGGGCAGCACCGGCAACGTCATCGCGGCGGTGTGCAGTTTCTTCATTCCCGGCCTGGGCCAGCTGGTGCAGGGACGGTTGCTCAAGGCGATCATCATGTTCGTGCTCGCCGTCGCGCTGTGGTTCGTGTGGATGGGCTGGATCGTCCATCTGTGGTCGATCCTCGATGCGGCGCTGTACAAGCCCAAGGACTGAAACCCGCCGATGCGCATGGAAGCGCTTGTCCGTCCACTCTCCCGCCTGCATGCCTGGCTGTTGCCATGGCGCTGCCTGCTGTGCGGCGACGCCGGTGGTGACGGCCTGGATCTCTGCCACGCCTGTGCCGCGGAATTGCCGCGCAATACCAGCTGTTGCGCGTGTTGCGCGTTGCCCTTGCCCAGCGCGGTGGCGATGTGCGGCGCCTGCCAGCGCAAGCCGCCACCGTGGGATGCGGCGTGGGCGCCGTTCCGCTACGGCTGGCCGCTGGACCGGCTGGAGGCGCGCTACAAGTTCGGCCGCGACCTGGCCGCCGGTCGCACGCTGGCCCGGCTGTGGCAGTGCGCGGTGCCGCCGGTCGCGCGGCCCGCGCTGATCCTGCCGGTGCCGCTGCATCGTGCGCGCCTGCGCCAGCGCGGCTACAACCAGGCACTGGAGCTGGCGCGGCCGCTCGGTCGTGCGCTGGACATCCCCGTGCGCCACGACGGACTGCTCCGTTCGCGCGCCACCGTGGCGCAGACCGAGCTCGATGCGGCTGCGCGGCGGCGCAACGTGTACGGGGCGTTCGCGCTGCGCGACGGGGCGCCGCTGCCCCCGCACGTGGTCTTGCTGGATGACGTGATGACCACCGGCGCGACGCTGGCCGAATGTGCGCGGGTCCTCAAGCGGGCGGGCGTGGCGCGGGTGGACGTGTGGGCGCTGGCCCGGGCGCCGTCGTCGCGGCAACGGTGATCCCGAAACGCGCGGCCTTCGACTGGGACAGAGGGGAACGGCTATTCCCCCACCGCGCGGCACAACGACGTAGGGAGGGGCTCCAACCCGACCTGCGGACGCTTCACTTCACGGCGAGGCCGAGCACGATGCCGATCCACAAGGTGAGGCCGACCCAGTTGTTGTGCCGGAACGCGGCCAGGCAGGCGTCGCGGGCGCGGGTGCGGATCAGCCAAAGCTGGTAGCCGAACAGGCCGGCGGCGGCGAGCAGGCCGAGCCAGTATGGCCAGGGCAGCTGTGCGCGCTGGCCGACGAACAGCATCGCCAGCATGAACGTGCCGATCAGCATCCCCAGGATCGGCACGTCCGCATCGCCAAACAGGATCGCTGTGGATTTGGCGCCGACCTTGAGGTCGTCGTCGCGGTCGACCATCGCGTACTCGGTGTCGTAGATCACCGACCACAGGATGTTGCCCAGGAACAGCAGCCAGCCCAGCGGCGGCACCGTGTTGGTCACCGCCGCGAACGCCATCGGGATCGACCAGCCGAACGCCGCGCCCAGCACGACCTGCGGCAGGTAGGTCCAGCGCTTGGTGAACGGATAGATCGCCGCCAGCGCGGCGCCGGCGAAAGACAGCTTGATCGTCAGCGCGTTGGTGAACAGCACCAGCACGAAGGCGAACGCGAGCAACGCGCCGAACACGACCAGCGCCTCGCGCGGGCTGACCCGGCCGCTGGCTATCGGCCGGCCGGCGGTGCGCGCCACCTGCGGGTCGAGCTTGCGGTCGGCGTAGTCGTTGATCGCGCAGCCCGCCGAGCGCATGGCGAACACGCCCAGGGTGAAGATCACCAGCGGGCCCCACGGCGGGAAGTCACCGGCGGCCAGCCACAGCGCCCACCAGGTCGGCCACAGCAGCAGCAGCGCGCCGATCGGGCGATCCATGCGGGTGAGCACGAGATAGTCGGCGGCCTTTTCGCGCCAGTGCGGCGGCAGCGGGCGCAGCAGCAGGTCGAGCACGCGCGTGGCGCGCGTCGAACTGTCGGCCGGACGGATCGGGCGGACGGGTGCGGCGGGGCGCGGCCGCGTCGTGGTCGGCGGCGTGCGGCGCTGGCGCTTGCGTGGAGGAGGAGCCATGCGCGGCAGTTTAGCCCGGCGCCTCGCCGGGATCTGGGCGGCACGGCGCTTTTCTCCCCGCAAACCTCGTCCGCCCGAAGGCTACCCGGCCGGGAGAAGACTCAGGCAAGGCTCAGGGCAGCGGGTCCAGCGGGTCGTTCTCGTCCAGCGGGCTGCCGAGTGGATCGGCGTCGGCGTCGCGGGCGGGGCTGGCGTGGCCCGGGTTGCGGATTTCCTCTTCCGGACGCTGCTTGCCCGGCTGCGCGATCGGCGGTTCGGGATGCTGGGGGTTGTTCGGCATGGCACTGGCTCCAGGCGGGGATGGAGGGACACCAGCGTTGCGCAACACCCGTCAAGCGCGCGCAAAAGGTGTGCTGCGCCACAGTTCGGGACACGCCGCTCAAGCACGCCCCGTGGCGGCCGATACCCCGAGCGAAGGTACCCGTCGTGCAAGCGACGGCCGGAAGGCAAGCGCCCCTTTATCCGCAGGAGGCCGGGTATGTCCGTGGCATACGACATCGTTGCGCAGGATGCGGCGCCCGCGCGGATCCTGCCCGGGGCCGCGCCGACGCTGCGAAGCCCCATGCCGCCGGCGCAGGCGCGCCTGCTCGACTCGGTGGCCGCCTTCACCCATCACCGCGACATCGACGCGCTCGACCACGGACTGGCGCTGTCGCTGGCCGAGCTGGCGCCGGCACGCGCGGTCGTCCTGTGCAAGCGCGCGGTCGACGGCCGGCACGTGGAAAGCCTGGTGCGTTGTGCCGCCGACGCGCAAGGCGTGTTCTCGCTGCGCGCCTGCGCGCCGGACGCCGACGATCCCGCACTGGCCCCGGTCTGGCACTGCATGGACCAGCAGCAAAGCCATGCCGAGGCGAACGCCGAGGGCCATTGCCTGTACGTGCCGATCCTGCACGAAGGACGCGCGCTGGGCGCGCTGCAGCTCGAATCGGATGCTCCGCTGGACGGCGCCCACGCACTGGCCGAAGGCTTCGCGCGGATCTACGCCAACTACATCACCCTGCTCAACGAGAGCGAACGCGACAAGCTGACCGGCCTGTACAACCGACGCACCTTCGAGCGCCACCTGCAGCGACTGTTCCACTGCCCGGGCGCGGCCAGGGAAAAAGACGAACGCCGCGCCGGCCGCGCCGCGTCCGATGGCGTATGGCTGGCGATCTTCGACATCGACCATTTCAAGCGGATCAACGACACCTTCGGCCACATCTACGGCGACGAGGTGATCCTGCTGCTGGCGCAGCAGATGCGCGCCAGCTTCCGCCAGGGCGACGTGCTGTTCCGCTTCGGCGGCGAGGAATTCGTGATCCTGCTGGCCGGCCACGACGAGGCCGAGGCCCGCCGCGCGCTGGAGCGCTTCCGCGAGCGGGTCGCCAGCTACCTGTTCCCGCAGGTCGGCCACGTGACCGTCAGCGTAGGCTACGCGCTGGCCGCGATGGGCGACTACCCGGAGACGGTGATCGACCGCGCCGACAAGGCGCTGTACTTCGCCAAGGAGCACGGCCGCAACCGCACCCACGGCTACGAGGAACTGGTCCGCCAGGGTGCGCTGGTGGCCGAGCCGATGAGCACCGGCAGTATCGACCTGTTCTGAGCCGGCGGGCGGCGGACGTCCAGACGTCCGTATGGATTACCCCAACGGCGCCAGCATGGCCTCACGCGCGCTCGCGCTGCCGCTCCAGCGCCACATCAGCCACACCGCCACGGCGTCCACCAGCACCGCGAAGATGCTCGCTTCCGGACCGAACGCGCCGCCGCTGAGCCACTGCGGCCCACCGAGCATTTCCGGCAGCAGCCAGCCGGCCTGGCCGAAGCCGCTCACGTCGAAGCCGAGCAGCGCGCCCTGCGCCCAGTTCCATCCGAAATGGATGCCGATCGGCAGCGCCAGCGAGCCGGTGCGCAGGTAGGCCAGCCCCAGCAGGAGCGCGCCAAGCACCGTGTCGATCGAGGCCCAGGCCAGCGTCGGCCCCTCCATGCCGGGATTGCCCCAGTGCGCGAGCGCGAACAGCGCCGCCATCGCCAGCAGCCCGGGCCAGCGACCGATGCCGTCGACCAGTCGCTGGAACACGAAACCGCGGAAAAGCAGCTCCTCCAGCAGCGCGACCCATGTGAACGCCCACGCGCCCATCGCCAGTGCGCGGACGCTGCGGGCCGGATCGAGATGGAAGCGGACGCCGCCGGAAAGCGCGATCAGGCCCGCCACGGCCAGGATCAGCGCAGACCCGAGCGCCGCCCCGGCGAAAGCCCCGCGCGCCCAGGCAAGGTCCAGTCGCAGTCCGACCGCGGCCAGGGGCTGCCTGCGCAATCGCAAACAGGCCCAGGTCACCAGCAGCAGGAAGACCACCGGCAGGGGCGCGAGCCACGGCTTGTCCACGCCGAGCCGTTGCACCGCTTTCGACGCCAGGGTGTAGACCGGCTGGCTCGCCACGAACAAGGCGAGGAAGAGGAGGATCCACCACCCGTTGCGCAGTGATCCCTGCCGATCGCGGAAGAACTGTTTCATGTGCGCTCCTTGCCTGTGGACGAAGCGCAGCGTCAGGGCTTTGCCGCCCTCCCGTAAATAGCCCGTTCGGCCGGATGCCGTTCGTCACATGCCGGAACGCCCTCGGCTCCCTCGTGGTTCCCGCTCCGCGGGTGACCGGTCAGGCGAGCTTGCGCAACCACTGAGCGAGGGCCTGGTTCTCCGCGGGCATCGGCGCCGCCTGCGACGGACGCCCGAGCATGGCGGCCAGCGCGGGCGGCACCGGGACCGCCTGGCCGAGCAGAGGCTCCAGCACGGCTTCGAACTTCGCCGGATGCGCGGTCGCGACCACCGCCCAGTGATGTGCGTCGCCTTGCGGCTCCCCCTCAAGCAGCGCCAGGGCGGTCGCCGTGTGCGGACAGACGATTTCGCCATGGTCGCGGGCGTGGCTCAGCAGGGTGGCGCGTATGGTGGCGTCGTCGACGCTGCGGGCAGAGAGTGCGTGGCGCAGGGCGTGGTCGTCGTTGTCGAACGACCAGCGCAGTCGCTCGAAATTGCTGGGCGCGCCCACGTCCATGGCGTTGGCGAGGGTCGCGGCGGCATCGCGCGGACTGTACTCGGCCCCGGCGAAGAACTCCGGCAGCGTGGGATTGGCGTTGCAGGCCAGCCGGATGTCGCCGATCGGCAGGCCCATGCGGCGCGCCCACAGGCATGCCAGGGCGTTGCCGAGGTTGCCGGTCGGAACGATGAAACCGAGCGGCGCGCGGTGGCTCCGGTGCCAGCGCAGGGCGGCGTGCGCGTAGTAGCTCATCTGCGGCAGCAGCCGGCCGAGGCTGATGCTGTTGGCGGAACTGAGCGGCACCTCGCGCCTGAGCGCGGGGTCGTTGAGGGCCGCCTTCACCATGCGCTGGCAGTCGTCGAAGCTGCCGGCCACGCGCAATGCGTGCACGTTGTCGCCGAAGCTCCCCAGCTGGTGCGCCTGGCGCGGCGAGACGCGGCCGTCGGGGTAGAGGATCGCCACGCGCACGCCGCTGCGCCCGGGGCCGGGCTGGTGGAACGCGGCGCCCACCGCGGCGCCGGTGTCGCCGGAGGTGGCGACCAGGATGGTGAGCGGCGGCGCATCGGCCGCGCGCAGCCGGCGCAGGCAGGCGGCGAGGAAGCCTGCGCCGAAGTCCTTGAAAGCGGCGGTCGGGCCGTGGAACAGCTCCAGCAGCGACGCGTCCGGGCGCGCGAGCGGGCGCAGCGGTGCATCGAAGGCGAACGCCTCGGCGCAGATCGCGGGCAGGGCGTCGGCCAGCGGATCGCCGGCGAAGAACGGCGCGAGCAGGGTGCTTGCGGTGGCGGCCAGGTCGCCGAGCGGGTCGAATGCGTCCAGGTCGATCGACGGCAGGCGTTCGGGCACGTACAGCCCGCCGTCCGGCGCCAGGCCGGCGGCGATCGCCTCGCTCAAGGTGGCCGCGGGCGCCCTCCCGCGCGTGCTCAGGTAGCGCAGCGCGCTCATGCGAGCAGCTGCGCGCCCGGGCCGTCGATGGGGCCGACCAGCACGTCGCTGTCCAGGCCGGCTTCGGCGAACGCGGCGCGCATCGCGTCGGCGGCGGCGGTCGCCCGGGATGCGTCCTCGAACCAGCCGAACACGCTGGGGCCGGCGCCGGAGATGCTGGCGCCCAGCGCACCGTGGTCGAGCGCGGCCTGCTGCACGCGGGGGAAGTTGGGTACCAGCGGCGCGCGGCGCGGTTCGACCAGGACGTCCTTCAGGCCCTCGCGCACCAGTACCGCGTCGCCGCGCCAGCAGCCGGCGATCACCTGCGCGAGGTTGGCGCTCTGCGTGACGAAATCGGACAGCGCGTAACTTCCAGCCAGCGCCGCGCGCGCGCGGCGGGTTTCCAGCACGCAATGCGGATGCACCAGCGCGCAATGCCAGGCCGCCGGCACCGGGATGCGCACCAGCCGCGTGGCGGTCGCAAGCACCAGGCCGCCGAGCAGCTGCGGACCGACGTTGTCGCCGTGGCGCCCGCCGCTGGCCACCGCCTCGCCGTCCATCGCGAAGCCGTACAGCGCCTCGCGCGGGAGCGGCTCATCCAGCAATGCGTTCGCGGCGATGAGCGCAGCCACGCACGAGGCCGCCGAGCCGGCCATCCCGGAGCCCAGCGCGATGCCCTTGTGCAGGGTCAGCTCGAAGCCGTGCGAAAGAGCCCGTCCGGCGCGCAGCGCGAGCAACGCGGCGCCGGCGGTGTTGCGTTCGGCTTCCAGTGGCAGGTCGCGCACCACGCCCTCGATGGCGGCGATGCGCACCACCGGCTCGTCGATGCGCCTGACCTGCGCGCGGTCGCCGGCGCCAGCCAGCGTGTGGCCCAGGATGTCGAAGCCCACGCCGACGTTGCCCACGCAGGCGGGGGCGAAGGCGCTGGCGACCGATGGGGAAGGCTCAGTGGCCGGCATGGCGGTGGCGATGGCGCGGCTGACCGTCGACCTTGGGCGGCACGGGTCCGGCCAGGTCGATCGCGTAAGTCGCCGTGCCGTCGCCGTTCTCGCGCAATTGGCGGATGCCCGTCGCACCATCGGCGGCGGCGATGGCCTGCTTGCCCGCAGCGGCGGTGAAGGTGACCGCGCCGCGCGTCTTCAGCGCCGCGAAGCGCCACGAGGCGCCGGGCAGCTGGGCGCGACCGAGCGTGCCGATGCGCTTGAGCCAGGCGGCGACGATCTCTCTCACGCCATCCTGCGAAGCGAGCACGGTGTTGCTGCCGTCGAGCCCGGGGAAGTTGCCGCCGCCGCTGGCGCGGTAGTTGTTGGTGGCGACGATGAACGGCTGCGCCGGCGTCACCGGCTTGCCCTGGTACCGGAGCTCCACGATGCGCTCGCCGACGGGCTTGCTCACATCGATAACGTAGGCGAGGTCGCCCTGGATCTGGTCGAAGTTGAAGCCCGGCACGTGGGTGTTGATCAGCGCCTGCTCGCCGGTCCTGGCCGGGTCGATGCGGTTGAAGCGTGCGGCCGATTTCTCCAGCCACGCCTTCACGCCCGCACCATCGGTCTTCACCGCGGCGAGCGTGTTCGGATAGAAGTACAGGTCCGCCGCGCTGCGCAGGGTGAGCGGGCCGGGCGGCACGTCGGTGTAGTCGTCGGGACCGCCGAAACCGGTGCGGAAGGCGGCCGCCGCGGCGAGTACCGGCACGCCGGCCAGTTCCGGGCGCAGCTTGGGCAGTTCACGCTGCACGTAGTCGCGCTGGGCGGCGTTGACCACCGCCAGCGCGGTCATGTCGCCCTCGTCGGAAAAATAGCTCGACAGGCGCAGCTTCGCCTCACCGATCGGCGTGTTCACGTAGGCCACCGTGGCATTGTGCGCCTGCGCCACCAGCGGCGCGATCGTCGGGTCGACCGGCACGCACTGGTTCTTGCGCGGGCAGATCGGGCGTACCTCGCTGTGCGTGTCGTCGCGGTCGATGGTCCAGCGACCGTTCGTGCGCTCGAGCGCCAGCTTGATCACGCCCAGGTCCTTGCCGAAGAAGCCGCCCATCACCGCCGGCTTGCCGCGCACGAAGCCGCGCCTGGCGTCGACGTCCTTCATGCCTTCGTAGCGCGGCCCCGGGAATTCGGTATGCGAGTGGCCCAGCAGCAGCACGTCGATGCCCGGCACGCCGGCCAGGTACCAGCCGCCGTTCTCCATGTCGCTGGTGTACGGCGCGGTGTTGAGCCCGCCGTGCAGGATCGCCACCACCAGGTCCGGGTGCTGCGCCTGGATCTGCGGCAGGTAGCGCCGCGCCGCCTCGACCACGCCGCTGACGCTGACCTTGCCTTGCAGGTTGCGCTGGTCCCACTTGAGGATCGGCGGCGGCGTGAAGCCGATGATCGCCACCTTGAGCGGCACCTGCAGGCGGCTGCCGTCGGCGCTGTAGGCCTCGATGGTCTTTTTCACCATCCTCCACGGCTTGAAGATCGGCTGGCCGCTCTTCGCGTCGAACACGTTGGACAGCACCAGCGGGAAGTGCGGGCCCGAGCAATGCGCGGTGCGCTTGCCGTCGATCTCCATCGGGGTGCCGGTGACCTGCGAGAGGAACGGCAGGCCGTAGTTGAACTCGTGGTTGCCGGCGGTGCCGCCGTCGTATCCGACCGCGTCCATTGCCTGGTAGATGGCCAGTTCCTGCGCGCAGCCGAGCGGCGCGACCATCGCCTGGTAGTCGGCCAGCACGGTGCCCTGGATGGTGTCGCCGCTGTCGAACAGGAAGCTGTTGGGGAACTCGGCGCGTGCGCGGCGGATCAGCGTGGCGACCCGCTCGTAGCCAACCGTTGGGTCGTCCTTGGCCTTGAAGTAGTCCCAGCTCAGCACGTTCGCATGGACGTCGGTGGTTTCCAGGATCGCCACGTCGGCGCGGGTGCCATCGGGTGCCACGGCGGGCGCGATGGGGCTGGAGGCGCAACCGGCGAGCACGACGGCGGCGAGCAGGGGCAACAGCGGGCGAAGCGACATCGGGAAACGTCCGGCAGCAAACGGGCAGGGCCGGGAACGTAGCAGATCGACGGAGCGAAGGGCGGCGCTGCGCTGTCCTGTCCCGGCCTGCGGCGCTTGACAGGCCGCAAGGACGACTGTACTACTACACACAGTACAGACAGGACAGACGAAGATGCCCCGCAGCCAGGCCCTGATGCTCCAGATCGCCACCGGCGACGCGCGCCCGATCAGCAAGCAGATCGTCGACGGCGTGCGCATGAAGATCGCCACCGCGGAACTCAGCCCCGGGGACCAGTTGCCCAGCGTGCGCGGCCTGGCCCAGCAACTGACGATCAATCCCAACACCGTGGCCAAGGCCTACGCCGAGCTCACCAGTGAAGGATGGCTGGAGTCGCGCCAGGGCCTGGGCCTGTTCGTCGCCACGCCGCGCCAGCGGCTCTCCAACGGCGAGCGCGACCGACGCATGGACGAGGCGATCCAGGCCTTCGTGCACGAAGTGGCGGCGCTCGATTACCCGCCCGACCGCGCGCTGGCGCGGCTGGACCGCGCGCTCCAGGTGTTGTCCCGAAAAAGCGCCTGACCTGCCCGAGAACCCTTGAGCCATGACCGACCACGTCATCGAAACCCGCGCCCTGACCAAACAGTACGGCGCCAAACTCGCGCTCGACGCGCTGGACCTGTCCATCGCTGCCGGCCGCATCCACGCGATCGTCGGCGCCAACGGCGCCGGCAAGTCGACGCTGTTCCGCATCCTGCTCGGCTTCCTGCCGCCGACCAGCGGCAGCGCGCGCATCCTCGGACGCGACAGCCAGCGGCTGACCCCCGAGGACCGCGGCCGCATCGGCTTCGTCAACGAGGAACACACGCTGCCCAACTGGATGCGCGTCTCGGCGGTGGCCGCCATGCAGCGCCACCAGTATCCGCGCTGGAACCAGCGCGCCTACGACGAGGTGATCGGGCACTACCACGTGCTGCCCGAGCAGAAGGTCGGCCAGCTCTCGCGCGGCGAGCGCGCCGGCTTCAACCTCGCGCTGACCCTCGCGCAGGCACCGGAGCTGCTGGTGCTGGATGAACCCACGCTGGGCCTGGACGTGGTGGCCAAGCGTGCCTTCCTCGAATCGCTGATGTATTCCAGCGCGGCCGAGTCCTGCACGGTGATCTATTGCTCGCACCAGATGGAAGAGATCGAGCGCGTCGCCGAGAACCTGATCATCCTCGAGCGGGGACGCCTCGCGCACATGTCGGCGCCGGAGGAGTTCTGCGCGCGCGTCACGCATTGGGTCGCCGACATTCCGTTCGCCGGCCCGCCGCCGGCCAGCGTGCCGGGCCTGCTGCAGGTGCAGCGCATCGACGGCCTGCACCATTACCTGGTGCTCGACCAGGACGAGGCGTTCGCGCAATTCCTGCGCGGCGCCGGTGCGCGCACGGTGCAGAGCATGCCGGTGAGCCTGGACCGCGCGGTCAACGGCTTCCTGGCGAAGAACCACGCGATGCCGGCGGCGGCATGAGGAGGGGCGACATGCGTGACCTGATCAAGGCCGAGCTGCTGCGCTTCCGCGGCTGGGCGCTCGGTGCGTTCGCGGTGCATCTGCTGGTGCTGCTGTTCTTCACCCGCCTGGTCGACCTGGCCCAGCAGCCGATCTTCGTCTACCGCGTATTCGGTGGTGTCGACGTGCTGGCCGGCGTGCTCCTGGGGCTCTACCAGATGGGCAGCTATCGCCGCCCGAACGTGTGGGTCAACCTGCTGCACCGCCCGCTCGCACCGGGGCGCATCGCCACCGCGCTGCTCGGCGCGGGGCTGGTGTGGCTGGGGGTCGCGGTGGCGCTGCCGGTGCTGCTGGCCGCCGCCTACCAGGCCGGACTTACCGCGCGCGTGGTCGACCTGCGCCACTGGCTGCTGCCGCTGGCGGCATGGTCGCTGGCCGCCTGCGGCTACCTCGCCGGTGCCTGCTGCATGTTGGGCCGCCCGCGCAGCGCGGTCGCCGCGCTGGTGCTGCTGCTGGTGCCGCTCGCCAGCCAGGCCAGCGGTGCGTGGGCGTTGCTGATGCAGGTCTTCGCCCTGGCTTGGCTTGCCGCGATGGCGGTGGCGTCGTTCAAGCCGGATCTGTCGGCGCCGCCGCGAAGCCTGGGGGCGACCGTGCTGCTGGCCCTGCCGCTGCAAATGGCCGTCTATGTGGCGATCATCGTGGTGGTCCAGGTCGGCGCGCAGGTCATCTGGATGGTGCAAGGCACCCATCCGAACAACACCGACACGCCGCCGCGCGGCGGCCAGAACGAAACCGAGCGCATGACGCCGCAGCAGCGCATGCTCGCCGGGCTGGCGGCCAGTACCGCACCGGAAGCGCCGTTGTGGCGCGAACAGGTGGCGCTGTCGGACGTGGTGGCGATCGCGCCGGATCTCGACGAGGTGCCGGTTCGCGGTGCGCTCACCAATGCCGCGCCGGTCGACTTCGACGACCCGGCGCGCGGCGTGCGCTGGACCTTCAGCCACGACCGCATGCGCCTGTCCGGCTACCGCATCGCCGGCGGCCGTGCCGTCGGCACGCTCGGCGTGGGCGACGCCAACGCGGCGTTCCCCGCGCCAGCCGTGGCCACCCGCGGACTCCCCGGCCAGCCGAAGGAAGACCGCAGCCTGCTGGCCGGCAACATGCTCTACCACTACGTGAGCGAAACCGGCCGCGTGTTCCCGCGCATCCGGTTGCCGGACGGCGAGTGGCTGCTTGGCACCGCGCCCGTCGGCGAGAACCTGGTCGCCCTGAGCAACCGGGCGCTGTATTTCTTCGACGGCCGCGACGTGGTGGCGAGCGAAAACCTGCTCCGTCCGCGCCAGCGCATGCCCATTCCCGGCGGTCCCGGCGGCCTGCACAACCTGGAACTGATCGAGCTGGTCGACGGCTACCTGGTCTCCAACGCATACACCAACTACGACTACACGATGGCGGGCGCCGCGCCGTACCAGACCGTCACCTGGGTGCACGACGACGGCCGCGTCACGCTCGCGGCGCGGCGGCCGATCGCGTTCGACTACCCGGCATGGTTCCGCTACCAGTCGTGGTGGCCCTCGCCCGCGCTGTATGCGTTGCGCCAGGGCGTGACCGGCCTGTTCGCCGCGCCCGATCCGATGCAGGTCGCCAACCCGGAACCGAGGCCGCGGGCGATCCTGTGGCTGGCCGGCGCGTTGATGCTGGTGGCGTCGCTGGCCGCGCTGTGGCTGGTGCGCCTCCGCCCGCTGTCGTTGCCGGGGAAGGTCGCCTGGGTGGTCGCCTGCGGCGCGATCGGCCTGCCGGCGCTGGCCAGCCTGTGGCTGCTCTATCCGGCCCATGAGCCCGCGCCCCGCACGCGCCTGGAACCGGCCGCCGCGTAGCCCGCTTTCCCGCCGGCCCGGACCCGCGCCCTCTCCCCCGACTCGCATCAAGGAAGGGGGAAGGGTTGGGTGAAGGGTCGCTCCTGCCTCGCACCACCCACGAAGCGTCCGACGCCCGAGGAGACGCTCATGCGCTCGACCATCCAACTTCTGCGCCTCCTGTGCGTCGTGCCGTTCCTGCTGCCGGCGCTGCCCTGCCGCGCAGCGGACGACGCGCTCCATGCGGCCGTCGCGCGCGAACGCGCCCGTCCGGTCGCGCCGCACTACCCCCGCGCCACTTTCCTGGTGCGCAGCGCGACCCCGGCCGTGGCGCTGTCGCCCGACGGGCGGCAGGTCGCCTACCTGCGCGAGCAGGCCGGCCACCGCAGCCTGTGGGTGTTGCCGGCCGACGGCGGCGAACCCCGGCGCCTGCTGGGCGGCACCGACGCCAGGCAGATCGACTGGTCGCACGACGGCCGCTGGCTGTTGCTCGCCTCGCCCACCCAGCTGTTCGCCGTGGCTGCCGCGGGGCAGGGCGGTTCGCGCCTGGTCGCGCCGCTGGGCGGACGCGAACAGCGCGAGCTGTTGCGCATCGACCCGCTGCAACCGGCCGCGGTACTGCTGCGCGAGCGCGTACCGGCCTCGCTGGACGCACCCGAGCGCTGGCGCCTGGCGCGGGTGGACATGCAGGGGCATCGGACGCTGCTGCGGGAAGACGCGCGGCAACTGGTCGATGCCACGCTCGAGCGCAGCGGACGACTGGCCTTCGTCGAGCGCGTGGAGGGTGCGGCGCTGGTGTTCCACCGCGTCGATGCATCCGGGGGCCTGCACGAGGTCCTGCGCTGTACCGGGCTGCATCGTTGCGCGCCGCTGCCGCTGGCCGACGCACGGGGCCGGCTGCTCCTGCGCAGCGACCTCGGCGACGGTTTCGACGGCCTGCGCCGGCTGGAGCCGGATGGAACGCTGACCACGCTGCACGAGGACCCACGCGGTGAGGCCGATCTGGACACGCTCGCGCTCGACCCGGTCGACGGCACGCCGCGCATCGCCAGCTACCGCGGCACCGTGGCGGCCAGCCATGGACTCGACGCGGCGGCGCAAGACGCTTTGGCCAAGCTCGAAGCACGCTATCCGGGGCGCAATCTGGAGGTCGCCATCGGCGCCACGCACTGGCTCGTCCAGGAGCAGGCCAGCACCTTGCACGGCGCGCGCTGGCACCTGTACGACGTGCGCACCGGCGGGCTGCGCGACATCCTCGCCTTTGCGCCGCTGGCCGATCGCGACGGCCGTCCCGCGCGGTGGCTGCCCGAGGCGGCGATGCCGCGCAAGCTGCCGCTCGCGTGGATCGCCTCCGACGGCATGCGCCTGCACGGCTTCGTGTGGCTGCCGCCAGGCGCCGACCCGGCACGCCTGCCGCTGGTGGTGCTGGTGCATGGCGGTCCCTGGAACGCCTCGCGCCCGGACGAGTTCGGCGGTGGCTTCGTGCAGGCGCTGGTCAATCGCGGCTACGCGGTGTTCGAACCGAACTTCCGCGGTTCCACCGGTCTGGGCCGGCGCTATTCGATGGCGGCACAGGGCGACTTCGGCAACGGGCGGGTGCAGCAGGACATCGTCGAAGGCACGCGCTGGCTGCTCGGCCGGGGCATCGGCGATGCCGATCGCGTGGGCATCATCGGCGCGTCCTTCGGCGGTTACAGCACCTTGCTGGGCGTCACCTTCCAGCCGCAGCTGTTCAAGGTGGGCGTGGCGATGGTGCCGCCGCCGGACTTCGCCTGGGTCCTCGACTGGGTCGGGCGCACCACCGAGGCGCTGGCGCTGGCGCGTTACATCCCGTTCGATTCCTGGCTCGCCGCGCTTTCGCTCGACCCCCGCGATGCCGCCACGATGGCGCGCCTGCATGCGCAGGCGCCGCTGGCCCATGCGCGGGAGATGAACCGGCCGCTGCTGCTGTACGCCGGTGGCGAAGACCGGCGCGTGGCGATCCGCGGCGTGCTGGGTTACGCCGCGCGGCTGAAGCAACTTGGCAAGGACGTGAGCCTGCTGGTCGATGCCGATGCCGGGCATTCCAACGCCGATCCGGTGGCGCGCGAGGCGCAGCTCTACCTGATCGTGCTGATGCTGCATCGCCATCTGGGTGGCGCCTCGCCCGAGCCGCTGGATCCAGCGCTGCGCGAGTACCTCGGGCGCAGCCTGCGCATCGCCGGCAGCGACCTGCAGGCGGCGGGGCTTGCGCCGTCGCGACCGTAGTCGCTGTGATCCATCGGGACGGGATGCCGGACCGCGGCCGCGGGACTGCCGCACGGATTGCCGTGTAGGCACCTCGCGGTCGTTGCGGCAGCGGCGCCGGTGTCAATTCGGCCGGCCGCGTCGACCGTCGATCACGCGATCCGGCGTTCGCCGCCGATCCAGGTCTCGCGCACGTGCAGCGTGTCGTCCAGCACGGCGAAGTCGGCACGCTGGCCGGGCGCGATGCGGCCGTGGGTCTGTTCCAGTCCGAGCCACTCGGCCGGATAGGTGCTGGCCATGCGCGATGCCTCGGCCAGTGGCAGCCCGAGCAGGTTGACCGTGTTGCGCACGGCGCCGGCCATGTCCAGCGCGCTGCCGGCGAGCACGCCCGAGTCGTCCATGCAGATGCCGTCGCGCGCGACGATGGTCTGGCCATTGAGTACGTACTCCGCGCGCGCGCTGCCGACCGGCGGCATTGCGTCGGTAACCAGCACGCATTTCCCCGGCGGCTTGGCGTTGATGGCGATGCGCAGCGAGGCCGGGTGCACGTGGTGGCCGTCGACGATCAGCCCGCACCAGCTGGCCGGATCGTCCAGCGCCGCGCCGACCACGCCCGGCTCGCGGCTGGTGAGCGGGGTCATGGCGTTGTAGAGATGGGTAAAGCCGCACACGCCCGCATCCAGCGCGGCGCGCGTGGTGGCGTAGTCGGCGCCCGTGTGGCCGGCGACCACGCGCACGCCGGCCTCGGCCAGGCGCGCGATCACCGACGGCGCCACCTGCTCGGGCGCGAGGGTCAGCATGACCACCCCGCGGCGCTGCGCGGTGAGCGCGAGCAGGTCATCGGTGTCGGGCGTGCGGAACAGCGAGGCATCGTGGATGCCCTTGCGCGCGGGGGCGAGGAAGGGACCTTCGAGATGGATGCCGAGGATGCCGGGCACCGATTGCGCGATCGCCGCGTCCACGGCGTCCAGCGCCGCGCGCATCTTGGCGGCGGTGTCGGTGATCAGCGTAGGCAGCAGGCCGGTGGTGCCGAAGCGCCGGTGCGCTAGGGCGATGCCGCGCAGCGTCTCCACCGTGGGCGCGTCGTTGAACAACAGCCCGCCGCCTCCGTTGACCTGCACGTCGATGAAGCCGGGCAGCAGCAGCGCGCCGGCCAGGTCGTGGCGTTGCGCCTGCGCCACGCGCGGATCGTCGGGCGCGGCCAGCGCGAGCACGTGGCCTTCGCGCACGAGCACCACGACATCCTCGCGCAGGCCCTCGTCGGTCAGCACGCGACCGTGGACCAGGGCGAGCAGGGACTGAAGCATCACAACGTCTCCGTGACTTTGCGCAGGTGCGGCGGAACATCCGGATCGTAGCCGCGCGCCAGTGAAAGCGCGCTGGCTGCGCGATAGAAACTCTGCACCGCGAGCAGCGGCGTGGTGATCGCCGGCACGCCGGCCGGCAGCGCCAACGCGTCGGGGCCGCTCGCGCCGGGCGCGGCCACCCAGACCCGCGCGCCCCGCGCGCGGAACTCGGCGGCGACCGCGAGGGTGCCCTCCAGCGAGCCGTCTTCCTGGGCGAACACCAGCACGGGGAAGCCGGTGCCGACCAGCGCCATCGGTCCGTGCTTCACTTCCGCCGCACTGAAGGCCTCGGCGTGCAGGCCGCAGGTTTCCTTGAATTTCAGCGCGGCTTCGAGCGCGGCGCCGAAGCCGTAGCCGCGGCCGACCACGAACAGGTTGTGTACCTCGCGCAGGCCCTCCCCCAGCGCGCGCCAGTCCGCCTCCCAGCCCTGGCGCAGGTCGCCGGGCAGCCGGTCGAGCGCGCCGTGCAGCGCCTCGTCGCCGCTCCAGCAGGCGGTCAGCTGCAGCACCGCCGAGAGGGTGGCCAGGTAGCTCTTGGTGGCCGCGACGCTGCGCTCGGGACCGGCGTGCAAGGGCACCACCGTGTCGGCCAACCGCGCGAGCGGGGAATCGGTGACGTTGACCAGCGCCACCACTTGCGCGCCGGCCGCCCTGGCTGCCTGGGCACTGAGCAGCAGGTCCGGGCTCTTGCCCGATTGGGAGATCGCCAGGAACAGCGCGCCGTCCAGTTGCAGCGGCGCGTCGTAAATCGAACTCACCGCCGGCGAGGCCGACGCGGTGACCACGCCCAGGCGTGTCTCGAACACGTACTTCGCGTAGGCGGCGGCATGGTCGGAGCTGCCGCGCGCACAGGTGACGATGCAGCGCGGCGGCTGCGCGCGCAGCCGCTCGCCGAGCTCGGTCAGCAGCCCGGCGTTGGCGGCGAGCTGGTGCGCGATCACGTCGGCGGCCGACTGCGCCTCCTGGTACATCAGGGTGTCATGGGGTGATTTCATGGGGATCCCGGGGAAATGCGCATGCGCGTTCCCTCTCCATCCGGGAGAGGGCGCCCGAAGGGCGGGTGGGCGCTCGGAAGAAGCAAGGTATGCGGCGGCGAGCAGACCTCACGCCAGCCTCTGGGCGGGGAGGGCACGAGGCGGGAGGTCCTGCCCGAACGAAGCTTCAGCTTTTCCGGGGCGGTGCCGTCGACCCGCGCACCACCAGCTCCGGCACGAAGCCCTCGTTCCCGGTATCCGGTGCCGATGCGCCCTGCTGCAGTTCGGCCATCAGGCGCAACGCCGCATGCCGCCCGATCTCGGCGGTCGACTGCCGCGCGGTGGTCAGCGCCGGCCAGGCCTGCTTGGAAAACGGGTTGTCCTCGAAGCCGGCGATCGACAGATCCCACGGCACGTCCAGCCCGGCCGACCGTGCCGCCGCCAGCACGCCGGCAGCGATCTCGTCGTTGCTGCCGAAGATCGCGGTCGGCGGCTCCTTCAGCGCCAGCAGCTTGCGCGCCCCGCGGAAGCCGTCGTCGAACGCGTAGCGTCCCGGCAGGATCAGCTTCTTGTTGAGCGCGATGCCGTAGTCCTTGAGTGCATCGGCATAGCCCTGGTAGCGCTCGGGGCTGGAACGATGATGCGGCTCGCCCCACAGGAAGCCGATCCGCGTGTGGCCAAGCTGGATCAGATGCTCGGTGATCGCATACGCCGCGTCGCGGTCGTCCACCCAGACGCAGGGCGAGCCGTCGGCCGGATCGGTGCGCGCCGCCAGGATGCGCACGAAGGCGATGTCGTGGGCCTTCAACGTGGCGATCAGCTGCGGCTGCTCGGACATCGGGGGCGCCAGCACCAGGCCGGCCAGGCGGGAGCGGCGCACCAGTGCGCACAGCTCCTCGGCCAGTTGCGGCGAGGTCGAATCGCAGGGATGGATCTGCAGGCCGAAGCCGCGCTCGCGGCAGGCCGACAGCACGCCGTTCTGCATGCTGATGACGTAGTGCGCGTTCGGATTGTCGTAGACCAGTCCGATCGCATAGGAATGCGCCGCGCGCAGGCTGCGCGCGGAGAGGTTGGGACGGTAGCCCAGCGCCTCGATCGCCCGCTCGACCTTCTCGCGCGTGTCCTCGCGTACCGAGGCTTCGCGATTGATCACCCGCGATACGGTCTTCAGCGACACGCCGGCGCGCTTGGCGACGTCCTTGATGGTGGCGTGACGCAACGACGGGTTCTCCGCAAGGCTGGCGCGCCATCCTAGCCCACCGCCACGCCGGCGTGGCGGTGCCTTCACTGCGGGCGCGCGCCATCGCCGTCACGCAGGCCCACGCGGTAACCACGCAAGCCGTAGAACAGGATGTAGAGGTAGCAGGGCACCATCAGCGCCGCGAACACCAGCTGGAAGTCGTAGTGCGTCTTCAGGTGCGCGAACAGCTGCGGCACCACCGCGCCGCCGGCGATGCCCATGATCAGCAGCGCCGAGCCGGCCTCGGTATGGCGGCCCAGCCGGTTGATCGCCAGCGGAAAGATCGCCGGCCACATCATCGCGTTGGCGAACCCCAGCGCCGCCACGAAGCCGACCGAGACATAGCCCCGGGTGAGATAGGCGCACACGCTGAACAGCACGCCCAGCACCGCCGACACCGCAAGGTAGCGTTGCTGCGAGATGATGCGCGGGATCAGCACCAGGCCGGCCACGTAGCCGAGCAACATGCCGCCCAGGGTGAAGGCGGTGAAGAACTTGGTCTGGTCCAGCGGCAGGTGGAACCCGGCGCCGTAGGTACCGATCGCGTCGCCCGCCATCACTTCCACGCCCACGTACACGAACAGGCACAGCACGCCCAGCCACAGGTGCGGAAAACCTTGGATGCTGGTGCCGGCATCATCCGCCTGCTCGCTGTTGGCGCTGGCCGGGCGGATCTCCGGCAGCGACGATCGCACGATCCAGAGCGCCAGCAGCGCCAGCAGCACGGCCATGCCCAGGTAGGGCGCATGGATCTTCGCGGCGAACGCATCCAGCAGCGCTTCGCGCGCCTGCGGCGTGGCCGCCGCGTGGACCTGCGCGTCGATGTCGCCGATGCCGGCGAGCACGAGCGACCCGATCAGGATCGGCGCCAGGATGCCGGCCACCTTGTTGCAGATGCCCATCACCGCGATGCGCTGCGCCGCGCTCTCGATCGGGCCCAGGATACTGATGTAGGGATTGGAGGCCGTCTGCAGCAGCGACAGGCCCGCGCCGATCACGAACAGGCCCACCAACGCGCCGGCGAAAATGCGCATGGTCGCGAACTGGCCGAACGCCATCGCGCCGACGGCCATCACGAACAGTCCCAGCGCCATGCCCTTCTTCATGCCGGTGCGCCGCAAGACCATCGACGCCGGAAGCGAGAACACGAAATAGGAAATGTAGAAGGCGAACGGCACGAGGAACGCGTAGACGTCTTCCACCTGGAAGGCGAGCTTGACGAAGGCGATCAACGGCCCATTGAGCCAGGTCACGAAGCCGAAGATGAAGAACAACAGCCCGATCACCAGCATCGGCCCCAGCGCCGAGGGCCTGGGTTGATCGGTCGCGAGCGTGGTGGACGACATGGACGGCTCCCGTCAGGCAAACGCATGGCGATGCGAGCGCCGTCAGCGGGCGCTCCCCCGGCCGGCTTTATGGCCTCGCTGGCCATCGTTGTCAATTTATGTCTGTCGCGAGCCTTTCCAGCGCGCCCATTTATGGCACCAACCAATGACCTATCCGCCGTTTCGCTGACGCACTGCGCCATCGCGGTGCAAGCCGGAGCAAAGCGGCCAAAGTGAGCTGCGCCGCGGCTTTGACGCGAGGTTTTCATATGTCGCGGCCATTAGTTCGTCGATCCATGTTGCGGCGCGTAAACCCACCTTCCGAAAATGCCGCCAATACGCGTTGACAACGTTGTCATCGCTGTCCAGACTCCGCCCCCGCCGACGTCCAGCGACGCCGGGCCAAAGTGCAAAGGGAGGAGTCGTGGCCGAGGTCGCCAACTCGAGGAGTCCGCAGCGCCTGAGGCAGGAGTCCCTTCTGCTGGCGGCCGACGTCGGCGGCACGCATGCGCGCGTGGGCCTGCTCAGTCGCCAGCCCAACGGCGCCAGCCCGGTCACCGTGCTGCGCTACCAGCGCTACGCCTGCGCCGAGTGGCCCAGCCTCACCGCCGTGCTGCAGCACTTCGTCACCTACCTCGATGCGCCGGCGCCGATCGACCAGTGCGTGGTGGCCAGCGCCGGCTACGTGCTGGACGACGCGATCGTCAACGACAACCTCGCCTGGCCGGTGTCGATCCGCGACATCCGCGAAACCCTGGCGCTGGACCACCTGGCGGTCATCAACGATTTCGAGGCGGTTGCCTGGGCGACCCAGTTCCTCACCGACGCCGACACGCTGCCGGTGATCGAGACCATCGCGCCGCCGCAGCGCGGGCCGGTGCTGGTGATGGGCCCGGGCACCGGCCTCGGCTCGGCGGTGCTGTTGCCGGGCCAGCCGCACGCGACCGTGCTCGCCACCGAAGCGGGACAGATCGCGCTGGCGCCCGGCAACGAGCGCGAGATCGAGATCCTGCGCCTGCTTGCGCGCGAGCGCGCGCACGTCGCCTTCGAGCACGCGTTGTCCGGCCCCGGCCTGCGCAACCTCTACCGCGCGATCGGCACGCTGCGCGGCACGCCCGCCGTGCTGGCCGAACCCGCCGCGATCACCCACGCGGCGCTGATGCGGAGCGACGCCGTGGCGGTCGAGGCGATGGAGGTGTTCTGCGGCCTGCTCGGCAGCTTCGTCGGCGACCTGGTGCTGCTCTACGGCGCGCGCGGCGGGGTGTTCCTCGCCGGCGGCATCCTGCCGCAGATCCGCCAGCTGCTGCTGGCCAGCCGCTTCCGCGAGCGTTTCTTCAACAAGGGCGTGATGCGCCCGTACCTGCAACAGGTTCCCGTACGACTGATGGAGCACGGCCAGCACGGCGTGATCGGCGCGGCCGGCCTGGCCCTGGCCGGCCACGTCGAACCGGGATGAGCTTCGAGACCGCATAACAAACGGGCGCAAGCCCTTGCAACCAACCAGCATCACCGCGACGCGCGTGCTGCTGATCCGACTGGAGGGGAGCACCATGTCACACCGCAAAACGCTGTTAGCCGCAAGCATCGTCGCCAGCCTTTGCCTGGCCGGCGCGCTGCACGCCCAGGACGCCACGCAGACCGGCGACAACGCCACAACCCCGCGCACCGACCGCGACAAGGTCAAGCAGCTGGGCACCGTCACGGTCACCGGCATCCGCAACGCCGAAACCGAATCGCTGGAAACCAAGAAGGCGTTCGACTCGCACGTCGAGGTCGTGACCGCCGAAGACATCGGCAAGCTGCCGGCGAAGAACGTTGCCGACACTCTGCAGCGCCTGCCCGGCGTGAACATCAGCTCCTCCAGCGCCAGCGAAGGCGGCTTCGACGAGAGCGACCGCGTGAGCCTGCGCGGCACCGCGCCCAGCCTGACCCAGACCCTGGTCAACGGCCACTCGATCGGCACCGGCGACTGGTTCGTGCTGAGCCAGGTGCAGACCGTCGGCCGCAGCGTCAGCTACAGCCTGCTGCCCTCGGAAATCGTCAACCAGGTGGTGGTCTACAAGAGTTCCGAGGCGCACCTGGTCGAGGGCGGCAGCGCCGGCTCGGTCGACATCATCACGCGCAAGCCGCTGGAATTCGCCAAGCCGATGACGGCCGAGGCGTCGATCGGCGGCGTGTATTCGGACCTGCCGGGCGATACCAAGCCCCAGTTCAGCGGCCTGTTCAACTGGAAGAACGACGGCGGCACCGCCGGCGTGATGGTGCAGGCCTTCTACGAGAAGCGCAGCCTGCAGCGCAACGGCCAGGAAGTGGTCGGCGGCTACCTGCCCACCACCATCGGCGGCAACACCGTCTACTACCCCAACGAGATCGGTGCGGTGCTGTTCACCCAGCAGCGCGAGCGCAAGGGCGGCGTGATCGACATCGAGTTCAAGCCGACCGACAACCTCACGCTCGACCTCAACGGCTTCTACTCCAAGCTCAAGGCCGACAACTTCAACCGCAACTACATGATGTGGGCCAGCAGCGCGCTGGCCAACGGTGGCGTGCTGACCCCGGGTTCGATCGACAACAACGTGGTCACCAGCGGCTCGATCAGCGGCGGCACCGGCGCCTACGGCGTGTACGACCAGATCTCGCGCCCGGGCGCGCAGTCCGAGTCGAAGTACCTGACCCTCGACGCCGACTGGCGCGTCACCGACCACCTCACGCTCAAAGGCCAGGTCGGCACCACCCGCGGCACCGGTTCCAGCCCGACCCAGGACGTGATGGAACTGGGCACCGCGGCCGGCGCGGGCGCCAGCTGGGACATGCGCGGCCTGGACAAGCCGATCAACTGGACGCTCGGCGGCGACAACAGCTCGACCTCGGGCATCCGCCCCGACATGGGCTGGATCTTCGGCGGCCAGGGCATCAAGGTGAAGGACAAGGAGGACTGGGCGCAGTTCGACGGCGAACTGGCCTTCGACGACGGCGCCATCAGCTCGTTGCAGTTCGGCGCGCGCTACGCCAAGCACACGCGGCAGAACCCGAGCGAGATCGCCCAGGGCCCGGACTTCGCCACCAACTGGACCGACCCGGCCGCCTATCCGACCAACGTGCAGCACTACCCGGGCGACTTCGGCAGCTCGCTGGGTGGCAGTTTCCCCGGCCCGATCTGGTACTGGACGCCCGGCCAGCTGGCGGCCATCGATGACGCCTTCGCCAACCGCGATCCGGTCTCGCGCTTCTACTTCAACGATGTCTACAAGGTGGAGGAGAAGGACTCGGCCGCCTACCTTCAGCTGAACTTCCAGTCGGGCATCGCCAGCGGCAACGTCGGCGTGCGCTACATCAAGACCAAGGAAAACATCGGCTACACCAGCACGGCGCCGGACGCCGAGGCCACTACGGTCACCGGCCCGATCACCGGCTCGGCCTTCGGCGACTACTACTGGAACACCTACCAGACCAGCTACGACAAGTTCCTGCCCAGCGCGAACCTCAAGTTCGCCCTCACCGACGACGTGCTGCTGCGCTTCGCCGCCTCGCAGACGATGACCCGGCCGGACTATTCCGCGCTGGCCGGCTACGTTTCCGCCGACGATCTGACCCACACCGGCAGCGGCGGCAATCCCAAGCTCAAGCCGCTGGTATCGAGCAACTTCGATGCCGCGCTGGAGTGGTACTTCTCGCCGCGTGGCCTGGTGTCGGCCGGCGTGTACGCGATGAACCTGAAGGACTACGTCAACTTCGGCAACGAGGTGCGCACCTTCAAGGACATGCAGGCCAGCGAGGCGGCCGGCCAGGACGTCTTCAACGACTACCTGATCAGCGTGCCGCACAACGTCGACGGCAAGGTGCGCGGCGTCGAGCTCAACTACATCCAGCCGATCGGCGACAACTTCGGCGTGCAGGCCAACTACACCTACGCCGACGCCCACGCCACCGGCGACGTGCCGCTGCAGGGCACCTCGAAGAATACCTACAACGTGTCGGGTTACTTCGAGAACCAGCGCTTCAACGCGCGCGTGAGCTACACCTACCGCTCGGAGTTCTACGCCGGCGTGAGTCGCACCGACACCTACTTCCAGCAGGGCATCGGCAACCTGGCCGCGTCGGTCGGCGTGCAGCTGACCGATTGGATGTCGCTGTCGCTGGACGCGATGAACCTCAACAATCCCAAGCTCAAGTACTACACGCAGAACGCCGCCTACGGGAAGCAGCCGTACGCGTTCTACGTCAACGGCCGGCAGTACTACCTCAACCTGCGCTTCAAGTTCTGACGCGCCGGAAACCCTCTCCCTCGGGAGAAGGTGGGCGCGGGCGGAGCGCGACGAGCGTTCCGCCCGCGTCCTGATCATTTGGAGTTTGGCAAACTCCCCGCCCGGGCCCGGCGGCTTGCCGGGTCCGCTTTTTGCCATGGAGCCCACGCATGCACCGCTTGCTACTCGGCCTGCTCCTGGGCCTGGCCGCCTCCTCCGCTTCCGCGGCAGCGGTCGAACCCTCGCTGATCCCGCGACCCGCGCAGCTGCGCCTGGCCAACGGCCAATACAGGCTGGCACCGGCCACGCCGTTGCGCATCCCCGCCCATGACGACGGTGCGCGCCATGCGGCCCAATTCCTGATGTCCCAATTGGCCCGCACGCACGGGCCCCGCCTTGCCCTGGCCGAAGGCGCGCCCATCGCGGGCGCCATCGCGCTGGTGCGCGATGTGCATGCCGGTCTGGCCGCCGGCGGTTACACGCTCGACGTCGGTGTCGATGGCATCCGCATCGTCGGCGCGGACGATGCGGGACTGCTGCATGGCACGGTCACCCTTTACCAGTTGCTGGACGAGGCCGGGCAGGACGCAGTCCCCGCGCTGCACATCGCCGACGCGCCGCGCTTCGCCTGGCGCGGACTGATGCTCGACTCGGTCCGGCACATGCAGACCCCGGACGAGATCCGCGCACTGATTGACCAGATGGCGCTGCACAAACTGGACGTGCTGCATTGGCACCTGACCGACGACCAGGGCTGGCGCATCGAGATCAAGCGCTGGCCCGAGCTCACGCGCGTCGGCGCGTGGCGCACGCCGCCGGCCGCGGGCGAGGACGGTGAGCCGGCGCGCTACGGCGGTTACTACACCCAGGAGACCATCCGCGCGCTGGTCGCCTACGCCGCCGCGCGCGGCATCACCATCGTGCCGGAGCTGGACCTGCCCGGGCACGCCACCGCGGCGGTCGCCTCCTATCCGCAGTTCGGCGTAACCGGCAAGCGCATCGCGGTGTCGCCGGATTGGGGCGTCAACACCACGCTGTACAACGTCGACGAGCCCACGCTCCATTTCCTGGAGAGCGTGCTCGACGAAGTGATGACGCTGTTTCCCTCGCGCTGGATCCACTTGGGCGGCGACGAGGCGGTGAAGGACCAGTGGCAGGCCTCGCCCGCGGTGCAGGCGCGCATGAAGGCGCTGGGCCTTAAGACCGAGGACGAGCTGCAGAGCTGGATGATGGCCCGCCTGGGCGACTACCTGAAGCGGCACGGGCGCCGCATGATCGGCTGGGACGAGATCCTGCAGGGCGGTGTGCCGGGCGACGCGATGGTGATGTCCTGGCGCGGCACCGAAGGCGCGGTCGATGCGGCGAAGCTCGGGCACGACGTCGTGCTCTCGCCCTCGCCGGACCTCTACTTCGACCAGCTCCAGAGCAGCAGCGACGACGAGGCCACCGGACGCATCCCGCCCAAGAGCCTGGCTGACATCTACGCGTTCGAACCGGTGCCGGCCGCGCTCGATGCGGCGCAGGCGCGGCACATACTGGGCGCGCAGGCCAATGTCTGGACCGAGCACATGCCGGACATGCGGCATGTCCAGTACATGGTGTTCCCGCGGCTGGATGCGCTATCCGAAGTGCTGTGGACGCCGCCGGCGCGCCACGACTGGGAGGGCTTCCTCGCGCGCCTGCCAGCACAGCTCGAGCGCTACCGCCGCGCGGGTATCACCTGGGCCGACAGCGCCTTCGCGCCTTCCATGGCGATCGACGAAGCGGCCGCGCGCGCCCATGGCAGGACGACGCTCACGCTGGCCAACCAGTCCGGCTTCGGCACCATGCGCTACACGCTGGACGGCAGCGCGCCCAATCCGGATTCACCGGCTTACGCAAAGCCGCTGGCGGTCACGCTGCCGCTGACCGTGCGCGCCACCACGTTTGCGCCGGATGGCAGCATCCTGGCACGGCGCGTGCGCCGCTTCGACGCGGCGGACCTGTATGCGCGCGACGGCAACACGCTGGTCAACTGCCCGGGCAATCCGTTCCGCCTGCGTGTGCAGCCGTTGCCCGATGCCACGTCGCGACGGCCGGTCTACACGATCAATCTGTTCAACGCATGCCAGGTGTGGCCCGCCGCGCCGCTGGATGGCGCGCAGGCGCTGCACGTGGAACTGGCCCGGCTGCCCAACAACTATGCGCTCGCGCATGAAGCCAAGCTGGTAGTGCAGCGACCCAGGACTACCGCGTTCGGTGAGCTGGTGATCCGTCGCGACAGCTGCGAGGGCGACATCCTGGCGACCCTGCCGCTGCCCGACCCGACCGCCGCGCCGCGCCGCTTCGCGCTCGACGCGCACTTCGAGCGTCAGCGGGGAGCGCACGACCTGTGCATGGCCTTCACCGCGCCCGGCGACGGGCCGTTGTACGCGTTTGGACGGCTATCGCTGGACGCCCCGCGCTGACGGCGCACGCGAGGGCGATGACGATGGACCAGCCGGCGCCCTCGACGGGGCAGCATGTTGCCCGCCGCCTGGCCTCGGTGGATGCCCTGCGCGGCTGCACCGTGGCGGCGATGCTGCTGGTCAACGATCCGGGCGACTGGGGGCACGTCTACTGGCCGCTGGAGCACGCCGCGTGGCACGGCTGCACGCCGACCGATCTGGTGTTCCCGTTCTTCCTGTTCGTGATGGGCGTGTCCGTGGCGCTGGCGATTCTTCCGCGGCTGGAGCAGGGCGTGGCGTCCGACCGGCTGCTCAATGCGGCGCTGTGGCGGGCGCTGCGCATCCTCGCGCTGGGGCTGGCGATCAACGCGCTGGCGGCGTGGTGGCTGCCGGGGCGCGAGATGCGCTGGCCGGGCGTGCTGCAGCGGATCGGCGTGTGCTTCGCGGTGGTCGCCGCGTTCGCCATCTACACGCCGCGACGCGCCTGGTGGCTTGCCATCGCGACGCTGCTGGCCGGCTACACCGTGCTGCTGCTGGCGGGTGGCACGCTGGACGAATGGAACAACATCGTCGACCGCATCGATGGCGCGGTCTTCGGGCAGTACGTGTGGGATCACAACCCCGCCACCGGGCAGGTGCACGATCCGGAAGGCCTGCCCGCCACGCTGCCGGCGATCGCCAGCAGCCTGCTTGGCCTGTGCGCGGGCGCGTGGCTGCGCGCGCGGCAACCGGGGCGGCTGCTCGCGGCGGGCCTCGTGGCGCTGGCGTTCGGTGCGGGCTGGTCGTCGTGGATGCCGCTCAACAAGAACCTGTGGACGCCCTCGTTCGTGTTGTGGACCGGCGGCTGGGCCATGCTGGCGCTGCTGGCGTGCCATTGGCTGGTCGACCTGCGTGGCTGGCCCGCGCTGGGCCGCCGCTTCGGCATGAATGCGATCGCCGCCTATGCCGGCTCCGAACTGCTGCAGATCGCGCTACCCGCGCTGGGCTGGCAGGAGCCGCTGTACCGGCATCTGTTCGCCGGCTGGATCGCGCCGCTGGCCGGTCCGTGGATCGCGTCGCTCACCTGGGCGATCGCCTTCGTGGCGTTGTGGTGGGCGATCGCGTGGGCGATGGACCGGCGCCGGCTCTACCTCAAACTGTGAGCGATCGCGTAGGGTGGTCTCGAACCCATCTGGCGCATTGGAGCCGGGGGACTGAAACCCATCCCGCGGTCGCATGCCATGAGCGAACGTCCCCTCATTCCGCGCCCCCTGGTCATCGCGCACCGCGGCGCCAGCGCGCATCTGCCCGAGCACACCCTGGCCGCCTACGCGCGCGCCATCGCCGACGGCGCCGATCTGATCGAGCCGGACCTGGTGATGACGCGCGACGGCGTGCTGGTGGCCCGTCACGAGAACGAGATCGGCGCGACCACCGACGTGGCCGCGCACCCGCGCTTCGCCGCCAGACGCACGCGCAAGGTCGTCGACGGCGTCGCGGTCGAGGGCTGGTTTACCGAAGACTTCACCCTGGCCGAACTCAAGACCTTGCGCACCCGCGAGCGTCTGCCCGACCTGCGCGGCACCGCCCACGACGGGCAATACCCGATCGCCACGCTGGAGGAAATCATCGAACTGCTGGCGATCGAGGGTGCGCGGCAGGGGCGGGTGGTCGGACTGATCCCGGAGATCAAGCACGGCACCTGGTTCCAGCGCCGGGGCCTGCCGATGGAGCAGCGTCTGCTCGACACGCTCGGGGCGCATGCCTGCACGCGCAGCGTGCCGGTGGTGATCCAGTCCTTCGAGCTCACCAACCTGCGCGCGTTGCGCCGCTGCCTGGGCGACTTGCCCAACGTGCGCCTGCTGCAGCTCATCGACGAGCCGCAGACGCAACCGTGGGATGTCGCGGTCGCAGGTGGCCACCTGCGCTACGCCGACCTGCTCACGCCCGACGGCCTGCGCGAGGTAGCGACCTGGGCCGATGCGATCGGCCCGAACGCGCGCGCCATCCTGCCGCTGGACGACGACGGCCGCCTCGGTGCGCCGACGTCACTGGTGCACGATGCCCATGCAGCGGGACTCCAAGTGCACGCGTGGACCTTCCGTCCGGAAAACGTGTTCCTGCCGCGCACGCTGTGGCGCGGCGAAGACCCGGGTGCGCGCAATGCCGCGGGGTCGATCGAGGAGATCCGCGCGCATCTGGAGGCCGGGGTCGATGCGTTCTTTACCGATGACCCCGCACTGGGTCGGTCCGCGGTGCGTTAATAACGCCTTTACAACAAATGTTGAATTTTTGCTGTGGGCACCTTAAGGTTCAGTCAAACGAGCCCCGCTTCCCCACAAAGCCTGTCTCGCCAGCACCGATCCCCCTATGCGGTTGCTGGCTTCCCTCAGGCACTCCTTGTGAACCGTTTTCGGACGCGGATGGACGATCGTGCTCGTTGCCACGAGGCATAACGATGGCCTCAGTCCTTCTATTCCAAAACAGGTTTTGGGGAGTTTTGCATGAGCTTGCAAGTTGCCAATCGCCCGGCCATCCGCCGGACGGCCCTCGCCGTCGCCCTGAGCGTGGGCTTCGCCGGCGTTGCCTTTGCACAGGCGACCACCGGCAGCATCTTCGGTGATGCACCGGCCGCCCAGGGCGAGACCGTCCTGATCCAGAACAGCACCGGTTTCTCGCGTGAAGTCGCGGTCGACGCTTCCGGTCACTTCGTCGCCAACCAGCTGCCGCTGGGCGACTACACCGTCACCCTGCGCCAGAACGGCCAGAACGTCGATTCCCGCAAGGACGTCACCCTGCGCGTGGGTGCCGGTACGCAGGTCTCGTTCGCTGCGGCGGGCGCGGCTGATGCCCAGAACCTGTCCGCCATCACCGTCAGCGCCAACGCGCTGCCGACGATCGACGTGACCGGCGTGGACTCGCGCACCGTCATCACCGCCGAGCAGCTGGCCAAGCTGCCGCTGGCGCGCAGCGCCGAAGCGATTGCGCTGCTGGCCCCGGGCGTGGTGCAGGGCAGCTCGCTGTTCCAGGGCCCGCTGGGCGGCCAGGTGGTCTCCTTCGGCGGTTCCTCGGTCACCGAGAACGCCTACTACATCAACGGCTTCAACACGACTGATCCGCTCAGCGGCTTCGGCGGCATCAGCCTGCCGTATGGCGCGATCGACCAGCAGGAAATCCTGAGCGGCGGCTACGGTGCGGCCTACGGTCGTTCCGACGGCGGCGTGATCAGCCAGGTCGGCAAGCGCGGCACCAACGAATGGCACTTCGGCGGCCAGGTCCAGTGGACCCCGAGCCAGCTCAAGGGCGACCCGAAGAACTGGCACTACGTCAACGCCGACGGCACCGACGGTGCCCTGCGCCAGTACCGCCAGGACAACAAGACCTGGGTGACCACGGTCGACGGTTACGTCGGCGGCCCGCTGATCAAGGACAAGCTGTTCATGTTCGCCGCCGTCGAGGCGGAGCGCGAGCAGGGCAAGTCCACCGGTTCGAACGTTGCCCCGTTCACCGACCACTACCGCTACGACAACCCGAAGTGGTACGGCAAGCTGGACTGGAACATCAACGACAGCAACATCCTCGAAGTCACCGGCGCGTCGAGCAAGTCCTCGTATGAAGGCCGTTTCAACAGCTTCGATTACGACACGCTGACCGAAGGCGACTTCAACAGCAACGACACCCACACCAAGAACGGCGCGGACATGTACTCCGCCAAGTTCACCAGCTACATCACCGACGACCTGACCGTGTCGGCGATGTACGGCAAGATGAAGGGCACCTGGTACAGCAACACGCCGGATTACGATCCGACCAACCCGTACATCTTCGGTGCGCAGGACCAGAACCCGGCGATCAACGGCGGCAACCCGATCACCAACAACCAGACGGTGTCGACGATCAACCTGCCGGGTCACCGCTCGACCACCACCAACCTGCGCCTGGACGTCAGCTACCACCTCGGCGATCACACGATCACCGCCGGTATCGACAACCAGAAGCAGGCCAACATCGACGCGGGCACCAAGTTCCCCGACGCCGGCCTGGGCTATGCCTGGGAATACAACACCATGGACGGCGACGCGGACACCTACATCATCGGTGGTCCGGGCACCGCGCAGCCGGGTGCCGACTGGCGCAACTCGCCGTGGGTCGCCAACACCGGCTCGCAGCCGGGTGGTGAGAGCGGCTTCTACGTCGCCCAGTACCGCTACCACGACAACGCCTCGGTCCGCGTGGACCAGAAGGCGCAGTACATCGAGGACACCTGGCAGGTCAACGACCGCTGGATGGTCAAGATCGGCCTGCGCAACGACCAGTTCACCAACTACGGTGGCGGCGGCGACGCGTTCCTGCGCCTGACCAAGCCGCAGTGGGCGCCGCGCGTGGGCTTCAGCTGGGACGTCAACGGCGACTCCAGCTTCAAGGTCTACGGTAACGCCGGTCGTTACTACCTGGCGCTGCCGACTTCCGTCGCGCTGCGTTCGGCTGGTACCTCGCTGTACACCCGCGTGTACTACACCTACACCGGCATCGACGCCAACGGCGTCCCGACCGGCCTGACCCCGATCGACACCAGCCGTGGCGCCGGCGAGCCGCTGTCCAACAACGGCGAGTACGGTTTCCCGCGCGATCCCAAGACCGCCGCGTCGACCAACCTCAAGTCCGAGTACCAGGACGAGTACATCCTGGGCTTCGACAAGAAGCTGGGCGATTCGTGGGTGTGGGGCGCCAAGGGCACCTTCCGCAACCTGCGCAACGCGATCGACGACATCGGCGACAACGTCTCGATCATCGCCAAGATGAACGCGATGGGCATCGACCCGGCGACCTACGACGCCAGCCAGATCCCGGCCAGCTTCCTGATCAACCCGGGTTCGACCTCGAACTTCCTGGTGCCGAAGCTCGGTGGCGGCTACTACGAGGTGCCGATGACCTGGCGTGGCGACTTCGCCTTCAACACCACGATGAAGCGCAAGTACTACGGCCTGAACCTGTACCTGGAGCATCCGTTCGACGGCAAGTGGTACGGCAAGGTCGACTACCTGTTCTCGCGCAGCTACGGCAACGCCGAAGGCCAGGTCCGTACCGACATCGGCCAGACCGACGTGTCGGCCACGGTGGACTGGGATTACGCCGCGACCATGGACTACGCCAACGGCGCCCTGGCCAACGACCGTCGCCACCAGATCAAGGCGTACGGCTCCTACCAGCTGACGCCTGAGGTGATGGTGTCGGGCAACCTGGCGATCCTGTCGGGCATGCCGCGTACCTGCCTGGGTTACTACGGCGCCGACCAGACCAATCCGGGCCTGGGCTACGGTCCGTACTACCACTTCTGCGACGGCGTTCCGTCTTCGCCGGGCGACAGCCGCAACCCGTGGACCTACAACCTGAGCCTGAGCGCCGAGTACCGTCCGGAGTGGGCGGACAAGCACCTGGCCTTCAACGTGATGGTCTACAACGTGTTCGACAGCCAGAAGACCACGCAGGTCTACCCGATCTCGACGAGCGCCAGCTACAAGCGTCCGTACAGCTCGCAGACCCCGCGTTACGTCCGCTTCGGCGTGTCGTACGACTTCTGAGGTCGTAAGTAACATCCGGGCTGTCCGCAGTCCGTTGCAGCACCGGGGCCGCAGGTTTACCTGCGGCCCTTTTTTTGTGCGCGCAACCGGTCGCGCTTCGTCACCGGACCCCCTTGCCGCGCGGTAGGATGAATGCCTGGACCGCCACTCGGGGACGGCGTTCGCCGCAAGCGCCATGCACGTGCAGGAATTGATCATCACCTGGGCCACGCCGATCTTCTTCGCACTGATCGGCCTGGAACTGCTGGTGGCTCGCTGGCGTGGCCGTGCGGCCTACCGCACCGGCGACGCGATCAGCAGCATCGGCCTGGGCGTGATCTCCCAGGTCGTGGGCGTGTTCGGCAAGCTGCTCTCGATCGGCATCTACGCGTGGGTCGCCGTGCACGTCGCCCCGATTGACCTGCCCGCCGGCAACATCGCCGTGTGGCTGGTCGCGCTGCTTGCCTACGACTTCCTTTACTACTGGCTGCATCGCGCCGGCCACGAGGTGAACGTCCTCTGGGCTGCCCATGTGGTGCACCACCAGAGCGAGCACTACAACCTCTCCACCGCGTTGCGCCAGACCGGCAGCGGCGTGCTGCTGGGCTGGCTGTTCTATCTACCGATGGCGCTGGCCGGCATTCCGACCGAAGTGTTCGTGGTGGTCGCGCTGATCGACCTGCTCTACCAGTTCTGGGTGCACACCGAACAGGTCGGCCGGCTGGGCTGGTTCGACCGCGTGTTCTGCTCGCCCTCCAATCACCGTGCGCACCACGCAGTCAATGATCGCTACCTGGACCGCAACTACGGCGGCATCCTGATCGTCTGGGACCGGCTGTTCGGCACCTTCGTCGAAGAAGACGATGCGGACCCGCCGGTGTACGGCACCCGCGCCCCGCTACGCAGCTTCAATCCGCTGTGGGCGAACGCCGAGGTGTACTGGGCGGCGGCGAAGGACATGTGGCATGCGCGACGCTGGCGCGACAAGGCGCTGGTCTGGCTCAAGCCGCCAGGCTGGCGCCCGGCGGACGTGGTTGCGCGTTTCCCCAGGCCCGCGTTCGACATCCGGCGCGAGCGCTTCGATCCGCCGATGCCGCGCGCGCTGACCCTCTACTGCCTTTTGCAGTTCGCGTTGCTGCTGGGCATGGCCACGCACTTCCTTGACCTCAGCGCTCGCGCGAGCCTGTCGACGCTGCTGGCCTACGCGGCCTATCTTGTCGGCAGCCTCACCGTGCTGGGCGCACTGATGGAAGGCCGACGCGCCGCGCGCTGGATCGAAGCGGTGCGCGTGCTGGCCACGGCACTGTTGCCCTGGGCGACCGGTCGCTGGTTCGGCGTCGCGCAGTTGGATCCGCGGTTCGCGATGGCGATGATGGGGATCTTCGGCCTGGCCGCCCTGGCATTGCCGTGGCTCATTCCGGCGCGTACACCGTCCGTCGCGGGAACGCACCCGGCGTCGGCCGCGAAAGGCCCCTCGGTGGGAATCCACTGACCCCAGACCTGACCGATCCGTTGCGGGAGCGCCCCGCGACCGCGTGGGCAGGAAGGCCATCGCGGAGGGCGGCAGGCGGTCGCGCCCGAAGGCGCGCGTGAGGTGATCAAGCATCGCTGTAGCTGATGCCCGCACACCGCCATCTCCCGGCAGAGATGTTCCAGACGGAACGATGGATGCCAACAGCCGAACACGGCTTGCGGCCACGTGCAACCCCCAAGCTATGATGCCCGCTTGTTTTCAAGGGGATATCCGATGGGTTTTCTTGCCAAGCTGGTGCGTCACAAGTCAGTCGAACAGCTGCAGTCCGAAGCAGGCGGCTCGAAGGATTTCCGTCGCGTACTAGGGCTTTGGCAGCTCACCGCGATCGGCATTGGCGCCATCATCGGCGTGGGCGTGTTCGTGCTGGCGGGCCAGCAAGCCGCGGTCAACGCCGGCCCGGCGGTGATCCTTTCCTTCATCGTCGCGGGCCTGGGCAGCTGCTGCGCGGCGCTCGCGTACGCTGAGTTCTCCGGCATGATCCCGGTCACCGGCAGCGCCTACACCTACGGCTACGCGGTGCTGGGCGAACTGTTCGCCTGGATCATCGGCTGGGACCTGCTGATCGAGTACGCGCTGATCGTGGGCGTGGTGGCGATCGGCTGGTCCGGTTACGTGCAGGCGCTGATCGAGCAGGTCTTCCACGTACAGCTGCCGGTGTGGGCGCAGGGCGCCTACGACCCGCTGCATCCGGGCAACGGCCGCGTGTTCAACGTGATCGCCGCGGCCATCTCGCTGCTGATCGCGGTGATGCTCACGGTCAAGACCGAATGGGGCGCACGCTTCAATACGGCGGTGGTGGTGATCAAGGTGCTCGGCGTGGCGCTGGTGATCGGAGTCGGCGCGTTTTTCGTCGATACCGCCAACTGGCACCCGTTCATCCCGCCGGTGGTCACTGACGCGGCTGGCAGCCATTTCGGCTGGGGCGGCGTACTGGCCGCGTCCAGCGTGGTGTTCTTCGCGGTGTTCGGCTACGACACCCTGACCACCGCGGCCGAGGAGGCGAAGAACCCGCAGCGCGACCTGCCGCGCGCCGTGCTGCTGTCGCTGGCCGTGTCGATGGCGCTGTATCTGGCGGTTTCGCTGGTCCTCACCGGCATGGTGCCGTACGCGCAGCTCAACTCGCCGGCGCCAGTGGATGCGGCGTTCAAGGCATTGGGGCTGGACTGGGTGCGCGGCATCATTTCGGTGGCGGCGATCGCCGGCATCACCAGCGTCATGTTCGCCTTCATGCTCGGTGCCGCGCGCATCTGGTTCGCCCTGTCGCGTGACGGACTGCTGCCGAAGTGGTTTTCGCAAATCCACCCCAAATATGGCACGCCCGCGCGCCCGACCATGATCCTGGGCGTGTTCACCGCGCTGGTCGCCGGTTTCCTGCCGATCGGCGAAGTGGCCGAGCTGGTCAACATCGGCACGCTTTCGGCATTCATCGTGATCTGCGCGTCGGTGCTCATCCTGCGCGTGCGCAAACCTTACCTCGAGCGCAGCTTCCGCACGCCGGCGCTGTGGCTGATCGCGCCGGCCGGCATGTTGTTCTCGCTCTTCCTGATCGTCGGCTGGCCCTGGATCACCGACGGCCGCCTGCACTTCCTCGGTGGCCTGCCGGCCATCACCATCTGGCGCTTCGTGGCGTGGATGGTCCTTGGCCTGGCGATCTACCTCTTTTACGGCGCGCGGCACAGCAACCTGGAGCGGCAGGAGCGGTAGCGGAGTCGTCGCGACGGTGCGGCCGCAGGATGGGCTTCGGCCCACCCCGCTGCCAGGCGGCGATGGTGGGCCAACCCCCTGCGGAATGTCTGGCCTGCCGCTGCACGCGACAGTGGACCCGTCCGGCGTGACCTCTGGCAGGGGGAGGGGCGTGACCTTCGTCCTACCATCGGATGACTGTCATGTCGGCTATCGGGCGGTGTCTCTACCCCGGCCTGGCAGGTGACGGCGCGGCGTGCGCGCCGCCGATGCTCGCCAGGGGAAGCGAAAGTGAAAGACGTTCGATCGAAGTTGCTGGTGGTCGCGCTGGGTGCGGCCTTCTCGATGGCTGCGCAGGCGGGCCACGCGCCGGCGCAGGACGTGCCCTATCCGGGCATGCTCACGCTGAAGGTGGACCTCACCGACGCGCCGAAGAAGATCTTCCGCGTGCACGAAACCATTCCGGCCAAGCCGGGTGCGTTCACGCTGTACTACCCGCAGTGGATTCCCGGGGAGCATTCGCCCTCCGGCCCGATCGACAACCTCGCGGGTTTGATCATCACCGCCAACGGCAAGCGCGTACCGTGGCGCCGCGACCTGCGCGACATGTACTCGCTGCACATGACCGTGCCCGAGGGCGCCAGCGCGCTTGAGCTCGAGTTCCAGTTCCTCTCCCCGGGCGAAGGCGGCATGTTCGGCGCGAGCGCCTCGTCCACGCCGAACCTGGTCGACGTGGAGTTCAACCAAGTCGCCTTCTATCCGGCGGGCTACTACACGCGGCAGATCCAGATCCAGCCGACCGTGACGCTGCCCATGGGCTGGCAGTTCGCCACCGCGATGGACGTGCAGGCGCGCAACGGCGCGAGCACCACGTTCAAGCCGGTCAGCTTCAACAACTTCGTCGACTCGCCGCTGATCGCCGGCGAGCATTTCAACCGCGTGGACCTTGACCCCAAGGGCGACGTCCCCGTGCACTTGAACGTGGTGGCCGACGAGGCGGACCAGGTCAAGCTCACCGACGCACAGCTCAAGCAGCATCGCGAGCTCGTCGACCAGGCGGGCCTGCTGTTCGGCGCGCACCACTACCAGCACTACGACTTCCTGCTCACGCTGTCCGACCACACCGGCCACTTCGGCCTGGAGCACCACCAGTCCAGCGACGACCGCCTGCCGGCGGACATGCTGACGGACGACAAGTCCTACGCGCTGATGGCCAGCCTGATGCCGCACGAGTACGTGCATTCCTGGTGCGGCAAATTCCGCCGACCGGCCAAGCTGTGGGCGCCGGACTTCAACACGGTCGAGGAAGACGACCTGCTGTGGGTCTACGAAGGCCTCACCGACTACTGGGCCGGCGTGCTGACCACCCGTTCGGGCATGTGGACGGCCGAGCAGTACCGCGACTCGATGGCCGACATCGCCGCCGCCATGTCCGCGCGTACCGGCCGCGCCTGGCGCTCGCTGCAGGACACCGCCGACGCCGCGCCGCTGACCTATTACGGCGGTGGCGGCTGGGGCAACTACCGCCGCGGCACCGACTTCTACCCGGAAGGCCAGCTCCTGTGGCTGGACGTCGACACGCAGATCCGCGAGCTCTCCCGCGGCAAGCACTCGCTGGACGATTTCGCCCGCGCCTTCTTCGGCATGGACAACGGCAGCTACGTGACGAAGACCTACACCTTCGACGACGTGGTGAACACCCTCAACCAGGTGCAGCCGTACGACTGGAAAACCTTCCTGCGCACGCGCCTGGACTACACCGGCGACCAGTTGCCCGAGCACGGCATCGAGCGCGGCGGCTGGAAGCTGGTCTACACCGACGCGCCCAACGCCGAAACCAAGGCAGCCGAGTCGCTGCGCCACAATGTCAACCTGGCTTATTCGCTGGGCCTGTCCGCGTCCAAGAGCGGCAACATCTACGACGTGCAATGGGACGGCCCTGCGTTCAAGGCCGGCCTGGTGCCGGGCCTGGACATCGTCGCGGTCAACGGCAAGGACTACTCGCCCGACGCGCTGAAGGACGCGGTCAAGGCAGCGAAGACCAGCAAGGCGTCGGTCGAACTGCTGGTCAAGAACGTGGACGTCTATACCACCGTCAAGGTGGACTACCACGGTGGCCTGAAATACCCGCACCTGGTCCGCGCCGACGGCAAGGACCTGCTGACCGTGATCACCACCCCGCGCAAGTAACCCATCCACCCTCACCGTTCGTCCCGAGCGCAGGCCCGCAGGGCCGAAGCCGAAGGAGCGGCACGCGGCGATCACTTGCCGCGCCGCGCCCGGAACGAACGGCGAGCTTCGAGCGCCACCACCGGAGAGCCCCTTCCGTGAAAACCAAACCCCTTGCATCCGCCCTGCTGCTCGCCGGCTTCGCGCTGGTCGCCGCGCCCGCTTTCGCCGACGTGCCGGCGATCGGCGACGCACCCTTCAACGGCACCCTCAAGATCGCCGTCGACGCCACCGACCTCGCCCACCGCGTGTTCCGTGTCAACGAGACGATCCCCGCACAAGCCGGCCCGCTGACCCTGCTGTTCCCGCAGTGGATCCCCGGCCACCATTCGCCGACCGGCCCGATCGACAAGTTCGCCGGCCTGGTCATCAAGGCCAACGGCAAGGTGCTGCCGTGGACCCGCGACCCGCTCAACGTCTACGCCTTCCATGTCGACGTGCCGCAGGGCGCCACGGAGGTGCAGGCCTACTTCGAGTTCCTCTCGCCGCAGGACCCGCGCCAGGGCCGCGTCGTGATGACGCCGGAAATGCTCAACCTGCAGTGGGATGCGATGAGCCTGTACCCGGCCGGGTACAACATCCGCAAGATCAACACGCAGGGCAGCGTCACCTACCCGGCGGGCTGGAAGGCCGGCACCGCGCTGGAAGTGGCCTCCACCAGTGGCGACACCGTCACCTACAAGCCGCTGACCTACAACGCGCTGGTCGATTCGCCGATCTACGCCGGCAAGTACTTCAAGCGCGTCGATCTCGATCCGGGCGCCAAGACGCCGGTGTTCATGAACTTCGTCGCCGACGATCCGAAATACCTCGAGATGAAGCCCGAGCAGATCAAGCCCCACCGCGAGCTGGTCCAGCAGATGTACAAGCTCTACGGCGCCCACCACTACGACCACTACGACTTCCTGGTCTCGCTCAGCGACAAGATGAGCGGCAACGGCCTGGAGCACCACCGCTCCAGCGAAGACGGCGTGGGCGCCGACTACTTCACCGAATGGGACAAGAACGTCTACGCGCGCGACCTGTTCTCGCACGAGTTCAACCATTCCTGGGACGGCAAATACCGCCGCGGCGCGGATCTGACCACGCCCAACTTCAACGTGCCGATGAGCGACACGTTGCTGTGGGTGTACGAGGGCCAGACCCAGTTCTGGGGCAACGTCATCGCCGCCCGCGCGGGGCTCTGGAACAAGGACGAGACGCTGGACATGTTCGCTCTCGTCGCCGCCACCTACGACCAGGGCCGCCCGGGCCTGGCCAGCTGGCGCAACGTGCAGGACACCACCAACGACCCGACCATCGCCCAGCGCCGCCCGCTGCCCTACCGCAATTACCAGGCGTCCGAGGACTACTACTCGGCCGGCGCCATGATCTGGCTGGACGTCGACGGCAAGCTGCGTGAGCTCACCCGCGGCAAGAAGAAGATCGACGACTTCGCGCGCGCCTTCTTCGGCATGAACAACGGCGACTGGAGCGTCAATACCTATACCTTCGAAGACGTGGTGAAGACGCTCAACGACATCGCGCCGTATGACTGGACGAGCTACCTGCGCACCCGCCTGGACGGCCACGGTCCGCTGATCGGCGGCATCGCCTCGCACGGCTGGAAACTGGTCTACACCGACAAGCCGTCCAAGGCGGTCAAGGCGATGGAATCGCGCCGCCACGCGGCCGACCTGACCTACTCGCTGGGCCTGTCGCTCGGCAAGGACGGCTCCATCGGCGACGTGCTGTGGGACAGCCCCGCGTTCAAGGCCGGCCTCTCGCCCGCGATGACCATCGTCGCGGTCAACGGCAAGGAGTACTCCGCCGACGCCGTCAAGGACGCGGTCACTGCCGCGGCGAAGAACAAGAGCCAGCCGGTCGAACTGCTGGTAAAGAACTTCGACGAATACAAGACCGTCCGCATCGATTACCACGACGGCCTCAAGTACCCGCACCTGGTCCGCGACGACAGCAAGCCGGACACCCTGTCCGACCTGATCAAGCCGCTGTAAGCGCATGCTGCTCCCTCTTCCCTTCGGGGAGAGGGTTGGGGTGAGGGGCCAAGGCTTGCCCAAGGCCCCTCCATGCCGAAACCAAAAGCCCCTCTCCCCCTCGGGAGGGGCAGGCGGAGCGTGAGGCGGTACCCCGACTCCGCGCTCCACCCATCCTTGCCAGGTCGATCCGTACCGCTGCGACGGGCGAAGGAACGGCATGAACCTCCCCACCCAACTCCGCTATACTGCCCGTCCGCCGAGGATCGAGCTCCGATCCCGCGCACCCCGCAACACCACGCGCCTGTAGCTCAGCCGGATAGAGTAGTGGCTTCCGAAGCCATTGGTCGGGGGTTCGAATCCCTCCAGGCGCGCCATCTTCTGCTGTCACTCCTTCCCTTGAATCTCAAACCGCGCTCGGCGCGACGCGAGCTTTTCGGAAGAGTTTGCGGCGGTGACACACCACCGGACCCGGGTGCCTTCCGAGTGAAGACCGATCGCCTCATCGCACGGAGGGTCGCGTCCCGGGCAGGTTGAACCGATCGCGGCAAGGGCCTGCTAAAGGGATGCCGGACGCAGGTTCGCGGGGTTATCGACCTTTCTGGCGGGCGGGGTTTCCGCCAGCAGGTCGCGCAGCATCGAGGCCGTCGCGAGCAACTCGGCCTGCAGCGCACCCAATGCCGGTTCGACGCCGCCGTTCGCGCGGATCGTTTCACGAAGCAGGGAGCAGAGGCGAACACCTTCGCTCCGTCCCATCACTAGGAATGCGTTCTGCAAACGATGCAGGCGTGCGGACGTGGCGGCGTGATCGTGCGCACGCAGGGCGACGAGGAACTCTTCGTTGTCATTCTGCAGCTCGCTCTGCCAGCTCTGCAGGTAGGTGCGGCGTTGCTCGGGCGTGGCGATGCGGCAAATCAGGGCGAGCGAGCTTTCGGCCGGGCGCGTGCCCGGATCCAGCGGCGCCTCGACCGCTGCGGCGGGCGATGGCGCGCTGGCCGTGACGTTCGGCGCGCTGGTGCCGACCTGGCGCAGCAGTCCCAGCAGACGTTCGATCGAGACCGGTTTGGTGAGGTAGGCGCTGGCGCCCTGGGCCAGGGCCTGTTCGATCGCGTCGGGATCGGAGTCGGCGCTCAGCACCACGATGGCCATGCCGTCGTGGGGATGGCGCTGGCGGTGGCGGGCGAGCACGTCCAGGCCGGAGAGGTCGGGCATGTGCATGTCCAGCAGCACCAGTTGCGGGCGGTGCGGGCCCTCCATCGCCTGCAGGCCTTCCTCGCCGCTGCCGGCAAAGATGACGCGGTGGCCGGCGCGGCGCAGCAGGTGGCCCAGGGTGTCGCGGCTGGAACGGTTGTCGTCGACCACCAGGCAGGTGATCGCCGGGACGCGGGCGCGGTGGGCGTCGAGCGCGCTGACGGTGTCGAGCGGTTCGGTGACCGCCTGCTCGGGCGCGGCGCGCTCCAGCGGCATGGCCGCGGTGAAGATGCTGCCGCCGCCGGGGTTGTCGCCGACCGCCACGCGCCCGCCCAGTTGCTGGCAGATGCTGCGCACGATGTGCAGGCCCAGGCCGGTGCCGTCGTGGCGGCGAACCAGGCCGTCGCTGGTCTGGTAGAACGGGTCGAAGATCCGCGTCTTCATTTCGTCCGGCACGCCGTTGCCGGTGTCGGTGACGGTGCAGAGCAGGCGTGGCTGGATCAGGCCGTTGTCAGCCAGGCGCAGTTCGATGGTGACGTCGCCGCCGGCCGGCGTGAACTTGACGGCATTGGTGCCCAGGTTGATCAGTACCTGCGCGATGCGGCCGGAATCGCCCAGCATGGCGTCGTCCAGGCCGCGGCCCTGCACGGTGCGCAGGCGCACGCCTCGCTGGTGCGCGAGCGGACCGACCACGTCGCGCACCTGGCCGAGCACATTGGCGACCAGGAACGGTTCGCGGGCGAAGTGCAGACGGCCGGCGTCGATCGCCGCCACGTCGAGCACGTCGTTGACCCGCTGCAGAAGCGCGGTGGCGTTGGCGCGCAGCGCGTGCATCAGTTGGCGGTCGGAGGCCTCCAGCGCGGCGGTGTCGATCAGCGAGGCAGCATGTACCACGGTGTTGAGCGGCGTGCGCAGCTCGTGGCTCATGGTGGCGATGAAGCGGCTCTGCGCATCGCGCGAGTGCAGCGCCGACTGCGAGATGGCCGAGATCGTGCCGAGCAGCCGGTACACCGTCAGCGGCAGGCCGACCAGCAGCACCAGCGCGAACGGCACGAACGCCGGCCGGTCGACCCAGTAGTGCGGCGGCGCCGCCATGCCCAGTACCAGCACCGAGCCGGCCATGAAGACGAAGAACATGCGGCGGCCGAAACGCGTGCCGACCATGATGGTCGCCAGCGGCAGCAGCGTGATCATCGAGATGCAAAGGTTCCAAGCCAGGCCGAGCAGCACGCCGATGCCAAGCACGTTCATCGCCGCGCCGATGCCGTCGACCAGCTCGGTGGTGTGCACCACGCGCAGGCGCACGGCGCCCATCCACGCCAGGCTGAGTGCGAAGAACAGCTCCGCCCACGGGCGCAGCAGCAGGGCCTCGCGAGTCAGCACGACCTTGGAATGCGAGGGGCCGGCCAGGTACTGCCAGTAAAGGCACCACAGGAGGGTCAGGGCCAGCAGCAGGGCACGGCGCACCGAGACGTGGTATTCGCCGTAGCTCGCGACCAGCCGGGCCAGCCGACCGTCGCGCAAACGCTGCGCGATGAGGCGCAGCGAGCTGGGCGGCGCTTCCGCAGTCCCAGGATTCATAGGTGGTTCCCCCTGCTTGGCAGGCGCCGGCGAGCCGGTGCCGCTGGGCCGCATTGTACGCGCAGTCGGGCTTGGCGGGCCCCGGAATGATTCCTAGGCGGAAAGGGCTCGCCGCACCGGACTGGCCTGGTGGCGCGTGGCTCAGCGGGGTGGAATGGGCAGGCGCACGGCGGCGACGAAGCCGCCGCCGGGGCGGTTGGCCAGGAGCAGCTCGCCGCCGTGCAGGCGGGCGGCGCGGCCCGCGATGGACAGGCCCAGGCCGCTGCCCCCGCCGCCGCGTGCCGCGTCGCCGCGCAGGAACGGCTGGCCGAGCCGCGGCAACAGTTCGGGAGCGGCGCCGGTTCCGTGATCCGTCACGCGCAGTTCGATGGCGCTGGCCTCGCGGGCGAGCGACACGGCGAAGGGCGGTGCGCCGTAGCGTTCGGCGTTGTCCATCAGGTTGCCCAAGGCGCGCCGCAGCAGGATCGGCCGAACCGGCGCGAGAAGTTCGCCCGGCCCTTCCAGCTGCCAGTCGTCCGGCCGCAAGCGCAGGGCCAGCAGCTGCCCTGCGAGAGTGGACAGGTCGGTGGACTGGAGCGCTTCGTCGCGCCCTTCGCGCACGAACGCCAGGCATTGCTCGAGCGCGCTGTCGAGCTCTTCCAGGTCGGCGACCATGGCGGCGCGGCGGCCTGGGTCGCCGGCGTCGCCCAGTTCGAGCGCCAGGCGGAGGCGCGCGAGCGGCGTGCGCAGGTCGTGCGAGATGCCGGCGAGCATGAGCTCGCGTTCGCGGGCGACTCCGCGCAGGCGCTCGCCGGCGTCGCCGATGGCGTCGGCCAGACGACGCACTTCGCGCGGGCTGCCCTCCAGGCCGGGATCGGTGGGTGCGCCAGCGAGCAGCGCCGATGCCTGCGCGGCGAGACGTTCGAGCGGGCGGGTCAGCAGGCGTGCGGCGAGGCCTGCGGCGGCCAGTGCGATCAATCCGGCGAGCACGCTGAGCAGCAGAGCCGAGTCGAGCAGGCGAGGGCGGTAGCTTGGCGTCCGCAGCACGATCCAGCGGGCCGGATCGTGCGCGCTGCGGATCCAGAGTTGCGAATCGGGCGTCTGCGTGGCCACTACCCGCGTGGGGTCGCCCAGCATGGTGCCGATTGTGCGTGCCACCGCAGTCAGTGCGGGTGCGAGGCGGCGCACGCTTGGCGTGGGCGGTTGGGCGTTGCTCAGCTGTACGCCGAGCAGGTGCAGCGAGCCGAGCACCTCGCGTGCGGCCGGATCCTGCGGGCGTGCTGCGAGTTCGTCGGTGGCCAGCACCGTGGCAATGGCAAGACGACCGTAGCTGTCGCTCACCACCTGCCGCCCGAAGCGCCGCTGCAACGCGCCCGACAGCGCGAGCGCCAGCAGCAATGCCGCGGCCACCAGCATCAACACCAGCGCGAAGGTCGATGGCGCCCGCCTCATGCGCGGCCGCCGTCGGGCACGAACACGTAGCCTTCGCCCCACACCGTCTGCAGCCAGCGCGGCTGGCGCGGGTCGTCCTCCAGGCAGCGGCGCAGGCGCGAGACCATTACGTCGATGCTGCGGTCAAAGGCCTCGTGGCCGCGCCCGCGCGCCAGCGCGATCAGGCGTTCGCGGCTGAGCGTCTGGAACGGGTGGGCGACCAGCGCGGCGAGCACGGCGAACTCCCCGCTGGTGAGCTTCACCAACGCCTCGCCATCGAGCAGCTGGCGCGTGGCCGGATCGAACACGAAGCGGCCGAACGATACCGGTGCCTGTTCGGCCTGGGGCGCGCCGACCGCCTCGCGCGGGCGGCGGCGAAGCACGGCTCGGATACGCGCGACCAGCTCGCGCGGGTTGCACGGTTTGGGCAGGTAATCGTCCGCGCCCAATTCCAGGCCGACGATGCGGTCGACGTCGTCGCCCTTGGCGGTGAGCATGATCACCGGCGTGTCCACGCCCTCGGCACGCAGGCTGCGGCAAAGCTCCAGGCCGTCGGCGTCGGGCAGCATCAGGTCCAGCACGATCAGGTCGACGTGATGCGCGGCCAGCGCGCGGCGCATGCCGGCGGCGTTGGCGGCGCCGAACGCGCGCAGGCCCTGCTGCTCGAGGTAGCGCTCCAGCAGGTCGCGCAGGCGCAGGTCGTCGTCGACGACCAGGATGTGGGCCGGGTCCATGGGCGCGGACTATCGCGTGGCGCTGCCCGGGCGGCAAGCGGGCGGGTGCCCGATTTGTAAGCGGGTATTTCCGCGACGGGCCGGGGCAACACCCGCTCACATCGGCGTGCGCAGGCGACACACCTGTGGCGCGCGGAGGGCGGAGGATCGCCCCACGTCCAGCCCGGACGCGTCCATCCAAGGAGTCCGCCATGCGCCTGTCGATCCTGCCGCTCGGTCTTGCCTGCCTGCTCGTCGCCCCGCCATCCCCGGCCAGCGTGCACCACCGCGCGGCAGCCCACCGCACGGGCGATGGCGGCGCCGCGCGCGTGCACGGCACCCTGGCCAACGGGCCGGACGGCCGCCGCGCCTGGCATGCCGGCGGCACCGTGCGGGGTGGCGAAGGCGACCTCGGCCACGCGCGCGCCAGCGGCGTGGCCGGCCCCAACGGCCGCATCGCCGGTGGCCATCGCACCACGGTGGACGGCGACGGTACGATCGCCCGCCAGGGTGGCGTCGTTGCGCAGGGCGCCAACGGGGGAACGATGCGGGGCGGGCGCAACGTACAGCGCAACCCGGATGGCTCGATGCAAGCCGACTATGCAGTGAGCGGCCAGGGCGCCGCGGGCGGCAGCTTCAACCAGAGCGGCAGTCGCACGCGCGGCGCAGACGGCGAACGCACGGCCAGCCGCCAGACCGAGGCCAGCGGCGTGCGCGGCAGCTACGAGGGCAGCACCACCCGCGCCGGCGGCATGCTGGACCATGACAGCACGATCATCGGCGCCAACGGCAACACCTATGAAGGCCAGACCCGTGTCACGCGCCGCGAAGGCCTCAGCCACAGTGGCACCTGCACCAATGCGCAGGGCCAGACCTTCGAGTGCAGGTAACCCCAGGGAGCGGATGCGATGAAACCGACCAAGACCCGTCTACGCACCGGCCTGCTGGCCATGTTGCTGGCCTCCCTTTGCCTGCCGGCCGCGGCCGGCAGCCTGCGCGAGCGCCTCGCCCAGCGCCGTGCCGCCGCAGGCCTGGATGCGGTGGACACCACGCCCGCGGTCATCCCGCCGGGCGTGCGCGTGCTGCGCGACGTGCCCTACGGCGGCGACCCGGCGCAACGGATGGACGTCTATCTGCCGGCGCAGGGTACCGCGCGCGCGCCGGTGATCTTCATGGTCCACGGCGGTGGCTGGTCGCGTGGCGACAAGGCCATGCGCAGCGTGGTCCAGGACAAGGTCGCGCGCTGGGTGCCGCGGGGTTTCGTGGTGATCTCGACCAACTACCGCATGCTGCCCGGCACGCGTCCGATCGAGCAGGCGCGCGACGTGGCACGCGCGCTGGCGGTGGCGCAGGGACGTGCCGCCGGGTGGGGCGCCGACCGCGACCGCTTTGTCCTCATGGGCCATTCCGCCGGCGCGCACCTGGTCGGGCTGCTGGCGGCCGAGCCGGAACTGGCCTACGACCGCGGCGCGCTGCCGTGGCTGGGCACGGTGTCGCTGGACAGCGCCGCGCTCGACGTGGTGGCGATCATGCAGGGCCCGCACCTGCCGCTTTACGACGCCGCGTTCGGCGACGATCCGGCGTACTGGCGCGCGGCTTCGCCGCTGCAGCAGCTGAAGACCCGCGGCGCACCTTTCCTTGCGGTGTGTTCGACCCGCCGGCGGGAGTCCTGCCCGCAGGCGCGCAACTTCGCGACGAAGGCCAACGGTCTGCACATGCGCGCGCAGGTGCTGGGCGAGGATCTCTCGCACCGGGAGATCAACGAACAGCTCGGCATGCCCGGCGACTACACCGCGCAGGTGGAGACGTTCCTCGCCACGCTCGACCCGGTGGTGGCGCGGCGGCTCAACGGTCCGCGCTAGGGATCGGGCGGATAGACCAGGTGATCGCCCTCGCGCGTGGCCGCCGGTGTCATCCTGGCCGGCTCGGCGCGGCCGTTGCCGTCGATGTGGCAGGCAGTGCGGCCCGCGGCGAGAAGGTAGTCGATGATGATCCGCCGATGGCAGCGCCACCACAGCACCTCGGCGCACATCAGCGTGCAGCGCCGGGCCGAGGACAGCTCGAGCAGCTGCGCGAACCCCGCGTGGAAATCCTCGCCCATCGCGTAGTCGGCATAGCGGCGGAAGCTCGCGTTCTGCCAGAAACCGTTGGGCGAGGTGCCCGTCGGCAGGCTGCGTCCGCGCCGGCCGCCGAGCGGGACCAGATGGAGGTAATCGATGCCCAGCGGCTGCAGCGACGCGGCCAGCGCCGGCCCGTCGAACTGCGGGAAGCGCCGCGAGCCCGGTAGGCGCCGCACGTCGACCACGCAATCGATCGCGTTCGCCTGCAACAGCGCGACGAACGCCTCCAGCGTGTGCGTGGAATGGCCGATGCCGAACACCGGCGGAAGAGGAGCATGCCCATGCATGGGCCAAGCATGCGCCCATGTGTGTGGCTGCCGCGCGATGGTGCGTCACTTCACGGGGCCATCGCCGCCAGTTCTTACGATGGTCTTGCGGCGTCCCCGTCGTCCATCGACCGCCCGCGTACCGCCCACTCCGATGACGAGAGTTGTTCCCATGCAGAACCACGACATCCGCGTACTCAATGACCTGATCGAAACCACCATCGACAGCGCCGAAGGCTATGCCGAGGCCGCCCGGGAAACGCAGAGCCCCCGCTTCAGCGTGACCTTCCGCGAGCGCGCCAGCGAACGCCGCCTGGTCGCGACGCGCCTGCAGCAGAAGGTGGAGGAACTGGGCGGCACGCCCGAGGACGACGGCAGCGTGCTGGCCTCGGCGCACCGCATGTTCACCAACCTGCGCAAGAGCCTGCACGACGAAACCGCGGTGATCGACGAGGTCGAGCGCGGCGAGGATCACATCAAGCACAAGTTCGAGGATGCGCTGGAGGATGGGGACGTCAGTCCGCCCATCCGTGCGCTGATTGCCGAAACGTTCCGCTCGGTACGCTCGGGGCATGACCAGATGCGCGGCCTCAAGCGAGCCACGCATCGCACGCACTAGCAGAGGTTCTTGCTCTCCACCTTCGCAAAGGGGGTGGAAGAGGGGGCAGCGGGGCAGCCTTGAGCCGAAGGCTCGATCGGGGCGAGTGGGGTTCCCGGCGAGCCCCAGTCCCTCACCTCAATCCTCTCCCCTGAGAGGAGAGGAAGCGAACGCAAAGAGCACTGCCTGGCGGCCGCCTCAGGCCGCCTTCACCTCGAAGGTTTCGCTCGTCACCGGCTTGCCGTCGATGGCGATCTCCACCTTGTACTTGCCCGCCGGCCAATCGTTCGGATTGCGCAGCTTGAAGGTGGTGGTGGCCGGGCCATCGGTGGCGATGGTCTGGCTGATGGTGGTCACGTCCTGGCCCTTGCCCTCCAGATAGCTGAAGTGCGCGCTCAGGGTGGCGCCGGTCGTGGTACCGGTGGTGGCAACGCTGGCGTAGATGGTGTTCTGCGAGGCGTCGAACGAGGTCGTCGGCTTGGCAATCTTGTAGCCGGCGGTGACCGATTCACCCAGTTGCACCTGGTCGACCTTGAACACGTCGGTGGCCGCAGGGGCGGCAGCCGCACTGGTGCCTGCAGCCGCTGGTGCGGCGGTGGTGCGCGCAGCGGCGGGCGCCGGGGTGGAGGTGGCCGGTGCGGGGGCGGTGCGCGCCACGGCCGGCGCCGGCACCGTGCTCGCGGCCGGCGGCGTGGTGGCGGCTTCGTTCTCATGCTTGCCGCAGGCGGCGAGCAGCAACAGGCCGGCGAAGGCCATGCCGTGCAGGGCGAGCGAGCGAGTCTGGATCTTCATGGCGGGTACCCGTGGCAAGTATCGAGGGGCCTAAAAAACGGCCAGGCAAAAAGGCTAGCGCCCCCGATCTGAAGCGCCGATTACCGGGCGCCCGCCTGCGTGCTACTGGCGCGCCGTGCGCGGGTTGTCCGGCATGGCCGCCGGATCGGTGCTGCGGAAGGGGTTGATGTCCAGCCCCCCGCGACGGGTGTAGCGCGCGTAGACGGTCAATCGCTCGGGCGCGCAGCGCGCCATCAGGTCGACGAAGATCCGCTCCACGCACTGTTCGTGGAATTCGTTATGGGTGCGGAAGGACACCAGGTAGCGCAGCAGTCCGGCCTGGTCGATCGGCGCGCCGCGGTAGGCGATCTGCACGCTGCCCCAGTCCGGCTGGCCGGTGACCGGGCAGTTCGAACGCAGCAGGTGCGAGAGCAGGGCTTCCTCCACCGGGGCGGCATTGTGGTCGGCGCTCAGGTAGCCGGCATTGGGCGGGCCGTAGTCGTCGATCTCCAGAGGCTGGTCGTCGAGCAGCGTGCCTGGGAGGTCGGTGATCGCGTGGCCCTGCGCGGAGGGCGCGCGCAAGGCGACTTCCACCGGAGCGCCGGCTGCGGCGGAAAGATCGCGCACCAGCGTGTCGTGCAGGGCGGCGGCTTCGATCCGCTCCTGGGAGAAGCCGTTGAGATACAGCTTTAAGGACTTCGATTCGATGATGTCGGGCGAGGCAGCCGGCACGCGGAATTCGGCCAGCGCTACCTGCGGCTTGCCGCGTGCGTCCAGCCACGAAAGCTCGTAGGCGTTCCAGATGTCCACGCCGCTGAACGGCAGCGGTTCGACCACGCCGATTTCGAGGCGCTTCTGCGCGCGCGGGATCGGGAACAGCAGGGAAGGGTCGTAGCGGTCGGCGTAGAGGGTGGTCTTGCCGAGAGGGGAATGTTCGGGGGTGCTCATGGCGGCAAGTGTAGCTTTTAGCCCTGTCCCCTCCGGCACCTCACGCAAACCCTCTCCCCGGCGGCGAGAGGGCCTCAAGGCAGTGTCAGGCGTTGATCATCTGCATCGATGGACCGGCATAGCGCTCGCCTGCCGCCGCGTTGGGCGGGAACACGGCATCGATTGCCGCCCGCTCGCTCGTGGAAAGCCGCACGTCCAGCGCACCCAGGTTCTCGTCCAGCCGTGAACGGTGGCGGGTGCCCGGGATGGCCAGCACGTCTTCGCCCTGCGCCAGCACCCAGGCCAGCGCCAGTTGCGCGGGCGAGCAGCCCTTGTCGGCGGCCAGCTTCTTCACCTCGTCGACCAGCGCCAGGTTGCGGACGAAGTTTTCGCCCTGGAAGCGGGGGTTGTGGCGGCGAAAATCGTCGGCTTCGAAATCGTCCGGCGAACGGATCGCGCCGGTGAGGAAACCGCGCCCCAGCGGGGAATAGGCAACCAGGCTCACGCCGAGCCGACGGCAGGCGGCGAGCATGCCGTTCTCCTGCGGGTCACGCGTCCACAGCGAGAACTCGCTCTGCAGCGCAGCGATCGGATGCACCGTGCAGGCACGCGTGAGCGTCTGGCCGGAGGCTTCGGAAAGGCCCAGGTAGCGTACTTTGCCCGCCTTCACCAGCTCTGCCATGGCGCCGACGGTTTCCTCGATCGGCACGCTGGGGTCGACGCGGTGCTGGTAGTAGAGGTCGATCGTCTCTACGCCTAAGCGCTTGAGGCTGCCCTCACAGGAAGAGCGCACGTATTCCGGGCTGCCGTTGACGCCGCGCGCCGACGGATTGGCCGGATCGCGCACGATGCCGAACTTGGTGGCGATGAACGCCTGCTCGCGGCGACCCTTGATCGCACGGCCGACGAGTTCCTCGTTGGTGTGCGGGCCATACATGTCCGCGGTGTCCAGCAGCGTGACACCGCGGTCGAGCGCGTGCTGGATGGTGGCGATCGACTCGGCGTCGTCGTGCGCGCCGTAGAAGTCGCTCATGCCCATGCAGCCGAGGCCGAGGGCGGAAACCTGGGGGCCGTTGCGGCCGAGCGTGCGCGTTTCCATAAGACTGCTCCTGGTGGGATGGCGAACCTACGCCGTGGAAGGTGTGCACATCGTGCGCGCCGGCGGCGCTGCGATAAATGCTCAATAATCGACAACACCTTTCCATCGAGAACAACAATGGATCGCCTGCATGCCATGCGGCTCTATGCCCGCATCGTCGAGCTGGGCAGCTTCACCGCCGCGGCGGACGACCTGGCGCTGCCGCGCGCCACCGTCACCCACACCATCAAGGCGCTGGAGACACGGCTGGGTGCGCAACTGCTGCAGCGGACCACCCGTCGCGTGCGCGTGACCTGCGAAGGCAAGACCTACTACCAGCATTGCGTGCGCCTGCTCGCGGACGTGGACGAGGTGGAGGCGAACTTCCGCGAGGCGGCGATCGTGCCGCGCGGGCGGCTGCGCGTGGACCTGTCGGCAGCGCTGGCGCGGCTGCTGGTGATCCCGGCGCTGCCGGAATTCCTCGCGCGTTTCCCGCAGATCGAACTGGACCTGGGCACCGGCGACCGCTTCGTCGACCTGGTGCGCGAAGGCGTGGACTGCGCGTTACGCGTAGGTGACCCGGGGGACATCGGCATGGTCGGGCGGCGTATCGCGACCTTGCCGCAGATCACCGTGGCCAGCGCCGACTACGTGCGAAGGCATGGCAAGCCGAAGGCGCTGGTAGATCTGCAGGACGGGCACTACGCGGTGCATTGGGCTTCGCCCACCACGCGCCGGCCCGAGCCGCTGGAGTTCGTGGTGGGCCGGCGACGACGCGAGATCCAGCTGCCCGGGCGCGTCACGGTCAATGGCGCCGATGCGTATCTGGCGTGCTGCCGTGCGGGGCTGGGGATCGCGCAGTTCTCGCATTACCGCATTGCCGACGAACTGGCCGATGGGCGCATGTGCGAGCTGTTGCCGGACATCCGGCCGCCGGCGTTGCCGATGACGGTGCTCTATCCGCCGCAACGGCAGATGCCCGCGCGGTTGAGGGTATTCGTCGACTGGCTGGTCGAGCGGGCGGCGCTGCAGTTCGGCGAGCGCGGCCGGTAGGGCGGGTGAGGCCATCCTCGCGAGGGCGCGTCACATGCGCGGCAAGCCATGCCGCGGAACCGCGGTGCCGAAGGTGTGCGTCGTCAACGGCGCGCCGGCCGCGGCCAGTGCCGAGCGCTGCTCGGCCAGCGGCTGGCGCAGCATCGCGTCCTCCAACTGCGCCAGCTTGCGGAAAGGTTCGAGCGCCAGCACGCGCTCCACGAACGCAGCGCTGCGCGGCCACCGCGTGGCATCGATGGCAAAGCGCACGAACGCCGCCGTCCTGAACATGCAGGCGATCGCGATGTCGGCGATCGACAGGCTGCCGAACAGGAAGCCGTCGGCCGGCAACTGCGCCTCCAGGTAATCCAGTGCGCGCGGAATGTGGCGTTCCAGCGTCTCCTGCACCACCGCCTCGTCCGTGGCCTCGCCGAACACGTAGCGGCGGATCGCCTTCTGATAGAACAGTCGCCAGATCAGCGCATCGGCCAGGGCGGTATCGGCGTACTCCTCCAGCCAGCGCGCACGCGCACGATCGGCCGCATCGGCCGGATAGAGCGCGGGGTGCGGATGGATGTCCTCCAGGTACTGGCAGATCACCGTCGAATCGTTGAACACGCGCCCGTCCTCGATCAGTACCGGGATGCGGCGCAGGGGACTCATGCGCTCGAAGGCCTCGTCGCCGATGAACGGCGCAATCGGGTCGATCTCGTAGGAGAGCCCCTTCAGCTCCATGCACGCCAGCACCTTGCGCACGTAGGGCGAGACGTAGTTGCCGATCACGGTGAAAGCCATGGCGCGCTCCGGGAGGGGAAGGCGAGAGCGTGGCGGCGCGACGTCCGCGACGTCAACGCCCCCCACTAATGGCATGGGTGCCATGACTTTGGGCACGTTACGATCGGCCTATTTCGCAGGTCCTCAAAAGGGGAAGACACGATGGCATCGATGATCGGCAGCTCGCGCCTGGCAGGCGCGCTGGCACTGGCCCTGGTGGCCACCGGCGCACTGGCGCAGGGCCACACGCTGACCAGGGACGACTACGCACGCGCGGAGCGCTTTCTCGGCACCACCACCGCGCCGCTGGTCGATCACGCGCTGCAGGGCGTGACCTGGCTGGACGATGGCCATTTCTGGTACGTCGACCACGATGCCAAGGGCGACCATTACCGCGTGATGGATGCGGCGACCGGCAAGGCGTCCGACGCGTTCGACCATCCCCGGCTCGCCGCCGCGCTGGGCAAGGCGCTGGCCAAGCCGGTGAAGGCCGACAAGCTGGGCATCCGCGAGTACGTGGTCGCCGCCGACGGCCGCCTGGACGTCCAGTTCAACGGCAAGCACTACCTGTGCGACCTCAAGTCCGCCCAGGGCGAGTGCGTGGCGAAGAAGGCCGGCAAGGAGCCTGGCGTGCTCTCGCCGGACAAGAAGAGCGAAGCCTTCATCCGCGACTGGAACCTGTGGCTGCGCGACGTCGCCAGCGGCAAGGAAACCCAGCTCACGACCGACGGGGTGAAGAACTTCGGCTACGCCACCGACAACGCCGGCTGGAAGCACACCGACAACGCCATCCTGGTGTGGTCGCCCGATTCGAAGCAGATCGCCACCTTCCAGCAGGACGAGCGCAAGACCGGCGACATGTACCTGCTCAAGACGCAGGTCGGCCACTCCGAGCTGCAGCAGTGGAAGGGCCCGCTGGCGGGCGACAAGGACGTGACCATGATCGAGCGCGTCGTCATCGACGTGCCCTCGAAGAAGGTCGTGCGCCTGAAGATGGCGCCGGACCAGCATCGCTCGACGCTGTGCGACGACGTCAGCTGCGGTCCCGAAGGCGGCTGGGACGACGTGAAGTGGGCGCCCGACGGCAAGACGCTGGCCTTCGTGTCCACCTCGCGCTACCACAAGGACGAATGGTTCCGCATCGCCGACCCGAAGACCGGTGACGTGCGCACCGTGTTCGAGGAGCACGTGCCGACCTACTACGAGAGCGGCAACGGCCAGGTCAACTGGTTCTACCTGCCCGAGAGCCACGAGGCGATCTGGTTCTCCGAGCGCAACGACTGGGGCAACCTGTACCTGTACGACCTCCAGACCGGCAAGCTCAAGCACGCGATCACCACCGGCGAAGGCAACGTTACCGAGGTGCTCAAGGTCGATCCAAAGACGCGCACCGTGTGGTTCCGCGGGGTCGGTCGCACCCCGGGCGTGAATCCGTACTACCAGCAGTTCTTCAAGGTCGGCCTCGATGGCGGCAAGCCGGTGCTGCTGACGCCGGAGGCGGCCAACCACGAGATCACCCTCTCGCCCGACGGCCATGCCTTCGTCGACACGTACTCGACCCCGACCGAGCCACCGGTGACCGTGCTGCGCGACAGCGGTGATGGCCACACGCTCGCCACCGTTGCCAAGGCCGACATCAGCCGCCTGCGCGCGGCCGGCTGGGTGCCGCCGGTTCCGGTCACGGTCAAGGCGCGTGACGGGAAGACCGATCTCTACGGGGTGATGTTCAAGCCAACCCACTTCGATCCGCACAAGAAGTACCCGATCGTCGACTACATCTATCCCGGCCCGCAGACGGGCTCGGTCCCCGGCCGCAATTTCCGTTCGTCGTGGGGCGATAACCAGTCGCTGGCGGAGCTCGGCTTCATCGTGGTCGCGATCGACGGCATGGGCACCCCGTGGCGGTCCAAGTCCTTCCACGACGCCTGGTACGGCAACATGGGCGACAACACGCTGCCCGACCAGGTCGCGGGCCTCAAGGAACTGGGCAAGCGCTATGCATGGATCGACCTGGGCCGCGTGGGCATCTGGGGCCATTCCGGCGGCGGCAACGCCACGGCGGATGCGATGTTCCGCTATCCCGACTTTTTCAAGGTCGGGTGGTCCGAGAGCGGCAACCACGACAACCGCAACTACGAGGACGACTGGGCCGAGAAGTATCAGGGCCCGCTGGTCACGAACAAGGACGGCACCACCAACTACGACGACCAGGCCAACCAGAACCACGCGGCCAACCTCAAGGGCAAGCTGATGCTGGTGCACGGCACGTTGGACGACAACGTGCCGCCGTCCAACACGCTGCTGGTCGCCGATGCGCTGATCAAGGCGAACAAGGACTTCGACCTGCTGCTGATTCCCAACGTGCACCACGGCTACGGCAAGGAGAAGGGCTCCTACGCCATGCGCCGGCGCTGGGACTACTTCGTGACGAACCTCGCCGGCAACACGCCGCCGAAGGATTACGCGATCACGGTGCCGAAGGACTGAGGGATCGATCCGTGGCGCGGCCGGTTTCCGGTCGCGCCCGGAGCACAGTGTCCTGCATTGCCTTGCGGGTACTAGGCGACCGTGGTCACCTGCGCGGGCGCCCGATTGAACAGCGCCGGCACCGGGCCGGTGCAGGCGGGCAGGTCCTCCACGGACATGCCGTCGCGCGCGGCCATCGCGGCGATCGCGCCGGCCACTTCATGCAGTAGCGCCAGGTTGGCGTTCAGCCGCGACCTTATGCCGGCATCGTCCAGCGTGTCGCGCAGTCCGCGGTTGATCTCCATCAGCCAGGGGACCTGGCACTGGTCGAGCAGCCCAGGCGGATTGCCCTGGCCCGAGCAGGCGTGCCAACGGCCGAAGAACGCCTGCATGCGTTCGTTCAATTGCTGCGCGGCGGTCAGTTGCGGGGCCAGCTCGGCGAAGAGCGTCGCGTCGCCCAGCCGCTTCTGGAAGAACAACTGGCACAGCACGCCCCAGTAATAACTGTAGTCCCAGGCCACCTTGGCGGGCATCACCACAGGGTTGCCGAAGAGCGGGTACTGGCCGCGGTAGAGCGCCAGGGTGCTCTCGTAGAAAGAGAAGTACAGCCGCTGGTAAAGCCGCACGTACGGCGCCAGTGGCCCGCCGGCGCGGTCCTGTGCGACCAGCATGCAGATGTAGGTGTTGGCGATGGCGATGAAGTCGCCGCCGGGCGAGTAGAAGGGATCGAGGAACAGGCCGGCCTCGCCGGTCAGCGCCCAGCGGTCGGCGCTGAATACCTGGGCGCAACCGTAGGAACAGCCGCGCAGGAAGCGGAAATCCATCAGCGTATCCGCGCAGCGCTCGACGGCCCGCGAGAGTGCCGGCTGGTGGCGTGCGAGCCAGGCCCGGGCGCGGGCGAAATCCTGGAACGACTCCAGCGGATGGATCGCCTCGTCGGCCACGATGCCGATCGAGTGGGCGCCACTCGAAAGCGGGATCAGCCACACCCAGTAGCCGTCGCCGCACAGGTGGTTGGTCGAGCGCCAGCGTTCGGGCGGTTCGCAGCGATCGTGCCAGGCGGCGTTGTCGCGGCACCATTCGTCCAGCACCAGGCGCTCGTCCAGCCGGAACCAGGCGGCGTTCACGTGGTGGCCGTTGTCGCGCGTCAGATCGAGGCGATGGCGCAGCAGGCCCGCACGGCCGGAGGCGTCGAGCAGCCAGCGGCAGGCGAGGGCGTGCTCGCCCGCATGGTCGCTGTAGCGGACGCCGTGGAGGCCGCCTTCGTGCCCGAGTTCGAAACCGCCCACGCGCGCGCCATCGCGAAAGTCGATCCCACGCCGCCTTGCTTCCTCGCCCAGGAAATTCTCGAACAGGCCGCGGTCGATCTGGTAACTGGGCGTGGGCAGCACGCGGCTCACGCCCAGTTCCGTGCATTGGTCCAGGCGGTCCTGGCCTTCGCTGAAGAACATGCGCAGCCCGAACTTGCGCAACTGCGCACGCTGCAGGTGTTCGTGCAGGCCCAGTACATGGTCGAAGTAGTGGGCGGCGATCTCCACGGTCGACTCGCCGACCTTGTGCGCGGCCAGCGGCAGCGGGTGCCGCTGGCGTTCGAGCACCACGATGTCCATGTCGGGGAACTCGCCGCGCAGCTGCAAGGCGAGGCACAACCCGGCCAGGCCGCCGCCGAGAATCACCGCATCATGCGTTGTGTGGGCGTCCGCCATGCCGCTCTCCCCCGACTGATCGGTCGATGGTGCCTCGGATGCGGCCCGCATGCATCCCGTCGAGTCGCAGCGCCCCGGGAGGACGCTCAGCGGGTCGCCCGCGCCGGCTCGCCCGTTTCGATCGCGAGCAAGCCCTCATCGTCGATGACGATGGGTGGCGTGTCGTGCGAGCGGCGATAACTGTCGACGATGCGCCCGTAGTGGACGATGCGGCCGAAGGTGTAGGTGGTGATGCGCACCACGTCGCGCACCGGGCTGAAGTGGCTCAGCCGGAACTCTCCGTGGTAGCGCGAGGCGATCGGCACCGAAACCACGCCCAGGCCCTTCTCGCGGCAGGCGGCGATCAGGATCGCCGCCTCGAACACGAAGTTCTCGGCGGGCAGGTCGACCAGTTCCAGCGCCGCGCGCGGATACCAGCGCTGGCCGCTCTGCGTATCGGCGACCGGCACGCCGCAGCCCCAGGAAATGCCCCAATCGGCCACCGCGTTGGCGCGGCGGCGGCCCTTGGGCTGCTGTTCGCGCTCGAGCAGGCGCGCGCCGATTACGATGTGGTCCGGATAGCGTTGCGCCGCCGCGACGATGCGCGGGATGTCGCTGGCCAGGTGCTGGCCGTCGCCGTCCATCGTGACCACCGCATCGAAGCCTTGTTTCAGCGCCTCGCGGAAGCCGTGCCGCAGGGCCTCGCCCTTGCCGCGCCGCTGCGCGTGGCGCAGCAGCGTGACTGGCAGGGCGCCGACGATGTCGGGGGTGTGGTCGTCCGAACCATCGTCCACCACGATCACCGGCACGTTCAGCGCCAGCGCCGATTCCACCACCTGCTGGATCGCCGCCTCTTCATTGAGGCAGGGGATCAGCACGCACCAGCGCGGCGGGTTGGGTTTCACGCACATTCCTCCAGGTGGACATCCATGCCGAGCGAGCCGGCCGCCATCAGTCGGCAGCGGCCCGCGCCTTGCGCGAGCAGTGCCAGCAGCGGCAGCGCCACGGCCGACGGGCTGCTAGCGATCCATTCGGCCGGCACCGCGGATTCGCCCGATGCGTCGGCGATGCTACCGGGACAAAGGTGCAGAACAAGTCGGCCCAGCGTGCAGGCGCCAGGCTGGGGGCTGAGCACCAGGGCGCAGCCGAACGGCGCGGCGCTGGCGGTTACCTCGGTCAGCGGGCCGGCGCCGGCGGTATCGCTGCAGACCAGCAGCACCGGCCGCGCGTCGGCCAGCGCCAGGCTCGCCGCCTCGAGCAGCCCGGCGCCGAAGCTGGCGCGCTGTGCGCACACCGCGTTGGACGGCGCGTGACAGCCGGTGGCGATGGTCCAGTAGCCGGCCGGCGCGTTGTGCACCGAATTGTGGAAGCGCGTGGGCGAAAGCTCCGCCGGCGCGCTGGCCAGGACGGTGCACATGTAGTCCATGATCGGCTGGTCGCCATGCGAGGAGGCGAACACGCAGGGCAGCGACGCAGGTTCGCGTCCACTCATCGACACGGCCTGGCCGGCCACCTCGACCGCCAGCAGCACGCTTTCCGGCGCGCGGCGCCGCTCCGCGGCCGGCAGCAGCGTGGCTGGCGGGCGTGCGGGTGGCGGGCTTGCGGCCTCGCCTTGCAACGCGCCTCGCAGGGCGGCGAAGTCCGCCAGATGCGGCGACCACAGGCCGGCGCCGTCGACGTAAACGGTGAGCGCGTTCATGCCGTGCGCTCCGCACGGGCAAACGCGAGGCAGGCGTTGTTGCCTCCGAAGCCGAAGGAGTTGCTGAGCGCCACCTCGACCGGCCGCGCTTCGTTGGACCAGGCGAACTGCGGGCCACAGGCCGGGTCGGGATCTTCGCCCCCGAGGTTGCCGGGCACCAGGCCATGCTCGACCGAAAGCAGGGCGACCACCGCCTCCAGGATGCCGGCGGCGCCGAGCGTGTGGCCGGTGAAACCCTTGGTGCTGCTGGCGCGCGTGGTCGGCGGGAAGGCGCGGGCGATCAGCGCGGCCTCCACCTCGTCGTTCTTCAGGCTCGCCGTACCGTGCAGGTTGATGTAGTCGACCTGCGCTGGCGCGAGCCCCGCGCGCGCCAGCGCGTCGCGCAGCGCCAGTTCGGCACCCAGCCCTTCGGGGTGCGGCGTGGACATGTGGTGGGCGTCGCTGGCCTCGCCGTAACCGAGCAGGCGTGGCGCGTCCGGCGCGGCCTCGACGCGTTCGAGCAGCGCGAAACCGGCGGCCTCGCCGATCGAGATACCGCTGCGCGCGCGGTCGAACGGCCGGCACGGCGCGCGCGACACCAGCTCCAGCGCGTTGAAGCCGAACAGCACGCTTTCGCACAGCGTGTCGACACCGCCGACCAGCGCGGCGTCCACCAGCCCCAGGCGAATCATGCGCTCGGCGCTGGCAAAAACCTTCGCGCTGGAGGAGCAGGCGGTGGAGACGGTCAGGCACGGCCCTTCGAGCTGCAGCGCTTCGGCCAGGAAGCCGGCCAGCGAGTGCGGCGCGTGGATCGGCGGGCGCAGCATGTCTTCCGGGAAGCCGCCGTCGGGATCGAGTCGGCGGTAGGCCTCCTCGGTGGCGCCGATGCTGGCCGTGGACGTGCCCATCAGGAGCGCCACCCGCGTGGCACCGTAGCGTTCGCGCGCGGCATGCACGGCGTCGAGAAAGCCGTCCTGGTTCATGCCCAGCCACGCCAGCCGGTTGTTGCGGCATTCCCAGACTGCCAGCGGCGTGGGCAACGGCGCGTCTTCGACGCCATCGACGCGCCCGACCCAGCATTCCAGCGGTGCAAGGCTGAAATCGTTGGGGCGCAGGCCCGTGCGGGCGGCCTCGATGGCGCGGCGATGCGCCTCGCGGCCGCGGCCGAGGGCGGAGGTGGCGGTGTAGGCGCTGACTGCCAGGGGAGCAATGGGTTGCAACATCGAATCAGCCTAGCGGCGGGCCGCGGGCTTGCCTAGCCTTGCTTTTCGGGGGCGAGGGCCCGGTTCATCCTTCCGCGGCGTGACTGCAAGTCCAGTCCGGACACGGGCCGTTCGGCGGGTGGCGCGGCAGGCGATTGCGGCGATCCGTCCGGCTGCGCACACTGGTGTTTTATCTGCCGCCCATTCGCCGTGCCGACGCCTTCCTCCCGACGCAATCCCTGGCGCTACCTGCGCGATGCCGACGTGCTGCATGCTGCCGTGGTGACGCTGTTCGCCATCATGCTCAGCGCCGGCATCGTGTGGATCGGCTACGTCGTGCACGTATGGCGTACGGCGCGGCGGGCGCCCACGACGCTGCCCGGACGCTGGGTCGTACTGGTGTTCGGCCGCCAGCTGGTCGCCGAAGAACCCGAGCACGACTACCGCGGTCGGCTGGCCCGGGCGCTGGCGCTCTTGCGCGGAAGGATCGCCAGCCGCGTGCTGCTTCTCGGCGGACGCAGCAGCGGCACGCGCAGCGAGGCAGAAGCCGGCCATGCGTGGCTGCAAGGGCAGGGCTTGCCGGCCGACGTGCCCATCGAACTGGAGCAGGAATCGGTCGATTCGCTCGAGAACCTGCGCCATGCACGTGGCCTGCTGCAGGGCGGCGACCGGGCCGAGGTGCTGCCGCCGGTGGCGCTGCTGACCAGCCGCTACCACCTGGCACGCTGCCTGTTGCTGGCGCAGCGACTGGGCTTCGACGGCCATGCCGTCGCCGCCGAGGATGCCTTGCCCCGCACGCCACGCTACCTGGCGTTGCTGCTGATGGAAGCGACCTATCTGATGTGGATAGACCTGGGCGTGCGTTGGGCGCGGCTGACCGGCCACCGCCGCATGGCCGCGCGGATCAGCTGAGACGCGTCTTGTGCGGCGCCATCGCGCGCGGCAGACTCGCCCCGCCGCGCTCGGCGGCGTATCTCAAGACAGGGGAAGTCCCGATGTTCCGTTCCCGTTTCATGCTGGTCCTGCTGCTCCCGCTGCTGCTGCTGACGATGGCGTTCCGCCAGTCGCCGCTGGTCGATCCGGCGCCGATCGCCGTGCCGGCCGGCATGAACGACGTCCAGGTCGGCAAGGCGGTCAAGGCCGCGCTGCTCGGCCGTGGTTGGACCGTTACCGACGAGCAGGCCGGCAGCACCAGCGCCCAGCTCAGCCGCGACGAATGGGTCGCCAAGATCCGCGTCGACTTCGATACCAAGCAGGTGCAGATCCGCTACGTCGACAGCAAGAACCTCAAGTACGAGGTCAAGCGCGACGGTACCCGCCTGATCCATTCCAACTACATGGGCTGGATGCAGTACCTCTCCGGCGACATCGGCCGCAACCTCGAGCTGATCTCCGCTACCGCGGGCTGATCGCTCAAGCGCCCGCGTCGACGCGCCACAGCGCCGGCGCGGGCCCGCTTGCTAAGCTCTGGGCGGTCACCCCGCCGATCCTTACGATGAGCCAGCAAGCCGACCAGGCCGAAACTTTCCTGCGCGAGACGCAGGACCGCATCTGCAGCGCGATCGAACGCCTCGATGGCGGCGCGCGCTTCGTCGAGGACCGCTGGACCCGCGAGGCGGGCGGCGGCGGACGCACCCGCGTGCTGCGCGACGGCGCTCTGTTCGAGCAGGCGGGCGTGAACTTCTCCCGTGTCTTCGGCCACACCCTGCCGCCCAGCGCCACCGCGCACCGGCCGGACCTCGCCGGCGGCAGCTTCATCGCCACCGGCGTGTCGCTGGTGCTGCATCCGAAGAATCCGTACGTGCCCACCACGCACGCCAACGTGCGCTATTTCGAAGCCAGCAAGCCGGGCGTCGAACCGGTGTGGTGGTTCGGCGGCGGCTTCGACCTGACTCCGTTCTACCCGTTCGACGAGGACGTGGTGCACTGGCACGAGGTCGCACGCGACCTGTGCGCGCCCTATGGCGAAGACGTCTACCCCCGCTACAAGCGCTGGTGCGACGACTACTTCTATCTGAAGCACCGCGACGAGACGCGCGGCGTGGGCGGGCTGTTCTACGACGACCTCAACGAGGGCGGCTTCGAGCGCTGTTTCGCCTTCACCAGCGACGTGGCGCAGGGTTTCCTGGATGCCTACCTGCCGATCGCCGAGCGCCGCCGTGGCATGCCCTGGGGCGAGCGCGAGCGCGAGTTCCAGCTTTATCGGCGTGGCCGCTACGTGGAGTTCAACCTGGTCTGGGACCGCGGCACGCTGTTCGGCCTGCAGTCGGGCGGGCGCACCGAGTCGATCCTGATGAGCCTGCCGCCGCGGGTGCGTTACGAGTATGCCTATGCGCCCGAGCCGGATTCGCCAGAGGCGCGATTGCAGGACTACCTCAAACCGCGCGATTGGCTGTCCGCAACCGACGCGTAGGGTGGGCTCCAGCTCGCCGTGATTTGCGACAGGCGGCCGGTGGGCTGAAGTCCACCCTGCAGAGCCTTAGGGCTTCGCGCCACTGAACTTCACTGGCGTGGCGCCCTTCACCGGGCCGATCTGCGCGCTGTCGCTGACCTCAAGCACCACTTCGTGGCGGAACTCCAGCGTGCCCTGCACGACGGCATGGGGGCCGATCACGATGTGCGGCGTACGGTTGTGGTGGAACCAGCCGCCGTTGGGCTTGTCGACCAGGATGCCGCCCTCGACGCGCGAATTGGCGCCGATGTCGATGTCGCCATCCACGGTTTCCACGCCGCCGCCCACGTGCGCTGCATCCAGTTCGATGCGGCCGTTGACGTTGGATACCTGTCCGCTCACGTCGGCGCCCTTGGCCAGCTCGATGTGCCCGTTGACTGCCTCGATCTCGCCGTTGACCTTGGCGTCCTCGCGCAGCTCGATGCCGCCGTTGACGGTGTTGAGCGAACCGATGGTGGCGCGCTGGCCCAGCGTGATGCCGCCGTTGACCGTGTCGGCCTTGCGCGCGCTGGCGCCGTCGGCAAGCGAAATGTCGCCGTTGACGGTGCTCAGTTCACCGGCGGTCTGCCCGGCATCGATGCGGATGTCGCCGTTGATCTTGTCGACGTCGTTGTCCGATGCGACCGCCGCCAGCGGCAGGGCCAGGACGAGGGCGATGAGCAGGTGGCGCATGGTGGTGCTCCTTTCGTGGGAATAGGACATCAGATGCACCACCGCGCTCCGCGGTTTAGCGTGACCTTCGGCATGGGGCGATTTGACGCCGTCGCAAGCGCGCCGCACCATTTCGCGTTTTCCGCTGCCAGGTTGCCGCCATGCACAAGCTCGTCCTGATCCGCCACGGCCAGTCCCAGTGGAACCTCGACAACCGCTTCAGCGGCTGGGCCGACGTCGACCTGACCGAGCAGGGCATGGCCGAGGCAAAGGAAGCCGGGCGTCTGCTGGCGGAAGGCGGATATACCTTCGACGTGGCGCACACCTCGGTGCTCAAGCGCGCGGTGCGCACCCTGTGGGGCGTGCTCGATGCGATGGACCTGATGTGGATTCCGGTGGTCACCGACTGGCGCTTGAACGAACGCCACTACGGCGGACTGACCGGCCTCAACAAGGCAGAAACGGCGGCGAAGTACGGCGAGGACCAGGTCAAGGTCTGGCGCCGCAGCTACGACATCCCGCCGCCGCCGCTGGAGCGGGCCGACAACCCGTCGCTGCGCGATCCGCGCTACGCGCTGCTCGATCCGTCGATGATTCCCGATACCGAGTGCCTGAAGGACACCGTCGCCCGCGTGCTCCCCTACTGGCACGACGTGCTGGCGCCGGCGGTGGCCTCCGGCCAGCGGGTGCTGGTGGCCGCGCACGGCAACTCGCTGCGTGCGCTGATCAAGTACCTGGACAACATCTCCGACGAGGCGATCGTCGAGATGAACGTGCCCAATGGCGTGCCGCTGGTGTACGAGTTCGACGACCAGATGAAGCCGCTGCGCAGCTACTACCTGGGCGATGCGGAGGCGATCGCGGCGAAGATGGCCGCGGTGGCGAACCAGGGCAAGGCGAAGTAGGACGCTCTTCGCAGGAATCCATTTGTGGGCCCGGATCGGCCACATCGCATCGGACTGTACGGACCGTTAGTCTTCGCCCAGCCACTCCAGGGAGACTCACCATGGCGCCGAACCTTCTCATGCCCGCACTGATGTCGCCGCTGCTCGCCTTCATGGTGTGGCGGCGCGTGCGTCGCCAGTTTGGCCGCCAGCTGGTGCGGCGCGGCGCGATGATCACCCGCGTGGCCATCCTCCTCGCGGTCACCGGCCTGCTTTCGCTTGCCGGTCTGCATAACCCGCGTCTGCTCGAAGGCCTGGCAGGCGGCCTGCTTGGCGGCATCGCGCTGGGCCTGCTCGGCCTGCGCCTGACCCGCTTCGAACGGGGCGCCGATGGTCGCGACCTCTACCTGCCTAACCCATGGATCGGCGCCACTATCACGGCCGTGCTGGTGGGCCGGCTGGCCTGGCGTTTCCTGGTGCTGGTACCGCATGACGGTATCGCCGGCCCGATGGCTGCGACCGTGCCGCCACTGGGCAACAGCCCGCTGACGTTGCTGGTGGTCGGCCTCATGCTCGGTTACTACGTCAGCTATTACGCCGGCTTGCTGGTACACCACCGGCGGTTCGAGCGGACACAAGCCTGACGCCAGACGCAGGGCGGGCTTCAGCCCACCACACGCTGCGACGCTGGTGGGCCGAAGCCCACCCGACGCGGCTAGAGGGCGTCGTTATCCAGTTCGCCGGTGCGGATCCGGATCACCTGCTCCAGCGGGCTGACGAAGATCTTGCCGTCGCCGATCTTGCCGGTGCGCGCCGATTGCTGGATTGCCTCGATCACGCGTTCGAGCTGATCGTCGGCCACCGCTACTTCCAGCTTGATCTTGGGCAGGAAATCGACCACGTATTCGGCGCCCCGGTAGAGTTCGGTGTGCCCTTTCTGCCGCCCGAAGCCTTTTACCTCGGTCACCGTGATGCCTTGGACGCCCGCCTCGGCCAGGGCCTCGCGCACGTCGTCCAGTTTGAACGGCTTGATGACCGCCACGACCAGCTTCATGGATGCTCCTCGCCAACTTTCCCAAGATCGCCTTCATTGTGCCTGCCAGCCCCTGGCCTGTCGCCCCAGTGGGCCGTGTAGGACAATCCCTACATTCTCTGGCGGAGCCGGCCGATGGTGCACCCCCTTTCACGTTACCTAGACTTCCTTCCGACCCGCTCGAGGCGCCGTCCATGATGGATCGGCAGGAAATCGACCGAATTGCCCTGCGACTTGTGTCGCTGGTACCGCCAGGGTTGGCACAGGCGCAGCAGGATTTGCGAACCAACTTCCACGATGTCCTGATGCAAGGATTGCGTCGCCTCGAGCTGGTCACCCGCGAGGAGTTCGAAGTCCAGAGCCAACTGTTGGCGCGCACCCGCGCCAAGGTCGACGAACTGGAAAGGCGCGTCGCCGAACTGGAGGCGGACGCCGCTCGCGGACCCTAGCTGCCAGCTCCCGGGAGCCGCCCCCGATCCGTCACCTCACCCCGAGAGCGATCGGGGGCGGTTATTTTTTGCCTGACGTCGATGGGGTCGCGTTTCATCATGCATTCTGGCGACTCCATCGCTTACGGCCGGCACGGCCGGCACGCGTCATGCGCGACCGTGCGACCAGCTGCCCGCGGCACCCCCAGTCGGCCGAGCCCGCCATTCGTGTTTCTCCAGCCGTTGCGGTCAGGGACGACCGCGTCCTGGTCAGCCCGGGTCGTGCCGTGAGCCTGGCGGTCACCCTCACGCGTGCCCAGGAAGGCGTTTCCGCACCGCAAGTGATGGTCGAGGTGCATCTGTCCGGCGGTCTGCCGGGCACGCATATCGTCGGCCTGCCGGAAGCTGCGGTGCGCGAGGCGCGTGACCGCGTGCGAGTGGCGATCCAGAACGCGGCGTTCGAGTACCCCAACCGCAAGGTCACCGTGAACCTGGCGCCGGCCGAGCTGCCCAAGGACGGCGGCCGCTTCGACCTGGCCATCGCGCTGGGCATCCTGGCCGCGGGTGGTCAGGTGCCACGCGAAAAGCTGGACGAGTGCGAGTTCCTGGGAGAACTGGCGCTGTCGGGTGATCTGCGTGGCGTCTCGGGCGTGTTGCCGGCGCTGCTGCGCGCGCGGGCGCGCGGACGGCGCGTGGTGGTGCCGCGCGCCAACGCCGCCGAGGCAGCGCTGGTGCCGGAGGCCGATGTACTGGTAGCCGACACGCTGGCGGACGTCTGTGGCTGGTTGCGCGACGCGCAGGAACTCGCCCTGCCGGGCCCGGCCGACCACGGGCAGCCAGTCGATCCGGACGTGCCCGACCTGGTCGACGTACGCGGCCAGTTGCAGGCCCGCCGCGCGCTGGAAATTGCCGCTGCGGGCGGCCACCACCTTTTGCTGATTGGTCCGCCGGGCACCGGCAAGACCATGCTGGCCGCGCGCCTGCCCGGCATCCTGCCGCCGCTGAGCGAGAGCGAAGCCCTCGAAACCTGCGCCGTGCTGTCGGTCGCCGGGCAGCGCGTGGACCCGACGCGCTGGCGCCAGCGGCCCTTCCGGGCGCCGCATCACACCGCTTCGGCGGTGGCGCTGGTCGGTGGCGGTTCGCACCCGCGGCCGGGCGAGATATCGCTGGCGCACAACGGGGTGCTGTTTCTCGACGAACTGCCTGAGTTCACCCGGCACGTACTCGAAGTGCTGCGCGAGCCGCTGGAGTCCGGCCAGATACTGGTGTCGCGAGCCGCGCGGCAATCGACCTTCCCGGCTCAATTCCAGTTGGTCGCGGCGATGAACCCGTGCCCCTGCGGCTATGCCGGCGACGCCCGCGAACGTTGTCGTTGCACGCCCGACCAGATCCAGCGCTACCGCGGGCGCATCTCCGGCCCGTTGCTGGACCGCATCGACCTGTGTGTGGAGGTACCGCGCGTGCCGCTCGCCGAGCTGGGAGCTCCGCGCAGCGTGTACGATGAAGACTCAGCTACCGTACGCGGGCGCGTTGTCCAGGCCCGCGAGCGGGCGCTCGCTCGCGCAGGGCGTGCCAATTCCGAGATCAATACGCGCGAGCTGGAACGCGATTGCGCGCTGGGCGCGCCCGAGCGGCGCTGGTTCGAGGCGGCGCTGGAACGATTGGGTCTGTCCGCGCGGGCCTATCACCGCATCCTGCGCGTGGCCCGGTCGATCGCCGACCTCGACGGCGGCGCTGCCCTGCTCGATCGCGCACACCTGGCCGAGGCCCTGCAATACCGGCGTTTCTAGCTTTTCTGAACTGGCGGGTATTGACTTCCCGATTGCGCGGATTAATATCTGCACTCGCCGGTACTTAAATGCCTCCGGCCTGCCGCCCCGGTATCGGTTCCCCCTCCCCCCGCCCGATACCGGGGCTGGCCTCTTCATCTTCCGCCGCGATACGCCAGCGCCTTCAAAGGAAGGCGGCGACCCCATCAAGGGCACCGCCACGCGTGGGCGCCTAGAGGGCGGGGCCACCCGGCACCGGTGCGCTGGCGCTGCCTTTTCGGGAAAGGCCGTCCGCATGCTTTCGAATCATCCGGAGCCCTCAGGCAGAATGAGCGACCCGGAAGCGAAGGACGGCGCATGACGCTACAGCCCGGGCTGATGCTGGCGTGCATGCTCGGCATCGGCTTTCTCGCGCAATGGGTCGCCTGGCGGGTGAAGCTGCCGGCGATCCTGTTCCTGTTGCTGGCCGGCATCGTGCTGGGCCCCGCGACCGGCATCTTCCGGCCGGACGCGATGCTGGGCGGACTGTTGTTCCCGCTGGTCTCGCTGGCGGTGGCGCTGATCCTGTTCGAAGGCAGCATGACGCTGCGCTTCCACGAGCTGCCGGGGATCGGCCGCGCCGTGCGCGGCCTGGTCAGCTATGGCGCCATCGCGGCCTTGTTGCTGCTGGCGCTGGCGGCGCATCTCATCGCGGGCCTCGGTTGGGACGTGGCGCTGCTGTTCGGCGCACTGACCTGCGTGACCGGGCCCACGGTAATCGCGCCCATGCTGCGCACCTTGCGGCCCAATGCGCGCATCGCCAACACGCTGCGCTGGGAAGGCATCGTGATCGATCCGCTGGGTGCATTGTTTGCGGTGCTGATCTACGAAGCCATCGTCTCGCATCAGGAGGGACATACGGTCGGCGTCTTCCTGGGCACCATCGCATGCGGCGCGGGCATCGGCGCGTTGGCGGCATGGGCGCTGGCGTGGTTGCTGCGGCGGCAACTGATCCCCGAGTACCTGCAGAACTTCGGCGTGCTGGCCACGGTGCTGCTTGCTTTCAGCCTGTCCAACGCGATCGCGCACGAATCGGGCCTGCTGGCCGTGACGATCATGGGCATCTCGCTGGGCAACATCCGCAACGTCCACATCGACGACATTATCGATTTCAAGGAAAACCTCACCACGCTGCTGGTCTCCAGCCTGTTCATCCTGCTCGCCGCGCGACTGCAGTGGCCGCTGCCGGAGGGCATGCTTTGGGCGGGCATCGCGGTGTTCCTGGTCGCGCAATTCCTGGTGCGACCGCTCACGGTGGTCTTCGCCAGCGTGGGCAGTTCGCTCAGCTGGCGCGAGCGCGCGCTGATCGCCTGGGTGGCGCCGCGCGGCATAGTCGCCGCTTCGGTTTCGGCGCTGTTTGCGCTGCGCCTGCAGGAGCTGGGCGTGGCCGGCGCCGATGCGATGGTGCCGTTGGTGTTCATCCTGATCATCGGCACGGTGGTGCTGCAAAGCGCGACCGCGCGGCCGCTGGCGCGCTGGCTGGGCGTGGCGGAGCCCGAGCCGCGCGGAGTGTTGATCTACGGGTCCGACGAGGTGGCGCGCGCGATCGGCAAGGCGCTGGCCGATGCCGGTTGCCGGATCGTGCTGGCGGACGATGCGTGGGACGGCATCCGTCGCGCGCGCATGGATGGGCTGGCCACGTTCTTCGGCAACCCGGCCTCGCCCCATGCCGAGCGCAATCTCGACCTGACGGGACTGGGCCGCTTACTGGCCATGTCGACCCATCGCGAGCGCAACTCGCTGGCCTGCGTGCACTACCGGCGTGAGTTCGGGCGCGAGAAGGTCTATCGGCTGCGCAACCTCGCGCCCCACGAGGCCACGGACCGCGCGGCGATCTCGGGCAATCTGCTGGCGCCGCCCTTGTTCGGCGAGGAGATGACGCATGCGCGCTTCGCCGAGCTGCTGTCGGCCGGATGGCGGATCAAGTCGACCCGCCTGAGCCAGACGTTCGGCTGGAGCGACTTCATCGAGCGCAACGGCGCCCAGGCGGTACTGCTGTTTGGTATGGACGAAAAGGGCAATCTGCGGGTGGCGTCGGCCAAGCGGTTGCTCGAACCGAAGGCAGGCTGGTCGGCGATTGCGCTGACGCCGCCAATGGAGCCGATGGGCTGAGTCCGCCCATGCCAGCCGCCTGTCGCACCTTCCCCCGAGGAATGGGAGAAGGCCGAGTAGGCGGCTGCTTGGTTACCTCCCCCGTCCTGCGGGGAAGCTGTCCGAACGCGGGTACGGAAGCTGGCCTCAGGCCGCCGATGCGCGCTGGAACTGTGCTTCCTCGGTCGACCCTTTCAACGCCACGGTCGAGGACTGCCCCTGCTGGATCGCCTGCGTCACCTGGTCGAAGTACCCGGTGCCGACCTCGCGCTGGTGCTTGACCGCGGTGAAGCCACGCTCGGCGGCGGCGAATTCCTTCTCCTGCAGGTCCACGAACGCGCTCATCTGCTGGCGCGCATAGCCGTGCGCGAGCTCGAACATGCCGTAGTTGAGGCTATGGAAACCGGCCAACGTGATGAACTGGAATTTGTAGCCCATCGCGCCGAGCTCACGCTGGAATTTCGCAATGGTCGCGTCGTCCAGGTTCTTGCGCCAGTTGAAGCTGGGCGAGCAGTTGTAGGCCAGCAGCTTGTCCGGATACTTGCCACGGACCGCCTCGGCGAAGCGGCGTGCGTCCTCCAGGTTCGGCTTGCTGGTCTCGCACCAGACCAAGTCCGCGTAAGGCGCGTAGGCCAGGCCGCGGCTGATCGCCTGATCCAGGCCCGGCTTGACGCGGAAGAAGCCTTCGACGGTGCGCTCGCCAGTGAGGAAGGGCTTGTCATTGTCATCGACATCGGAGGTGAGCAGATCGGCCGCGTCGGCGTCGGTGCGCGCCACCAGCAGCGTCGGCACGCCGCAGACGTCGGCGGCCAGGCGTGCGGCGGTGAGCTTGTCGATGGCCTCGCGGGTCGGCACCAGCACCTTGCCGCCCATGTGTCCGCACTTCTTCACTGCGGCCAGCTGGTCCTCGAAGTGCACGCCGGCGGCACCGGCTTCGATCATCGCCTTCATCAGCTCGAAGGCGTTGAGCACGCCGCCGAAGCCGGCCTCCGCATCGGCCACGATCGGCGCAAGCCAGTCGATCTCGTCGCTGCCCTCGGCGTGGTGCAGTTGGTCGGCGCGCAGCAAGGTGTTGTTGATGCGCTTGACCACCTGCGGCACCGAGTTGGCCGGGTAGAGCGACTGATCCGGATACATCTCGCCGGCGACGTTGGCGTCGGCCGCGACCTGCCAGCCGGAAAGATAAATGGCCTTGAGGCCCGCCTTGACCTGCTGCATCGCCTGGTTCCCGGTCAGCGCGCCCAACGCGTTGACGAAGTCCTCCTTGTGCAGCGAGTGCCAGAGCTTCTCGGCGCCGTGGCGGGCCAGCGAATGCTCGATCGGGACGGTGCCGCGCAGGCGCACGACGTCCTCGGCGCTGTAGTTGCGGCGCACGCCGGTCCAACGCGGGTTGTTGGTCCAGTCCAGGGTGATCTGTTCGGCGGTCGGGAGGGTGGTCTTCATGTTCTCAGGCTCCGTGAGGGATTCCTGCAGGAGGCAGCGTGTGCGCGACCGAAGACATGGCGGTCGCACACGTGCTTTCCTGCGAAGGCGGCGGTCAGGCCAATTGGTCGTAGGCGGGCAGGGTGAGGAAGGTGCCGAGCTGGTCGGCGTGGGTCAGCTCGCCGAGCAGGTGGGCGGCGTCGTCGGCGCGACGGGCGCCCGGATGAGTGCTTTCGCGCAGGCGGTGCGCGTGCGCGGCGAGTGCCTGGTCGAAGAGCGCCATGTCGATCGGCGCGCCGTCGGGGAACTCCAGCGGTACGCAGTCCGAAATCACGTCGCCGGCGTAATGCAGCCATTGCCAAAGCTGCGAACGGGCGATCTCGGCGGTCGCCGCGTCTTCCATCAAATGGTGGATCGGCACGCAACCCAGGCCATCGAGCCAGGCGGCGGTGTAGCGCAGCGCCACCTCGACGTTGTTGTCGAAGCCGGCGCGGGTAATCGTGCCGCAGGCCGGGGCGAGCAGCTGGTCGCGGCTGACCTGGACGTCCTCGCGCAGCACGTGCAGCTGGTTGGGCTCGGGCATGTAGCGGTCGAAGATCTCCTGCGCCACCGGTACCAGCGCCGGGTGCGCAACCCAGGTGCCATCGTGACCGGCATGCACCTCGCGCAGCTTGTCCGCGCGTACTTTTTCCAGCGCCGCCTCGTTCGCCGCGTCATCGCCCTTGATCGGGATCTGCGCGGCCATGCCGCCCATCGCGAATGCGCCGCGCCGGTGGCAGGTCTTGATTAGCAGTTCGGAATAGGCCTTGAGGAAGGGCACGGTCATCTGCACCTGGCCGCGCTCGGGCAGCAGGCGGTCGTGATGGCCGCGCAGGGTCTTGAGGTAGGAGAAAATGTAGTCCCAGCGGCCGCAGTTGAGGCCGACGATGCGCTCGCGCAGCGCGTGCAGGATCTCGTCCATCTGGAACGCGGCGGGCAGCGTCTCGATCAGCACCGTTGCCTTCATGCACCCGCGCGGCAAATCGAGCCGGCTTTCGGCATGTGCCATCACCTCGTCCCAAAGCGCGGCTTCTTCCATCGCCTCGAGCTTGGGAAGATAGAAGTACGGACCGCGGTCGCGTGCCTGCAGGGCGCGGGCGTTGTGGAAGGCGAACAGGCCGAAGTCCACCAGCGCGCCGGCCATCGTCTCGCCGTCGACCTCGAAGTGCCGCTCGGGCAGGTGCCAGCCGCGCGGGCGAACCACCAGCACCGCCGGGTTGGCGCCGAGCTTGTAGTCGCGACCGTCGGGCGAGCGCCAGGCGATCGTGCCGGCGACCGCGTCGATGAGGTTCTGCTGGCCGTCCATCTGGTTGGCCAGGGTTGGCGTCGACGAATCCTCGAAGTCCGCCATGAAGACCTTCGCGCCGGAATTGAGCGCGTTGATGATCATCTTGCGCTCGACCGGACCGGTGATTTCCACGCGGCGATCGCGCAGCGCAGCCGGAACCGGTGCGACCTGCCAGTTGCCCTCGCGGATGGCGCGGGTGTCGGCGCGGAAATCGGGCAGGGCGCCGGCGTCCCACTTGGCCTGCCGCTCGGCACGGGCGGCCAGCAGTTCCTGCCGGCGGGCATCGAAGCGCCGGTGCAGGTCGGCCAGGAAGGCTAGCGCATCAGGGGTGAGCAGGCTGGTGTAGGCGGCGGTATCGCCGTGGACGGTCAGCGGGCCGGGGTCGAGTCGTTCCTGCGGGACGGCCATGGATGCAGCTCCTTGGAGGGGTCCATCCAAGCTAGGCCTCCATGCCAGCCTTTGACAAAGCGAATGTTTCAATCTTTCTTATTGAAAAATTCAAACTAGTCAGCAAAAGTTCGCCATCACGCTCGTTTTTGAGGGAAGTTGCCATGAATCGGACGGGGCAGGCGCGACGGGCTGGAGCGCGCAAAGCGGCCGCGACGGGCCAGAAGGCAGTGGAGGCTGCCGAGCGCTATTACTACAAGGGCAACCGCCACAAGCAGCTGCGTGCCTTCGTGAGCATCGTCAAGCTGGGGACGCTCACCCGTGCGGCCGAGTCGCTGTTCCTCTCCCAGCCGACCGTCACCCTGCAATTGCAGGCCCTGGAGCGTGAACTGGGCGTGCCGCTGCTGGAACGGCGGCGACGACGCATCAACCTCACCGATGCGGGCGAGGCGTTGTACGAACTGGCTCGCCCGCTGATCGAGGGCTGGGAGAACCTGGACCGCGATTTCCAGGCGCGCGTGAAGGGCCTCACGGCGGGTCGCCTGACCATCGCCGCCGGGGCCTCGACCATCCAGTACCTGCTGCCCGAACTGGTGCGCCGCTACCGCGAGGCGTTCCCGGCTGTGCATCTGCAACTGGCCAATGTCACCGGACGCGACGGGCTCGCGCTGCTGCGCGCGGACGAGGCCGACTTCGCGGTCGGCTCGATGCTGGACGTGCCAAACGACATCGCCTGGGCGCCGCTGCGCCATTTCGACCCCATGCTGATCACGCCGCTGGACCACCCGCTGGCACACAAAGCGGAGATCGCACTGGAGGATCTCTCGCCCTACGGGTTGATCCTGCCGCCGCAACGGCTGTCCACCTATCGGCTGGTCGATCTGGTGTTCCAGCAGCGCCAGGTGCCTTACCAGGTGGCGATCGAGGTAGGCGGCTGGGAGGTGATCAAGGAGTACGTCGCCGCAGGCCTGGGGATTTCGATCGTCACCGGCATTTGCATCACCGAGGCCGACCGCACGCGCCTTGCCGTGCGCAACATGAAGCGGTTCTTTCCCCAGCGCAGCTACGGCGTGGTGATGCGCAAGGGCAAGTTCCTGAGCCCGGAGGCGCGCGCGTTCGTCGACATGGTCAAGCCGGGCCTGCTGACCCATCGCGAGCACGACGAGTCGGGCCACTCGGGTCGCTAGGCGGTCAGGCCTGCCGCTGCAACGCCAGCCGCAGGCCGAAGCCCAGCAGTACCGTGCCGCAGAAGCGGTCCATCCAGCCGCCCAGGCGCGGGCGGGCCAGCAACAGCCGGTGGATTCGCCCGCCAAGCAGCGCCAGCACCAGCGACCAGCTCAGGCCTGTGCCAATGAAGCTCACGCCCAGCACCAGCAGCGCCAGCTGCGGATGGCCGCCCTGCGGCGAGACGAACTGCGGCAGGAACGCCAGGTAGAACAACGCGACCTTGGGGTTGAGCACGTTGGTCAGCAGGCCTTGGCGGAAGGCCGCGCCCATGCCCTGGCCACGGGTCGCGGCGGGCGGGCGCGTGGTGGAGCGCGCGAGCAGCATGCGCAGGCCAATCCATACCAGGTAGGCGGCGCCCAGGTACTTCAGCAGGCTGAAAGCCAGCGCGGAAGTCATCAGGATCGCCGACACGCCCAGCACCGCCGCCGCCGTGTGCACCACGCAACCGGCGTTGATCCCCAGCGCCGCGGCAAAACCCACCGCGCGTCCCTCGCGCCCGCTGCGGGCGAGAATGTAGAAGGTGTCCAGCCCCGGCGTGAGGTTGAGCGCCAGGCAGGCGAGCAGGAATGCGCCGAAATGCGCGATGCCCAGGGCGGCCATCACACGTCCGGGTCCGGTTCGGGCTTTTCGGTATTCCGGTGCTTGCCGCGGTAGCCGCGGAACAGCGCACGGATGCGCGCCATGTCGGCATCCGGATCGTCGGTGGCGTACTGCGGCGTGCCCAGCGTGAAAGTCTTGGTGGGATAGTCCAGGAACACCGGCAGGATCGGCACCTCGGCCTCGCGCGCGATGCGCAGGAAACCGCTCTTCCAGTGCATGACGTGCTTGCGCGTGCCTTCGGGCGTGATGCCGAGCCACATGCGCGGATGATCGGCGAAGCGGCGCACCATCTGCCCGACCACGTTGAGCGCGGCCTTGCGATTGATGCCGATCATGCCCAGCGGGCGCAGGATCAGCCCGAGCGGACTGTCGAGCACCTCACGCTTGATCATGACCTTGATGTCCGCGCCCAGGGCGATCTTCATCATCAGGCCCCACACGCCATCCCAGTAGGACGAGTGTGGCGCGCCGATGATGATCAGCTTCGGCACGTCCGGCAGCTCGCCGAGCAGGCGCCAGCCGGACAGGCGCAACAGACCCCGCATCAGCCAGGGCCAGAAGCGACTGTCGATCCGCGGGGCCTGCGGCGGCACCGGCGGCAGGATGGAATCGGTCATTCGCCGCTCCAGTCGCGCGTGCGGTTCTGCTTGAGCTTGCCCCGCTGCTGCTTGCCGGCCAGCCGGCGCTCCTTCGAAGCGCGCGTGGGACGGGTCGCGACGCGCTTTTTTGGCGCCACCAGCGCACCGCGCACGATGTCGGCGAGGCGTTCGCGCGCATCGTCGCGGTTGCGGGCCTGCTCGCGGAAGCGGCGAGCCTGGATCACCAGCACGCCCTCCTCGGTCATGCGCCGGTCGCGACGGGAGAGCAGGCGTGTACGCACCGGCTCCGGCAGCGAGGGCGAGGAAGCGACATCGAAACGCAACTCCACCGCGCTCTCGGTGCGGTTGACGTGTTGCCCGCCGGGGCCGTCCGCGCGCAGAAAGCGCTCGGTCAGTTCGGCATCAGGGAGGGTTAGGGTGCGGCTGATCTGCAGCATCGGCGCAGTTTAGGGGATTGCGGTTGGTGGGCTGAAGCCCGCCCGACGGTGGCGATGGCCGGTAGGGTGGGCTTTCAGCCCGCCAGCCCCCAGCCGAAGCGCGCCAGCATCGCCCGGAACATGTCGTCCAACGAAGCTTCCAGCGCCATCGGCACGCCGCTGGCCGGATGCGCGAACCGCAGCCGCCAGGCGTGCAGGAGCATGCGATGGCAGCCGAAGTGCTGCTTGTAGAGGCGGTTGTGATCGCTGCGCCCGTGCTGGCAATCGCCGATCACCGGATGGCGCAGGTGTGCCATGTGCTTGCGGATCTGGCGGAAGCGGCCGGTCTCGGGTTCCGCAAGCACCAGTGCGTAGCGTTGCTGCGGATAGCGGCCCAGCGCGATCGGCACCTCGACCGTGGCCAGGCGCTGGTAGCGGGTGCGCGCCTCGCGGCGCGGACCGGTCTCGCGCGAGCCTGGCAGCGGATAGTCGACCAGGCCTTCGGTCGGTTCGGGCCAGCCGCGCACCACCGCCAGGTATTGCTTGTGCACCTCGCGCGCCATGAACTGTTCGCCCAGCGCCGCGGCCACGGCGGCCGAGCGGGCGACCAGCAGCACGCCACTGGTCGCGCGGTCCAGTCGATGGGCGAGGAACAGCTCGCCGCCCACCTGTTCACGCAGCAGGTCGATCAGGAAGGCGTCGGCGGGCCCGATCAGCTTCGAACGGTGCACGGGCAAGCCCGCGGGCTTGTTGACCGCGAGCAGGGTGTCGTCCTGGTAAATAATCTCGAGCATGGTTTCGTCAGGAGCTTAGGTGTGGGCGACCTGCAGGAGCGCGCGCGGCGGGCGATCGCGCTCGGGGACCGGCAGGCACGCGGTCGTGCCCAGGGTGCGCCTCCCAGGCGGCACGCCGGCGATGCAAGGCTTCCTCCACTTCGGGTCAGCGGCGGGCGCTGGTCAGGAAGGCGAGCAGGGCGGCGGCCAGGCAGCCGAGCGCGACCCAATCGGAGCCATCCGGCCCACCGGCGATCCAAAGCAGGGTGGCGCAGCCGAGCAACGCCGTGCCGAACAGTCCGCCGAGCAGCGCGCGCCGCCGGCGCAGCGCGAGCTCCGCGTGCAGCGCAAGCTCCGCCGGATCGGTCAGCTGCCGCTGCTCGCCGCTGGCCGTCTGGCGCAGGGCATCGCGCACCAGCTCAGGCAGTTGCGGTGCGGCATGCAGCCATTCGGGCAGCCGCTGGCGCACCGCGCGCAACGTGCGCCGCGCGCTGTAGCGCTCGCGCAGGATGCGCTTCAACACCGGATGGGCCACCGCCCAGATGTCGATGTCGGGATCGAGCATGCGCCCGACACCCTCGATGTTGAGCAGGGTCTTCTGCAACAGGATCAGCTGCGGCTGCAGCGTCAGCTCGAAGCGACGCGCGGTCTGGAAAAGCTTGACCACCACCTCGGCCAGCGAGATCTGCGACAGCGGGCGCGTGAAGTAGGGCTCGCACACCGTGCGCACGGCCGCTTCGAGTTCGTCCAGCCGTACCGTCGCGGGCATCCAGCCGGCGGCCACGTGGAGTTGGGCGATGCGCGCGTAATCACGCTCGAACAGGGCGATGAAGTTCTGCGCCAGCCAGTACTGGTCGGCCTCTGGGAGCGACCCCATGATGCCGAAGTCCAGTGCCACGAAGCGTGGCTCCTCGCGCCGCTCCAGGTCGACCCAGATGTTCCCCGGGTGCGCGTCGGCGTGGAAGAAGTTGTCGCGGAACACCTGCTCGTAGAACACGCGCACGCCCTTGGCGGCCAGCGCCTTGCGATCGATGCCGGCAGCATCGATGGCCGCCACGTCGTCCACGCTGACGCCATGCACGCGCTCGAGCGTGAGCACGCGTTCGGCGGTGAAGTCCCAGTGGACGGCGGGCACGTAGAGATCCACGCCGCTTTCGAAGTTGCGCTTGAGCAGGCTGGCGCTGGCGCCTTCGCGCTGCAAGTCCAGCTCGTTGGCCAGCATCTTTTCCACCTCGGCGACGACGTCGAGCGGGCGGATCTTGTCGGCATTGGGGTGCCAGCGCTGAGCAAGTTCACCCAGCGAGCGCATCAGCGCCACGTCGCGGGCAATCTTCGCCTGGATGCCCGGCCGCAGTACCTTGACCACCACCGCGGCGCCGTCGTGCAGCGTGGCAGCGTGCACCTGGGCGATCGACGCGGAAGCGAGCGGGACTTCGTCGAAATGGGCGTATAGGCGTCCAATCTTGGCCTTCAACTCGTGCTCGACGATGGCGCGCGCCTCGGCGCCGGGGAACGGCGGCACCCGGTCCTGCAGCTCGGCCAGCTCGTCGGCGATGTCGGCGGGAATGAGGTCGCGCCGGGTCGACAGCACCTGGCCTGCCTTGACGAAGATCGGCCCCAGCTCGGTCAGCGCCATGCGCAATCGCGCGCCGCGCGGCAGTTCGCGCGCGCCGGGGCGCGTGCGGGCCAGGATCGGGCGCAGCAGCTTGAGCGGGCGGTACAGGTGCGCCGCATCGACCAGCTCGTCCAGCCGCCATGCGAGCAGCACCGAGGCGACCCGCAGCGCACCCGGCAATACCTTGAGCGGCGTCATGCGCGCGGCCCCGACGTGCGCGGGCGCAGGCGCGCCAGGCGGGCTTCCAGGCGTTCGGCGCGCTCGCGCAGGGCGTCCACGCCGTCGAGAAAATCGTCCACCTCGCCCATCGCCGGGGTCAGCCTTGCTTCGTCGCGCAGCCAGTCGGCACCGTCCTCGGTGAAATGCTGCGCGCTCTCGCGCGCATGCCGCAGGCCCTTGGCGATCGCCTGGGCGAGCGGCACACCGAGCACGTCGCCAGAGCTGCGCGCGAAGGCCTCCTCGAAATCCGGCTGGAAGGCGCTGGCGAGCTTCTCCAGCCGGCGCGCAAGATCGGCGTCGCCGGCGATCTCCACCTTGCCCGGTGAAACGCCCTCGTCGCCGCGGCGCAGCGCCATGGCCAGGAGGCTGCCGGGGCTGGCCGCCACGCGCAATTGGCTCACGTCCTGCGGTGGACCAACCTTCAGGCGATCGCCCTCCACCGTCACGCTGAGGGCCAGCTCCGGTCCGCGCAGGTGCAGCTGGATGCTGCGGCCAGCCAGCGCCGCGAGCTTCTGCTGCGTATCGGGATCGAGCGAGAGCGTGTGGTTGAGCGCGGCTTCCAGCGCGCTGCCGGCGAGCTTGCGCAACGGCTGCGGGAGCCAGGCATTCGGGATGGGGACGTTCATCCGGCGATTGTAGCGGGCGGGGCCGATTCCGGTTCCCGTCGAAGCGCCCTTGGGCGCAACCACCATCTCCGATCGCTGGGTTGGCCGAGGGCGGCCGCGCCCAAGGGCGCTGCTACACCGATCCGGCGAAGCCCAGCTGGCGCCAGGCCTCGTAGACCGCCACCGCCACGCTGTTGGACAGGTTGAGGCTGCGGCTGTCCGGGCGCATCGGCAGGCGCAGGCGCTGATCCGGCGGAATGGCGTCCAGCACCTCATCGGGAAGGCCGGCGGTTTCGCAGCCGAACAGCAGGGCGTCGCCTTCGCTATAGCGGGCATCCACATGGGCCAGGCGGCCCCGGGTGGAATAGGCGAACACGCGCGGCTCGCCGAGCGCGGCCAGGCAGGCGGGCAGGTCGTCGTGCACCGTGACGCGCGCGTACTCGTGGTAGTCCAGCCCCGCGCGGCGCAGGCGGGCGTCGTCCAGTTCGAAGCCGAGCGGGCGGATCAGGTGCAACGACGCGCCAGTGTTGGCGCAAAGGCGGATGACGTTGCCGGTGTTCGGCGGGATTTCGGGGCGGAAGAGGATGACATGCAGCATCCGCCCATTATCCGCTGCGCGGCCCGTCGATGGGCCGGCGGTAGACCGCTTCGAATGCTCAGCTTTCCACGCGCGGGCAAACGACGCCGTCGGGCGGCAGCATGCAGGCGCCGGGCACGGCCAGCGTCACGCCTAGCGCGGCACCGTCGCCGGCGCCGGCCAGCTGCACCGGTCCGGGCATGAACAGCATCGAGGCCATGATCCAGCCGCATACCAGCAGGCAGGCGGCGAACAGGCTGCGCAGCAACAGGGTTTCGAGTTTCATGGCGACGTTCCTTGGAGAGGGAGTGGAATCCTGCCAACGGAGTGGCAAGGCTCGTGCCAGTCGTGATGGAACGCTAACCCATTGATTCATGGATACCTCCCCGCGAAGGAGCGATGCGCCCGGGTTGTCCGCGGACAGTGCGCGGTCCGCGGGCGGACACCATCCGGACAGCCATGGCCTTTGTCGCTTGTGCTGGTTTGCCCCGGACCGATAGCCTCGGGCCTCTTTCGTGACGCAGGAGGTTCACCGTGGCAAAGCGTTTCCCACCCAAGACCGTGCTGGCACTGATCGCCGCCAGCCTGCTGGCTGGACCGGCCCTGCTGCCGGCGCAGGCCGCCGATGCACCGGCCGCGCAGGCACAGAAGATCCCCGAGCTGAAATACGAGCGCTTTACCCTGCCCAATGGGCTGACGGTGGTGGTTCACGAGGATCACAAGGCGCCGGTCGTGGCGGTGAGCGTGTGGTACCACGTGGGCTCCTCGTACGAGCCGAAGGGCAAGACCGGCTTCGCGCACCTGTTCGAGCACCTGATGTTCCAGGGCTCGGAGAACCACAAGGACGAGTACTTCAAGCCGTTCGAGCTGGCCGGCGCCACCGACCAGAACGGCACCACCTGGCTGGACCGCACCAACTACTTCGAAACCGTGCCCACCACCGCGCTGGACATGGCGCTGTGGATGGAATCCGATCGCATGGGCCATCTGCTCGGCGCGATCGGCCAGAAGGAACTGGACGAGCAGCGCGGCGTGGTGCAGAACGAGAAGCGCCAGGGCGAGAACGAGCCTTACGGCCGCGTCAGCGAGCTGATCCAGGCCGAGGCCTTCCCGGCCAACCACCCCTACCACCACGACACCATCGGCTCGATGGCCGACTTGAACGCCGCCTCGCTCGGCGACGTCAAGCAGTGGTTCAAGGACTACTACGGCGCCGCCAACACGGTGGTGGTGCTGGCCGGCGACATCACGCCGGCGCAGGCGAAGGAGAAGATGCTCAAGTACTTCGGCGACATAGGCGCCGGCCCGGCCGTGCCGCGACCGCAGGTGTGGGTGACACCGCGCCAGAAGTCCACCCGCGGCTCGATGACCGACAACGTCGCGCAGACGCGCATTTACCGCGAGTGGAACGTGCCCTCGCGCACCGACGTCGAACTCAACCAGCTGCAACTGGCCGCCGCGGTGCTCGGCGGCGGCAAGACCTCGCGTCTGTACCAGCGCCTGGTCTACAAGGACAAACTCGCCGACGATGTCTCGGTCGACATCGAGCAGCACGTGCTGGCCAGCCTGTTTGAACTGCAGGTGGACGTGAAGAAGGGCGCCGACCCGGCCAGGGTCGAGGCCGCGGTGGCCGACGAGTGGGCGAAGTTCCTCAAGGACGGCCCCACCGCCGACGAGCTGGAGCGGGTCAAGACCGGCATCCGTGCCGCGTTCGTGCGCGGCCTGGAACGCGTCAATACGCAGGCTTCGATCCTGGCCGAGGGCCAGCTCTACCAGGGTGACCCCGGCGCCTACCTGAAGGATTTCGACACGTTGATGGCCGCCACCCCGGCCAGCGTGAAGACCTCGGCCAACCGATGGATCGCCAAGGGCGACTACACCGTCACCGTGACGCCCGGCAAGGTCGAGGACACCGACTTCGCCACCTACGCCGGTCGCCCCGCGCAGCCGGGCAAGCCGATGGACGAGCTTTCGGCCAAAGGCGAATACACCATCGTCAAGAGCCCGGTGGACCGTACCAAAGGCGTGCCCGAGGTGACCCAATTCCCCAGCCTCACCTTCCCGACCCTGCAGCACGGCAAGCTCGCCAACGGCATCGAGGTCATCCTGGCCGAGCGCCACGAAGTTCCGGCGACGCAGGTGCAGCTGATGTTCGACTCCGGCTACGCCGCCGACCAGGGCCGCAAGCTCGGCACGTCAAGTTTCACCATGGCGATGCTCGATGAAGGCACCAAGGACCTCGATTCGGTCGAGATCGCCAAGCGCGAGCAGCGCCTGGGCGCGCAGATCGGCAGCGGTTGCGGGCTGGACGCGTGCAACGTCTCGCTCAACGCGCTGAACGACAAGCTGGAACCGTCGCTCGCGCTGTTCGCCGACATCGTGCGCAACCCGGCGTTCCGCACGGACGATGTCTCGCGCCTGCGCGGCCAGTGGCTGGCGCGCATCGCGCAGGAGAAGAGCCAGCCGATCGGCATCGCGCTGCGCACGTTGCCGCCGCTGCTTTACGGCGAAGGCCACGCCTACGCGATTCCGTTCACCGGTTCGGGCACGGTGCCCTCGATCACGGCGCTCGATGCCCATGACATGCGCCGCTTCATGGGCGACTTCATCCGGCCGGACAACGTCCGGATCCTGGTTGCCGGCGACACCACGCTGGACAGGATCATCCCGCAGTTGAACAAGGTGTTCGGCGACTGGAAACCGGGCGCGGGCAAGGTGCCGGCGAAGAACCTCGCCAAGGTGGCGTCCCCCGACGCTTCGCGTGTCTACCTGATCGATCGCCCCGGCGCGCAGCAAAGCCTGATCCTGGCCGGCGGCCTGGCGCCTTCGACCCGGGTCGACAACAACCTGGCGATCGAGACCATGAACGGCGCCTTCGGCGGCACCTTCACCTCGCGCCTGAACATGAACCTGCGCGAGGACAAGCACTGGGCCTACGGCGCCTACAGCTTCATGCCCGATGCGCTGGGCCAGCGCCCGTTCCTGATGTACGCGCCGGTGCAGACCGACAAGACCGCACCGTCGGCGCAGCAGATCCTTGCCGAGGCGCGCGGGGTGGCCGGCAAGCATCCGCTGAGCGCCGAGGAAATCGCCAAGATCAAGGAAGGCGACGTGCGCAGCCTGCCCGGCGAGTACCAGACCACGTCCGCGGTGATGGGCGCGCTGGAAGACATTGCCCTGTACGACCGTCCCGACAACTGGATCCAGACCGAGAAGGCGCGCATCCAGGCGTTGAAGGACCCGCAGGTTCAGGCGGCGGCCAACGAAGTCGTCCGTCCCGATCACCTGACCTGGGTGATCGTGGGCGACCTCAAGAAGATCGAGGCGCCCGTGCGCGCACTGAACCTGGGCAAGGTGCAGGTGCTCGATGCGGATGGCAAACCGGTGAAGTGAGGCGGCATGGCCCGCCCTCCGGTTCCCCACGGGACGGATGGGCGGGCGGCTTTCCTGCATGCAGGCAAACGGCGCTGCGCGACGCCGTGCCGGCCGTGCATGCTCCACGCTACGATGCGCTGTCCCAGCATTCCCTCCGGAGCCCCTCCATGCGCAAGACCCCGCTGCTGCTCGTCCCCGTCCTGCTCCTCGGCGCCTGCACCTGGGGCATCACCCTCAACGACGCGGGCAAGCAGGTGCGTACGGCCTGGAGCGGCGACGTCTCGCAGTGCCGCGACCTGGGCAAGGTCACCGTGTCGGTGATGGAACGCGTCGGCCCGGTCGACCGCAACGACATCAAGGTGCGCGACGAACTGGAAGTGATGGCGCGCAACGAGGCGGCCAAGATGAACGCCGATACGGTCAAGCCGCTGGGCGAGCCGGTCGATGGCGAGCAGGCCTGGGGCGCCTACCAGTGCGGCAGCGCCCGCCCGGCCTCGGCCACGCGTCCGGCTACCCAGCCGGCACCCGCCGCGAGCGGTGGCGTGCAGACCTACCCGATCCAGGGCAGCTGAGTACGCCCGTCGCGTCCGCCCGCTCCGTCACCGGAGCGTTCCCCGCCCTGCCGATCACGCACGCGCGCCTGACGCGCGTGCGCCGGCTATCCGTGCGCCCGCGTATGCCCGTGCGATAGCCAGCGCCGGTCATTCGGGCGAAAATGGCCGTCTTGCCTTTTCTTCGCGGCCCGGGCTGGTCCTTGCCGCGCTTCCCCGTACGCCTTTGCACGAGAGGTCACGCAGACGATGTCCCAGGCCCCGAAGATTCTCTACACCCTGACCGACGAAGCGCCGTTCCTGGCCACCCAGTCGCTGCTGCCGATCGTCAAGGCCTTCGCGCACACCGCGGGCATCGAGGTGGAGACGCGCGACATCTCCCTGGCCGGGCGCATCCTCTCGCAGTTCCCCGAATACCTGAAGGAAGGCCAGCGCATTGCCGACGACCTGGCCGAGCTCGGCCAGCTGGCCACCACGCCGGACGCCAACATCATCAAGCTGCCCAACATCAGCGCCTCGGTGCCGCAGCTTAAAAGCGCGATCAAGGAGTTGCAGGCCCAGGGTTACGCACTGCCGGACTATCCCGACGAGGTCCACGGCGACGTCGAGCAGTACAACATCAAGGCGCGCTACGACAAGATCAAAGGCAGCGCGGTCAACCCGGTGCTGCGCGAGGGCAATTCCGACCGCCGCGCCCCGGCCTCGGTGAAGAGCTACGCGCGCAAGCATCCGCACAAGATGGGCAAGTGGAGCGCCGACTCCAAGACCCGCGTGGCGCACATGGACGGCGGCGACTTCTACGGCTCCGAGCAGTCGGCCACGATGGACAAGGGCGGCAGCCTGAAGATCGAGCTGGTCGGCAAGGACGGCATGACCACGGTGCTCAAGGAAAAGGTCGCCGTGCAGGCCGGTGAAGTCGTCGACACGGCCGTGATGAGCCGCGCCGCGCTGGCGCGCTTCGTCGACAGCGCGATCGCCGACGCCAAGGCGGACGGCGTGCTGTTCTCGCTGCACCTGAAGGCCACCATGATGAAGGTCTCCGACCCGATCATGTTCGGCGTGGTGGTGCGCGAGTTCTACAAGGACGTGCTTGCGAAATACGCGGCCGAGCTCAAGCAGGTCGGTTTCGACGCCAACAACGGCATCGGCGATCTCTACGCGCGCCTGTCGCAGCTGCCCGAGGAGAAGCAGGCGGCGATCAAGGCCGACATCCAGGCCGAGTACGCGAAGCGTCCGGCGCTGGCGATGGTCAATTCCGACAAGGGCATCACCAACCTGCATGTGCCCAGCGACGTGATCGTCGACGCCTCGATGCCGGCGATGATCCGCGACTCGGGCAAGATGTGGAATGCCAAAGGCGAGCTCGAGGACACTCTCGCGCTGATTCCCGACCGCAGCTACGCCGGCATCTACCAGGCGGTGGTCGAGGACTGCAAGGCGCACGGCGCGTTCGATCCCGCCACCATGGGCTCGGTGCCCAACGTCGGCCTGATGGCGCAGAAGGCCGAGGAATACGGGTCGCACGACAAGACGTTCCAGATCGCCGTCGACGGTACCGTGCGCGTCACCAACCAGGATGGCCACGCGGTGTTCGAGCACGCGGTCGAAGCCGGCGACATCTGGCGCATGTGCGAAACCCGCGACGCACCGATCCAGGACTGGGTCAAGCTCGCCGTCACCCGCGCGCGCCTCTCCGGCACGCCGGCGGTGTTCTGGCTGGACCCGGCGCGTGCGCACGACGCGCAGCTGATCGCCAAGGTCGAGCGCTACCTCAAGGACCACGACACCGCCGGACTGGATATCCGCATCCTGTCGCCGGTCGAGGCCATGCGCGTCTCGCTGGAGCGCATCCGCAAGGGCCAGGACACCATCTCGGTGACCGGCAACGTGCTGCGCGATTACCTCACCGACCTGTTCCCGATCATGGAACTGGGCACCAGCGCCAAGATGCTCTCGATCGTGCCGCTGATGGCCGGCGGCGGCCTGTTCGAGACCGGCGCCGGCGGCTCGGCGCCCAAGCACGTGCAGCAGTTCGTCGACGAGGACTACCTGCGCTGGGATTCGCTGGGCGAGTTCCTGGCGCTGGCCGCCTCCTTCGAGCATCTGGCCGAGCGCTACGGCAACCGGCGTGCCGCGGTGCTGGCCAAGGCGCTCGACCAGGCCAACGGCAGGATCCTGGACAACAACAAGTCGCCCGCGCGCAAGGTCGGCGAGCTGGACAACCGCGGCAGCCACTTCTATCTGGCGCTGTACTGGGCGCAGGCGCTGGCCGCGCAGTACGAGGATGCCGGACTGAAGGCCACCTTCGCCCCGCTGGCCAAGGCGCTGGCGGACAACGAGGCCTCCATCGTGGCCGAGTTGAATGGCGCGCAGGGTAAATCCGTGGACATCGGCGGCTACTACCACCCGGACCTGGCGCGCACGAGTGCGGCGATGCGACCGAGCAAAACCTTCACCGACGCGCTGGCGACGCTGGAAGGCTAAAAGAAAGGGCGCCCCAGGGCGCCCTTTTCTTTACGGACGCCTGTGCGCGACCGGTGCGCCGCGGTCGCGCACAGGGTGCGCTTCCACAGCGGTCAGGTTTCGGCGCTCGCCCGATCCAGCACCGCGATCTCCTCCGGCGCCAGCGCGAGCTTCACCGCGCCCAGCAACTCATGCAATTGTTCCACGCTGGTGGCGCTGGCGATCGGCGCGGTGAGTCCGGGACGGGCGATAAGCCAGGCCAGCGCCACCTGCGCGGGCGTGGACTGGTGGCTGGCGGCGACGCGGTCCAGGGCATCGAGGATACCCAGCCCGCGCGGGTCCAGATACTTGCGCACGCCGTTGCCACGCGCGCGGCTCTTGGCCAGGTCCGCCTCGCTGCGGTACTTGCCGGAGAGGAAGCCGCTGGCCAGCGCGTAGTAGCTGATCACGCCGACCTGCTCGCGCCGGATCAGCGGCTCCAGCTCGCGTTCGTAGCCGGCACGACGCAGCAGGTTGTATTCCGGTTGCAGCGATTCGTAGCGGGGCAGGCCGTGTTCGGCCGAAACCTTCAGCGCCTCGGCGAAGCGGTCGGCGGTGTAGTTGGAGGCGCCGATGACGCGCACCTTGCCCTGTTCGATCAGCCGTCCGAACGCACCCAGCGTCTCGCTCAGGGGTATCGAGGCGTCATCCTCGTGCGCCTGGTAGAGGTCGATGCAGTCGACCTGCAGGCGTCGCAGCGAGCCTTCCACCGCCTGCTGGATGTTGACCGGTGACAGGCCCGGCTGCTCGGCCCATTTGGCCACCTTGGTGGCGATCACTACCTGGTCGCGCTTGCCGCTGGCCTTGAGCCAACGGCCGATGATGGTTTCCGATTCGCCGCCGCGGTTGCCCGGCACCCAGGCCGGATAGACATCGGCGGTGTCGATCAGGTTGAAGCCGGCGCCGACGAAGGCATCGAGCAACTCGAAGGAGCGCTTCTCGTCCGCGCTCCAGCCAAACACATTGCCGCCAAAGGCGAGCGGGGCGATGGAAAGCGGCGAGCGGCCGAGCGGGCGCAGTTGCATGGAGTTTCTCCGGGGCGGGAATCCCAGGAAATGGAGAGCAGCTGCGACGGAATCAACCTCAGGAGCGCATCGATGCGCGACCGGGTGCCTCACGGTCGCGCACTGGTGCGCTCCTGCAGTTCTACAGGTGGCTGTTGTGGAGGCGCTGCGATCAACTGATCAACGCAGCGCGCAGCGCATCGCGCCAGCGCAGCATCGGTGCCACCGGTTTGACGATCGGGGCCGCGCGGCGACCGCGTACCTCCGGCGCGTCCTCGCGCCAGCGCAGGTCGGTGGGCAGGGCGTGGCCATGCAGGTACAGCAACTGCTTCCAGAACGGTTTCACGGGAACCTCCGGGTGGGATGTGTTGCCTTGGGGTGTGCTCAAGGTACGTCGCCTTCGGACGGCCAAAAAGCGATATATTCGCAAGCCAGCCTTGAGCGCATTTCAAGGCTCTACATGCACCTGGGAGGCCGACCTCGTGAGCCATGTTCCGCTGGGTCTGTTGCAGCAGTTCGTGCGGGTGGCCCGCGTGGGCAACCTGTCGCGCGCGGCGGTGCAGGCCAATCTCACCGTCAGTGCGCTGAGCCACCAGATCCGCCAGCTGGAAGATCGCCTCGGCCGCCGCCTGTTCGAGCGCGGCCCGCGTGGCGTCACGCTCACCACTGAAGGTTGCGGCTTGCTCGAGGCGGTGGGCGAGCACTTCGATGGCATCGACCACGCGCTGGCGCGCTATCGCGAGCGGCGGCACGACTCGCTCACGCTGAGCGCGAGCTCGGGAATCATGTCCAGCTGGCTGGTGCCGAGGCTGCCCGGGCTGGTCGCCGCGCACCCGGAACTGGAGCTCAACCTGCAGTCGGGCACCACGCTGGTGGATTTCGAGCGCGAGCCGGTCGACGCCGCGTTGCGCTACGGCCGCGGCCAATGGCCCGGGCTCACCAGCGAACGGCTGTTCGGCGAGTGGCTGGCGCCGGTGGCCACCCCCGAACTGATCGCGCGCATGGGCGGGGCCGATCCCCGCCAGCTTGGCGACTGGCCATTGCTGGGCGACCCGGGCGACCGCTGGCGCGAATGGTTCGCGGAGGTGGGCGGCACGCCACCCAAACGCTACGTGGCGCATTTCGACAGTACCGACGCGCTGCGCCACGCGGCGCTGGAGGGCCTGGGCGTGGGACTGGGACGGATGGTCAGCTCGCGCTCGCTGATCGACGCCGGCCGGCTGGTGGTGCTGGGCGACCGCTACCTGCCGATCCACGAGGCTTACTGGCTGGTCTACCCGCCGCGCTCGGAAGAGCACCGCGGCCTGCAGGTGTTCCGCGAATGGCTCCTGGGCGAGGCCGAGGCGTACTGCACGCAGATGCCGCGGCTGCGCGAGGACAAGGCCGCCAACGCCTGACCCTGCTGGAGCCAAGTTCACGCGCGCGCACCGCTGCGCCTACCGGTTCCTTCGGTGGCCGGCGCGCGGCATCATCGGGGTTTCCGTCCGCCTGGAGCCGCCCATGAAATCCCGCGCCGCCGTCGCCTGGCAAGCAGGCAAGCCGCTGTCGATCGAGGACGTGGAAGTGGCCGGCCCGAAGGCCGGCGAAGTGCTGGTGCGCATCGTCGCCACCGGCGTCTGCCACACCGATGCGTTCACCCTCTCCGGCGCCGATCCGGAAGGCCTGTTCCCGGCGATCCTGGGCCACGAGGGTGGCGGCATCGTGGAAGAGGTGGGCGAGGGCGTGACCACGCTGGCTGTCGGTGACCACGTCATCCCGCTGTACACGCCCGAGTGCGGTACCTGCGAATACTGCCGCTCGGGCAAGACCAACCTCTGCCAGCGCATCCGCGCCACCCAGGGCCAGGGGTTGATGCCCGACGGCACGTCCCGGTTCTCCAAGGACGGCCGGCTGATCCATCACTACATGGGCACCAGCACCTTCAGCGAATACACCGTGCTGCCCGAGATCGCCGTGGCGAAGATCAACAAGGCCGCGCCGCTGGAGAAGGTCTGCCTGCTCGGCTGCGGCATCACCACCGGCATCGGTGCGGTGCTCAACACCGCGAAGGTGGAACCGGGCGCGAGCGTGGCGGTGTTCGGGCTCGGCGGCATCGGGCTGTCGGTGGTGCAGGGCGCGGTGATGGCGAAAGCCGGGCGCATCGTGGTGGTCGACACCAATCCGTCCAAGTTCGAGATGGCGAAACTGCTGGGCGCCACCGATTACGTCAATCCGAAGGACCATCCCGACACGCCGATCCAGCAGGTGATCGTCGAGCTCACCGGCGGCGGCGTGGACTATTCGTTCGAGTGCATCGGCAACGTGGACGTGATGCGCGCAGCGCTGGAGTGCTGCCACAAGGGCTGGGGCGAGTCGGTGATCATCGGCGTGGCCGGCGCGGGGCAGGAGATCCGCACGCGGCCGTTCCAGCTGGTGACCGGGCGCGTGTGGCGCGGCTCGGCGTTTGGCGGGGTCAAGGGCCGCTCGCAGCTGCCGGGCTACGTCGAGCGCTACCTGGCGGGCGAGATCAGGATCGACGAGATGGTCAGCCAGGAATTGCCGCTGGAACGCATCAACGAGGCGTTCGATGCCATGCACGAGGGTCGCGTGATCCGCTCGGTGATCCGCTACTGACCTCCTCCTTCCTCCGCTCGCGGGGAAGTGCCCGTAGGGGCGGATGGGGCGCGGCCTTGCGGAGGCCTGTACCGGCTGTCCGGCAGGAGCGCCCGTTGGCGCGCCCCGCGCCTGCCTTCGCGGGGTAAGGCTCGCGACCGGGCGCTCGGCTAGAATGCGCGCGCCTCCCCGGCACTCCCCCAAAGGATTCCCATGCAACGCACCGCCATCCTCGTCGACGGCGCCTTCTTCCTTGCCCGTTACCGCAAGGTCTGGGGCGAGCGCGACGCCAATGACGCGCGCACCGTGGCCAAGACGGTGTTCGGCATGGCGCTGGAACACCTGAAGGCGCTGGATCGTCCACGCGAGTCGATGTACCGGATCTTCTTCTACGACTGCCCGCCGCTGGAAAAGGTGCTGGTCCGCCCGCTCAGCGGCGAGGCGGTGGACTTCTCGCGCACCGGCGCGGCAGCGTTCCGCCGCGAGCTGCACGACCAGCTGCGGCGCCAGCGCAAGATGGCGCTCAGGCTGGGGCGGCTGGCCGAGCGCGGCGAATGGAAACTCCGGTTCAATGCCTACCAGCAGCTGCGCGAGGGCACCCTGGCGTGGGAGGATCTGGGCGACGAGCACTTCGAGCCGGACATGCGCCAGACCCAGGTGGACATGAAGATCGGCATCGACATCGCCGCGCTGACCTACAAGAAACTGGTCGACCAGATCATCCTGGTCGCCGGCGATGCGGATTTCATCCCGGCGGCCAAGCTCGCCCGCTACGAGGGCATCGACTTCATCCTCGACCCGATGTGGCAGGGTATAGCCCCGGACCTGCACGAGCACATCGACGGATTGCAGTCGGTCTGCCCGCGCCCTTTCTGAAGCATTCGTTCCACGCATGGCCGTAAGGAGACACGATGAAGAGCCTGCTGATTTGTACCTTCTGCACCGCCGCGCTGATGGCCCTGCCGGCCATCGCGCAGGACCAGCCCGCCGACGCGCTGGTGCCGCCGACCAGCGCCAGCGACTACACCGCGACCCAGCTGGACCAGGTGATCGGCGGCGACTGGCGCCCGGCCGATCAGCGCGCGCGCGACATGTATCGCCACCCGAAGGAAACGCTGACATTCTTCGAGTTGCGCCCGGACCAGACGGTGATCGAGATCACCCCCGGCGGCGGCTGGTACGCGCAGATCCTCGCGCCGCTGCTGCGCGACAACGGCCATTACATTGCCGCGGAAAAGCAGCCGTCCGCCGATGACGAGGCGCGCAGCGACGACAGTGCATTGCGCAAGCTCTTCGCTGCGCACCCGGCGCAGTTCGGCCAGGCCTCGATCGTGACCTTCGATCCCAAGGCGCCGGTGCTCGGCCCTCCGGCATCGGCCGACCGCGTGCTGACCTTCCGCAACGTGCACAACTGGGCGATGGACGGCAGCGCGCAGGCGATGTTCAAGGCCTTCTACAGGGTGCTCAAGCCCGGCGGCGTGCTCGGCGTTGCCGACCATCGCGCCGATGCCGGCGCCTCGCTGGACGAGGTCAAGGGCAGTGGCTACCTGCCGGTGGACTACGTCGTGAAGCTCGCCACCGATGCCGGCTTCGTGCTGGACGGTCGCAGCGAGATCAACGCCAACCCGAAGGACGACCACGACCACCCCAAGGGCGTGTGGACGCTGCCGCCCACGCTGGCGCTGGGCGACCAGGACAAGGACAAGTATCTGGCGATCGGCGAATCCGACCGCATGACGCTGCGCTTTGTGAAGCCGGAGGCGCCCGCGCACGCGGCCTCCGCGCCGTGACGGATGCTGATCGCGCTCAACAAGCCCTACGGCGTGCTGTGCCAGTTTTCCGGTGACGGCAGCCGGCCGACGCTGGCCGGCTTCGTGCGCGAAAAAGACGTCTATCCGGCCGGACGGCTGGATCACGACAGCGAAGGCCTGCTGCTGCTGACCGACGACGGGCGCCTGGCGCACCGGTTGACCGATCCGCGCCACAAGCAAGCCAAGACCTACCTGGTGCAGGTGGACGGCGCAGTCACCGACGAGGCGATCGCCGCGCTGCGCCGTGGCGTCACGCTCAACGATGGCCTCACCCTGCCGGCCGGCGTCGAACGTGCGGCCGAGCCGGACTGGCTGTGGCCGCGCGACCCCCCGGTGCGTTTCCGCAAGGCCATCCCCACCAGCTGGCTGAGCATCACGCTGCGCGAGGGGCGCAACCGTCAGGTAAGGCGGATGACGGCGGCGGTCGGTTTTCCGACGCTGCGGCTGGTCCGGGTGCGCATCGGTGATTGGGCGCTGGACGGCCTGCTCCCGGGCGAAACCCGCCGGCTCTTGTAGGGTGGGCTTCAGCCCGTCCTGCCGCCACCATGTAGCGGTAGGCTGAAGCCCACCCTGCGGCCGTCTGCCCATGCCTCCCTTCAAAGACCATTTCTCCGGCCACGCCACGCTCTATCGCGACGCCCGACCGCTGCCGCCGGCCGACTGGTTCGCCTGGCTCGCCGGCCAGGCGCCGGACACCACGCTCGCCTGGGATGCCGGTTGCGGCAACGGCCAGGCCAGCCTGGGGTTGGCGGCGCATTTCGAACGCGTGGTGGCGACCGATCCGAGCACCACGCAGATCGCGCAGGCGAGTGCGCACCCGGCCATCGATTACCGCGTGGAACCGGCCGAGCAAAGCAGCCTGGCGGCTGGCAGCGTGAGCCTGGTGAGCGTGTCGCAGGCGCTGCACTGGTTCGACCTGGACGCCTTCCACGCGCAGGTGCGCCGCGTCGCAAAACGGGGCGCGCTGCTGGCGGTATCGGCCTACGGCAACTGCAGCGTGGACCGGACGGTAGATGCCGTCGAATGGAAGCTCTACGCCGATACGCTCGGTGGCGACTGGCCGCCGGAACGCGCGTTGGTGGACAGCGGCTATCAAGGGTTGGCGTTTCCGTTCGAACCGGTATCTGCGCCGAGCTTCGCCATGCATGCGGAGTGGAACCTGGCGCAGTTCCTCGCCTACCTGCGGTCGTGGTCGGCCACGCAGCGGCACCTGAAGCGCACGGGCATCGACCCGGTCGAAGCGGCGACGCCCGCGCTTGCCGATGCGTGGGGCGAGCCGGGAAGGGTGCGTACCGTGCGCTGGCCTTTCTTCACCCGCGTCGGCCGCCTCTGACCCCGGCCTCACCCCGGAAGGGAGGGCCGCGGGCGTTAGAGCCCGAAGAACGCCGCGGCCGCGGCCGTGCTGTTCGCCGCGGTCACCTCGACCGGCTCGCCGCGATCGCGCGCCACTTCCTCGCAGATGTGTTTCAGGTACATCGGCTCGTTGCGTCGATGGCTCGGCTGCGGGCGCACCGTGCGTGGCAGCAGGTAGGGCGCGTCGGTTTCGAGCATCAACCGGCCCGCGGGGATCTCGCGCACGAACTCGCGCAGGTGCGTGCCGCGCCGCTCGTCGCAGATCCAGCCGGTGATGCCGATGTGGCAGCCCAGCGCGAGGTAGTCGCGCAGCGCCTCGCGGGTGTCGGTAAAGCAGTGCACCACCGCCGCCGGCACGCGATCGCGGTAGCGCTTGAGCAGAGCCAGGAAATCCGCGTGCGCGTCACGCTGGTGCAGGAACAGCGGCTTGCCCAGTTCCGCGGCGATGGCCAGTTGCTGCTCGAACACGCGCAACTGCACGTCGCGCGGCGAGTAGTTGCGGTGGTAATCCAGTCCCGTCTCGCCGACGGCCCGTACTTCGGGCAACCGCGCCAGTTCGCGCAGGCGCGCATCGGTGGACTCGTCGTAGTCGACCGCGTGGTGCGGATGCACGCCCGAGGTTGCCCACAGCACGCCGGGATGCTCGTGCGCCAGTGCCAGCGCCTGCTCGCTGCCCTCGCGCGAAGCGCCGGTCACCATCATCCGCGTGACACCTTGCGCCGCCGCCCGCGCGAGCACGTCGGCAACGTCGTGGCGGAAGGATTCGTGCGTGAGGTTGGCGCCGATATCGATCAGCTGCATGGCAGGTCCGCAAAAGCGCGCATTGTTGCAGAGCGGCCCCGATTGGCAAGGCGCACCGCCGTCCAGCCCGCTGTCACATCGGGGCGACAAATGACCCCCTAGCTTGCAAGTCGACGACGGCAAGGAAGCAGTGGGGGGCGTTGGTGATGCAGTCACGCGACAGCCGGCAGGACGCGTCCATGGCGACCGTCGTCGACGGAAGCGGGGTTTCAGGACTCCGTGCAGTACTGCCCGCCGTGCAAGGCGGCGGGTGCTCAAAACCGGGGAATCACTTCATGGCAAATCGTATGCGGATCGGGGCGCTGCTCGGCGCTTCCATGGCCTTCGCCTTCTCGATGGCGGCGCACGCCGCCAGCACCACCGGCGGGCTCGGCGGCACTCACTACAACATCAGCTCGCTCAAGAGCGACGGCCATTACGACCGCTTCATCGTGACCTGGCGGCCAGGCAGCGCCGAGCGCGCCAATCCGTCCTTCATGCGCCAGAGCATGGGCGCGGCGCTGTCCCGCGCCGGCCTGGTGCGCGCCACGCTCGGTCCGCAGGGCATGATGCAGGCGCCCGTGCAGGCCAGCTACGGGCGACGGTTGGCGATCGGCGCCGACGTGCTGCGCACCTCGCGCAAGCTCGACCGCAACGAAGCCGCCGCACTGATGGCGCAGCTGGCCAGCGACCCGGCCGTGCTGCACGTGGCGCCGGACGTGCTGCGCCGTCCGGTGAGCGACATCGCCGCGCCGGCCTCGCTGCGTCCGTCGGCCTTCCGTCCGACCGACACCGACTACGCCAGCTACCAGTGGGATCTCAAGGCGCCCAGTGGCCGCGCCACCGTATCGGGCGACCGCAACTACGGCGGTTCCCACGTCAATGCGGCGTGGGACCTGGCCGACGGCAAGGGCATCGTGATCGCGGTGCTGGACACCGGCATCACCACGCACGTGGACGTCAACACCAAGCTCGCCGGCGCGGGCTACGACTTCATCACCGACGCGTTCCTCTCCGGTCGAAAGACCGACGGCCGCATCCCCGGCGGCTGGGACCCCGGTGACTGGACCACCGGCAAGCCCTGGCAATCCATGTGCACGGACGAGTTCAACCCGCCGCAGCCCAGTTCCTGGCACGGCACGCATGTCGCCAGCACGGTCGGTGCCGAACGCACCAACAACGGCGTCGGCCTGGCCGGCATCGCCTACCGCGCACGGGTGCTGCCGATCCGCGTGCTCGGCCACTGCGGCGGCTACGACAGCGACATCAGCGACGCGATCATCTGGGCTGCCGGCGGCCACGTCGACGGCGTGCCGGACAACACCCATCCGGCGCAGGTGATCAACCTCAGCCTCGGCGGTTACGGCCAGTGCACGGCGGACGATCCGATGGGACAGGCGATCGCGCTGGCCAACCGGCGCGGCGCGGTGGTGGTGGTCGCGGCGGGCAACGACAACGACAACGCGAAGTACTTCTCGCCCGCCAGCTGTCCGGGCACCATCACGGTCGCGGCCACCGGCATCACCAGCCGGCGTGCGTACTACTCGAACTACGGACGCACGGTCGACCTGGCCGCGCCCGGCGGCGGCATCTACGCAGGCGACCGCAACAGCGGCGAGCAGGTCTCGGACGGCTTCGTCTGGCAGGCGATCAACAGTGGCACCACCAAGCCGGTAGCCGATGACTCCAGCTATGCCGGCTACGCGGGCACGTCCCAGGCGACCCCGCACGTCAGCGGCACCGTGGCGTTGATGCAGGGCGCGCGACTGGCCCGCGGTCTCGAGCCGCTGTCGCCCGCCGCGGTGCTGGACATCCTGCAGCGTACCGCCGCCACGCCGAAGGTGGCGCCCGACCACCGCATCGGTGCCGGCATCCTGGATGCCTACGCCGCGGTGAACATGGCCATCGCCAACGGCGTGACCACCAGCCAGCCAGCCGTGCTGGCCAACGGCGTGGCGCTGTCGGACCAATCCGGAGCCAAGGGCAGCCGCACGGTGTACCGCATCGACGTGCCCGCGGGCACCGGCAAGCTGAGCCTGCGCACGACGGGGGGCAGCGGCGACGTCACCCTCTATGTCAACCAGGGCACGCCCGCCACGGCGGACGACTACCACTGCCGCTCCGCGCACGCCGGCACCGACGAGTCGGTGGTGCTCGACCACCCGGCAGCCGGCACGTGGTTCGTCACCCTGGCCGGGCGGACGGACTACAGCGGCGTGAACCTGGTGGGGAAATACATCGCCGCACGCTGATCGTAATTAGGCAGCTTTGCGCCGTTGCGCATCACCGCACGGCGCTAAGCAGACGCATCCGGTCGCCAAATGTGGCGGCCGTTTCCTTTGCCCACGTGGAGCGGCCAAAACCGCTTACTGATAGCAGAAGCCAAGTGCGAAGGCCCTTGGAATATTTCGCGGTTGACGCTCCCGTCAACCCTCCATACCGTGACGTAGTCGTCATTTTCGCGATTTGACGGCGTTATTCGAAAGCCCGAAGCACAAGCCGGGCTACCGTCCGTAGGGGGAGAACATGTTCCAGAAGAAGCTCGTCGGCGCCATGCTCGCCGCGATGGGTTGCGCCTCGGTTTCGCTATGCGCCACGCCCGTCCACATCCATGCCGGTCGCCTGGGCAACCTCGCGCCGGCCACGCTGGCCAATCGCCTGGGCCTGGGCCAGGGCAGCACCTTCACCGCCGGTGCGCATGCGAAAACAGTGCGTGGCACCGTCAAGACGCGCGAGCGGCAGACGTTTCAGGGCGTGCCGGTCTACGGGCGCAGCCTGGTGGTCGAACGCGACGCCCGCGGCAATGTACTGAGCGCCCATGGCGAGGCCGAAGCCAGCCTGGCCGGCCAGCTGCACTCGGTCCGCCCGCGCCTCAACGGCGCCCAGGCTCAGGCAGCCCTGCAGGCAAAGCTGGGCCAGCGCGGCATGGCCGCAAGCAACGTCCGGAGCGAGTTGTTCGTCTATCCGCAGGCCAAGGGCAACGCCCGGTTGGCCTACCGCACCTCCTACCTGGTCACCGTGAACGGCGGGATTTCGCGTCCGACCGCGATCGTTGACGCCAACACCGGCGAAGTGCTGCGTCATTGGGACGGCCTGACCACCGGTCGCCGCCCCCCTGGCACCGGCACACCAACCGCAGTCAGTGCGAACGGCCCGGGCGGCAACGACCTGACCGGCCTGTACCACTACGACGGTTCGGGCGCCGGCCGCGAGCTGCTCAGCGCCACCCGCATCGGCAGCACCTGTTACCTGCAGAACAATGAGGTCGCGACCTACAACGTGGCTGGCGGCCAGCGTGTAACGCTGTGGTCGTTCGGTTGCGCCGGCACCAACCCCGCCGGCTGGACCAGCATGGGCGATGATATCAACGGCGCGTATTCGGCCATCAACGATGCACACCACTTCGGTGGTGTGGTGTACGACATGTACAACAGTTGGTTCGGCGCGCCGCCGCTGAAGAACGGCGATGGCAGCCCGATGCAGCTGCACATGTGGGTGCACTACGGCGCGAACTACGAGAACGCATTCTGGGACGGCTCCGAAATGGTCTTTGGCGACGGCGACCAGTATTTCTACCCGTTCGTGGTGCTGGACATCACTGGCCATGAAATCAGCCACGGCTTCACCGAACAGCATTCGGGCCTGGAGTACGCGGGCCAGTCCGGCGGCATGAACGAGGCGTTTTCCGACATGGCCGGCGAGGCCGTGAAGTATTTCGACCGTGGCAGCAACGACTTCATGACCGGTGCTGAGATCATCAAGCCGACCACCGTACCGCTACTTGGCATGACGGCGCTGCGCGACATGTGTACGCCGAGCAACGACGGCACCTCGATCGATAACGCCACGCAGTACTACGACGGCCTCGACGTCCATTACTCCAGCGGCGTCTACAACCGTGCGTTTTGCAACCTGGCCAAAACCGCCGGGTGGAACACGCGCACGGCATTCGAGGTCTTCCACGACGCAAACGCCCTGTATTGGGGGCCAGACGAGTCTTTCGACAGTGGCGCATGCGGCGTCGAACAGGCGGCCACCGACCGCGGTTACCCACAGGCCGATGTCGCGGCCGCCTTCAGCACCGTCGGAGTCACCTGCCGCTGAGTGCTCTGGCGCGCGAGCCACACAGCTCGCGGTCGACCGGGTGGCCGGCGCGTGCGTTCGGCCATCCCTTTTTCGAATGAATGAACATCCGCCGGGCGAACAAGACGCTGGCGGACTGGGAGATGCTTGTGAACAAGATCCACAGCAAGGTTTGGAACCGGGCGTTGGGCATGATTGTGGTCGCCTCCGAGTTGGCACGCAGCCAGGGCAAGCGTGCCTCTGGTGGGCGCGCTCGCGCGCTGGTGCTGGGGGCGGCAATGACGGTCGCGGTGGCAGCAAGCCCCGCACAGGCGGCGGTATTTGCTGCAGATCCAGGTACCGATCCGGTATTGGTCGATCCGTTTGTACTGGAAGGCGGTACAGCTGGCGGCCATAGTGCTTCCGCGGGTATGTATGCCACGGCGCTGGGCCTTTATGCGAACGCAGCGGGGCACGGCTCGGTCGCCGTCGGCGAGAATGCTGGCTCCGACGGGTCATGGTCGTTAGCGATGGGTGCGCGCTCTTACACGTCCTCGTTGTATGGCCTGGCCGTTGGCACCGACAGCACGGCCACGGACGAAAGCGCCACAGCAATTGGCGGCAACTACACGGATTTCGATGGCACGGTGTATGGCACCGAAGCCAGTGCGTTCGGCGCCACCGCGCTTGGCGCCGGGGCCGGCGCCGATGGCGTGGACAGTACTGCGGTTGGCTCGCTCTCCTATGCCACTGGCCAGGGCTCGTTCGCCGGCGGCACCAACGCCGGCGCCGATGGCTACGAGAGCGTGGCGCTGGGCGCCAACGCCCAAGCTTCCGATCGCGGCTCCATCGCGATCGGCGGCGGCGATCCGGACCTGGCGTCCGGCGAGGCCACGACCGCTTCGGGCGAGGGGGCCATCGCGCTCGGCTCGCTGGCCTACGCACAAGGTACCGGCGCCATGGCCAACGGCTATCAGGCCACCGCACTGGGCGACTTCGCCCTGGCCAGCGGCAATGGCGCCTGGGCCCAGGGCACGGGCGCCTCGGCGATGGGCAGCGGCTCGCTTGCGGCCGCGGACAAGGCTACTGCCAACGGTAATAACGCCCAGGCGCTCGACAGCTCAGCCACGGCGCTTGGTTCCGATGCCTACGCGCAGGGCGCCTACAGCATTGCCATCGGCTCCCAAGCCGATCCCAATACAGGCGCGTTCGGCAGCCAGTCGGTAGCGATCGGACTGGACAGCTTTGCCGCCGGCGACTATTCAAACGCGCTGGGCGGTTTCAGCGTAGCCTCGGACTTTGCCAGTGCCTTCGGCTACGCCGCCAACGCCACCGGTTACGCCAGCGTGGCCTCGGGCGTGCAAAGCACCGCCTTGGGCGACTATTCGGTCGCGATGGGCGTCGGTTCGGTGGCCTCCAATGTAGACAGCGTCGCGGTTGGCGATGGCAGCGAATCCGATGGCTCGGCCGCCGTGGCGGTCGGCGCGGGCGCCTTTGCACCGGCGGACAACAGCGTGGCGCTGGGTGCCGGTTCGGTCGCCGACCAGGACGACACGGTGTCGGTCGGCACCGTTGGCGGCGAGCGGCGCGTCGTCAACGTGGCCGACGGAGTCGACGCGATGGACGCGGTGAACAAAGGCCAGCTCGATGCCCTGGCGGACCTCGCCGGGACGAACGGCCAGGCCATCAACGACCTTGGTTCTGAAGTGACGAACATTGATGGTCGCGTAACCAACATCGAGGGCCAGCTAGGTAGCCTCCAGTCCAACACAGCTGACCTGGGTTATCTCAGTGTCGACGGCGACTCTGTGGCAAATGCCCTGACCGGTACCAAGGCCGTCGCCCTCGGTTCAGCCGCGCAGGCGCAAGGCGACCATGGCACGGCGATTGGCGGCGACAGCTACGCCGCCGGCCCTAACGACACTGCCATCGGCGGCAAAGCGCACGTGGGAGCCGATGGCAGCACGGCGGTAGGCGCCAACACCACCATAACCGCCGACGCCACCAATGCCGTGGCGGTAGGTGAAAGCGCGAGTGTCAGTGCGAGCGGGGCAGTCGCACTGGGCCAGGGCGCGATCGCGGACCGCGCCAATACCGTCTCGGTCGGTACGGCCAGCCAGCAGCGGCAGATCACCAACGTGGCGGCCGGCAGTGCGCCCACCGACGCGGCCAACACCGGGCAGGTCGACCAGGCGCTGGGCACTGCCAAGATCTACGCCGATGCCGGTGACCGCCAGACCCTGGCTCGGGCGCAGTCCTACGCCGACCAGCGGTTGGCCAACGTGTCGCTGGACCTGTCCAGCTTCCGCCGCGAAGTCGACGACCGCTTCCGCACCGTCAACAATCGCCTGGACGCGGTCGGCGCCATGGGCACGGCGATGTCGCAGATGGCCTTCAGCACCCAGGGCATCGACAGCCCCAACCGCCTGGGCGTGGGCGTGGGCGGTTATCACAACCAGGGCGCGCTGGCGGTGGGCTATTCGCGCCAGCTGTCTTCCAAGGCCAGCCTGACCTTCGGCGCGGCGGTCAGCGGCAGCGAAACCTCCGGTGGCGTGGGCCTGGGCGTGGGCTGGTAAGCCACGGGGCAAGCCCGCGGACGGCCGGCGCACATGCAGGCGCCGGCCGTTTCACGTTGTGCTGAACTTGTGCGCGTGATGTTAGTCGGAAGTTCCACGGCATCTCCCGCCGCGCGCTCGCGCCCGGGCCGGGGGATGTGCTACCAATGGTTTTTCTCGTCGACGCGGGGGGTGTTGACGGGTTGACGTGACTGGCGGGAGACACTGCATGTCGGCAGTTCCAACGCCCGCGGCCACCTGGGCGCTCTCCGTGGACGACCGTGAAGCGGCGGTCTGCGCACTCCTGGTGTCGCGCGGCAATCTCAAGGACAGCGACCTCCATCGCGCGCGCAGGCTGCACGAGGAGGCGCCCGAGGGCACCCTGACCGCGCTGCTGGCGCGGCTCGGGCTGGTGTCCGAGCGCGACCTGGCCGAAGCCTGGTCCGAACTGCTCGGCGTACCGCTGCTGGCCGCGCGCGACGCGCCGGAAATGCCGCCGGCCGAACCCGAACTCTCCCTTCGCTTCCTCAAGCAACAGCACGTGGTGCCGGTGCGCGAGGGCGAGGACGACCTGGCGCTGGTGGTGGCCGATCCGGCCGATCCCTATCCATTGCAGGCAGTGGAACTGGCCGCCGGCCGACCGGTTGCCCTGCGCGTCGGCCTGCGCTCGGAAATCGACGACCTGATCGAGCGCTACTACGGCACCGGCCGCTCCGCGATGGGCACGATCGTCGAAAACCTCGGCGGCGAGGCCAGCGAGGAAGACGACGTCGAACACCTGCGCGACCTTGCCTCCGAGGCGCCGGTGATCCGCCTGGTCAACCTGATCCTGCAGCGCGCGGTCGAGCAGCGGGCCTCCGACGTGCACATCGAGCCGTTCGAGAACCGCCTGAAAGTGCGCTACCGCATCGACGGCGTGTTGCACGAAGTCGAGGCGCCGCCATCGTCCTCGACCGCGGCAGTGATCAGCCGCGTCAAGATCATGGCCAAGCTCAACATCGCCGAACGCCGGCTGCCGCAGGACGGGCGCATCCAGCTGCGCGTGCAGGGCAAGGAACTGGACCTTCGCGTATCCACCGTGCCGACCGCCTATGGCGAGTCGGTGGTGATGCGTATCCTGGACCGCGAATCGGTGGTGTTCGACTTCGAATCGCTGGGCTTCACGCCCGCGTTCGAAAAGCGCTTCGTCGAGGTGCTGGAGCGCCCCAACGGCATCCTGCTGGTCACCGGTCCGACCGGCTCGGGCAAGACCACCACGCTCTACACGGCGCTCTCGCGCATCAACACGCCGGACGTCAAGATCATCACGGTCGAGGACCCGGTCGAGTACCAGCTCGAGGGCATCAACCAGATCCAGGTCAAGCCGCAGATCGGGCTGGATTTCGCCAACGCGTTGCGCTCGATCATGCGCCAGGATCCGGACGTCATCATGATCGGCGAGATGCGCGACCTGGAGACCTGTCGCATCGCGATCCAGTCCGCGCTTACCGGCCATCTGGTGTTGTCCACGCTGCACACCAACTCGGCCGCCGGCGGCGTCACGCGCCTGCTGGACATGGGCGTGGAGGACTACCTGCTTGGCTCTACCGTCAACGCGATCCTGGCCCAGCGGCTGGTGCGCCGGCTGGATCCGGAAACGGCGGTTCCCTACGAGGCCTCGCCCGAGGTGATCGCCGAGTTCGAGCTGGAGAAGTACACCGACGAGCGCCCGATCCGCCTGTGGAAGCCCGGCTCCAGCGCGGCCAACCCCACCGGCTACCGCGGCCGGCGCGCGATCGTCGAATTCCTGGTGATGAGCGAGCCGCTTCGGCGGCTGGTGATGAAGCGGGCCGACGCCAGCGAGATCGAGCGCGTGGCCCGCGCCGAGGGCATGCGCACGATGTACGAGGACGGTATCGCCAAGGCGGTCGCCGGCGTCACCACCCTCGAGGAGGTGCTGCGTGTCACGCAGGAAGGCTGATGCGATCCGAACCGGCGACGCCTTTGCTCCCTCTCCCCGCCGGGGAGACGGTTGGGGTGAGAGGGCGGCGCTCGCCCGGAGCCATCGCGGAGTGGTTATTCCTTTTGTTTTGAAGGGCGCCAACCGCCCGCGCTCTGTCCATCCTTGCCCGCAAGCCTTGGCCCCTCACCCCGGCCCTCTCCCCGGAGGGGAGAGGGAGCAAAAAGTAAAGGGCCTCTGACATGGTCCAGTTCCGCTACCGCGCCATCAGCGCCGCCGGCGAGATGCTGCAGGGCCAGATCGAGGCCCCCAGCCTGCAGGAGGCGATCGGCCGCTTGCAGGACCAGGGCCACACGCCGCTGGAGGCCAAGCCTGCCGATGCCATGGGCGAAGGTTCGGCGTTCGCCGCGCTGTTCAAGCGCGGTCCCTTTACCGGCGACCAGCTGGCGCAGTTCACCCACCAGCTGGCGACCCTGCTCGGCGCCGGACAGCCGCTGGACCGGGCGCTGGGCATCCTGATGGAACTGCCCGAGGCCGAACGCGCCAAGCGCCTGGTCGAGCGCGTGCGCGACCGCGTGCGCGGCGGCACCACGCTTTCGCAGGCGCTGGAGGAAGAGCACGGCGTTTTCCCCAAGCTGTACATCTCGCTGGTGCGCGCAGGCGAGGCCGGCGGTTCGCTGGAAGAGACCCTGCGCCGCCTGGCCGAATACCTCGAGCGCGCCCAGCAGCTGCGCGGCAGCATCGTCAACGCACTGATCTATCCGGCCTTCCTGATGATCGGCGTGCTCGGCTCGCTGGTGCTGCTGCTGGCCTACGTCGTGCCGCAATTCGTGCCGATCTTCCAGGACATGCAGGTGCCGATCCCGCTGATCACGCGCGTGGTGCTGTTCATCGGCCAGGTGCTGCAATCGTGGTGGTGGCTGCTCCTGATCGTGTTGATCGTGGGTGTCGCCACGTGGCGCGCGCGCCTGCGCGACCCGGCGCTGCGCATGGCCTGGCATGCGAGGCTGCTGACCATGCGCGTGATCGGGCCGCTGCTGCTCAAGGTCGAGACCGCGCGCATTGCGCGCACGCTGGGCACGCTGCTGAAGAACGGCGTGCCGCTGCTCGCGGCGCTGGGCATCGCGCGGCAGGTCACCAGCAATACCGCGCTGGATGACGCACTCGCGCAGGCGTCCGAACAGGTCAAGGGCGGCGGCGGCCTGAGCGCCGCGCTGGCGCGCTCGCAGCGCTTCCCGCGGCTCTCGCTGCAGATGGTGCAGGTCGGCGAAGAAGCCGGGCAACTGGACACCATGCTGCTGAAAGTCGCCGATACCTTCGACCTCGAATCCAGGCGCGCGATCGACCGCCTGCTGGCCGCATTGGTGCCGGCGCTGACGATCGTGATGACCGTGCTGGTGGCGATCATCATGGCGGCGATCCTGCTGCCACTGCTGAGCCTCACGGCGAATATTCAATGATGTGGAGAGTGCAATGAAACACCAACGGACCGGCTCGATGCGCGTGCAGCGCGCCCGCGGCTTCACCCTGCTCGAAATGCTCGCCGTGATCGTGCTGATCGGCATCATCGGCGCGATCGTCGTGCGCCAGGTCGGCGGCAGCGTCGACAAGGGCAAGTACGGCGCGGGCAAGGCGCAGTTGATGACGCTCGGCCAGAAGATCGAGAACTACTCGCTGGACAACGGCTCGCCGCCCGCCGGCCTCGATGCGCTGGTCAAGAAGCCGCCGAACGCGCCGAACTGGCAGGGGCCGTACGCCAAGCCATCGGACCTGGTCGATCCGTTCGGCCATGCGTTCGGCTACAAGGCGCCGGGCGAACACGGCAGCTACGACCTGGTGTTCTATGGCCAGGATGGACAGCCCGGTGGCGACGGCTACAGCAAGGACATCGGTAGCTGGCAATGAGCCAATGGGTCGACCATCGGGACACAGGAGCCTGCTCGGCGCTCGCGCGTCGGACGCGTGTCCTTGTGCCCCATGGTGCCCGGCTCGCCACGGGTAAGCGTGGTGCGTGTTCCCGTGGCTTCACCCTGCTCGAAATGCTCGCGGTGATCCTGTTGATCGGCATCGCCGCGGCGGCGGCCGCCGTGTCGGTGACCCAGGGCCTGGCCAGCGCACGCACGCGCGCGGCCAGCGTGGAGCTGGCCGCCGCGTTGCGTGCTACCCGCGCGCAGGCCATCGTCAAGGGCAAGGAACAGACCTTCGAGCTGGATACGAAATCGGCCAGCTACCAGGCCGCCGGCGGGAAGGAGGTGGCGCTGCCCAAGGGCATGCGCCTGTCCATCACCAGCGCCCGCGAAGACCAGCCGGACAACCACACCGGCCGCATCCGCTTCTTTCCCGACGGCAGTTCCACCGGCGGCCACATCGTCCTGCAACGGGGCGAGCGCCGCTGGCAGGTCAACGTCACCTGGCTCACGGGTGCGGTGAGCGTGGTGAACTCATGATCGGGCCGGTAACCGCATGGCCGGGACCCGCCAGGACGGGCAGGCGCACCCGCGCCGGCGGCTTCACCCTCCTGGAAGTGATCGCCGCGGTGCTGCTGCTGGCGATCACCTTCGCCTCCTTGATGCGCGTGGCCGGCAGTTCGCTTGCGCTCACCGCGCGTTCGGCCGAACGCAGCGAGGCGGCGATGTGGGGCCGCAGCCTGCTCGACAGCGCGTTCGTACTGGAGCCCATCCGCGTCGGTCGCAGCAGTGGACGCTTCGACGAGCGTTACCGCTGGCAGCTCGACGTGCGGCCGGTCCAGCCGCCGGCGACCGCGCAGGCGAGCGGTCCGCAGCCGCGCGCGCCAGCCTCGCCGCTCAAGCTCTACCGGCTCGACCTGGACGTGATGTGGACCAGCGCCGGGCACGATTACACGGCGCGCTTCAGCACCCTGCGCGTCGGTGGCCCGCAGCCGCAGGGAGCAGATTCGTGACGTCGGCAATCAGGAAGCGGGCGGGATGCGCCGCCCTGGCGCTGCCCATGGGCACCCGGGCGCGCGCCGGAGCCGTCCGTGTCCGGTCCGCTGGGGTCCCCGGGTGCGTCCGCGGCTTCACCCTGCTCGAAACGCTCGCCGCACTGGCTTTGCTCGCGCTGCTGCTGGTCGGCGTGTACTCGGGCATCCGCACCGCGTCGCACAGCGTGCGCTCGGGCACGGCCGCCGTGGAGCGGCTCGATGCGGTGCGTTCGGCGCAGCAGTTCCTGCGCAACGAACTGGCGCAGGCGATGACCCAGCAGCTGGGCAAGAACCCGGACAACGACGAGGCGATCTTCTTCCGCGGCGAGCCGGGCTCGATGAGCTTCGTCGCACCCTTGCCCGGCTATCTCGGCAAGCTCGGACCGCAGGTGCAGACTCTCGAGCTGGTGGCCAACGGCAAGGGCGGGCAGCGGCTGCAGGTCCGCTTCGCGTTGCTGCCGCCCAGCGGCGAGCCGCTCAAGCCCGGTCCGCCGCAGGTGCTGCTGGAGGACGTGCGCGAAGCGAGTTTTCACTACCGTGGGCTGGACGCGCGGGGCCGCGTCGGGGCGTGGCGCGACGACTGGCGCCAGGGCGACCAGCTGCCGCAGCTGGTGCGCATCGACCTCAAGCTGCCCGGCGCCGGCTACTGGCCGCAGCTGACCGTGCCGCTGCGCGTGGATGCCTCGGCCAACCAGCGCCAGTTCGCGATGCTCGACGCAACCGGCCCAAGCGTCGCCTGGAGGCAGCCGTGAACACGCGTCGGGGCCAACGCGGCGTCGCCTTGCTTCTGGTGCTGTGGGCCTGCACGCTGCTGGCGATCATGCTCGGCGGCTACGCGATGACCGCGCGCACCGAAGGCCTGCAGGCGCGTTTCCAGTTCGCCCAGGCGCAGGCGCACTACGCGGCGGAGGCAGGCCTCTCCCGCGCGGTCTACGGTCTGCAGGACCCGCGCCTGGCCGAGCGCTGGCTGGCCGACGGCCGGCCATACACGTTCCGTTTCGATGGCGCGACGGTCAGCGTCAGCGCGGTCGACGAAGGCGGCAAGGTGGACTTGAACAGCGCCTCGCCGATCGTGCTCCAGGGTCTGTTCCGCGCTGCCGGCCTGCGTCCGGACGAGGCGCAGAAGATGGCCGCGGCGGTGGTCGACTGGCGCGAGTTCAACGCCGGTCGCAAGGTGGGGCTGGAGGTGTACGCAGCCAACGGTTACCAGCCGCGCCACGCGCCCTTCCTGAGCATCGAGGAACTGCAACAGGTGGCCGGCATGACGCCCGCGCTTTACCGCACGATCGCCGGCGCGATCACCATCTGGTCCGGCCGCGAAAGTCCCGATCCGAACACTGCCCAGCCGCTGGCGCTGGGGGCGATCCCGGGTATGACGCCCGAACGGGTCGCGCAGGTGCTGGCGGCGCGCAAGAACACGCGGCCGGGCGTGGCCGGCCTGTTCGCGGGCAATGGAGTAACGCATAGTATCCGCTCGGAGGCCACGATGGCCGACGGCACGCGCGCCGTGCTGCATGCCACCGTACGCCTGCAGGGCGTTCGTCCGGGGGCGCAGCCCTACGCGGTGCTGCACTGGCGGGAGGGTGACCGCGAATGACCAACGCAACACAATCGCTGCGGCCGCAGCTGGACCGCGCGCGCCGTGCCTGGCGCGCCTCGCCGCTGCCGCGCTTCTTCGCCTGGTGGTTCGGCGAGCTCGGCGCGCTGCTGCCGGCCGCGTGGGGCAGGCTGTTCGGCGGCGGCGCCCAGTGGTACCTGCTGCAACGCACCGACGGACGCTGGGAGCTGCGTCGGACAGGCGAGTCGGAAGTGCGTGCGCAATGGCCGCGCGGGACCGAGGCGGCGATCGAACAGGCCGCGCTGTCGGCGGCGGTGCGCGAGGTCGACCGCGAGGATTTGCGCCTGGCGCTGCTGCTGCCGGCGGAGGCGGCGCTGCGCAGGCGGCTGCTGCTCCCTCGCGCGGCGGGGGACAACCTGCAGCAGGTCGGTGCCTTCGAGATGGACCGTCAGACGCCTTTCCGCGTCGAGCAGGTCTACTACGCCGTGCTCGAGCTGGACACGCCGGCGCCGGCCGGGCGTTTCTTCGCCGAATTGGTGGCGGTGCCGCGCGACACGCTCGACCCGCTGCTGGCCGAGCTCGAAGGCGCCGGCATCCGCGTCGATGCCGTCGACGTGGCCGAGGGCACCGGCCGGCTCGGCGTGAACCTGCTGCCGCCGACGCGCGTGCCCTACCGCACCAACCCGCGCCAGCGCCTCAACCTCGCGCTCGCCGGGGCCGTCGTGCTGCTGCTGGTGCTGGCGCTGGCGCAGTGGCTCGACAATCGGGAGCAGGCGCTCGCCACCATGCAGATGCAGGTGCAGGACATGCAGGCCGAGGCGCAGCAGGTCGCCGCGCTGCGCCAGGAGCTGCAGGACAACGCCGGCGCGGCCAGCTTCCTGGTGCGCCGCAAGCAGAACCGCGTGACCATGCTCGACCTGCTGCTCGACCTCACCCGCCGGATGCCGCAGAACGCATGGCTGGAACGCCTGAGCGTCGATCCGAGCGGGCAAGTGGGCTTCCAGGGCCAGGCCCCGCAGGCGGCGGCGCTGATCGACGCGCTGAAGGATTCGAAGATCGTCCGTGACCCCAACTTCCAGGGCAGCATCCAGCCCGATCCGGCCAGCGGCAAGGAACGCTTCTACATGGTCGCGCAGCTGCGCCAGGCCGGCGCGCCGGCGGCGCCGGCCAGCGCCGGCTCGGAGGCGCAGCCATGAGGCAGCTGGAACTGAAGCCGCGCGACAGCCGCATCGCCGCGGTGCTGCTGCTGGTGCTGGCGCTGGTGCTGATCTACTTCCTGCTGATCCACTGGTGGTTCGTGGCGCCGCTGCGCGCGGTCGACGCGCAGATGGCGGACCTGCGCGACACCCAGAGCCGCTATGCCGCCGCGATCGCCGAGAAGCCGGCGCTTCAGAAGCGCATCGCCGAACTGGGTGCCGGCCAAGCCGCCAGCGCCGCGTTCCTGCCCGAGAGCGATCCCAACGCCGCCTCGGCCGGGCTGATGCAGCGCGTGGTCGACGCGGTCGGCGCGCACACCGCCGGCGGCGCCTGCGAAGTCACCCAGAAAATGCCGCTGCCCAATCCGCCGGACGACGACAACAGCCCCTACCGCAAGGCGGCCGTGAGCATCAGCCTGCGCTGCGACATGGAGCCGCTGGTGGCGGTGCTCAACGCGCTGGAGCAGGGCACGCCCTACCTGTTCGTCGATGACCTGAGCATCTACCGCAACCCGGTCGCCGCGCAGCAGGGCAACCAACCGGTGCTGGAAGTGCAGTTCACCCTGTCCGGCTACGTGCGTCCCTCGCACGGAGCGGTCGCCGCCGCGCCCGTGCCCGCCGAAAGCACGGTGGACACCGGCGACGGGGAGGAGCCATGAACGCCGCCGCGCAACGCCGCCTGACCGTGCCGCTGGCCGCCGCCACGCTGGTGCTGGGCGTGGTGTTCCTGGCGCTGCTGGCCGGCATCGGCCGGGGCGTGCACTGGGCGCCGCCGCGCGCCCCGACTCCGCTGCCGGCCCAGCATGCCGCCACGCTGCCGCCGCCGGTGCCGCTGGATCACTACGCGCCGGTCTGGCAGCAGCCGTTGTTCAATCCCGACCGCAAGCCGGTGGCGCACGCCGCCAGCGGCGGCAGCCAACTCGGCGACATGCAACTGACGGGCATCATCCTCACGCCGACCCTGCGCATGGCCCTGCTGCACAACAAGCGCCAGGCCGACAAGAACCAGGAATTGCGGGTGAAGGAGGGCGCCAGCCTGCCCGACGGCAGCTGGACCCTGGTCGAGGTGAAGCCGCGCTCGGCGTTGTTCGATTCGTCCAGTGGCCGGGTCGAGCTGCAACTGCCGGCCGGCGTGCCGATCGACCAGGTGCGGGGCAACCCGGCCGGGGCCTCGTCGGTGCCCGAGCTGCCGGATGAGGTGATCGACCGCTCGCACCGCCTGCAGCCACCCGACGAGGACGACCAGAACGGCAACCCGTCGGACGAGCCGGGGCCCGGTCCTGGCCCTGGCATCCCGCAGAATCGCGGGAGCGACAATGACGCCAACGCCCCGCCCGGTGGCGGCGCGGCCATCTCGGGCATGCGCGGCGGCGCGCCGGCCCGCATGGACATGACAAACGAGGATCGCCAGGCCGAGCGCCTGCGCCAGCTCAAGGCCGCCATCCAGAAACGCCGCGCCGAACAGGCTGCCGCGAAGGCTCACGAAGGAGATCGCTGAACCATGTTCCCCCACGCCCTGCACCGAATGTCCCGGATCGGCGCCGTTGCGCTGACGGTCTGGCTGGTCGGCTGCTCCAGCATGCCGCAGCCGCGCGACGACTACGCGCTGCAGCGCGAAGCCATCGCCGGTACCGACAAGCCCGCGCCCGCGCCGCTGCCGCTGAACAACAACGTCGGCCCGGCCAGCGAAACCAGTCCGCAGCCGCAGATCAACAGCGGCACCGGCGAGTTCATCCGCCCGCAGGCGCTGTCCACGCCCCGGCCGCCCGCGCATGGCGAGGGCGCGGTGACCTTCAACTTCGAGAACCAGCCGGTGCAGGCGGTGGTCAAGGCCATCCTCGGCGACTTCCTGAAGAAGAACTACACCATCGTGCCGGGCGTGCAGGGCAACATCTCCTTCTCCACCTCCGAACCGATCGACGCCAGCCAGGCGCTGCCCGTGCTGGAGACGCTCCTGTCCTGGACCGGCAACGCGCTGGTGCGCCAGGGCAACAGCTACGTCGTGATGCCTTCGAAGAACGCGATCGCCGGCAGTGTCTCGCCCAGCCTCGGCGCGGTGGCGCCGCAGGGCGGGATGCAGGCGCGCCTGTTCCCGCTGCACTACATCTCCGCGGCGCAGATGCAGAAGCTGATCAAGCCATTCGCCCGGCCCGATTCGATCCTGCTCGCCGATCCGTCGCGCAACGTGCTGGTGCTCGCCGGCTCGCCGCAGGAACTGGACAACTACGCGCGCACCATCCGTACCTTCGACGTCGACTGGCTCAAGGGCATGTCGGTGGGCGTGTTCAGCCTGCAACGGGCGAACGTGTCCGAGTTGATGCCCAAGCTCGACGCGATCTTCGGCAAGCAGGGCGACAGCCCGCTGGCCGGCATGCTGCGTTTCATCCCGATCGAGCGCACCAACGCGCTGGTGGTGATCAGCACGCAGCCGGACTATCTGCAGGAAGTGGGCGACTGGATCGCGCGCATCGATCGTGGCGGCGGCAACGAGCCGCAGCTGTACGTCTACGACGTGCGCAACATCAAGGCCTCGGACCTGGCCAAGTACCTGGCGCAGATCTACACCAACGCCTCGGCCAGCGGCGGCAGCGGAGGCGAGGTCGGCCCCGGGCTCAACTCCGGAACCCTGGGCAACGCCGACAACGCCAATGGCACCGGCATGGGCAGCACCGCCGGCAGCTTCGGCAACAGCGGCGGGATCGCCGGTGGCTCGGGCAGCTTCAAGGGCGGCAACGACACCGGCATGGGCAACAGTGGCGGCTTGTCGGGCATCAACGGCAACGACAACGGCGGCATGTCCGGCCAGGGCAACGGCTTCGGCGGCAGCGGCGGCCTGGCCAACGCCAGCAGCTCGGCCAACGACCAGCAGTACAGCTCCTCCGACGGTTCGATCAGGATTTCCTCGGTCGATGCCAACAACCAGTTGCTGGTGCGTGCGCGTCCGTCCCAGTGGGCGGAGATCGAGGGCGCGATCCAGCGCCTGGACACGGTGCCGCTGCAGGTGCAGATCGAAACGCGCATCCTCGAGGTGCAGCTCACCGGCGCCTTCCAGTTCGGCGTGCAGTGGTACCTGGAAGGCCTGGTCGGCGGCACGGCCAACAGCAGTGGCGGAGTCACCCCCGGCCAGCCGGGCAACCAGCAGCAGTGGGCGCTGGGTAAGGGCGGCATGACCTACAACCCGACCGGCGACTCGTTCTTCTACTCCTTCCTCAACAACAACCTGCAGGTCGCGCTGCACGCGCAGGAGACCAACGGCAACGTCAAGACGCTCTCGGCGCCGTCGCTGGTGGTGATGAACAACCAGGTCGCGCACATCCAGGCGGGTGACCAGATCCCGGTCAACCAGACCTTCTTCACCACCGGCCTGGGCACCACGACCAACGACAGTCCGACCACCATCGGCCAGGTGCAGTACATCAGCACGGGCGTGATCATGGACGTGCAGCCGCGCATCAATCCCGGCGGCCTGGTCTACCTCAATATCAAGCAGCAGGTGAGCGTGCCGGGCACCAAGGACTCCAACGGCAACTACACCATCCAGCAGCGCGAGATCGCCACCCAGGTCGGCGTGCAGAGCGGGCAGACCGTGCTGCTGGGCGGCCTGATCCGCCAGGACGAGGGCGACACCGACACCGGCATCCCGGGCCTGAACCGGGTCCCGCTGATCGGCCGCCTGTTCGGCAGCACCGACCGCCACCGCAACCGCTCCGAGCTGATCGTGCTGATCACGCCGCGGGTAATCGGGTCCAGCGACGACGCCAAGCGCATCACCGACGAGTACCAGGCCAAGTTCGAGTCGCTCGCTCCGCTGCGCGCCGAGCGCGCGAAGGAACCGCCGCCGCCGGCCGCCTCGCCGACCGACGTGCCGCTGCCGACGCCGCCGGCCTCGCCCGAGCAGCTCCACCAGCAGGCCGAAGCGGCGCTCAAGCAGAGCGACTACGACGCCGCGCAACGGCTGGCCCTGGAGTCGTGGCGCAATGGCTCGCAGCACGGTGAACTGTGCGCGCGCAACTGGCAGCTCATCGCCAGCGTGCGCACGCACCTGGGCGATACCGAGGGCGTGGACACGGCGCGCAAATGGGTGGCGCAGTGCATGGCGGGTGGGAAGTAAATCCTGCCGGGGCGACTCCCATCCGCCCGCCGGCACCCTCTTGCGTAGACGGGGGAGGGCTCGATAGGCGGTTTCGTACCTGTTCCTTCCCCCGTGTCACGGGGGAGGTGCCCGGGGGTTGCCAGGCCGAGGCCTTATCATTCGCGGGAATGACGCAAGCCGACTTCCCCATCACCCCGCTCATCCCGGAACTGCGCGCCTCGCTCCACGCCCACCCGCGCCTGGTCCTCGAAGCGCCGCCCGGCGCCGGCAAGACCACCCAGGTACCGCCGGCGCTGCTCGAGGCGCCGTGGCTGCAAGGCCGGCGCATCGTGATGCTCGAACCACGGCGGATCGCCGCGCGCGCCGCCGCGCAGTTCATGGCGGCGCAGCGGGATGAGGAGGTCGGCCGGACCGTCGGCTACCGCATCCGCTTCGAATCCCGGGTCAGTGCCGCCACCCGCGTCGAGGTGGTCACCGAAGGCATCCTCACGCGGCTGATCCAGGACGATCCGGAGTTGTCCGGCATCGGCGCGATCCTGTTCGACGAGTTCCACGAACGCCACCTGGCCGGTGACCTCGGCCTCGCCCTGGCGCTGGACGTACAGGCGACCCTGCGCCCCGACCTGCGGCTGCTGGTGATGTCCGCCACGCTCGACGGCGAGCGCATTGCGCGCTGGCTGGACGCACCGCGTCTGTCCAGCCCGGGGCGCAGCTTTCCCGTGCGCGTCGAGCATCCGCCCGCGCGCGCGCAGGAGACGCCCGAGCACCACTTGGCCCGCGTCGCGCGCCAGGCGCTGGAAGACAATCCCGGCGACGTGCTGGTGTTCCTGCCCGGACGCCGCGAGATCGCTCGCGCCCATGCGCTGCTCGAAAACACGCTGCCCTCTCCACTCGCAAAAGGAGAGCAACTCGAGATCCTCGCCCTGCACGGGGAACTCTCGCTGGCCGAACAGCAGGCCGCGCTGGCGCCGGCCGAGCCGGGCACGCGGCGGATGATCCTCGCCACCAACGTGGCCGAATCGAGCGTGACGCTGCCCGGCATCCGCGCGGTGATCGATGCCGGCCTGGCGCGCGAGCCGCGCTTCGACCCCAACTCCGGTTTTTCCCGGCTGGAAACGGTCGCGATCTCGCAGGCCTCGGCCGACCAGCGCGCCGGTCGCGCCGGTCGCGTCGCCGAGGGCACGGCCTATCGCCTGTGGCCACAGAGCCGGCGGCTGGAAGCGGCGCGCACGCCGGAGATCGACCAGGCCGAGTTGTCGGGCCTGGCGCTCGAGCTGGCCGCCTGGGGTGTCAGCGCCGGCAGCGACGACACGTTGCGCTGGCTGGATCCGCCGCCATCGGGCGCGCTCGCGCAGGCGCGCGAACTGCTGGCCGCGTTGGGCGCGCTCGGCGCGGATGGCCGCATCACGCCGCTGGGCCGGCGCATGCTCGAACTCGGCGCCACCCCGCGACTGGCTGCCATGGCCCTGCGTGCGCCGGCGGAACTGCACCCGCTGGCCGCCGACCTGCTGGCACTGGTCGAGGCACGTTCGCCGCTGCGCGGCGACCAGGCGCGCAGCGACGACTTCCGTCTGCGCATCGACGCGCTGCATGCCTGGCGCGACCGCCGGGGAGCCACCCCCGGCGCGTCGAAGGGGATCGGTGCGCGCGGGGGTTTCGACAGCGGCGCCATGGCCGCCATCGAGCAGGCGTCCAAGGGCTGGCGCAGACGTCTGGACGTCCGCACGGCGGCCAGCGGCGTACCCGACAGCCATGCCGTCGGCGACCTCCTGCTGCATGCCTGGCCCGACCGCATCGCCCGCCAGGACGAAGCCAATCCGCGCCGCTACACGCTGGCCAATGGCCGCGGCGCCAGCCTGTACGACGGCAGCGCGCTGCTCGGCGAACCCTGGCTGGTCGTGCTCGACCTGCGTCTGGAGGCGCGTGACAGCCTGGTGCTCGCCGCGGCGCCGTTCGACCCGCGCCGCCTCGATGAGGATTTCCCGCAGCACTTCCGGCGCGAGCGCACGTTGCGCTGGAACGACAGCCGGGGTGCGGTGGAGGCGTTCGAGGAACAGCGCTTCGGCGCCATCGTGCTGGAACGGCGCAGCGTGCCGGTACGGCCGGAGGACGCATTGCCTGCGCTGCTCGCGGCGGTACGCAGTCGCGGCATCGATGCGCTGCCCTGGAGCGAGACCGCCCGACGCCTGCGCGCGCGCATGCAGGCGCTGGCCGGCTGGATGCCCGAGCTGGGCCTGCCCGACGTGTCCGACGCGACGCTGCTGGCTTCGCTGGAGGACTGGCTCGGGCCGTACCTGCAAGGCAAGCGCAAGCTCGACGCGCTCGGCACCGACGAGCTCTCCCAGGCGCTGGCCGCACTGTTCGACTACGAGCAGCGCCGCCAGCTCGACCAGCACGCCCCGGAGAGCCTCACGGTCCCCAGCGGCCAGGTGCGCAAGCTCGAATACGCACCCGGCGAGCCCCCGGTGCTGGCGGTGAAATTGCAGGAATTGTTCGGCCTGGCCGATACCCCGCGCGTGGCCGGTGGGCGCGTGCCGGTAACCCTGCACCTGCTCTCGCCCGCCGGCCGGCCGATCCAGGTCACGCAGGACCTCAAGGGCTTCTGGGAGCGCACGTACCCGGAAGTAAAGAAGGAACTCAAAGGCCGCTACCCGCGCCACCCCTGGCCGGACGATCCCTGGTCCGCCACCCCGACGCATCGGGCGAAGCCGCGCGGGACGTGAACGGAAAGATCCCGGCAAGCTCGCCCCATCCCCCGTTGGCAGCATTCCTCGAGTCCGCCAGGGAGGGACCCGCAAGTGGCGCTCTATCCCATGGCCTGTCCAGGGAAGCTGCGTCAGGACGGATAGGCACTCTTGCGGAGGGCTACACGCTTCGCCGTGCATCGAAAGGTCCCGGGCAACAGCGGTACTAGACTCGCCGCATGCCCGCCATCCCGCCCACCCCACGCCAGCTTTCCGAAATCGGCGCCCTGCTCGCCGAACCGGCGCGCGCCTCGATGCTTCTTGCCCTGGCCGACGGCACCGCCCGCCCGGCCGGCGAGCTGGCGAGAGCGGCGGGCGTCGGCGCACCGACGGCCAGCGCGCACCTCAAGCGCCTGCTCGAAGGCGGCCTGCTTGCCGTGCAGGTACAGGGACGCCATCGCTATTACCGTCTCGCCGGTGACGAAGTGGCCGGCTGGCTCGAAGCGCTGGCCCTGCCGCGCCAGTCGATGGCGTCGCCGGGCGGGGATACCGCGCTGCGGCGCGCGCGCAGCTGCTATCGCCATCTCGCCGGCCAGCTCGGGGTGGCGCTCTGCGCCGAGTTGCTCGGGCGCGGCCATCTGACGACCACCAGCGAAGGCCTCTCTCTGGTCCCTGCCGGGGCCGCGGCGCTGGCCGAGGCGGGACTCGACCCTGAGGCCGTGGCGCGCTTGCCGGGACTGCGCGGCCGTGCTTGCCTGGACTGGACCGAACGGCGCCTGCACGTGGGCGGGCCGTTGGGCGTGGCGCTCACCGGCGCCATGCTGGAGGCGGGTTGGCTACGCCACGCGTCGCACGGGCGGGCGCTGCTGCCCAGCGTCGAAGGGCTGCGGCGGTTCGCTCTTCTCGGCGTGCGGTTGCCTGGCTGACCGGGTCCGGCGCCACATGTCTCTCCCTCTCGGGGGAAGGGCGGGACGCGCCGCGGCTAGTGCCCCAGCACGAAGCCGGTCAGCACCTGCGCGGTGGCCTCGGGCTTTTCCATCATCGGCATGTGGTTGCAGCCGTTGAGAACGCTGGAGCTGATCGCCGGTGCTTGCACCAGGCCGTTGCGAAGGCTGTCCAGCGCGGACGGATCGACCATGCGGTCCTTGCTGCACCACAGCCCCAGCACCGGCATGGTGAGCTGGCCCAGCCGCTGTTGCAGCGAAAGGTAGTCTTCGGGTTTGCGTAGCTCGGCGAGCGTGCGTTCGATGAAGGCGCGATCCCGCCGGTTGCGTGCGACGAAGACGTCCTCGATGCGGCCCGGCACCTCGGGCGGCTGCAGGAAGGCGAGCTTGAGCGCGTGTTCGAAACCGGCGCGGTCGTCGTAGGCGAACGGGTCCTTGCCGGCCGCGATGGTGCGATCGAAATCGTTCGGAGTGGCTTTCAGGCCATAGGCATCGACCAGCGCCAGCGCGGCCACGCCCTGCGGGTATTCGGCCGCATAGACGCCTGCGATCGCGCCGCCCATCGAGTGCCCGACCAGTACGAAACGCTGCAGGTGCAGCGCCGCGAGAAACGACTGCAGGCGCCGCGCCTGGGCGTCGACGCCGTAACTGGCATCCGGGTTGCGCGAGGATTCGCCCCAGCCGGGCAGGTCCGGGATCACCACGTGGAAATGCGGCGTGAGCTGTTCGGCCAGCGGCAGCCAGATGGTCTTGTCCGCGGCGAAGCCGTGCAGCAGTACCAGCGTCGGGCCCTGGCCGCCTTCGTAGTAGCTCCAGGTGGTGTCGCCCGCGCGCAGCGTGTTTTTCTCCACGTGCGCGGCCATCGCCTGGCGTATCACGTGCGCGCCCAGCAGCCATTGCGGCGCGAACAGGTAGCTGCCGCCAAGCAGCGCCACCACCAGGGCCACCAGCACGCCGAAGAACTTCAGGCGGCGGAACAGCATGCGCTTCCAGAGCGGACGGGCGGCGGGTGGGGTCATCGAAGATCCTGATTCGTGCGGTATGGGCCCGGGTTGCAGGAACTCGCTTGTGGCGATGCCCTGGAAGCATCGCCCACAAGCGGGCCCTGCAGGAGCGGCCTACTTCTTCGCCTGCCTGGCCTTGCGCAGGATCGACTCGATCGCGCCCTGGGTCATCGGGTGATAGCCGTCCTTCGCCCTGGCGTAGGCCGCCTCGGCGTAGGCCAGGCCTTCCGGCGTGGCGGCGAAGGCCTTGTACACCGGCAGCGTGAGGTACATGCGGCCGATGCGGGTCATGTGCTCGCGTGCGTCTTCCCAGACGTTCCTGTCACCCGCGGCAATGGCATGGCTGTACCAGCGCATGCCGATCTCGGCGTTGGGCGTGCCGGTGAGGTGCCAAGCGGCATCGAGCTGCTTCATCTTGGTCAGCGGCGGCGCGTCGGGCAGGCGGTCGAGGAAGTACATCCACTCCTGTGTGTTCCAGCCCTTGGCATCGAGCTGGCCCGCGTCCAGCGTGCCGGCCAGGAAATCCGTGCGCTCCTTGTCGATCGCCTGGAAACGGGCGGAGGTCGGCAGCGGCGCGTCCTTGGGGATGCCGCCTTGGTAGATCCAGGCCTTGGCCTCGTCCCAGCTCATCTTGCCCGGATGCTTGTCGAACAGATTGGCCTTCATGTCGGCCAGCATCTGTTCGGTGGTGATGGAGGTGAAGGCGTGGCGGTGGAAGTAGGCCTTGAGCCATTCGTCGAAGGTCGCGCGGCCGAAGCGCTGCTCCAGCGTGCGCAGGAACCAGGAGCCCTTGTCGTAGGCGACGTCCGAGAGCGAGTCATCCGCGCCCACGCCGCGCGGGTCGGGTGCGAGCTTCTGCGAGTTCTCGGGCATCTCGCCGATCGATTTCTGCAGCGCGCGCGCCGAAAGCAGCGCTTCCTCGTCGGCCAGCGCCTTGCCATAGACGGCCTCGGTGATGCGGCCCTGGACGTAGGTGGTGAAGCCTTCGTTGAGCCAGATGTCGCGCCAGCTCGCGGCGGTCACCAGGTTGCCCGACCAGGAGTGCGCCAGCTCATGCGAGACCAGCGAGACCAGGCTCTTGTCGCCGACCAGTACGGTCGGCGTGGCGAAGGTCATGTCGGGATTTTCCATGCCGCCGTAAGGAAAGGAGGGCGGCAGCACCAGGATGTCGTAGCGGCCCCAGGCGTAGGGGCCGTAGAGCTTCTCGGTCGCCTCGATCAGCTTCTCGGTGTCTTCGAACTCGTGCGCCGCCTTGCCGACCACCGAGGGTTCGGCGTAGACGGCCGAGCGCGGACCGGTTTCCTTCACCGCGATGTCGCCGGCGGCAATCGCCAGCAAGTAAGAGGGGATCGGGTGCGGCTGGTCGAAGCGGAAATCGCCATCGAGCGGATGCTTGGCATCATTGAGCGCGCTCATCACCACGCGCACATCCTTCGGCGCGCTCACGTGCGCCTTGTAGGTGAAGCGGATCGCCGGCGAATCCTGCAGCGGCACCCACGAACGGGCGTGGATCGATTCGGACTGGGAGAACATGAAGGGCAGCTTCCTGTCCGCCGTCTGTGCGGGGGTGAGCCACTGGAGGCCCGACGCCTGCGGCGAGGTCGCGTAGACGATGCGCACTTTCGCCGGGTGCTTCGGCGCCTGGATGGTGAGCTTGCTGCCGAGTTCCTTGTCGCGCGGCGCCAGCGCGAACTTCAGCGCGGTGGCGCGGCCGGCGGCATCCAGGCCCTCGACCTTGGCGATCTTCAGATCACGCGTGTCGAGCACCAGCACGGGCGCCTTCGGATTCTTCCAGTCCAGGCTCAGCGTGGCGGTGCCGTCGAGCGCCTTGTGCGGGAAGTCGATCGCGAGGTCAAGGTCCAGATGAGTCACGCGGACTTCGGCCGGCTGCGCATAGGAATGCGGATCGGCGGCGAGGGCGGACAGCGGCAGCACGAACGCGCCGAGGGCGAGGGCGGGAATCACACGCATACGGGACTTTCTCCGGGGACCGAAGTGGCGAGTATGCCATCCGGTTGCGCGGGGGCGCCCGTGACGAAAGGGCCTGGAGCTAAGTGAGGCGAGCTCGTCTCGCATCTCCTTGGGAAGAGAATAAAAAAAAGGCTGCCAGGCCCGACCGCGCCGCTCGCACACAACCGGCGCAAACCCTCTCTTGCCTCGGCTCCCGAGCGCCCGTCGGTAAAGCGGCGGCAGCTCCTCTATGAGCAAGAGACCCACCCGGCAAGGCGAGGTGGCGCCTGGCTCTTATCTCACCCCGGGCTGAGCAGGCCGTTTCTTTTGGTTACTTTTCTTTGGGCCCGCAAAGAAAAGTGACCCGAGCGCCGTCAGGCGATCGGAAGCCCGCCGCAGGCGAGCCAACGCTGGAAGGCCACAACTGGAGCGAAAAAAAAAGTATGCGAGACCTCCTCGCGAGCCCCGGCCCCCAGCTCAATCCTCCCCCCCGGAGCGGAGAGGGAGCCGACGCTCAAAGCGGCTTGCCGTCCTGCTTGTAGATCGTGCCGTCCTTCATCACGAAGCTCACCCGCTGCAAGGCGGTGATGTCCTCGAGCGGGTTGCCGGGCACCGCGACCACGTCGGCCGCGCGGCCGGGCTGGATCTGGCCCAGCGCATCGGCTTTGTGCAGCAGTTCGGCCGCATGCGTGGTAGCGGCCTGGATCACATACATCGGCGGCATGCCGGCCTGCACCATGTATTCGAACTCCCTCGCGTTTTGCCCGTGCGGATACACCGAAGCGTCGGTGCCGAAGGCAATCTTCACGCCCGCCTTGTAGGCACGGCCTGCGGTGGCCTGGATGATCGGGCCGACTTCCTTTGCCTTGCGCGCCACCTGTGGCGGGTAGTAACCGGGCTTCGATGCCATCTGCTCGACGTACTTGCCGGCGATGATGGTGGGCACGTACCAGGTGCCGTGTTCCTTCATCAGCTTCATGTCGGCGTCGTCCATGAAGGTGCCGTGCTCGATCGAATCCACACCGCCTAGCACCGCACGGCGGATCGCCTCGGCGCCGTGCGCGTGCGCGGCCACGGTGAAGCCGTAATCGTGCGCGGCGGCGACCACCGCCTTGATCTCGTCCAGCGTCATCTGCGGGTTGTCGGCGCTGGCGCTTTCGTCCAGCACGCCGCCGGAGGGCATGATCTTGATGAGATCGACGCCGTCCTTGTAGTGCTGGCGCACGGCCTTCCAGGCATCCGCGGCGCTGTTGATGATGCCGTCCTTCGGACCGGGATTGCCGGCCAGGTCCTGCCGGTAGCCGTCGGTGGGATCGGCATGGCCACCGGTGGAACCGATCGCCATGCCTGCGGTAAAGATGCGCGGGCCCGGCACGATGCCGGCGTCGATCGCGTTGCGCAGGGCGATCGATTCGTTGGCGTTGTCGCCCAGGTTGCGCACGGTGGTGAAGCCGGCCAGCAGCGTGCGCCGGGCGTACACGGTGGAGCGGATCGCGTAATCGGCCGTGTTCCAGCGGAACTGGTCGGTGTAGCCGGTGGGGCTGGTCTCGGAGGTCAGGTGCGTGTGCGCATCGATCAGGCCTGGCAGGCAGGTCTGGCCGATCAGCTCGACGGGCTTACCTTCGTCGGCCGCGGGCGCGCCGGCGTGCACGGCATCGATGCGCCCGCTGCGTACCACCACGGTGCTCTCGCCCAGCAACTTCCCGGCGGCCGGATCGAGCAGGTGCGTGCAATGCAGCGCGATCGAGCCGCCCTTCGCGGGCGGCTCGGCGGCGAAGAGGGGCGTGGCAATCAGTGCAACGGCCAGGACAAGCGCGGGACGGCAGATCATCGGCGGCCTCCTCCAACGGGAGGCCCATCATGCCAGAGCCCTCAGGGTGGGCTTCGGCCACCGCGCGCTTGCCGCACGCCCGATGTGGGCTGAAGCCACCCTGCGAAGTCAGACGTCCCGGTTCGAGTCGTGCTCGTGCTGGTGATGTTCTGCCTCGACGTGGCGCCGGTGCAGGTCCTCGCTGCCGCTGTCCTCGGGCACGTGGCTGACCGGCTTGGGCGGCGCGGCGTCCATGTCGCCATCCACGCCGGTGATCTTGAGGATCGAGTGGCGCACCTCGCGCGCCAGGATCACCCGCGCGTCGCGCACCATGTCCTCCAGCGCGCGGTCGTAGTCGAGCTTGCCGCCCTGGTCGGTCCACAGCACCTTCTGCTCGCGCAGCTTCTGGATGAAGCCGCGGAACAACGCCTTGTCGAAGAACTCCGGCGCCGACTGTTCGTTGAGCAGCGACAGCCGCTGCGCGGTAAGCGCGCAGGCGTTTTCCAGTTCCGCGGCGCTGGTGGTGTGCGGCCCGTTCTTGGCCAGCGCGGCGATCGTGATGTAGTAGCGCTCGAAAGCCTGGATCAGGCTGCGCGCGATGGTCTTCAACTGGAACGCCGCGTCGTCCTGGCCCGGTCCGCGCTCGAGCACGCGGCCGTCGGCGGAGGACTCCAGCAGGCCGCGACGCACGAAGAAATCGATCGTGCCCTGCATCTGCGCCACGAAGCCGTCCGAGTCCCAGGGCAGGAACAGCTCGCCCTGGATGAACGGGTAGATGATGCGACCCAGGCGCAGGATCGAGGCGCGCGTCATGCGGCGGTTGTTCAAGAAACAGCAGGAGACCCACGCCGCGGTCGCGGTCAGGTGCAGCACGTTGTTGCGGAAGTAGGACAGCAGCACCGCCGGCTCGTCGTCGGCCTTCAGCACGTCGCCCAGGGGATGGCGCACGCGGCGGATCCAGCCCATCTGCTCGCCGTAGGCGATGATCGAGGGCGGATCCATCGGGGTGACCGTGACGCGGTCGGAGTACGGCAACTCCACCAGCAGCGCGCGGGTCAGCTCCAGCTGCGCGAGCAGGTCGTTCTCGGCCATCGCGTGCTTGGGCGTGGCCAGCAGGGCCAGCGCCAGCAGGTTGATCGGATTGACGTCGGCGGCGCGGTTGATGTTGACCTGGATGCGTTCGGCCAGGCCATCCACCACGCGACCGAGCCACTCGGGCTTGGCGTCCGGATCGCCGCTGGCGGTGCGCCAGTCACCGCTTGCCGCATCGAGCAGCGGATTCAATTCGATCGGTTCGCCGAAGTTGAGCGCCACGTGGCCGTAGCGCTGGCGCAGCACCTTCAGCCCCTTGAGCAGGCCGAGCAGGGATTCCTTCTCCTTCGGCTTGCCGGACAGCTCGCCGATGTAGCTCTTGCCTTCCATCAGCTTCTCGTAGCCGATGTACACCGGCTGGAACAGCACCGGCCGTCGCGGCGCGCGCAGGAACGCGCGCACGGTCATCGCCAGCAGGCCCGCGCGCGGCGCCAGCAGGCGTCCGGTGCGCGAGCGGCCGCCTTCGATGAAGTACTCCATCGGCACGCCGCGGTCGATCAGCTGCGCCATGTACTCGTTGAAGATCACCGAGTACAGCGCGTTGCCCTTGAAGCTGCGGCGCAGGAAGAACGCGCCGCCACGACGCAGGATCGGGCCGATCACGGGCAGGTTGAGATTCACGCCGGCGGCGATGTGCGGCACCACCACGCCGGAGACGTGCAGCTGGTAGGACAGCAGCAGGTAGTCGGCGTGGCTGCGGTGGCTGGGCACGTAGACCACCTCGTAGCCCGGCGCGGCGGCGCGTGCCTTGTCGAAGTGGTGCATCGCGATGCCGTCGTACAGCTTGTTCCAGAAATTCGACAGCAGGAACGACACCGAGCGCACCACCGGGTGCGAATAGTCGGCGGCGATCTCCATCACCAGCTTGTGCGCGCGGCGCCACGCCTTGGCGTAGGAGATGCGTTCCTTGGCCGCGGTGGCGGTGATGGCGGCGCGCACCGGTTCGGCGTTGAGCACGGCGTCGGCGACGGTGCGCTTGTGCGAGAGGTCCGGTCCGATGACCGCCGCGCGGATGCGATGGAAGTGCGTGCGCAGCACGCGCGCGATCTTGCGTGCGAAGTGCTCCGGCCTGGCCTCGCCGGCGTCGTCCAGCACCTGGCGCAGCGATACCGGCGCGGAGAAGTGCACCACCGTGTCGCGGCCGTTGAGCAGCAGCGCGAGCAGGCGGCGGAAGCGGCCGACCATCACCCAGTTCTCGGAGAAAAGCACGCGGAACCAGCCGGTATCGCGGCTCGGCGCGCGGCCGACGTAGATCGACACCGGCACGATCTGGATGTCGCGGCCGGGGTGTTCTTCCAGCGAGCGGACCAGCTGGTCGAGCGTCTCGTAGGGCGCGCGCTGGCGGCTGCGGCCGAACAGCCAGCCGTCGCGCCGCGTCAGTGCGAACACCGAGCGGCGACGGCGGGTGCCGGCCAGCGGCTGCATCGGTGCGGGCAGGCCGGCCTCGCGGCAGGCGCGTTCCAGGATCAATGCGTCGGAAAAGCCGTCGCGCTCGATCACGTAGCACACCGGCGCGCCGGCCTTGAGCAGGCTGGCCGGTTCGGCCGGGTCGCGCCGGATGCGCACCCAGGGTTCGAGCAACTGGCCGGCGAGGCTGAACCACCAGGGCGCGCGGCTGCGGGCGGGAGAATCCGCGGTCATGTTCTGCATCGGCGGATTGTAGCCGGTGGGTCGTAAACGCCGCTCAGTGCGACATCGCGACCGTGCCGGAGGCTGCCGGCGCGGCCAGCGTCCGATGCGCCTGGCGCACGCTTTCGAGCAGGTCCTGGTCGTACCAGCGGCCGTTCTGCTGCACCAGCGTCGATTCCATCGACAGCGGCGTGCCCGCCAACTGGTACTCGATGCGCACGCGCGCGTAGGGCGGGTGGTATTCCAGCGGCACTACGCGCGCGGAGGCCAGTGCCTCGTCCAGCGGCAATCCGTACAGTGCCAGCATGCGTTCGAGGCCGTGGAAGCCGATGGCGTAGCTGCGCATCGCCTGGTCGAAATCCATCGCGCGCAGGCTCTGCGCATCGCGCAGGTCCAGCTCGCGCGCGGTGGCGACCACCACGCCGACCGCCTGGCGTGCCCTGGCCGGGTCGAACCAGGGTGCCTGCTGCGCCCACGGTCCGAGGGCATTGACCAGTGCCACGGCCTGGCGCTTCTGGGTGTCGGACAGGCGCGCGTCTTCCTCGATCGCCTTGCCGGCCAGCGCGCGGCCGATGCCGACCAGCAGCGGCAGCTGGTCGCCGTACCGCGCCTGCGCGTCGGCCAGCCAGGGCTGCAGACGGCCGTCGAGCGTGGCCGCGGCATCCGGCGCGGCCAGTTGCTCAAGGGCGGTGTCGATGCGCGCGCGTTCGGCATCGGTCAGCGGCGCCTCGCCGGCCCGGGCCTGGCCCCAGTCCTCGCGCAGCATGGCGTAGTCATGTGGCGGGAGAGCGTGTTGCCAGAAGCCGGCGAAATCGCCGGCGCGCACCAGTGCAATCGATTGCTGCACGGCCGCCTCGGGCGACTGGCTGGCAACGTAGGTGGCCGTGTGCTCACTCGACTGGCAGGCGGCAAGTGCGCACAGGGCAAGGCAGGGCAGGAGGCGACGGAACAGGGAAGGGCGCATGGACCTCGGCATGGGAAGCATGGGGGTGGGGTGGCGCAAGCATGGCCCCACCGGCGTACGCGACCCGTCGAGCTGGCGGCAAGCGGATGTCTGTTCGGGCCGGAAAAGAAAAACCCCGCGGGCCTGGAGCCTCACGGGGCAAATCCGGCCAGGCCGGAAGGGAAATGGCCTCGCCTGCGATTAGGAGGTCAGCAGGTGTTGGCGGAACAGAGCTTACGCGCACCCGACTCTTGAGGCAATGGTTTTGTTTTGTGACGTAAGTTTATGATTTTACTTGACACGAAGGCTTTCGATCTTGCGCAGGCGCCGCTCCGGCATGGCCAGCTGCCAGTCATTGCCGAACAGCGCCGGTTCCCAGCTTCCATAGCTGGGATTGGGCAGCACGAACCAGCGCCGGCCGATCCAGTCCAGGTATGGCTTGACCGCTGCCACGCGGCCGGCGGGCGTGTTTTGGGGGATGTCCAGGAAATCGCCCAGCTGGTCGCCGAACTGCATCAGTACGCGGTAGTGGCGGCTGACCCACTGGCGCCGGCAGCCCTTGTCCGAGCCGTGCTGGGTGCAGCCGGGCACGTTGGTGCCCAGGCCGAGCAGAGCGTCCGGCCCTGACACCGGCACGCCGACCCGGCGCAGGTTGGCCAGCGTGGCCTCGCCCAGCGCCTGGTCGCGGTTGGAGATGAGGATCACCTTGATTCCCTGCGCCGCGGCATGGCGCGTGAACGCCACCACGCCCGGCAGCGCGCGGGCGCGCGCCTCGCGGCACCACGCATCCCAGCTGGCCTGGTCGAACGGGGCGTGCGCACGGATCAGGCGCGCCTGGTAGGGCGAGTTGTCCAGTACCGTCTCGTCCACGTCCAGTACCACCGCCGGCGGCAGGCCGCTCGGGGACTGGAGGCGGTCGGCCGGCGTGAGCGCGTCCCATTGTGCGTCCGCCAGTGCGGCGCCCAGGCGCTGCTGGGCGTCGCGGTAGGTCTGCAGGTAGATCAGGTCGTGTTCGACCGCGTTCTGCACCCAGGCCGTGGCATTGAGGTTGTCGTCCGCCGGCATGGCCGCGGCCATCGGCGGCCGGGGCGGCGGCGCAGCCGTGCAGCCGGCGAGCAGGAGCAGGGAGGCCAGGGCCGGGAGGCGCGAGGTCATCGCGTGGGTCCTTTTGTGCGCGAACGGCCCGCCAGTGTACGCCAGGCTGGAAGGCGGGCCGGCCTGCTGCGAGACTGGGCTTCCCTCCCCGAGTGCCCGGCGCATGGCCCCGAACCCATCCCTGCAGCGCGAGCCCTCGCGCGCCACCCGGATCGCGAGCTACGTGCTGGCCGGCATCGCATTGCTGCTGGTGATCGGACTGCACCTGCTCTCGGCGCTGCTGGCGGGCCTGCTGGTGTACGAGCTGGTGCAGACGATCAGCCCGCTGCTGGAGCGGCGCCTGTCCGGTCGCCGTGCCCGGGTGGTGGTGGTGGCACTGATCGGTGCGGTAGTGGTGGGGCTGCTGATCCTGCTGGCGCTGGGCGCGATCAGCTTCTTCCACAGCGAGATCGGCAACCCGCAGGACCTGTGGGACAAACAGTTGATGCCGCTGGTGGAGAAGGCGCGCGAACAGCTCCCGTCCGCACTGGTCGGGTCGCTGCCGGACAGCGTGGACGAGCTGCGCGTGATGGCGGGCGACCTGACCCGCAAGCACGCGGCCAGCCTGCAACTGGCCGGCAAGGACACCGCGCGCGGCTTCGCGCACATCATCATCGGCCTGGTGCTGGGCGCCATCGTGGCGCTCAGCCACAGCGCCGGTTCCACCCACCAGCCCGGCCCGCTGGCGGCGGCGCTGGGCCAGCGCTGCAACCGCCTTGCCGACGCGTTCCACAACATCGTGTTCGCGCAGATCAAGGTCTCGCTGATCAACACGATGTTCACCGCGATCTTCCTGATCGGCGTGCTGCCGCTGATGGACATCCACGTGCCGCTGGCCAAGACGCTGGTGGCGGTGACCTTCGTGGTCGGCCTGCTGCCGGTGATCGGCAACCTGATCTCCAACACCGCCGTGACCATCGCCGGGCTGTCGGTGTCCCTCGGCGTGGGCATCGCCGCGCTGGTGTTCCTGATCCTGATCCACAAGCTGGAGTACTTCCTCAACGCGCGCATCGTCGGTACCCAGATCCGCTCGCGCGCGTGGGAACTGCTGATCGCCATGCTCGCGATGGAGGCGGCCTTCGGCCTGGCCGGCCTGGTCGCCGCGCCGATCTACTACGCCTACCTCAAGAGCGAGCTGGAAGGCGAAGGGCTGCTGTAACGTCTGAGCTTGATCGCGCAGGCGCTTGAGTGCTTGGCGATTTGTCGCCCGTCCAGTCGACGTTAAATTGACGTAAGCAATCGCATGGTCCCGCCGGGAGCGCGCCAGAGGCGCGTGAGAACCAGCGCGGGAGATCCAGCCCATGTACCAGAAACCCATCGTGGTCGCCCTCGCGGCGGCATTGAGCGTCGTGGCGGTCCAGGCCCGGGCGCAGGACACCACTACGCCGGACGACCAAACCACGTCCGGTACCGCCGCGACGCAGGACCAGGGCGACCAGACCAAGGCGAAGCGGCTGCAGACCATTACGGTCACCGGCTCGCTGATCCCGCAGACCGAGATCGAGACGGCCACGCCGACCACCACCATCACGGCCCAGGACCTCAAGGTGCGCGGTTTCACCACGGTGGCCGAGGCGCTGCAGCAGGCCTCGTTCTCCACCGGCAGCGTGCAGGGATCGCAGACCTCCGCCTCGTTCACCCAGGGCGCGCAGACGCTCAGCCTGTTCGGACTGCCCGTGGGCTTCGTGAAGTACCTGATCGACGGCCGCCCGATGGGCAACTTCCCCGCCCTCTACAACGGCAGCGACGCGTTCAACAATTTGAGCGGCATCCCGATGGACATGGTCGACCACATCGACGTGCTGCCGGGTGGCCAGTCGTCGCTGTACGGCTCGGACGCCATTGCCGGCGTGGTCAACATCGTCCTGAAGAAGAATATCGACCGGCCGACCATCGACGTCCGCTACGGCTGGCACACCGGCGGCGGCGGCGCGGACCGCCGGGTGAGCTTTGCCGACGGCTTCACCGCGGGCAAGTTCAACATGATCATCGGCGGGCAGTTCGAAAGCACCCAGCCGATCTGGGGTTTCGATCGCGGACTGACCCGCCAGTACTTCACACAGGGCACCGACCCGGCCACCGCCTCGCGTGACTTCCTGGTCTACAACCAGTTCACCGGCGACTACCACTTCCTCGATCCGAACAACTGCGCCGGGACCACGGCGCTGTTCGGCGGCACCGAGGGGCTGCGCACCCGCACCGACGGCCGCACCTACTGCGGCAGCTTCTACACCCCCGGGTACAAGACCGTCACCAACGACGACAAGACGGCCAACCTGTATACCCACGCCACGTTCGACGTAAACGACAATCTGCAGCTGTACGGCGACCTGCTCTACACCTACGAGGAACAGCGCTACACCGCCGGCTCCAACTACATCTGGTGGGGCACGGGCGTGGACTACGGCGCGTACTACGACCCGCGGCTGGACAACGGCGACGGCATTTCCGGCCTGGTCGACCTGCAGCGGGCGTTCGCGCCGGAAGAGACCGGCGGCTACAAGTCGATCCTCGATCACCAGTACGAGCATTCCTACATGCTGACCCTGGGCGCCAAGGGCACCTTCGGCGACTCCTATTGGGATTACGACCTGGGCTTCACCCATTCGGACGACAAGCTCACCTCGCACAACTTCCAGCGCTTCGCCGGCCCGATGGACGCTTTCTTCGAGGACCGCGTGCTGGGTCCGCAGCTGCCGGGCGTCGATCCGTACTTCGGCTTCTACCCGATCTTCGAGCCCGACTACGCGGCGTTCTACAACCCGCTGACGCCGGCGGAGTTCGCGTCGCTCACCGGCTATACCGACACGCGCGCCAAGACCTGGGACAACATGCTGCGCGGCCAGTTGACCAACGCCTCGCTGTTCTCGATGCCGGGCGGCGACGCCGGCATCGCGATCGTGCTCGAAGGCGGCAACCAGGGCTGGAACTACACGCCGGACCCGCGGCTGCTCAACGGCGAGGTCTGGGGTACCACGGACGTCCAGGGCGCGGGCCACCGTTCGCGCTACGCGGCGACCACGGAGTTCCGGCTGCCGCTGTTGAGCCAGCTCACGCTGGACGTGTCAGGCCGTTACGACAACTACAAGGTCGAGGGCCAGAACGTCAATCACGGGACGTACAACCTCGGCCTCGAGTACCGGCCGTTCCAGTCGTTGCTGCTGCGTGGGCGCTACGGCACCGCGTTCAAGGTGCCGACGCTGGCGGACCAGTACCAGGGCTTGAGCGGCTACTACGACTTCGTGCCCGACTATCTCAACTGCAACCGGCTCGGCTACGGCCCGGGGAACATCGCCAACTGCCCCGCGCCGTACGACGGAACGCAGTTCTTCGGCCAGCAATCAGGCAGCACAACGCTCAAGCCGATCACCGCCAAGGTGTGGAGCTACGGCTTCGTGTGGGCACCGATGAGCCGGATGTCCCTGAGCGTGGACTACCTGCACTGGGACATCAACAACGAGGTCAACACCGAAAGCGCGGACAACCTGTCGCAGATCGAATACCTGTGCGACATCGGCACGCTGGACATGAACTCGGCCAGCTGCCAGAACGCCTTCAGCAAGATCGTGCGCGGTCCATCCAACGATCCGGCCCTGCTCGGCCAGATCCAGGAGATCTCGACGCCGAAGGTCAATGTCTCCAACGAGCAGGTCAACGCGATCACCGCGAACTTCAGCTACGTGTTCGGCATCGGCCGCTTCGGCGACCTGTCGGCGCAGGTCTCCTACAGCGACGTGCTCAAGCACGAATACCAGGCCTATCCGACCGATCCGTCGCGCGAGCTCTTGCGGCATCCGTTCTACAGCACCGACTTCAAGACCAAGGTCAACGGCTCGCTCACCTGGACCCCGAACGAGCAGTGGAGCGCGACGGTGTACTTCAACCGCTACGGCAGCACTCCCAATTACCTGGCCACGCAGAACGACAACTACAGCGCCGAGGGCACCGGCCGGTTGCGGCCCTGGATCCTGTACAACGCCAGCGTGACCTACAACCCGGTGGAGAACCTGGCTCTTTCGGTGCTGGTCAACAACGTGTTCAACAAGATGCCGCCGCTGGACCGCAGCTATCCGGGTACCACCAGCTCGCCATACAACGAGAGCAACTACAACGTGTACGGGCGCGCCATGTACGTGGAGGCGAACTACAAATTCTGAGGCGCGGGTTCCGGGGGAGCGTGCGCGCCGGTCAGTCCGCAAGGGCGATCCCGGCGCGCCCGAGCAGGTCCCGCAAGGGGCCCAGTTCGGCCTCGTAGTGCCGCCAGCGACCCAGCGCACCGCGGTAGATCGGCGAGCGGACCTGGACGGCGCTTGCCGTGGCGACCGGCTGTGCGTTGCGTTCGAAGCGCAGGCAGTCCTCGTGCCAGGGCAGCCCGCAGAACTCGAGCAGCCGGCGCGAGGTCGGCTCCTGCCGGTCGACCAGCCGCTCGTAGTCCACCTGCAGGATCCGGCCGGGCAATACCCGGTCCCAGTGCGCGATCAGCCGGTCGAACAGCACGTAGTAGCGGCCGATGTCGAGCAGGTCGAAGGAGTAGTCGAAGTTTGGCGAGGCCATGGAAAACAATTGCCGGAAATTGCTCAGGCAGGTGTCCAGCGGATGGCGGCGCAGGCAGACGATGCGGGCGTTCGGCAGCGCGCGGGCGATGAAGCCGGCGTAGAGGAAGTTGTGCGGCAGCTTGTCGACGAAGCGCGGCTTGCCCGAGGTGCCCGGCCGCGTACTGGCCAGATAGGCTTCGCCGAGCTGGCACGGGTCGACGTGCCGGCCCCGTGCGACGGTTTCCGGATCCAGCAGCACCGGGGTGCGGCTTCCCGAAAGCTGCTTGAGCACCATGCCGAAGTTGGGCAGCTCGCCCGCCGAATGGACGTCCGGATGGCACGAGAGGATGCGCTCGACCAGCGTCGTGCCCGAGCGCGGCATGCCGATGACGAAGAGCGGCTCCCCGCTGGAGCAACCGGTGGATGCCACGGCGTCGGGGGCCGGGAAGGCCTGCATCAGGGCATCGAACAGGGCGGCGTCGCGTTCGATCGTGTAGGGCTTGAGCGCCCGGCCCGCCGCCTTGCCGCGGACCAGGCAGGCGAACGCCTCGGCGAACTGGCCCAGGTCTTCGTGCTCCTTGGCGAGCGCCAGGTTGATCGACATGCGGCCGATCGGGTCGGCGTCTGCGCGCGGGCGCAATGCCTCCAGCCGGGACAGGTGGTTGGCCGCGGGTGTCTGCTTGCGCAGCTGCGCCAGCGTCAGATGCGCCCGCCAGTGTCCGGGTTCCCGTGCAAGGCACGCTTCCAGCGCCTGTTCGGCTCCGTCGATGTCGCCGAGGTAGACCAGCGCGGTCGACAGGTTGAACTGGAAATGCGCCCGCCCTGGCTGCCGTTCGGCAGCCCGGCGGAAGACGGCGGCCGCTTTCGCGTAGGCGCCGGCCTGGGTGTAGACCACGCCCAGCGTGTCCAGGGTCAGCGGATCGCCCGGGGCGAGCGCGAGCGTGCGGTCGGCGGCCTCGAGGGCTTCGCGTCCCAGCCGTGCCAGCGACAACGCCCTGGCCAGCTGCGCGCCGAAGTCCGCCCGTTCCGGTGCCATGGCGACCGCCTGGCGCAAATGTGCGACGGCCTGCGGCCGCTGGCCAAGCTCCAGGCAGGCGATCCCCGCGACGTAATGCATGCCCGCCTGCGGTTGCTGCGCCAGGGCCTGCCATGCGAACTCGCGGGCCCGCACCCAGTCGCGCCGGTTGAACGCGGCGCTGGCCTGCCCGGCGGGACTGTTCGAGTCCATGGCGAAGCGGGCGCGGCGGCCGGCTAGCCGCCCGCCAGCATCGCGGCGATCTTCGCCATGTGCGACTCGGCGGTCTCGCGCACGATTTCCTTGTCCGCTTCCGGATCCTTGCCCTGCCAGTGCAGGTCCGCCTGCGGCAGTTCGTGCAGGAAGCGGCTGGGCTGGTTGTTGTGGATCTCGCCGTAGCGTTTGGTGCGGGCCGACCAGGACAGGGTGAGTAGTTCCTTGGCGCGGGTGATGCCCACGTACATCAGGCGCCGCTCCTCGTCGATGCGCCCCTCGTCGATGGCACCCTCGTGCGGCAGCGTGCCGTCCTCGCAACCGACGATGAAGACGAAGCGGAACTCAAGGCCCTTGGCCGCGTGCAGCGTCATCATGCGCACCGCGTTGCCGGGTTCGTCGCGGTCGGCGTGGCTGAGCATGGCCAGCTGCGCGGCCAGGTCACCGGCGGTGTTGCCCTTGGCCATGGCGCGGAACCAGTCGGCCAATTCCTGCAGGTTGGCCATGCGGCGATCGCGCAAGCTCGCATCGGGCGTGCTGGCGGCGATGTGCGCGGCGTAGCCGGTGCGCTTGAGGATGCGCTCGACCAGGTCGGCAGCGCTTTCGTGCAGCGAGGCGCTGCGCAGTTCGTCGAGCAGCTCGGAAAAACCGGCCAGTGCCGCTGCCGGACGCGGGGTGAGCTGGCGCAGCACCGCGTCGCTGCGAGTGGCCTCGAGCAGCGAACAGTGCTTCGACTGCGCCAGCTGGCCGAGCTTCTCCAGCGTGGTCGCGCCGACTTCGCGTTTGGGCACGTTGACCACCCGCAGGAACGCCGCGTCGTCGCTGGGGTTGGTCAGCAGGCGCAGGTAGCAGAGCAGGTCCTTCACCTCGGCACGGTCGAGGAAGGACAGCGCGCCGGTCAGGTGATAGGGAATCCGCGCCAGGCGCAGCGCCTTCTCCAGCGGGCGCGCCTGGAAGTTGCCCCGATACAGGATGGCGATGTCGTGCCAGCGCGCCTTGTGCTTCTCGGCGAGCGTGGTGGCGATGGCGGCCACTTTCTCCGCCTCGTGCTCGGCCTCCTTGCACTCGAGCACGCGGATCGGCGCGCCTTCCGGGTGCTCGCTCCAGAGCTTCTTCTCGTGCAGGTGCGGGTTGTTGGCGATCAGCTGGTTGGCCGCGCGCAGGATGCGCTTGCCGCAGCGGTAGTTCTGCTCCAGCTTGATCACGCGCAGGTTCGGCCAGTCGCGGCCGAGCTGGTCGATGTTCTCCGGGTTGGCGCCGCGCCAGGCGTAGATCGACTGGTCGTCGTCGCCCACGCAGGTGATGCCGCCGCGCTCGCCGGTGAGGCTTTTGAGCAACCGGTACTGCGCGTCGTTGGTGTCCTGGTATTCGTCCACCAGCAGGTAGCGCAGGCGCTCGCGCCAGGCGTCGCGGCATTCGGTATCGGATTCGAGAATGCGCAGTGGCAGGCGGATCAGGTCGTCGAAGTCGACCGCGTTGAAGGCGGCCAGGCGCTGCTGGTACATCTGGTAGATCGTCGCCGCTTCCAGTTCGCGAGGCGCGCGCGCGGCGGCCAACGCTTCTTCCGGCGAGAGGCCCGCGTTCTTGGCGCGGCTCAGCAGATTGCGAATGCCGAACAGCACATCCGGTTTGACGCCCTTGGGCGCCAGCTCCTTGACGATGCCTTCGCTGTCGTCGGCATCGAGCACCGAAAAGCCGCGACGCAGGCCCGCGCGCGCGTGTTCGATCTGCAGGAACTTCAGGCCCAGCGCGTGGAAGGTGCACACGGTCAGCGCCGCGGCATCCTCGCTGCTGACCAGCTTGCCCACGCGCTCGCGCATCTCGCGCGCGGCCTTGTTGGTGAACGTGATCGCCGCGATCCGGTTGGCCGAGAGCTTCCGCCGCTGGACCAGGTGGGCGATCTTCTGGGTAATCACGGAGGTCTTGCCGGAGCCGGCGCCGGCGAGCACGAGCAGCGGGCTGTCGCAGTGTTCGACGGCGGCCAGTTGTTGTGGATTGAGCATGGAGCGGGCGGCGGTGCGGGCGGAGGCCGATGGTAGCAGAGCCCCTCTGGCGCGCCGGGGCGCATCGGCCATAATCAGGCGGCTATCGCAAAGTCGCCCGGGGGAGCGCGGATGGAGCAGCACAAGCCAATCGAGTCGTGCGACGTGGCAATCATCGGCGGCGGGCCGGCGGGCAGCACCGCCGCGGCGCTGCTGGCGCGGCGCGGGTACAAGGTCATCGCGCTGGAGAAGGAGCGCCACCCGCGCTTCCACATCGGCGAGTCGCTGCTGCCGATGAACCTGCCGATCCTCGAGCGCCTGGGTGTGCTGGACAAGGTGCACGCCATGGGCGTGTTCAAGGCCGGCGCGGACTTCGAAACGGACAACGAACGCGGCTACAACGTCTTCTCCTTCGGCCGCGCGTTGTGCAAGAGCCCGCCGCACAGCTACCAAGTGTGGCGGCAGGACTTCGACAAGATGCTCTACGACCACGCGCGCGAGTGCGGCGCCGATGCGCGCGAAGGTCAGCAGGTGGTCGCGGTCGAGCAGATCGGGCCGCGGCAGGCGCGCCTGGAAGTGAAGACCGACGAGGGCGGGCGCTACACCATCGAGGCGCGCTACCTGCTCGATGCCAGCGGTCGCGACGCCTTCCTGTCGACGAAGAAGAAGCTCAAGCGCAAGAACCGCCAGCACCAGAGTGCCGCGCTGTTCACCCGCTTCAGCAACGCGGCGCGGCGCCCCGGCGAGGACGCCGGGAACGTCAGCATCTATCGCTTCGAGCACGGCTGGATGTGGATGATCCCGCTACCCGACGGCAGCATGAGCGTGGGCGCCGTGTGCTGGCCGGAGTACCTGAAGCGCCGCCGCGGCGACGCGCGCGAGTTCCTGCTCGACACGCTCAGGCAGAACGCCCAGCTCTGGCAGCGGCTGGAGGGCGCCGAGCCGATCGACGAGGTGCGCGCCGCCGGGAACTATTCCTACGATTCGAAGGCGATGAGCGGCCCGGGCTGGATGCTGGTCGGTGATGCCTTCGCCTTCCTCGATCCGGTGTTTTCCTCCGGTGTGTTCCTGGCGATGGACGCGGCCGAACGTGCCGTCGAGGTGGTCGACGGGGCGCTGCGTGAGCCGAAGCGCGAAGCGGCACTGCAGCGCGCGCTGGAAAAGCGCCTGCGCAAGGGCATGGCGCGCTTCGCCTTCTTCATCTACCGCTTCAACGAACCGGTGATGCGGCGCATGTTCGCCTCGCCGCGCAACACCTGGCAGCTGGAGCAGGGCGTGATCTCGATGCTGGCCGGCGACCTGTTCGATCCGCTGCCGGTGCTGCTCAGGCTGCGCGTATTCAAGCTCGTCTACGGCGTATCCGTGCTGGCCAACCTGCGCCAGTGGTGGGCTGGACATCGCCACCGCCTGGCCCAGGCGCGCGCCGAATAGTCGCCTACAATGGCGCGTTTCCGCTGACCGGTCCGGCGTCGCCGACATCATGGCCAAGTTCTATTTCTATTACTCGGCAATGAATGCCGGCAAGACCACCACGCTCTTGCAGAGCGCGTACAACTATCACGAGCGCGGCATGCGCACGCTGATCCTCACGCCCGCGCTGGACAACCGCTACGGCGAAGGCGTGGTCGCTTCGCGTATCGGGCTGAAGGCCAACGCGCGACGCTTCAGCGCCGGCGAGGACCTGTTCGCGCTGGTCGAAAAGGACATCGACGAACGGGGCGCGCTGCACTGCGTGTTCGTCGACGAAGCGCAGTTCCTCTCCAAGGCGCAGGTGTGGCAGCTGTCGGACGTGGTCGACCGGCTGAACATCCCGGTGCTGGCCTACGGCCTGCGCACCGATTTCCGCGGCGAGCTGTTCGAGGGCAGCCGCTACCTGCTGGCCTGGGCCGACAACCTGGACGAGATCAAGACGATCTGCCACACCGGCCGCAAAGCCACCATGGTGGTGCGCGTGGACGAACAGGGCCACGCGGTGACCGAAGGCCCGCAGGTTGAGATCGGTGGCAACGATCGCTATGTCTCGGTCAGTCGCGCCGAGTTCAAGCACATCACCGAGGGTCGCGGCCGCATCGAACTGCAGCAGAGCGTGCTGCCGCTGGACGAAAGGCCCTGACTTCGCCGGGCCAGCGTTCTCTTCCCCAAGGACACCCATGACCGCACCCCCGGAAGCCTGGCCACGCCCGTACTGGCAGCCCAGCGACGAGACCATCGTGCTGCACTTCTACGTCTTCGGCCGTTTCGCCGCGGACCTGGCGATCCCGGCCGCGCGGTACGCGAGCCAGGGCCTGCCCGATGGCGTGGCACTGCAGCGCTTCGGCCACAACGCGCTGCGCGGCTGGGAGGGCTATCCGCTGAAGGGCGCGCTGGGGGAGCTATTGAAGGACGACGCGCCGGCCGCCTTCGAGCAGGCTCGCGCCGCGCCGGACGTGCTGGTAGTGCGAGGCGAGCTTTCCGACCGCGACAGCCTGGACTACCTGCGCGACACGCTGGGCGTGCTCGCCGGCCTGCTGGACGTGGGCGGCAGCGCGATCCTCGATCCACAGATCCTGACCCTGTTCGACGCCGGGGCATGGCGCCGGCACTACCTGGTCACGGGCGGCGCACCGCCGCGCAACCACGTGCTGATCCTGCGCAAGGCCGACGAGGAGCACGGCCGCTCGGTCATCCACACCCGAGGGCTGCGCAAGTTCGGCCGTCCTGACCTGTGCCTGCGCGGCGTGCCCGATGCGCACGCCGGCCAGGCAGGCGTGCTGTGCGAGCGGCTGGTTGAATTGCAGGCACTCGGCGCGCGCTTCGACGAAGGCCAGCCGATGGAGGTCGAAGGCCTGCCCGGCGAGCTGGTGGCCCATCCGGGCGGCAGCCTGGACGACCCGCGTTTCAACAACACCCACGTCGCGTTCGACTGGCCCGTGTGAGCGGGTTTGTGCTCGTGACCGCCAGTCGCCGATGGTCCGACGCGCTGGGTGAGTGACCGGCGACGCGCTGGCCGCCGGTCACCTGAGCCAGTTACTGCCCGCTCTGGTACAGCGTCATGTAGCGCCCGGCCGCCACCGCGTAGGCCGCGCGCGTGACGACCTTGTTCGGGTCGAAGTACGCGTGCATCGTCGGCTGGAGGTCGTACGGACCCTGGGTCACCTTGAAGCGCGCGTTGATGACGCCCCGGTCCAGTGCCAGCTGCACGTAGCCGCGCAGGTTGGCCGGTATCGTGCCGGCGTCGTCGACAGGAATGCGCTGGCCTTCGTAGAACGCGGTCAGCGGCCCGGTGAACGCGCGCGCCTCGTCCTGCAGTGCCAGGCTCTGCACGAGCGAATAGGCGAGGCTCAGCCGCGTCACGCTGTCGGTCGGATGGAACTGCCCGCCCCACAGGTTCATCACGCCGTCCTGGCGCTGCCCGGTGTCGCGCAATGCGCCGCCGGGGGCGATCGCCGATTCGGCGAACGGATAGGCGCTGGCGCCGGTGTCCAGGTCGGTGAAGCTCGGCTGGCCGTCGAACGGCAGGTACTGGCGCACGCTCGCGCCCATCACCAGATACCGGGCCAGGTCACGGCGCTTGAGCGGATCGTCGGGATGGTAGAGGCCATCGGCCAGGCCATCGACCAGGCGGTGGGCGACGGCAAACTCGATCGCCTCGCGCGCCGGATGGGCGGCAATGTCGCCCAGGCCGGTGTAACCGCCGCTGTTGAGGAAGCTCACCTCGCCAGTGACCGTGCCGGGCGCACCGTATCCGTTCGTCACCTTCAGCGGATCGAGGCCGGTTCCGGACACCGAGCCGATGCCGCGCACGGTCACCCTCCACACGCCCGGCTTGCCCGGCGCGCCGGTGGTGACGGTGTCGCCGAGCACCGGCAAGGCGATCGCCGAGCCGTACTCCTCGCCGTCGGGGTCGATCAGCACCAGCGCCAGGGTATTGGTGCCGATGGTGGCGCGGGCGCTGACGAAGGCGACTTCCGGCCCCACCGTGAAACTTTGCTCGCCGACCGGGCCCACCGGCGCGAAATCGACCGAGAACGGAATCGGCGGGGCGCCCGGCACGACCAGAGCGTTGCTGTTGAAGCTGTGCAGCGCGTTCACGGTGCCGCCGAAGCCAGCGCGTATGCCGGCCGCCTCGGCCACCGCCGTGTAGGCATTGACGTGGCCCGCGCCGGCCTCCCAGCCCAGCCGCCCGGTCATGTTGGTGGCGGTCCGTTCCAGGATGTCGCGCACCTGTGCCGGCGTGAGGCCCGGGTTGGCTTCCAACATCAGCGCCACGATGCCGGCCACATGCGGCGTGGCCATCGAGGTGCCGCTCATGATCGTGTAGAAGGGCAGGTAGGCCGCGGGAATGACCTCGGCATCCTGTTGCGCGGCCAGCGCCGGCAGCGTGCCGGTACTGTCGCGGGTGGAGATGATGTCCACGCCCGGCGCGACGATGGTCGGCTCGTTGACGTAGGTCCACTGCCGGCCGTCGGGCATGGCGAACGTGCCGCTCTCGCCGCGCTTGCCGCGCGAGGAAAAGTCGGTCAGCACGCCATTCTTCTCGCTGGCGCCCACCGAGATCACCCACGGCGCCTGCGCGTAGGGGTTGTGGGTATCCTCGCCAGGGCCATCGTTGCCGGCGGCGAACACGCTGACGATGCCGCGCTTGTACAACTCGTAGGAGGCGACATTCACCGGATCGGCCGGATCGAACTTGCCGGAACTGCCCCACGAGTTGCTGACCACGCGGATCGGGTTGCGGAAGCTGAACTGGTGGGTGGCCGCGTAGTCCAGGCCGCCGACCGCATCGAGGACCAGCAGCACGGCGCCCGAGCCATAGCCGACCAGGTCGGCGCCGGGCGCCACGCCCTCGTACAGGCCGTTGGAGCGCGCGCCGTTGCCGCCCACGATGCCGGCGCAATGCGTGCCGTGGCCCGAGCCCCAGTCGCTGTTCGGCACGCCCTCGAGGTAAGTGATCGGCAGCATCGTGTCGAGCGCGGCCAGGTTGGTCACGGCCTGCGTGTTCTGCACCACGTGGGTGCCGTACTGCAGGTCCATGTGCGTCGCGTCGATGCCCGAATCGTTGATCTCCACCGTCACGCCCTTGCCGCTGAACGGAATGGCGCGGTGGTAATCGGCGGGATTGGCCACCGTGCGCGCGGCACCGGAAAGTCCGTTCGCCTCCGCGTCCAGGTAGGTCAGGCGGCGGTTGGCCCAGATCGAAAGCACATCGTCGCGCTGGGCCAGTGCGCGGATCTCCGCCGGCGTCGCCAGTGCACCGGCGATCGGCAGCGTGTGCATGGTCAGGCCGCGGGTGATGCCGAGCGACTCGAGCACGGCCAGCTGATCGGCCGTGACCGGGCCCGATTGCTTGTAGGTGACCACCACCTGCAGCGGATCGGTGCTGGCCGCGCTCCCCATCTGGGCCAGCAGTTGCGGGTCGAGCTGGGCGTCCGCGAGCGCGACGCCGCTGGCGAGGAGGCCCGCGGCGATGGCGCAGAGGCGGAAGGCGGTGTGTCTGATCGACGGCATGAACTTCGATGGCATGCGTAAGCTCCCCGAGACGCCCGCGGAATGGGGCGATCCAGGCCAGCATTTGCAGCCGTGCGTGAACACCCGGTCGTCTGCTTCCACACCTGGGCGTATGGTCGCCTGTGTTGCGGGAGGCTCGGCAGGCCGCACCAGGCAAGCGTTTGCCGGTGGCAAGACGCATGCGAGGATGGCTTTCCCGCAGCTGAACCTTGACGCCCCGCATGCCTGCCTCTTCGCCTGAAGACGACTTCATCGAGCTCTATCCGGAGGCCTTGCCGGCGGCCACCTGCGCGGCGCTGGTCGAGCGCCTGGCCACGAGCGAGGGACTGCGACCGGGCCGCGTCGGCGCGGGCGTGTTGCCCGAGCTGAAGGACAGCCAGGACCTTGGGATCAGCGGCCTGCCCGCGTGGCGGGAGGCCGAGGCGGCGCTCAACCAGGCGGTGTTCACCGGGTTGTTGAAGTATCTGCGCCGCTACCCGCACGCGCTGGTGGCACCGCTGATGCTGCAGGTACCCGGCGAGGGCGGGACATCCGAGCGGCTCACGCCCGAACGGCTGCGGGCGATGGACGACGCGATGCTGGCGCCACTGGTCGAGACGGTGTTCCGCCCCGGCGCGATCAACCTGCAGCGCTACGCCGCCGATCGGGGCGGCTACCCCTACTGGCATTGCGAGCTCTACCCGCGCGACGCGCACGCCGAGACGCTGCACCGCCACCTGCTGTGGACGCTCTACCTCAACGAAGGTTTCGTCGATGGCGAGACCGAATTCCTCTACCAGAAGCGCAAGATCGTTCCGCGCACCGGTGCGCTGCTGCTGGCGCCGGCCGCGTTCACGCACACCCATCGCGGCAATCGCCCGCGTGGGGGCGAGAAGGTGATCGCCACCAGCTGGGTGCTTTTCCAGCGTGCCGAGCAGCTGTACGGGGGGCGATGAACCCCGGCGCTCAGCGCTGGCAGCGCGGGCACCAGAAGGTCGAGCGCTGTCCGAGCACCGCCTGGCGGATCGGCGTGCCGCATGCCTTGCACGGTTCGCCAGCGCGACCGTAGACGTTGAGCTCGCGGAAGAAATAGCCGGGCGCGCCGTCCGGGTTGAGGAAGTCACGCAGCGTGGTGCCGCCGCGCTCGATCGCCCAGCCGAGGATGCGCTTGACCTCCGCGGCGAGCCGCGCGTAACGCTCGCGCGAGACCTTGCCGGCCGCGCGGCGCGGGTCGATGCCGGCCGCGAACAGTGCCTCGCTCGCGTAGATGTTGCCCACGCCCACGACCACCGCGTTGTCCATCAGGAACAGCTTGACCACCGCGGTGCGCCCGCGCGAGAGGTGCCAGAGCACGTCGCCGTCGAAGGCGTCGGTAAGCGGCTCGGGGCCGAGCGCGGCGAGCAGCTCGTGGGTTTCGCCGGGTGGCTGCCATAGCAGGCAGCCGAAGCGGCGCGGATCGTTGAAGCGCAACACGCGCGCGGCGCGGCCCGCTTCGGCCGCGAGCACGATGTCGACGTGGTCGTGCGTACCCAGCGGCGCATCCGGCGGCAGCACGCGCAACACGCCGCTCATGCCCAGGTGCATCAGCGCGCTGCCGGCCTGCGTGTGCAGCAGCAGGTACTTGGCGCGCCGTTCGACCGCGTCGATCCGCTGTCCCGGCAGCAGCTCGCTCACCTCGCGCGGGATCGGCCAGCGCAGGTCCGGGCGGCGCAGCACGACGTCGGTGACGCGGCGGCCCTCGACATGCGGGGCGATGCCGCGGCGGGTGGTTTCGACTTCGGGAAGTTCAGGCATGGCGAGGGCATTGTAGGAGCCCGCCGGCAGGCTCCTGCATGAAGCGGGCGGTCATTCCCAGTCGACGTGGAAGCTGCCGGGGCGGTCGACGCGCTCGAACGTGTGCGCGCCGAAATAGTCCCGCTGCGCCTGCAGCAGGTTCGCCGGCAACTGCTCGCTGCGGTAGCCGTCGAACCACGCGATCGCCGACGCCAGGCACGGGACCGCCACGCCCTGGCGCACCGCGGTGCCGACCACTTCGCGCAGGGCCTCCTGGTACTCGCGTGCCACGTCCGCGAAATAGGGATCGAGCATCAGGTTGGAAAGCGCAGGATCGCGCGCGTAGGCCTCCATGATCCGCTCGAGGAAGCCGGCGCGGATGATGCAGCCGGCGCGGAAAATGCTCGCGATGGTGGCGTAGTCCAGATCCCAGTCGTGCGCCGCGGATGCGGCCCGCAGTTGCGCGAAGCCTTGCGCGTAGGAAACCAGCTTGCCCAGGTACAGCGCGCGACGCACCGACTCGACGAACGCCGTGCGGTCGCCGGCGAAGCTGGCGGCGGGCCCGTGCAGCACGCGGCTGGCCGCCATGCGCTCGTCCTTCTGCGCCGACAGGCCGCGGGCGAACACCGCCTCGGTGATCAACGGCAACGGCACGCGCATTTCCAGCGCGTCCTGGCAGGTCCATTGGCCGGTGCCCTTCTGCGCGGCGCGGTCGAGGATCATGTCGACCAGGTCGTTGCCGGTGTCCGGATCCTTGCGGGTGAAGATGTGCGAGGTGATGCCGATCAGGTAGCTGTCGAGTTCGCCGCGGTTCCAGTCCGCGTAGATCCGCGCCAGTTCGGCGTTGGACAGACCCAGCACCTGGCGCAGCATCGCGTAGCTCTCGGCGATCAGCTGCATGTCGCCATACTCGATGCCGTTATGGACCATCTTCACGTAGTGCCCCGCGCCGTTGGGGCCCATCCACGCCACGCAGGGCGTGCCGTCGGGCGCGCGTGCGGCGATCTCGGTGAGGATCGGTTCGACTTTCGCGTAGGCCTCGCGCGGGCCGCCGGGCATGATCGAGGGTCCGTGCAGCGCACCTTCCTCGCCGCCGGAGATGCCACAGCCGATGAAGTTCAAGCCGGCCGCCTGCATCGCCTGCTCGCGGCGGATGGTGTCGCGGTAGTAGCTGTTACCGCCGTCGATCACGATGTCGCCGGCCTCCAGCAGCGGCTTGAGCGCCTCCAGCATGGCGTCGACCGGCGGACCGGCCTTGATCATCAGCAGGATGCGGCGCGGGCGTTCCAGCGACGCGACAAAACCAGGCAATTCGTGGAACGCCACCAGGCGGCGATCGGGATGGGCGGCCATGACCTGGTCGGTGAAGGCGCCATCATGGTCGTAGACGGAAACCGCATGGCCGCGGCTTTCGATGTTCAGCGCCAGGCTGCGTCCCATCACGCCCATGCCGAACACACCCATCACCTGCAGGCTCATCGCGCGCTCCTTTGGACTTGATCCGTCCAATATGGGCTCACCCGCGCGCGCCACAAGCACCGCATAGGCGTTGGGTGGGCTTCGTCCGCCAGGCATCCTCGCCCAGGCGGTGCTGTGGTGAAGCCCGCCCTGCGAAGGCGTCAGTGGATACGCTCGGCGTCCTGCGTGGCCGGGCGCGGCGTGTAACGCAATGGCACCAGCGCGATCCGGTGGCCTGCGCGCACGTAACGCAGCGGCCCGGTCACGGCGGTGGTGCCGAAATCCAGTACGTGGCCATCCAGCGCGAGCCGCGCGACCGGCGGTGCCAACCCGATTTTCGCGGCGTCGAAATCCGCGTCGGGCCGCCAGGCCACTACCGGCGCCTGCGCGATTTCGGTGAGCTCCTGCAGGCGGCCATCGTCGGCGCGTTGGCCGTCGGCTTGCCACCAGTGGCCATCGCGGCGGCGGTAGCTCTCCGGCGGCTGGCCGGACAGGGCCAGCGTCACCGAGGTGATCGCGGCCGGTTCCAGCTCCAGCAGCGTGCCGGGCGCCTCGCGCTGGTCGTGCAGGTATTGCATCGAAGCCAGCGCCACCAATACGAGCGCGATGCCCAGCATGATCCAGCGCTGTCGTGCCTTGCGTCGCATCAGCGCCGGCGCCGACGCCAGGTCAGTACGCCGCCGACGAGCAGCAGCAACACCGGCAACCCGATGAGGAAACCCAGGCTCAGCGCGTTGAGTTCGGCCTGCGTGATCTCCAGCACGCGATCGGGCGCGCCGCGCGGCGGCAGGCTCACCAGTGCGTCGTCGCCGAGCAGCCAGTCGAACACGCGCTCGCCCAGCGCGCGGTTGCCGCCGTTGCCCAGGAAGGTGTTGGAAAGGAAATCGCCATCGCCGACCACTACCACGCGCTGCTGGCTCTTGTCGGGACTGGGCGACAGCCGCGAGAGCGCCAGGCCGAAGGCCAGCGGCCCCTTCAACTCGCCGGCCGCGGCGTCGAAGCGGATGGTCGAGCTGCCGTCGTTCCCGATCGGCTGGAACTCGGTCCAGCTCTGCGGACCCGATTCGAGGAAGTCCTGCACCGCCCAGTCGTTGCGGTTGACCTGGGCCAGCGCGGCAACCTGCGGAAACAGCGTGGTCAGCAGGAAGCCGCGGGTGATCGCGTGCGGCGGATAGGCGCCCAGCGCGATCAGGCGCGGATCCTTCAGGCCAAGCGCCGCGCCGCCGCCGTCGACCAGCACGCCGGGCAGCACGCGCAGGCCCAGCGCGTCGGCAAGCGGCGCAAGGTTCAGGTCGCTGTTGGCCGGCTCGGTGAGCCACAGCAGGTTGCCGCCGTTGGCAAGGTAATCGACCAGCGCGCGCACGGCGCCGGCTTCCAGCGGCAGCGAAGGGCTGGCCAGCACGACCAGGTCGGTGTGCTGGGGCACCGCGGTGACCTGGGCGAAGTTGAGCGGCACCGCGCGCATGCCGCGGCTCTCCAGCTGCGCCATGAAAGTGCCGAGGTCGGCGTTGGCCTGGCCATCGGCGCGGCGCTCGCCATCGCCGGTGACGAAGGCGACGATGCGTTCGCCGCCGCGCGCCAGGCGCTCCAGCGCATTGGTGAGGCTGCGCTCGGACAGCTCGTCCAGCCGCTGCTCGCGATTGCCGTAGTGCACGATGATCGCGCCGTCGACAGTGATGCCGAGCTCGCGCATCTTCGCCGGATCCTGCTGCGGATCGACGAAGCGCAGCGTGAGGTCGGGCTTGACCCGGCGATATCGTTCGAGGAAGCCGGCGATGGTCGGGCGCAGGTCTCCCTGCGGGTTGGCATAGCTGACGATCTCGACCGGGCCATGGAGCTGGCCCAGCACGGCGCGGCTCTCCGGCGACAGGCTGGCGCGTCCGCCCGCGGTCCAGTCGGCGACAAAGACATGCCGGGTCGTGAGGTAACCGACGGCGCCCGCGCCGACGACCAGGGCCAGCGCGAACAGCCAGCCGTCCAGACGTCCGAATAGCGTGCGCATCAGCCGCGCTCCCGTTCCGTCGCGACGCGACGGATGGCCAGCGCCAGGCAGACGGTCGCCAGCAGTGCGAACCACGCCACGTCGACGCTGGTCACCAGCCCGCGCAGCAGCGGCTGCAGGTGCGAGCTCATTGCCAGCCAGTTGATCGTGCCGTCATCCACGCCGGCCAACTGCGCACCCATGTTCACCGCCCACAGCCCCAACGTGAGCACCAGCGCGGCGGCCGCGGCGATGGCCGGGTGCGAGGCGAACGCCGAACAGGCCAGCCCCAGCGCGGCCAGCGAGGCCAGCAGCAGCGCCATGCCCAGCGCCGCGGCAGCGAGCTTGCCCCAGTCGATCGCGGTCGCGTGGGCCAGCGCCGCGGGCATAGCCAGCACCAGCGCCAGCCAGGCCAGCAACCACACCAGTAGCGCGGCGTACTTGCCGAGTACGATGCGCGACGGGGCAAGGCCCATGCCCAGCAGCAGCGACAGGCGTCCCTCGCGACGTTCGCCGGCCAGTGCCGACATCGACAGCAGCGGCACGACCAGGAAAGCGAGCTCGGCCAGCTTGGCCAGCAAGGGCACGGCCACCAGGTCGGTGTAGCCGGGGCCATCGGGCAGGGCAGCGAGTCGGATCTGCGCGGCGAGGAAGCTGCCCAGCAGCAGCGTGAAGTTCCACGCTAGCCAGGCGAGTGTCAGTGCGCCAAGCACCCAGGCAAGCGGGCGCACGAACAGCCGGCGCAACTCCAGTCGCGTCATCGCCAGCGCGCTCATGCGGCCGCCTTCGCGGTGGCGATGGCGAAGAAGCGTTGTTCCAGCGCGGCGTGATCGTGCGCGTCCAGGGCACCTTCGTAACGCAGCGTGCCATCGTGCAGGATCGCCACGCGATCGCACACCGCGGTGACTTCGGCCAGCACGTGGGTGGAGAGGATCACCGCCGTGCCCGCCGCGGCCTGCTCGCGGATCAGCGCGCGCAGCGCGGCGACCTGCACCGGATCGAGCGCATTGCCGGGCTCGTCCAGCACCAGCAGCGCCGGCTGGTGCAGCAACGCGCAGGCGAGCCCCAGTCGCTGGCGCTGGCCCTGCGACAGCACGCCCGCGAGCCGGTGTTCCAGCGGGGCCAGTTCGAGCCGTTGGATCATGCGCACGCGCGCCTGCCTGAGTGCCGCGCCCGTGAGTCCGCGCAGGCGACCGTGCGCGTCCAGATGTTCCCCCACCGTCAGTTCCTGCCACAGCGGGGCACGTTCGGGCAGCCAGCCCACCAGGCGGCGGGCGGATGCCGGGTGCTCGGCCAGGTCCGCGCCGTCGAGCAGGATGCGACCACCGTCCGGCGCCAGCGCGCCGGCGATCATCGACAGCGTGGTCGATTTGCCGGCGCCGTTGACGCCCAGCAGGCCCAGCACCTGGCCGCGATCGAGCGTGAGGTCGAGGTCCCGCACCGCGGCCCGCCCGGCGCGGCGGCGGCTGGCTTTCTCAAGCATTAACAGCGGTTGTGGCAGAGTCATTGCATGATTGTCACGGCGCCCCCACGTTTGCACAACCTGCGGGGCGCTTCACGCATGCGCGAAGCGCAATGCGCCATGCTGGCGGGTACGGAAACCCCTCCGATAGACTGCCTTTCAACTTCCCCGGTGTTTTCCTGATGCTCGACACGGTGTTGACGTTCCTTTCCAACGGCGTGACCCACGCCAGTTGGCTTGCCATGCTGGTCTACATGCTGGTGGTGACCCAGCTCACCATCTTCACGGTGACTCTCTACCTGCATCGCAGCCAGACCCATCGCGGCGTGGATTTCCACCCGGCGCTGGCGCATTTCTTCCGCTTCTGGGGCTGGCTGACCACCGGCATGGTCACCAAGGAGTGGGTGGCGGTGCACCGCAAGCACCACGCCAAGGTGGAGACCGAGGAAGATCCGCACAGCCCGATGATCTACGGCATCAAGAAGGTGTTCTGGGACGGCGTGTCGCTGTACCGCGACGCCTGCGAGTCGAAGCAGGACATGGAGCAGTACGGCCGCGGCACGCCCGATGACTGGGTCGAGCACAAGCTCTATGGCGCCCATCCGTATTGGGGCCCGACCCTGATGCTGCTCATCAGCCTCGCGCTCTTCGGCGTGATCGGCGCGGCGCTGTGGGCGGTGCAGATGATCTGGATCCCGTTCTGGGCGGCCGGTTTCGTCAACGGCGTCGGCCACTGGGCCGGCTACCGCAACTTCGAGAGTGCCGATACCGCGCGCAACCTGATTCCGTGGGGCTTCTGGATCGGCGGCGAAGAGCTGCACAACAACCACCATGCGTTCCCCAGCTCGGCCAAGTTCGCCCTGCGCAAGTGGGAGTTCGACATCGGCTGGGCGGCGATCTGCGGGCTGCGCGCGGTGGGCCTGGCCAAGGTGCTGCGCGTGGCGCCGGCCCTGGACGTGCGTCCGAACGTGAACCTGCCCGATGCCGAGACGCTCAAGGCGGTGCTGACCCATCGCTTCCAGGCGATGACCGACTACTACCGCGGCGTGATCATGCCGACCCTGCGCGAGGAAGCCGCCCACGCGGGCGACAACCTCAAGGCAATGCCGCGCCGGATGCGCCATGCGCTGGCCGACGGTGGCCGCTGGCTGGATAGCGAGGGCAGCGCGCGCCTGCAGGCCGTGCTGGCCAAGCGCCCCACGCTGCGCACCGTGTGCGACTTCCGCACCCGCCTGGCGGCCCTGATGGAGCAGCGTGGCGCCGAACAGACCCTCAAGGGCCTGCAGCAATGGATCGCCGAGGCCGAACAGAGCGGCATCCGTTCGCTGCAGGAGTTCGCGGCACGGCTGAAGGGTTACCGCGTCGCCAACGCCTGAACGGCCTGATGCATGAAAAAAAGCCCGCCTCCATGGCGGGCTTTTTTTTGCCGGGTGGGCTTCAGCCCTGTGACTTCGGCGTTACAGCTTTGCCGGTCCCCGCGCCAGCCAGCGATCGATCGTGCGCTTTTCGTAGCGCAGCGGATCGGTACTGGAAGACCCGCCCGGGCTGTCGTACATGAAGCCCAGGTCGGTGAGCGTGCGGTCGCCTTCGCGGACCACCTGCCCCTCGCTGTCCAGCAGGCGGAAGTGCAGCGTGATGCGCGGCGGATAGACGTCCTTGACCACGCGCACCGGCTGCAACGAACCCACCGACGGCGCATAGGAGCCGGCGCGATCGATGTCGGTCACGACGATGTCGAGGGTCTGGCCTTGTCCAAGCTCGGTCGCCGCCTTGGTTTCGATGTAGCGCTTGAGGGTGTCCAGGTAGGCCGAATCGGCGCGCATGGGTGCGAAGGCGCGCACTTCCTTTGTTTCGGTGAAGTTTTCCGGATGGTCGTAACGGACGGTGACCGTGCCGGTGGCGGCCGCCGCCGTGGTGACAACGAAGGCGAGGACCAGGCCTGAGGTGGGGCGGAAGAGGAGCTTGGACATGGCGTATCTCCGGTAGGCGATGCAGCACCAGGCTGGGGGATGGAACGCAAACGCGGCGCGGGGTTTGCGCCTGCGTGGAAACGCCTGAGCGCGCGCCGGGTGGACAGCCGGGGTTGGCCGAGCCGCTCTAGTCGAGGAAACGCCAGGACTGCGCCGGTTCGGGCAACCGGCAACTCGCGCGTCGCCCGAACAGCCGGTACCGGTGGCGGGCGATCCAGCGGTACGCCGGGTCGCGGCACAAGCGCGGGGTCGCCAGCAGCAGCGACGCGGCCACGCGCCAGCGACCGCCGAATTCACGCAGGACGTGCGCGATGGCATCGGTATCGGTATGCCCGCGCCCGTCGTGCACCAGCAGGAACGACGCCGGGTCGTCCGCCGACAGGCCGTGCGCCTGGAGCAACCTGCGCCCATGCGTGCCCTGCATGGCGGCCAGCCGGAAGCGGCCCGCGTGGTCATGCCGGAGCACGAAATCGACCCAGCGGCTGCACAGCACGCAGACCCCGTCGAAAACGATGACGTCCTCCCGCTCAGCCATCGCTCGGCTCCAGCCGGCCGCGATAGGCGACCAGCCGGCCCAGCAAAGGCAATCGCGTATCGATGTGGAAGCTGTAGCGCCCTTCCTGCGCGCCGCTTTGCGCAAGCACCGAGCCGAACCACATGCGTGGCAGCGGCAGGCCAGCAGGTTTCCACCGCTAAGTTGCCAGTCGATCGCATCGCCTGTACGGCGCAGTTCGAAATGCAGCGTTACCGGGCCGAGCCGTTCATGCAGCCGATCGCCCCGCGGAGCCCGGGTGAGGCGGGAGCGCATCCCGCCGTGGGCAAAGCGCCGCGTCCAGGTTTCATGGCCCGGGTGTCGCTCGATGGACAGCTCCAGAGGCTGCGCCGGACCCGGTTCGGGCAAGCCCAGCAGCCACCGCAGGAGGCGCGCCGGCAGGTGGCCCGCGCCGGCCACGTCGGCCTGGCCGATGGCGTGCACGCGCGGCGCATCGCCATGCATGCGCCGCACCGGCGTCGCCAGTGCGTGCCATTGTTCGCCGAGCAGCGCAGGGAACAGGGCCTCAGCCATGGCGCGGATCATAAGCGAGCGGAAACTTTCGCGCGCCCAAAAGAAAACCCGCCGTGGGCGGGTTTTCTTCGAAGATCACTTGATCTTGCCTTCCTTGTAGATCACGTGCTTGCGAACGACCGGATCGTACTTCTTGAACTCGAACTTCTCCGGCGTGTTCTTCTTGTTCTTCTGCGTGGTGTAGAAGTGGCCGGTGCCGGCCGAGGAGATCAGGCGGATCTTGTCTTGGGTCTTGTTAGCCATGGTTCAATCCTCAGACCTTCTCGCCGCGGGCACGCAGCTGGGCGATCACGGCCTCGATGCCATTCTTGTCGATGGTGCGCAGCGCGGCGTTGGAAACGCGCAGCTTCACCCAACGGTTTTCGCTGGCGACCCAGAAGCGGCGCTCGTGCAGGTTCGGCAACCAGCGGCGACGGGTCTTGTTGTTGGCGTGCGAGACGTTGTTGCCGGTCTGCACACCCTTTCCGGTGACTTGACATACACGGGCCATGAGGGCCTCCGTAATCGGTATCTGACCGCCCGTTGGCCAGGGCGGCATCGGCCCAGCGGCGCTTGGGGCGCCACGCGATGCTGGAGGGTGTTGCGTATCGAGCGTGGCCGGCTTGCGTTCCCGCATCGCGTCGCGGAAGCCCGAAAGATCGGGGCGGCCTCGGTCGAGCCGCGTATTCTCGCGGAAAAACAGCATCCTGCGCAAGTCGCCCGGGGCGCCTGACCGTGGCGGGGCGTGCGGATGTATGGAACAATCGCCCTCTTTGCTCGCCCGCATTCACGAATTCGAGGGATTCCCGATGGCAGAAGTCACGCCCGCCAACGACCAGGCCGCCGGCCAGGCCATGCCGCAGTTGATGCTGCAGAAGATCTACGTCAAGGACGTGTCCTTCGAGGCTCCCAACGCGCCGCAGATCTTCCAGGACATCGGCGAGAACGACCAGGTCCAGCCGCAGGTGCAGCTCAACCTGGGCCAGCGCGCCACCGACCTGGGCAACAGCCTGTACGAAGTGGTGCTCAGCCTGACCCTCACCTGCACCATCGGCGAGCGGACGGCCTATCTGGCCGAGGTCCACCAGGCCGGCGTGTTCGGCATCGCGGGCTTCAACGAGCAGGACCACGACGGCATCATCGGCAGCTACTGCCCGAACCTGCTGTTCCCCTATGCGCGCCAGGTGATTTCCTCGCTGGTGCTGGAGGGCGGGTTCCCCCCGTTCCTGCTGCAGCCGATCAACTTCGACGCTCTCTTCGCGGAGCAGCAGCGCCGCGCGGCGGGCGGCGGCGAGGCCCCGACGCTCAACAGCTGACGGCGACAACCCATGCGGGACCAACCGATCCTCGCGGTGCTCGGCGCCGGCTCCTGGGGCACCGCGCTGGCCGCGCTGGCCGCGCGCAACGGCGTGACCACGCGCCTCTGGGGCCGCGACCGCGCGGCGCTGGAGGCAATGGCGCAGAGCCGCCGCAACCAGCGTTATCTGCCTGACCTCGAGCTGCCGGCCGCGCTCGCCTACGAGCCGCAGCTGGCCGCGGCCGTGCGCGATGCCGACATCGTGCTGATCGTGGTGCCCAGCCACGCCTTCGCCGCGATGCTGGACGAGCTTGCGCCGCTGCTCGACGCCGGCACGGCGATCGCCTGGGCGACCAAGGGTTTCGAGCCGGGCACCGGCCGCTTCCTGCACGAGCTGGTGGCGCAGAAGCTGCCGGGCCGGCCGGCCGCGGTAGTCACCGGACCGTCGTTCGCGCGCGAGGTGGCCGCCGGGCTGCCCAGCGCCGTCACCGTGCACTCGGAAGACGAGGCCTTCGCCAAGTCGCTGGCCGCGTTGCTGCATGCGCCGAACTTCCGCGCCTATTCGGGCAACGACGTGCTGGGCGCCGAGCTCGGCGGCGCGATGAAGAACGTGTTGGCGGTGGCCACCGGCGTGGCCGACGGCATGCAACTGGGCCTCAACGCCCGCGCCGGCCTGATCACCCGTGGCATGAACGAGATGCTGCGTCTGGGTCTGGCGCTCGGCGCGCGGCCGGAAACCCTGATGGGTCTGTCCGGCCTGGGCGACCTCGTGCTGACCTGTACCGGCGATCTCTCGCGCAACCGGCGGCTCGGCCTGGCCTTGGGGCAGGGCATTGCGCTGGACGAGGCTGTGCGCCAGATCGGCCAGGTGGTCGAGAGCGTGGTGACCGCCGACGAGGTGTCCCGCCTGGCCGAACAGCATGGCCTGGACCTGCCCATCGCCAGTGGCGTGCGCGCCGTGCTGCACGGCGAGGTCACTCCGGTCGAGGGCGTCCGCATGCTGATGTCGCGCGAGCAGAAGCCCGAATACCCGCAAGGCTTGTTCGGCAACGCCTGACCCACGGCTCCGTCCGGGAAGATGGTTGGGGTGAACGGCCGGGGCCACGACGTTGCTCCCGGTCGACGGCGGGCCACGCCCGGCCATGCGACGTGAATGGGCGGTGGGCTGAAGCCCACCTCATGCCCCGTGGGGCGGCCCCGCACGAACTTGCGCCCTCGACGCGCACACCACCCATCCCCTTGCTAAGCTCGTTGTTTTGGCCGGCAAGCGGACCGCATGCGCATGCAGCAACCGGACGAAAAGCAGCCTGCCGATCGTGCCTCCCCGGCGGAGGACATGGCCGGAGGCGGCTTGCCACCGGCCTGGCGCCGATTGTTCAAGCCGCCCGCGGGAATTCCCGCCGAAACCCAGGTGCTCGGTTTCTTCCTGGAGGTCATGCCCGAGGAAGGTGCTTCCTGGGCCCACCTGGACGTCGCGCCGGTGGCGCTGGGCGTGGCCGAGCAGGGCCGCTACGTGCGCCCGGTCCCGCTGGACAGCCGCCACCTCGCCCAGGCGCCGCTGCAACCGCACGAACAACACCTGGCCGCTGCCTTGCTCGGTCTGCCGCAGAACGTGCGCAAGGGCCGCAGCTACGTGCGCCTGGCCGGTCACATCGGTGACGCCCTGCTGGCGCAGATGCTCGATACCGCGCCGTGTTTCCTCGGTGGCCTGGCTGGCCTGCGCCTGTCGCGCGGCAAGGCGCATCCGCTCAACTGGCACTGGCACCTGGAGCAGGATGGCAGCCAGCGCCTGCTGCCCACGCTCGGCCATAACCAGCGCCTGCTGCGACTCGATTGCCTTTGGTATCTCGACGCCGAACGCGCCACGCTGGGCCTGCTCGAGGCGGACAAGCGCGAAAGCCACTGGCTGGACCTGCCGCCGCTCAGGCACGAAGCCGGCCGGCCGTTGCTCAAGGCGCTGAAGAACAGCCCGCTCGGCCAGCGCCTGCCCGCACCACAGGTATTCGACGAACTGCGCCGCGCGGAACTTGCGCCCAAGCCGGTCCTGACCCTGCACGCACTCACGCGTCACGCCCGCCTGGCCGCCGGGACGCCGCCGCTGGCCTATGCGCGGCTGGCCTTCGACTACGCCGGCGAGCGCCTGCCCGGCCGCGGCGGCGAACCGCTGGTCCGCCGCGTGCGGAACGGCCACCTCGTCGAGATCACGCGCCGGCGCGCGGAGGAGCTCTCCGCGATGGAGCAGCTCGAGCGCGTCGGGCTCACTCCGGGCGTGGACACCGAAGGCCTGCCCTGGGACCTGGCCGACACCCTGCCCGAGGACGCCTGGCTGTTCCCCGGCAAGGGCTATGCCGGCGCGCTGGAGGTGAACACGCCGGCACGCTGGCTGGCGCTGCGCGCCAAGCTCGAGGCCGAAGGCTTCCAGCTCGACTACGCGCCGAGCTTCCCGTTCGAAGTGCTCGAAGGCCCGGTGCGCTGGTACGGCAACGCCACCGAAGACGCCGACGACCATGCCTTCGACCTGGAGATCGGCATCGAGGTCGAGGGCAAGCGGCACAACCTGCTGCCCGCGGTGGCGCAGGCGCTGGCCGAGCACCAGTTGAACCTGAGCCCCGCGCCGAACGAGCCGGAAGACGCCGTGTGGTACGCGCCGGTCGACGAGCGCCGCCGCGTGCCGGTACGCCTGAAGGAACTGCGCGGCCTGCTGGCGCCGCTGGCCGAGTACCTGGAGCGCCCAAAGAAGAAGCTGCACCTGCCGCGCGTGCAGGCGGGCCGCCTGGAGGAACTGGTCGAGGCGCTGCCCAGCGGCGGCGAACTGCGCGCGCCCGAGGCACTTCGCGGCTTCACCGCGCGCCTGCGCGATGCCGCCGAGCGCGCCAGCGACGCCATTCCCGACGGCCTCACGGTCGAGCTGCGCCCGTACCAGCGCGAAGGCCTGCGCTGGTTGAACGCGCTGGCCGAGGCCGGCGTCGGCGGCGTGCTCGCCGACGACATGGGCCTGGGAAAGACGCTGCAGTTGATCACCCATCTGCTCGCGCTCAAGCAGCGCGGTGCGCTGACCCAGCCGGCGCTGGTGGTGGTACCGACCAGCCTCATCCCCAACTGGCAATCGGAGATCGCGCGCTTCGCACCCGACCTCACGGTGCTCGCGCTGCACGGTCCACAGCGCAGCGGCGACTTCTCCCAACTGGGCGCGCAGGACATCGTGCTCACTAGCTATGCGCTGCTGCCGCGCGATGTCGTCACCCTGCGCAAACAGCCGTTCGCGCTGATCGTGCTGGACGAGGCACAGCAGGTGAAGAACCCGCGCACGCAGGCGCGGCGCGCCGTGCTCAGCCTGCGCGCGCCGCGCTGCGTCTGCCTGACGGGCACGCCGCTGGAAAACCACCTGGGCGAGTTGTGGTCGCAGATCGACCTGGCCGTGCCCGGCCTGCTTGGCGACGAAGGCGCCTTCCGTCGCCACTACCGCGTGCCGATCGAGAAGCAGCGCGACGACGAATGCCAGGCCCGCCTCAACCGGCGGCTTGCGCCCTTCATCCTGCGGCGCACCAAGGCGCAGGTCGCGTCCGAACTGCCGCCCAAGACCGAGATCACCCGCCGCGTGGTGCTCGACGGGCGCCAGCGCGAGCTCTACGAGAGCCTGCGCCTCACCCTCGCCGAGGAGCTGCGCGAAGTGATCGCCCAGCGCGGCATCACCCATTCGGGCATCGTGGTGCTCGACGCGTTGCTCAAGCTGCGCCAGGTCTGCTGCGATCCGCGGCTGGTCAAGCTCGAGGCCGCGCGCGGCGTGCGCGAGTCGGCCAAGTTCGAATTGCTGATGGACATGTTGCCGGCGCTACTCGCCGAAGGCCGCAAGGTGCTGCTCTTCTCGCAGTTCACCGAAATGCTCAAGCTGATCGCCGCGGAACTGGATCGCAAGCGCATCCGCTACGTCATGCTCACCGGTGAAACCCGCGACCGCGCCGAACCCGTGCAGCGCTTCCAAGACGGCGACGTGCCGCTGTTCCTGCTTTCGCTCAAGGCCGGCGGCGTGGGCCTGAACCTCACCGCCGCCGACACCGTGATCCACTACGACCCGTGGTGGAATCCGGCTGCCGAGGCGCAGGCCTCCGACCGCGCGCACCGCATCGGCCAGGACAAGCCGGTGTTCGTGTTCCGGCTGATCACCGCCGACACCGTCGAGGAACGCATCGAGGAGTTGAAGGCGCGCAAGGCCGAACTGGCCGAGGCGGTGCTCGAAGGCGGTGGCGCCCGCGAGAAGCTCAGCTTCGACCAGGACGACCTGGACGCGCTGCTCGCGCCAGGCTGAGCGCACGGCCCGCGTGGAGCGGGCTTCCACCCGCTGCTTTCGACGGTGCGAAGAACGGCCGGCTGAACCCCTCGCCGCGGGATGGCGTTCGATCGGCGGTGCCGGCAGGCGCGGGTCAATCGCGCGCGGCGACCTCGTCGATGTGGTACAGCAGGTCGGCGGGGTCCTCGTACACGCGGAACGCGCCGGCGCGCTCCAGCTCCTCCTGCCCGTAGCCGCCGGAAAGCAGGCCCACGCCGAGGCCACGGCAACGCTGTGCGGCGAGCATGTCCCAGATGCTGTCGCCCAGGACCAGCGCATGCTGGATGTCCACGCCTAACCGTTCGGCCGCGGCCAGGAACAGATCCGGGTCGGGCTTGGCGTGGCGCACGTCATCGCGGGTGATCACCGGCACCTTGGCCGGGTCGACGCCGAGCGCCTCCAGGTTGTGTGCCGCCGTCTGCATGCGGCCGCTGGTGGCAATGGCCCAGGGCAGGCCCGCCTCGGTGAGCCAGTCGAGCAGCTCGCGCGCGCCCGGAAGCGGGCGCACACCACCGGCTTCGGCACGCCGCGAGAACGCTTCCGCGTGCCAGCGGCGCAGCCGCGCCACGCGCTCCTCGGTGATCTCGATGCCGGTCTCGCGCAGCAGGATGCGCGTGAACAGCCCGCCGCTCATGCCGATCTTGCGGTGGATGCGCCACACCGCCAGCTCGATGCCCTCGCGGTCGAGCGCCTCCTTCCACGCCAGCACGTGCTGATAGACGCTATCGACCAGCGTGCCGTCGAGGTCGAACAGGAAAGCGGTGCGCGGGCGGGTCATCGGTGTTTTCCCGAGGCGGAGGCTGTATCCAGAAGCCCGATCTTGCGCAGCCCTGCGCGCAAGGCGGCACGCTGCGCGTCGTTCGGCCAGCCGACCACCGTGTCCACTACGTGCCCATGGCGCATGAAGTAGAACGTCGGTGTCGCGACCCGGGTTACGAAGGGCAATCCGGCATCCTCGTGAAGGATGGCCAGCGGCTGCGCGGGATGTGCGCGGTTCCATGCCGTGAGGGCATCGAAGGCGACGATGTCGTGGGCTGGCGCCACCCATCGGGCATGCGTGCGGAACATTTCGCGCAGCATTCGGTCGGCGCCGATGCTGCGCGCCGCGGCTTCGGAGAAGTGGCAGCCGGTGGACCCGAGCACGACCACTTGCGCATCCGCATCCAACGGTAACGGCTGACGCCACAGGTCATGCCCGCCGCGCGCGACCCAGGTGGTCGGCTGATCGTGTTCGAACTTTGCGTCGTGCAGGGTCGGCGGCGATGGGCGATCCAGCATCGGATAGGCGCCGATTAGTGCGCGCGCATCGGCGGGGCGATGTGCGGCCAGCAACGCATCGTAGAGTGCGTCGACATGCGGCCGATCCACGCGATGGCGGCGGTCCAGCTCGTCGAAGTCGCGACGCATGTCCGCCAGGTAGACGGGCGATGCCACCACGAAGCTCAACCGGTTCGCGCCGCGAAACAACAACTCGACGTCCTGGTCGCTCAGGGAAGCCAGCCGCCGTTGCGCTGGCGCGAACTCGCGCGCGTACACGTCAGCCAGCATCTTCGCCTCGTCGTCAGGCGTGGCGGGCGTCTGGAGATGGTCGTAAGCACTTTCGAGCGTCGTCTGCACTGTGGCCGGCCGCGCTCGGGTGCGTGTGGCTAGGTCATTGGCACGGCCCTGGGCATCGAACAGACGCAATACGTTCCATGCCTGGACGCGTGTCAGGTCGTAACGGAGATCGTCGGTACTGAAGCCGCCAAGCCCGCGCTCGCCAAACACCAGGCTCGCCAGGAAGCGCCGCCTGCCGGCCGGGGTAAATGCGCTCAGTGGAGAGGCTTCGACCGGTGTGTGGCGCACGTACGCATCGATTTGGGCGCGCGAGGCGATCGGCCTGTCCGGCCAGCGTAACGGCGGAGCAAGCGTGACCGCCGTCGCTGACGGCAACGGCTGCGCTGTCCAGGCGATCGGCGCCCACATACATGCGCAAACCAGCGCGAAGCCGAAGACACTCGGTCGGATCATCGCCATCCTCCTTGTGATTGCGTGGAGGATAGCCGCGCGGCGCTCAGGGGATGTCTACGCCCGCGGCAGCAGCGGGAGACCCGTTTCCATCACCGCCAGTGCGGCGGCGCCGAGCAGGCCCGGTTCCGGGTGCAGTACGGCGATGGTGGGCACCTGGCGCATGGTGTCGCTGAAGCGGCCCTTGGCTTCGAAGCGCTGGCGGAAGCCGCCGCGCTGCAGCCACGGGAGCAGGATCGGCAGCAGGCCGCCGGTGAGGTAGACGCCGTCCCAGCCACCCAGGGTCAGCACCAGGTCGCCGGCGACGGAACCGAAGATGCCGGCCAGCGTTTCGACCGCGCGTACGCACAACGGATCGGTGCCGGCGCCGGCGTGGGCGGTGATGTCCTCGGGGGAGTAGTCCTGCGCACGCTCCCCGGCGATGTCGGCCAGCGCCGTGTAGAGGTTCACCAGGCCGTTGCCGCAGATCAGCCGTTCGTTGGAGACGCGGCCGAAACGCTCGTTGAGCCGATGCAGGATCTCGATGTCCTCGCGGCTGTGCGCGGCGAAGCCGGCGTGGCCGCCTTCGCTTTCCAGCACGCTGCAGTGGCCATCGCGGCGCAGCAGGCCACCCACGCCCAGCCCGGTGCCGGGACCCATCACCACGAAGGTCTGGTGATCGCGACTGTCCAGCCGCGGCAGCGGCAGGTCGCCGACGGCCTTCAGGTGCTGCGGCTGCAGCAGCGAGACGGCCATGCTCTGCGCGGCGAAGTCGTTGACCAGCCGCACCGACTCCATCCCCAGGTCCGCCTGCAATGCATGCGCGGCGACCGCCCACGGATTGTTGGTGATCTGCACCGTCTCGCCGTCGGCGATGCGCCCGGCCGCGGCGATGATCGCGCGCGGCGCGGTCAGCCCGGTGTCGGCGAAGTATTGCCGGATGGTGTCGGCCAGCGTGGCGAAATCGCGTACGCGGTAGCGGCGCACGCTGTCGGCCACGAGCGGCTCCGCGGCGCCGACGTCGGCGAGCGCGAAGCGCACGTTAGTGCCGCCGAGGTCGGCCAGCAGGGTGGGGGGTCGGGTGTCGAAGCTCATCGGGTCGTTCTGTGGCGCAGCGCGGGCGCGGCGGCAATCGGGGGAAGGTATCGGAAACCGGCCTGACTGGCTACTTGCGAGCCGGTCGTTGTGCGACCGTCGTGGAAAATGTGTGATGCACCGACCCATGCGGCGCGACGGGCAGAACTTGACGGTGTCATGCAGAGTCGTCCGTTCGGGCATGTCCGGGCAGCGAGCGATGGAACGCCGCAGCCGGAAGGCATGCGAAGCCCGCGGCGTACAATGGCGCCTTTCGCACCAGCGACGGATCTGCCATGAACTTCCCCGCCATCCGCATGCGCCGCATGCGTCGCGACGCCTTTTCCCGCGCGCTGATGCGCGAGCACAGCCTATTGCCGGGCGATCTGATCATGGTGGCGTTCGTGATCGAAGGCGAAGGCCAACGCGAAGACGTGCCTTCGATGCCGGGCGTTGCGCGGCTGTCCATCGACGAGTTGCTCAAGCTGGCCGGCGAGTGCGTGCGCCTGGGCATCCCCGCGCTGGCGTTGTTCCCGTCGCCCGGCCCGTCGGTCAAGAGTGAAGACGCCGTCGAGGCGTGGAATCCGGACAACCTGATGCATCGCGCCACCCGCGCGCTGAAGGCGAAATATCCCGAACTGGGCCTGATCGGCGACGTGGCGCTCGATCCCTACACCACGCATGGCCAGGATGGACTGATCGACGAACGCGGCTACGTGATGAACGAGCCTACCGTCGAGGCACTGGTAAAGATGTCGCTGGCGCAGGCCGAGGCCGGCATGGATTTCGTCGCGCCGTCGGACATGATGGATGGCCGCATCGGCACCATCCGCGACGCGCTGGAAGCGGCCGGCCACATCCACACGCGCATCCTCGCCTACTCGGCCAAGTACGCCTCCAGCTTCTACGGCCCGTTCCGCGACGCGGTCGGCTCGGCGGCGAACCTGGGCAAGGGCAACAAGCACACCTACCAGATGGACGTGGCCAACTCGGACGAGGCGCTGCGCGAGGTCGAGCTGGACCTGGCCGAAGGCGCCGACGCGGTGATGGTCAAGCCGGGCATGCCCTACCTGGACGTGCTGCGCCGGGTGAAGGAGACCTTCGGCGCGCCGACCTTCGTCTACCAGGTGTCCGGCGAGTACGCGATGCTCAAGGCCGCCGCCCAGAACGGCTGGCTGGACGAGAAGGCGGTGGTGCTCGAATCGTTGACCGCGTTCAAGCGCGCTGGCGCGGACGCGATCCTTACCTATTACGCCATCGACGCTGCGCGCTGGCTGGGCGGCGAATAAGCTCCTTGTAAGAGTGGGACTATGCGCATGGATGCACCCGACCCGAATGCCCACGACCTGGCCGCCTTGCAAGGCGTCTGGCGGCAGGTCGCCTTCGAGGAGAACGGTGTCCCCGACGCGCCCGACAGCACCGGCGCGCCTGATGCGTTGACCATCATCGACGGCGATCACTTCTGCGTACGCACGCCGCAAGGCGAAATGCTGCTCGAAGGCCGCTTCATGCTGGACGCTTCGGTGACGCCCAAGGCCATCACCTGGATCGACGCGATGGGTCCGGATGCCGGCATGCCGCTGCCGGCCAGTTACCGCCTGGAAGGCGACCGTTTCGTGTTCATCGCCGCCGACGCCGGTGCGCCGCGGCCGACGACTTTTCGCACCGTGCCCGGCCTCACCATGCGCAGTTTCGTGCGTCACGCGTCCGCCGCAGCGGCCGGGAACGCCGGCCGCTGAGCATTCGGATTACCGGCAAGGGGTCAGGCAGCGAACCGCTGCGTGGCGTCGGTGGCGCCGGCCGCGCGGAGCTTTAGTTGTGCAGTTCGATGCGGTACGGACACTGCGTCGTCAGCGCACTGCCATGGTGATCAGCGCCTTGTGCTGCGCACCGAGCGTCGGCGAACACGGCCTTGTCGAACGTCCAGAATGCCTGCGTCGCCCAGGGCCTGGGCGTCCATCACCTTGGGCCTGCCCAGGTTCTTCGTGTCGAACATGGGTCATCCGTTCTGTGTGGGCTAGGCGTGCCTAGCGGCTGGCCGGCGGTGATCCCGCTTTCGCCGCGGCAGGGCCCGCCGCTGTGTCGTGATGCGCCGGTACCAGGCGGATTTCATACACCCGGGGCCAGCGCTTGCCGGTGACGAACAGGCGGTCGTGCGCCGCGTCGTAGGCGATGCCGTTGAGTACGTCGTTCGCCGGGTCTTCCAGCGTTTCGGGCGCGGGCCCCAGGCCGGCCAGGTCGATCCAGCCGATGACCCGGCCGCTGGCCGGATCGATGCGCGCGATGCGGTCGGTCAGCCAGACGTTGGCGTACAGCTCGCCTTTGACCCATTCCAGCTCGTTGAGGTTCGCCAGCGGATGGCCGTCGGCGGTGACGTCGATGTGGCCGACCTGCTGGAGCGAGTCCGGATCGAGAATGCGGATGGTCGGCGTACCGTCGCTCATCAGCAGGCGGGTGCCGTCGGTAGTCAGGCTCCAGCCTTCGCCCGGATAGGCGAACTTCGCGCGCGGCGTCAGCGTGGCCAGGTCGAACAGGAAGCCTTCGTGATCCTGCCAGGTCAGCTGGATCAGCCGGCCCTTCCACGCCACGATCCCCTCGCCGTAGTCCGGCCACGGCGTAGGCGTCTGCTGGAGCACCTTGCCGCTGGCGAGGTCCACCTTGCGCACCGAGGACGCGCCGACGGTCCCCGTTGCCTCGTAGAGATAGCCGTCCAGATAGAACAGCCCTTCGGTGTAGGCCGTCGGATCGTGCGGGAAGGCGTGCACGACCGTATAGCCCTGCACCGGAATGGACGAAGCCATGGCCAGGCACGGCAGCAGCAGGCCGGCCATGGCGAGCGTGACGGATTTCATCGCGCGATCATCCCACGGTTGCGTGCACGGCGACGCGGCAGTCGTGGCGGGTGCGGCGTGGAATAATCGGAGGCATCCCCACCAAGGCGTCGCGCGGATGGAAAGCCATCATTACCTCGAAACCGCGCTGGTGTTCCTGCTCGCGACGGTGATCGCCGTACCGCTGACCAAGCGCTTCCGCCTCGGCTCGGTGCTGGGCTACCTCCTGGCCGGCGTGGTGATCGGCCCGCAACTGCTGGGGCTGGTCGCCGACACCGCCGGCGTGGCGACCATCTCCGAGTTCGGCGTGGTGCTGATGCTGTTCGTGATCGGCCTGGAACTTTCGCCGCAACGCCTGTGGGTGATGCGCCGTGCGGTGTTCGGCACCGGCCTGATGCAGGTGCTGGCGTGCGGCATCGCGATCGGTGCGATCGGTTTCGCGTGGTTCGGCCTGAGCGGCCGGGCGGCGGCGATCGTGGGCGGCAGCCTGGCGCTGTCGTCCACCGCGTTCGGCCTGCAGATCCTGGCCGAGCGCAAGGAGGCCGGCTGGGCCTACGGGCGCCAGGCGTTCGCGATCCTGCTGTTCCAGGACCTGGCGGCAATCCCGCTGATCGCCGCGGTGCCGCTGCTGGCGACCTCGGGCGGGCACGGCATGGACCTGGCGGGCGTGTTGCGCACGGTGGGCGCGATCGTGGCGGTGGTGGTCGGCGGACGCTACCTGTTGCGTCCGGTGTTCCGCTTCGTCGCCAAGGCCGATGCGGTGGAGGTGTCCACCGCCACCGCGCTGCTGGTGGTGATGGGCACGGCGTGGCTGATGGAACGGGTGGGCGTCTCTTCCACGCTGGGCGCATTCCTGGCTGGCGTGCTGCTGGCCGATTCGGAATACCGCCACGAGCTGGAATCGCACCTGGAGCCGTTCAAGGGGCTGCTGCTGGGGCTGTTCTTCATCAGCGTGGGCATGTCGATGGACCTGTCGCTGCTGCTCAGCGAGCCGCTGCGCGTGCTGGCGCTGGTCGTCGGTCTTCTGCTGGTCAAGGGCGTGCTGCTGTGGCCGCTGGGGCGGCTGGTCGGCGGGCTCGACCGCGGCGAGTCGTTGCGCCTGGCGGTGTTGCTGGCCAGCGGCGGCGAGTTTGCCTTCGTGGTGCTCAACCTCGCCGATGGGCAGCGCATCCTCGATGGCACGCTGCACAACCGGCTGGTGCTCGCGATCACGCTGTCGATGGCGCTGACGCCGCTGCTGGTTGCGCTCACCGGGCGGTTGCTCGGCGCGCGACCGAAGAAGGCGGTGCGCGAGTACGACACCATCGAGACCGAGACACCCAAGGTGATCATCGCCGGCTACGGGCGCATGGGCCAGATCGTGGCGCGCGTGCTGCGCGCCCAGGGCATCCGCTTCGTGGCGCTGGACCATTCGGTCGAGCAGATCGACCTGGTGCAGCGCTTCGGCGGCTGGAACGACATCTTCTACGGCGATCCGGCGCGGCCGGAACTGCTGCGCGCGGCGCAGGCGGACAAGGCCGAGGTGTTCGTGCTGGCCAGCGACGATCCCGAATCGAGCCTGCGCGTGGCGCGGCTGGTACGCCGGCAGTATCCGCACCTGAGGGTCATCGCGCGCGCGCGCAACCGCCAGCACGTGTGGCGGCTGATGGATCTGGGGATCGACGACCCGGTGCGCGAGACGCTCTGTTCCAGCCTGCAGATGACGCAGATGACGCTGGAGGCGCTGGGCGTGTCCAGGGACGTGGCTGCGGCGCGGGTGGAACGTTTTCGCCAGCAGGATGCCGAGCTGCTCAAGCGGCAGTATCTGGTGTACGACGACGATGCGCGCATCGTGCAGACCACGCGCGAGGCACTGGCGGACCTGGAGCAGTTGTTCGAGGCGGACGCCGAGCGGGAACGACCGGAGTCGTCGTCGCCGTCCGTGTGAGAGCAGCCGTTGAGGTATGGAGCGCCTCGGTTTTCGACGCGGATTTCCCGCGCGTCCCGCCCACACCCAAACCTTTTCCCCGGCGGGGAGAGGGGCTTGGGTCGCGCGAGCGTGATTACTCCGCCGGTTGCGCCGGCTGGCGCAACATCTGCCGGACGCTGGGCACCGCGTTGCTGCGCGCGGCCAGCTCGTGGGCGATATCGACCAGGCCCAGGTGGCGGGCCACGTCGGCAGGGGTGCGGCCGAAGGCGTCGGTGGCCTGACGGTCGGCGCCGCGCGCCAGCAGTACGCGCGCGGCCGGCAGCAGTGCGTGCATGGCACAGGCGTGCAGCGCGGTGACGCCGCGCTGGTCGGCATGTTCCAGCTGCGCGCCGGCGTCGAGCAGCACCGGCAGCAAGGCCGCCAGGTGGGTGGCATCGCAGGCGGAGCCCGGCTTGAACTGCGCGCCGAGCAGCAGCAGCAGCGGCGTCTTGCCCTCGTTGTCGGCGCGATTGACGTCGGCGTCGTGCTTGAACAGCACGTCGAACAGACGCCGCGCGCGCAGACTGTCGTTGTGTTCGAAGCCGAACTGCGCGGCGGCGTGCAGCGCGGTGCGCCCGCGCATGTCCGCCGCGTGGATGTCGGCGCCGGCGGCGAGCAGGTGTTCGACGAGTTCCGGATAGCCCAGCGCAGCGGCGACCATCAGCGCGGTGGTTTCGCCGGGCAGGCGCTGGTCCACCTCTACGCCGCGCTCCAGCAGTACGCCGAGCAGGGCATCGCGGCGCGCGCCCACCGCCGCGGCGAGCGGCGTGACGCCGGTGCCGGCCGCCAGCGTGGCATCCGCGCCGGCGTCGAGCAGGCGGATGGCGATCTCGCGATGGCCGGCGCCACAGGCATGCAGCAGCGCGGTGGCGCCCTGCGCGTCGCGGGTATCCACGTCGAAGCCCAGTTCGAGCAGGCGCTCGACCGCGGTCAGCGCGCCCGTGCGGGTGGCGGCGGGCAGGTCCGTGGCGGTCAGTGCGCGACGCGGACGCGTCCAGTCGCCCCAGTCCAGCCAGTGCTGGATGGCGCCGTGTTCCAGCGCGAGGCCAAGTGGCGTTTCGCCGTTGGCGTCGGTGGCTTCGGCATCGGCGCCGTGGGCGATCAGCGCGCGCACCAGTGCCAGTCCGCTCTCGCCATGTTCGATCGCGGCGAACAGCGGCGTGCGGCCGGAACCATCGCGTGCGTTGGGATCGCAGCCGCGTGCCAGCAGGGCTTCGAGTAGTGCGCCGTGCCGATGGATCGCCGCCAGGTGCAGCGGCGTGCGCTCGCGTGCATCGGGGCCGAAGGCGTCAGCGCCACCCTCGAGCAGCTTGAGCGGCAGTGCCGCGCCCAGGACGCCGTCGCCCAAGGCGCCCAGCGCCTGCGCTAGCAGATGGGCGCCGGCGGGCGTGGCGCCGGCCTTGAGCAGGTCGTCCACCGCTTCGCTGGAGGCCGGCAGTTGGACCAGCAGTGCATCAAACAGGCGCCGGCCAGGCGCGTGCGCTGGGTGCCCGGCGTCGATCGTCGCCGCGGGCAAACAGGCTTCGGCCGCGAGCCCGTGTTCGAGCAGCCAGCGCCGCGCTGCGCCGAGGCCGGGCGCGGATAGCTCCAGGTAGAGCTGCGCGAGCTGGGCCTGCGGCCACTGTCGCGCGCGCTCGGCGTACGTGGCGATGACCGCCCACTGGCCTTGGCGCAGGGCTTCGAGCAATCGCGCTGGCGTTTCGTCGTCGTCGGGCGCGTCGCCGCCGAGGCTGGCGGGCAGCGGCGATTCCGGGTCGAGCAGCGCGACCAGGTCCCAGCGACCGGCGGCCGCGGCATGGTCCAGCGCGCTGCGGCCATCGCTGCCCGCGCGCCGGGGCTCGGCGCCGAGCGCGAGCAGCGCGCGCACGGTTGCGGCCTGCGCGTGCGGCGACTGGCAGGCGAGGGTGAGCGCGTCGCGGTCGTGGCTGTCACTGGCGCGGGCGTCCGCATGCGCGTCGGCCAACACCTGCACCAGCTCGCTGGCGCCGCAGCGCGCCGCTTCCATCAGCGCGGTGGCGCCATGCCGGTCGGCCAGGTTCGGGTTGGCGCCGGCGGCGAGCAGGGCGCGGGCGATCTGCAGGTGCCCTTCGGCCGCAGCGGCCATCAGCGCACTGCGGTCATGGGCGTCGGTGGCGTTGACGTTCGCGCGATGCTTGAGCAGCAGCTTGACGCCGGTGGGATCGTCGTCGGCGATGCCGGCGGCGGCGACCAGCGCGGGCTCGCCTTCGGCGGGAGCGGGCTTGGCGCCGTGCTCGAGCAGGTATTTGGCGAGCGGCCAGTTGGCCGCGCGGCAGGCCGCGGCCAGCGGACTGACGCCGGCGCGGTTGAGCGCGTTCACCGGCGCGGCGGCGTCCAGCAACATCGCCGCGACGATCGGTTCCTCGCTCAGCGCGGCACCATGCAACGCGGTGTTGCCCTCGCTGTCGGTGGCCAGCGGGCTGGCGCCGTTGGCGAGCAGGGTCATGACCGCTTCGGCGCGACCGTGCCAGCTGTCGCGGGTGGCCGCGAGCAGGGCGGTGAGCCCGCCGCTGGCGCGATTGACGTCGGCGCCCTTGGCGATCAGTGCGCGCAGCAGGCGCGTGTCCGGCAGCAAGGCGGCCAGGGTAAGCACCGGACGCTGGTCGCGCTCGCCGGGCGCAGGCGTGCTGTCGGGATCGGCGCCGGCCTCGAGCAGCGCGAGCGCGCGCTCGATGTCGCCGTCGCGCGCGGCCGCGAGCAGCGCGGGACCCTGTTCGGGCGCGCCGGCGGTGCGCTCTTCCTCGCTGAGCGTCGACGGGCGCGGGGCTGGCGGCGCGAGGAAGTCGGCCGGCAACGGAGCGTCTTCGGCGCGGCGACGCGGGCGCGTGCGCTCGCACAGCAACGCACGCAGCGTGCGGTTGGCGATCACCAGGCAACCCAGCGGCAACACCGCCAGCCCGTAGACGACCAGCGCCGCGGTGCGCAGTTCGGACGGCAGCACGCCATACAGCCCGGTCAGCGCGATGGCGCCATAGGCGAGTACCAGCAGCGCGAACGCCGCCGGCAGGAAATGGCTGAAGAAACGTTCCTCGCGCGCCAGGTGACGGCCGAACGCAAGGCTGCGCGCGGTCGCAGTGAAGATCCACGAGCCATCGCTCTGCGCCGGATAGGCGTCGTCCCACACGAACACCAAACCGAAGGCCGGCCACACGCGCCACAGCGACACCAGCGCGACCACGAGCGCGGCGGCCAGCAACAGCGCGCCGCCCAGCGTCGGTTGCTGGCGCAATTCGAGCATCGGCCAGGCAATCAGCAGGAACACCAGCGCCACGTAGCCGGTGAACATCACCAGGTGCGCGGCGCCCCGGCGCAGCACGGTACGGCCGAAGCGGGGCTCGGGATCGAAACCGATCGCGTGGCATACCGCCGCCATCGTCAGCGCATTGGCCAGCAGCAACGGGATCAGCGCCAGCGGGTGCGCCCCGAGCGCGGCGATCGCCACGGCAATCCATCCAGGCAGGAACCAGGCCGTTCCCTTGAGCAGGGACGGCGGGCGGTGGCGCGATCGGGGCTCATTCATGGCGCGAGTATAGGAAGCGTGGGCGCCGCAGACGGTAACGGCACGTTAACCCCGACACCACAAATCATTCGTCGCGATCGTCCGGCGTACTGCGCTGCAACTGGTTGGCGACCGCGAGCGTCTCCTGCGGCGGCAGCTGCAGGTGCCAGCCCTGGGTGCGCAGATGTTCGAGCACGACCTCGCTGTCTTCGTTCGGCAGGCGGCGCTGCTCGTCCAGCTGCACTTCGAGCACGAAGCGCAGGTCGCCGAGCATCATCGACAGCGACTCGGGAACCACGCCGAACTCGTCGCGCGCGGCGAGCCACACGTAGGTATCGGATTTGCGCTGGCTGGCGTAGACGAAACAATGCATGGGACGACTCCGACGGCGATGGCGTGGGGCGGGGGACGCGAAGGGTAGCAGCGTGCACCGTCAATGCTGCGGTCGCACTTGCAAGCCCGGGGGTGGCTGGGCAGAGTGTCGCGCGGGGGCCTCAAACGCGCGTATGAAAACAGCCGTGACGGTCTCCGTTGCCACCCCGAGCCGCGTCTTAAGATAAGCAGGAGCAAGCGATGCCTATGTCTTTTCGTTCCATCCCGGGCCGTGCCCGGCCTTTGGCGCTGGCCGCGCTGAGCCTTGCCGTCGCCGGTGCGCTGGCGCTGCCGCAGGCGGCCGATGCCAGTGCCTTCCAGCTGAAGGAAAACAGTGCCAAGGGCATGGGCCGCGCCTATGCCGGCTCGGCGACCGCCGGCGGCGACGCCTCGGTGGTGGCCAACAACCCCGCCGCGATGACCGACCTGGACGGCACCTACCTGCAGGCCGACGTCACCGCGATCAACTTCAGCGCCCGCTTCAAGGGCACCGCGACGGACGCGCTCGGCCGTCCAATCAGCGGCGGTGACGGCGGCGACGCCGGCACGACGCTGCCGATCCCTGCGCTGTTCATCGCGAGCAAGGTGTCCGACCGCGTGCACCTGGGCTTTGGCCTGTCGGTGCCGTTCGGCTTCCAGACCGAATATGGCCAGAACTGGAAGGGTCGCTATAACGCGATCAAGTCGCGGTTCGAGTCGCTGGACGCTACCTTGTCCGGTTCGTTCGACGTGAACGACCAGTTCTCCCTGGGTGCCAGCGTCATCGCGCAGAAGACCTCGGCCGAGCTGACCTCGGCGATCAACTTCAACGGCGTCGCGATGGGCCTGATCCAACAGGGTGCGGCCGGCGGCCTGATCCCGGCGGCGCAGGTACCGGCCTACATGCAGCTGGTCGGCACCGTGGTCCCGCCGGGCTCCGACGGCCTCGCTCGCGTCAAGGGTGACGACTGGGGTTACGGCTGGCAGCTGGGCGCGTACTGGAAGCTCACCCCGAACGACAAGCTTGCCGTCAACTACCGTTCCAAGATCGACCACAAGCTCGAGGGCACCGGCAACTTCACCGTGCCGGCCAACGTGACCGCCCTGCTGTCCAGCCCGCAGGTAGCCCCGCTGCTGGCCGCCGCCGGCGGTGTGCCGTTCACCCACACCACCGGCACCGCGAACTTCACCACGCCTGCCAGCGCCGGATTCAGCTACTGGCACCAGGGTGAGAAGTTTGGCCTGGGCGTCGACCTGAACTGGACCAAGTGGGACGTGTTCAAGGAACTGCGCGTGCAGTACGGCAACCCGGCGCAGCCGGACAGCGTCGAGACCTTCAACTGGCGCAATACCTGGTATGCGGCGATCGGCGGCGACTACTACGTCAACGACAAGCTGACCCTGCGCGCCGGCATCTCGGTCGACACCACGCCGACCTACACCGCCACCCGCGACGCCCGCGTGCCCGACTCCACCCGCAAGTTCGCCGCGGTGGGCATCGGCTACAAGGCCAGCGAGCACTTCGAGCTCAATGCCTCGTACGCGCACATTTTCGTCAACAACGCGCACATCGATTCGGTGAGCCCCACGGGCGACCGGTTGACCGGCAACTTCGACGACTACGGCAACCTGCTGAGCCTGTCGGCGCAGTACAAGTTCTGATCGTTTGAAGTGCAAGACCTCCCCGCGTGAGCGGGGAGGTTTTTTTGTGCGCGGTGTTCGGCGGATGGTCAGCCGTTGCGCAGCGGTTTGTCGCCGCGATCGGTGGCGATGTGGTCGCCGTCGCCCTGCGGTTCGCGGATCGTCGAGGTGCGGTCATCCTGTTCGCTGAGATCGGCTCCTGCGAAGAACGTCAGCCGTGCCGCAGCAGGAGCTCCAACAGCCGCCGGAAGCGGGGACCGTAGGGCGGTCGCAGCAGCCCCGCACCGTTCCAGCGCGACTGCGCGAACACCGGCTTGAGGTGCGTGAACGTATCGAAGCCCGCTTTGCCGTGGTAACCACCCATGCCCGACGCACCGACGCCGCCGAACGGCAGCCCGTGCTGGGCGATGTGGTAGAGCGTGTCGTTGACGGTCACGCCGCCGGCTTGAGTGCGGGCGAGCACCGCATCGATGGTCGGGCGGTCGCGCTCGAACAGGTACAGCGCCAGCGGGTGCGGGCGGGCGTTGACGTAGTCGACCGCCTGCGCGACCGAGTCGCAGGCGACCAGCGGCAGCAATGGGCCGAAGATCTCCTCGTGCATCACCTTCGCGTCGTCGGGCACGTCGAGCAGCAGTTGCGGCGGGAACAGGCGGCGCGCGGGATCGGCCGGTGCGTCGTCCAGCGGCTCGATCCGCGCGCCGGCATCCGCCGCCTCGTTGCGGAGCGCCGCCATGCGCTCGAAATGGCGCTCGGAGATGAGGCTGGTGTACTGCCGGTTGCTGGCCAGATCGGGGTACAGCCGCGCCATCGTGGTGCGCGCCGTGGCGACGAATTCTTCCACCCGCGCGCCGGGCAACAATACGTAATCCGGCGCGATGCAGGTCTGCCCGGCATTGACCAGCTTGCCCACCAGGATGCGCTCGACCGCCTGCGCCATGTCCGCCCCCGGCCCGATGATGGCCGGCGACTTGCCACCGAGCTCCAGCGTCACCGGCGTCAGGTGCGCCGAAGCGGTCCGCATCACGTGATGGCCGACGGCGGTCGAGCCGGTGAACAGCAGATGGTCGAAGGCCAGGCCGCTGAAGGCCTGCGCTACCGTGGCGTCGCCGGTGACCACGACGACCTCGTCGTCGACGAAATACGCCGCGATCTGCTCGGCGAACAGCGCGGAAAAGCGCGGCGTGAACTCGCTCATCTTGACCATGGCGCGGTTGCCCGCCACCAGCGCGTCGACCAGCGGCCCGACCGCCAGGAACAGCGGGTAATTCCACGGCACCACGATGCCGACCACGCCACGCGGCTGCGGCAGCAGGCGGTTGTGCCCGGGCAGGAACGCCAGCGCGGTCGACCCCCGGCGCGGACGCATCCAGCGCTTGCCGTGGCGCAACGCATGGCGGATGGCCGACAGCGAGGGAAACAGTTCCAGCAGTTCGGTTTCCTCGACCGGGCGCTGGCCGAAGTCCGCATCGATCGCCTGGGCGAATGCGGCACGCTGCTCGCGCAGCATCCGCTCAAGACGCCGCAACCGGTCGGCACGTAACGGCCAGGACGGCAGCGGATCACGCGCCTGCGCAGCGCGCAGGCGGTGCAAGGTAGCGGTCAGTTCGGGGGTGTCGGCCATGGCGTGCGCCCGATGGAAATTACGCACATGGTTGCACGAGGTTGCGGCAAACGTTGTTGCGTGCGCGCTCCGCTCTCTCTCCCTTCCGGAGAGGTCAGGGCGAGAGGCCCGGACGCGCCTTGCGCGGCACCTGCAGTCCGCCTGGACGATTTGGCGCCGGTCACGTCAGAGCAAGCGTGATCGGTTTCGTAGACGGCCTTTGGCCTATTGCCGATGCGCGTGCTCTGACGCAGCTCGACCAGCGGTTCTCCGTCGATGAGCCCGATCCGGATCGCGCCGTTCCCCGCCCCTCGCCGGCCGCGGCTGGTCGGATCGAGGCCAGCGTAGCCCCTCGCCCCAACCCTCTCCCTGAGGGGAGAGGGGGGCGATCACACCTTGCCGCTTTCCCTTACTCGCCGATGGTCAGCAACGAGGCGTTGCCGCCGGCGGCGGTGGTGTTGATGGTGAGCGTGCGCTCGCTGGCGAAGCGCAGCAGGTAGTGCGGGCCGCCGGCCTTGGGGCCGGTGCCGGAGAGGCCTTCGCCGCCGAAGGGCTGCACGCCGACCACCGCACCGATCTGGTTGCGGTTGACGTAGCAGTTGCCCACGCGGGTGTGGCGGGCGATGTAGTCGATGGTCGCGTCGATGCGGCTGTGCACGCCCAGGGTCAGGCCGTAGCCGGTTTCGTTGATCTTCTCGATCACCTGCGGCAGCTCGCTGGCCTTCCAGCGCAGCACGTGCAGCACCGGACCGAAGATTTCGCGATCGAGGATCGACAGCGTGGGGATCTCGTAGGCGCGCGGCGCGAAGAAGGTGCCGTGCGCGGTCGCCGCCGGGTCCATCGGCGCCTCGGCGATCTTCTTCGCCTCCTTGTCCATGCGCTCGGCATGGGCGACCAGGATCGCCTTGGCGTCCTCGTCGATCACCGGGCCGACGTCGGTGGAGAGCAGGCCGGGGTCGCCGACCTTGAGCTCGGCCATCGCGCCGGTGAGCATGGTGATCACCTTGTCGGCGATGTCCTCCTGCACGTACAGCACGCGCGCGGCCGAGCAGCGCTGGCCGGCGGACTGGAAGGCCGAGGCCATCACGTCCTTGACGATCTGCTCGGGCAGCGCGGAGGAGTCGGCGATCATCGCGTTCTGGCCGCCGGTCTCGGCGATCAGGATGGCGATCTGCGCCTTGCGCGCGGCCAGCGCGCGGTTGATCGCCCAGGCGGTTTCGGTCGAGCCGGTGAACACCACGCCGGCCACGCGCGGATCGCGGGTCAGGGCGGCACCGACGGTCGGGCCGTCGCCGGGGACGAACTGCAGCACGTCCTTCGGGATGCCCGCATCGTGCAGCAGCTGGGTGGCGACGTAGCCGATCAGGCTGGTCTGCTCGGCCGGCTTGGCGATCACCGTGTTGCCGGCGGCCAGCGCGGCGCTGACCTGGCCGATGAAGATCGCCAGCGGGAAATTCCACGGGCTGATGCCGACGAACACGCCGCGGCCTTCGAGGAACAACTGGTTCGTTTCGCCCGTGGGGCCAGGCAGGGCGATCGGCTCGCCGAACAGGCGGCGCGCCATGGTCGCGTAGTAGCGCAGGAAGTCGGCCGCCTCGCGGATCTCGGCGATCGCGTCGGGAAGGCTCTTGCCCGCCTCGCGCACGCACAGGGCGATGAACTCGCCGCGGCGCGCCTCGAGCTGCTCGGCGGCGTACTCGAGCATGGCCGCGCGGTTGGCGACCGGGAAGTTGCTCCAGCGGTCCTGCGCGGCGTGCGCGTTGGCCAGCGCCTGCTGCACGGTAGCCTCGTCGGCGGCGACGTAGGTGCCGAGCTTGCGGCGGCGGTCGGTCGGGTCGGTGACCTCGACGGCCGGTCCCTGGCTGGTGGCGCCGGGCACCAGCGGACCTGCGGTCCACGGACCCTGGTGGGCGTTGGCCTCGTCGGCCAGGGCCTTCAGTTCATTGTCGTTGGCAAAGTTCACGCCCATGGAATTCTTCCGTAGTTCACCGTAGAGGTTGGCCGGCAGCGGGATGCGCGGGTGCGGGATCGACTCGAACGAGCGGACCGTCAGGCACGGGTCGGCGACCAGTTCGCGCGCCGGCACGTCCTCGTCCACCACGCGGTTGACGAAGCTGGTGTTGGCGCCATTTTCGAGCAGGCGGCGCACCAGGTACGGCAGCAGGTCCTCGTGCGTACCCACCGGCGCGTAGACGCGGCACGGCGCGGCGAGCCCGTTCGCGCCGATCACTTCGGCATAAAGGTCCGCACCCATGCCGTGCAGGCGCTGGTATTCGAACGGCCGGCCCTGCGACAGGTGGTGTACCGCGGCGATCGTGTGCGCGTTGTGCGTGGCGAACTGCGGGTAGATCAGCGTCGGGCCGGCGTTGAACAGGCGCCGCGCGCAGGCGATGTAGGAGACGTCGGTGTTCGGCTTGCGCGTGTACACCGGATAGCCGGCCAGGCCGCCTTCCTGCGCACGCTTGACCTCGGCATCCCAGTAGGCGCCCTTGACCAGGCGCACGTACCAGCGCCGGCCGTGCGCGAGCGCCATCTCGACCAGCCAGTCGATCACGAACGGGGTGCGCTTGGAGTAGGCCTGCACCACGATGCCCAGGCCATTCCAGCCTTCCAAAGACGGGTGCGCAAAGACCTCGCCGATGATGTCCAGCGAGAGCTCAAGGCGGTCGGCTTCCTCGGCGTCGACCGAGAGCGCGATACCGGCCTTCATCGACAGCTGCGAGAGCTCCAGCAGCCGCGCGACCAGCGCCTTGCGCGCGCGCTCGCGCTGGCCGGACTCGTAGCGAGGGTAGAGCGCCGAGAGCTTGACCGAGATCGACGGTGCGTCGGTGTGGTTGGGGTGCGGGCCGCGGCGGCCGATCGCGGCGATGGCGTCGCGATAGGCCTGCTGGTAGCGCTCGGCGTCGGCTGCGGTCAGCGCGGCTTCGCCCAGCATGTCGAACGAATAGCGGTAGGCCGCGTTTTCCTTCTTCTTCGCGCGGTCCAGCGCCTCGTCGATAGTGCGGCCCATCACGAACTGGTGGCCCATCAGGCGCATGGCCTGGCGCACCGCGGCGCGGATCGCCGGCTCGCCAAGTCGCGCGACCAGCCGGCGCAGCGAGCCGGTGAAATCGTCGCGGGTAGTCTGGGCCAGGTTGACCAGCCGGCCGGTCAGCAGCAGGCCCCAGGTGGAGGCGTTGACCAGCGCCGATTCACTCTGGCCCAGGTGCTTGCGCCAATCGGCGTCGCCGAGCTTGTCTCGGATCAGCTTGTCGGCGGTGCTCTGGTCGGGGATGCGCAGCAGGGCTTCGGCCACGCACATCAGCAGCACGCCTTCCTCGCTGGACAGGTCGTACTGGCGCATGAACGCCTCGACCATGCTCTGGTCCTTGGCCCGCGCCCGCACGCGCGTGACCAGGGCGGCCGCGCGGTCGACCACCGCTTCGCGTTCCTCCGGAGGCAGGTCGGCCTGGTCGAGCAGATCGAGCACCGCTTCGGTCTCGTCGCGCAGCCAGGCGGCGGTGATGCGGGCACGCGCAGGCTCGGCGACCGCGGGGATTTCGGGGCTCAGGATAGATTGCGTCACGTGGGGGATCTGCGGCAGGTGGCCGCCCGGGGCGGCGGCGAAGCCGGCAATTGTACGCCCGGCACCCAGGCGCACGCATCCGTGCGCGGGCGCATCGACGGACGCGGCCGTCTATGGCAAGACGCTGGGCGGATCCCATGCCGTGGCGCGCAAACGGGATGCACGTCGCTAGCGAGCGTGCAGCCGCGCACATGCGCGTCCCGGATGACCGTTTTCCCCTCCCGCTGCCTGTCTCTCGTCGCGTGATCCAGGTCAGCCGGGTGCGACATTCTTGCCTCGCAGTCATTCAGCGGCCTATCATTCCGCAGTTCCAGGCACGCCGGATTCCCATGATCGTGCTTCGACCCGCTGGCGCCGGCCTGCCGTGCGTGACGATGTGGCTTCGGCCCAATCGCGCACTCAGCCGACGCGGGCTGCGTCGCTTGATCATGGTGCTGGCGGCCCTGGCGCTGACGACGGCCGGACTGGGCGCGTGGCAGGGGAATGTGTTTGCTCCGCTGTTTGCCCTGATCGAGTCCTGCGCGATGGCCTTTGCATTGAGGCAGGCCTGGCGCGCGGGTGACCGCAGCGAACGCATCCGCCTCGACGAAAAGTCGCTGGAGGTGCGGTCGCTGCCCGGGCGGCGCCGCGCGTGCTTCCAGTCCTACTGGGTGCGCGTGCGGCTGGCGCCCGGCAACGGGCACGGGCGTCTGCTGCTGGGGTCGCATGGACGCGAGCTGGAGATCGGCTCGTTCCTCGCCGAAGAGGAACGCGTCGAGTTGTCGAGAAAACTCAAGGTGCTGCTGGCGGACATGCAAGGCCGGCAGCGCGGGTAGGGTCAACAAAGGTGCAAGACATGACATCTGGCGGCATCAGGATCAAGGCATGGGCGGCAGCGGCCTGTGCGCTGTTCAGCAGCGCGGTATGGGCCAACCCCCAGCCGGGCCAGCTCAACATGACGCGCGGCGTCAGCGAGTGGTCGCCCGAGGCCTACTTCCTCAACAACGTCGCGCTCGGCGTGTGCACGGTGATCGGCGTGCTGGTGTTCGGCGCGATGTTCGTCGCCATGTTCCGCTTCCGCAAATCGCGCGGCGCGGTGGCCGAGAAGTGGTCGCACAACACCATGCTCGAAGTGGTGTGGACCACCATTCCGGTGATCATCCTGATCGTGCTGGCCTGGATGTCCACCGGCGGCCTGGTCTCCTTCGCCGACACCACCGGCTCGCAGATGACCGTCAAGGTCACCGGCTACCAGTGGAAGTGGCGCTACGACTACGTCGACTACCAGGGCAAGGCGATCGACGGCGTCGGCTTCATGTCCAAGCTCGACGAGCAGAGCAACGAGACCCGCCAGCTGGATTCGGGCCTGGATCCGAAGTCGGTCAAGGTCGGTGACGAGAACACCTACCTGCTCAACGTCGACAAGCCGCTGGTGCTGCCGGTCGACACCAAGGTGCGCTTCGTGATCACCGCCGGCGACGTGATCCACTCCTGGTGGGTGCCGGCGCTGGGCTGGAAGATCGACGCCATCCCGGGCATCGTCAACGCCGCCTGGACCAACATCAAGGTGCCGGGCACCTACCGCGGCCAGTGCGCGGAGCTCTGCGGCCAGGACCACGGCTTCATGCCGATCGTGGTGAAGGCGGTCTCCAAGGCCGAGTTCGCCCAGTGGCTGGCGCAGCAGGAAGCCGCCGGCAAGGCACCGGCGGCCACGCCCGCGACGCCGGCTGCACCGGCGCCGGCATCGACCGCCGCCGCCCCGGCATCCGCATCGACCACGGCCGCCCCGGCAGCCAAGACGCCGGGCAAGCAGGGCTGATCGCCCGCTTTTCCGCTTTCAAGCATTCGCATTAGGTAGAGGTGCAAGGCCATGGCCCACGCAGCCACCCACGATCACCACGACGAGCACCACGGCGCACCGTCGAACTTCTTCACGCGCTGGTTCATGTCCACGAACCACAAGGACATCGGCACGCTGTACCTGGTCTTCTCGCTGCTGATGTTCTTCATCGGCGGCAGCTTCGCGATGGTGATCCGCGCGGAGCTGTTCAAGCCGGGCATGCAGCTGGTGCAGCCGTATTTCTTCAACGAGATGACCACCATGCATGCGCTGGTGATGATCTTCGGCGCGATCATGCCGGCCTTCGTGGGCCTCGGTAACTGGATGATCCCGTTGATGGTCGGCGCGCCGGACATGGCGCTGCCGCGCATGAACAACCTCTCGTTCTGGATCCTGCCGTTCGCCTTCGCGCTGATGCTGTCCACGCTGTTCATGCCCGGCGGCGGCCCGGCCGGCGGCTGGACCATGTATCCGCCGCTGTCGCTGCAGAGCGATTCGGTCGCCTACGTGGTGTTCGCGATCCATCTGATGGGCATCAGCTCGATCATGGGCGCGATCAACATCATCGCGACCATCCTCAACATGCGCGCGCCGGGCATGGATCTTCTGAAGATGCCGGTGTTCGTGTGGAGCTGGCTGATCACGGCGTTCCTGCTGATCGCCGTGATGCCGGTGCTGGCCGGCGCGGTGACCATGCTGCTGACCGACAAGTACTTCGGCACCAGCTTCTTCAACGCCGCCGGCGGCGGCGATCCGGTGCTGTATCAGCACGTGTTTTGGTTCTTCGGTCACCCCGAGGTGTACATCATGATCCTGCCGGCGTTCGGGATCATCTCGGAGATCGTGCCGACGTTCTCGCGCAAGCCGATCTTCGGCTACAAGGCGATGGTGTTCGCGATCGCGGCGATCGCGTTCCTGTCCTTCATCGTGTGGGCGCACCACATGTTCGCGGTGGGCCTGCCGCTGGGCGCCGAAATCTTCTTCATGTACGCCACCATGCTCATCTCGGTGCCGACCGGCATCAAGGTGTTCAATTGGGTGAGCACGATGTGGGGTGGCTCGCTGACGTTCGAGACGCCGATGCTGTTCGCCATCGCGTTCATCATCCTGTTCACGATCGGCGGCTTCTCCGGCCTGATGCTGGCGCTCGTCCCGGCCGACTTCCAGTACCACGACACCTACTTCGTGGTGGCGCACTTCCACTACGTGCTGGTGACCGGCGCGGCGTTCGCCATCATGGCCGCCACGTACTACTGGCTGCCCAAGTGGACCGGCCGCATGTACAGCGAGTTCTGGGGCAAGGTGCACTTCTGGTGCTCGGTGGTGTTCGTGAACGTGCTGTTCTTCCCGCAGCACTTCCTGGGCCTGGCCGGCATGCCGCGCCGCATCCCGGACTACAACGTGGCGTTCGCCGACTTCAACATGATCAGCTCGATCGGCGGCTTCCTGTTCGGCGCCTCGCAGCTGATCTTCCTGGGCGTGATCGTGCATTGCGCGTTCTTCTCCAAGAAGAAGGCTGCCGACCGCGTGTGGGAAGGCGCTCGTGGCCTGGAGTGGACGGTGCCGTCGCCGGCTCCGCACCACACCTTCGCGCTGCCGCCGGTGATCCACGACGACGAGCTGGCCCACGGTCACGTGGATGATTGAGGCAGCGGTTGCGCCGACCCCGGTCGGTGCGCCCGAAGGGCCCAGGATGATGAGCAGGCAGACGGAAGACGGGGAACTGGCACGCCGAAAGGGCGTACGGCGCACCCTCTGGATCACCGGAACGATCGCGGTGGTGCTGTTCCTGCTCTCGATCCTGAGCATGGTGAAGATCGGCTAGCACAGGTATTCCCCGGATCCGTCACGGCGGCCCGGCAAGCAGTTCCCCGCGCGGCACGGCGGGGATGGAAGCAAACGAAGAGATATCCACGGGGTCGCTCATGGGTCAGCAGCAAGCTTATTTCGTACCGGCCAAGAGTCATTGGCCGATCGTGGCCGCGGTGGTCATGTTCCTCACCGTGTTCGGTGCCGCGCATTGGCTGAACGCACCGCCGGGCGAAGCGGGCTTCGGCAAGACGGTCATCGCCATCGGTTTCATCGGGATCCTGCTGATGTTCTTCGGCTGGTTCCGCTCGGTGATCCATGAATCGCTGTCCGGCAAGTACGACGCGCAGGTGGATCGCTCGTTCCGCATGGGCATGATGTGGTTCATCTTCTCCGAGGTGATGTTCTTCGCCGCGTTCTTCGGCGCGCTGTTCTACACCCGCATGTTCTCCGTGCCGTGGCTGGGCGGCGAAGGCCATGGCGTGCTGACTCACCAGTTCCTGTGGAGCGATTACGCCGCAGCATGGGGCGCCGGCGGCGGCAACGGCCCGGGCAACATCGGCGGCAATTTCCAGACGGTGGCGCCGTGGGGCCTGCCGCTGCTCAACACCCTGATCCTGCTCACCTCCAGCGTCACCGTGACCATCGCGCACCATGCGCTGAAGGCCGGCCACCGCGGCAAGATCCTGGTGTTCCTGGGCCTGACGGTCCTGCTGGGCGCCACCTTCGTGTACGCCCAGGCGCACGAGTACATGGAGGCCTACAAGGAGCTCAACCTCACGCTGCACACCGGCGTGTACGGCTCGACCTTCTTCATGCTGACCGGCTTCCATGGCCTGCACGTGACGCTGGGCACGATCATGCTGGCGATCATCTGGCTGCGCGTGCTCAAGGGCCACTTCAGCCCCGATCACCACTTCGGCTTCGAGGCAGTGGCGTGGTACTGGCATTTCGTGGACGTGGTGTGGCTTGGCCTGTTCATGTTCGTCTACATCCTCTGAGACGACAGCCGCGCAACAAGAAAAAGCCCGCCGATCGGCGGGCTTTTTTTTCGTGGTAGCCCACTTGTGGGCGATGTTCCTTGGCGGTCCGGTGAAAGGCCTTCACGCGGGGGTTCTACACCAGTGCGGCTTGCGCTAAATGTCGCGCTTGCGGGCTTCGCTGGCCCGGGCCCGCTACAATTAGCGGCCGACGCCGTGGGGCTGCAGCCAGCCCATCCAGATGCCCAGCATGATCATGGCGATCAGCACGATCGACAGGCCGATACGCCGGGTCAGCGCCCAGGCGGTGCGTTTGCTGCCGTCCTTGTCGGTCATCATGTAATACAGCGCCTGGCCGAGGTTGAACACCACGATCAGGAACATGATCACCAGCGCGACTTTGTAGATGGTTTCCACGTGAGCGGTCCGAACGACTTCCCAGCCGGCAGTATAGCCACCGCCGACGAGGCCTCCGCGTGACACGTTGGCGCAGGCCGGCCTGGTGGAGCGTGCTGCTGACCGTGGCCGCCGCGGCGCTGTTCGTGCGCCTGGGCGTGTGGCAACTGGATCGCGCGGCCTACAAGGACAGCCTGGTGCGGCGTTATGCCGCCGCGGCCACTGCCCCGCCGGTACCCTTCGGGCAGGTCGCGGCCACGCCGCCGGCTGACGCGTTCCCGCGGGTGGCGGTACATGGCACCTGGCTGGCTGACCGCGCGTATCTGTTGGACAACCCCCACCACGATGCGCGCGGCGGAGCGGAGGTCTACGTGCCACTGGCGCTGCCCGGCCAGTCGCGCCTGCTGCTGGTGGATCTGGGCTTCCTGCCTGGCACCCCTGAGCAGGTGTCGGCGCTGCCGCCGTTGCCGGCCGGCGAGGTCGCCTTGCACGGGCTTTACCTGCCCCCGCCGGGCGTGGGCCTGGAACTGGGCGGGGATGCGCTGGCTGGCCAGGCGCATTGGCCCAAGACGACCATCTATCTGGAACTCGGCCAGGTGGCCAAGGATCTGGGTCGGCCGCTGTACCCGCGGGTGCTCGCGCTCGACGCGGACCCGACGGTGGCTTACCAGCGCGAGCATGCCTTCGACTTTTCCTCGATGCCGCCGGAGCGGCATCGGGCCTACGCCTTCCAGTGGTTCAGCTTTGCGGTCGCGGTGGTGGTGATCTTCCTGGTCCTGCACCGCAAGCGCCGCCCCCGACGCACGGACAACCCATGAACACACCCGCGCCTCCGACCCTCAAGGCCAGCCGCCTGAAGCTGCTGGCAATCATGGCGGTCTTCGCGCTGCCGATCATTGCCGCCGGCGTGCTGACCTTCACCGGCTGGCAGCCCAGCGGCAAGGGCTATGGCCAGCCGATCGAACCGCAGCGCAACTTCGTCGACGAACACCTGCGCGTGACGCTTGCCGACGCCAGCGACTACGCCTGGCGCGACCCGGCCGAGCCGCGCATGACCCTGGTCGCGCTGGCCGGCCCCGGCTGCGCTGCGCGGTGCTTCGAGACGCTGACAGGCATGGCCAAGGCATGGGTCACGCTCAATCGCAACCAGAAGCGCCTGCGCCTCCTGTATGTCGGTGAGCCACCGGCCGATGCGGGCCAGCTTGCGGCCATGAAGGCCTATTGGACGCTGGGGCGCGATGCAGAAGGCAAGCTCGGCGCCTTTCGCCCGCAGGCGCCCGACAGCGTGAGCGCGCTGCTCGTCGAATCCAACGGCACGGCACTGGCTTACTACCCGGCGGGCTTCGACGGCACCGGCCTGCTTCGCGACATGCACAAGGTGATCAAATGAACGGTGAGGATGGCGGCCGCATGCGGATCGCGAGCGAAACGCCGTTGGCGTCGTCCAGGGCGCGGCGCATCATGCGCTGGCTCGCGCTGTGCGCGGCGGTATTCGCCTTCGGCGTGGTGATGTTCGGCGCCTTCGTACGCCTGTCGAACGCAGGCCTGTCCTGCCCGGACTGGCCGACCTGCTACGGCCAGGTGACCTGGCCGCACCACGAGCAGGCGGTGGCGCGGGCCGACGCGGCGTTCCCGGACCGCCCCTACGAGGCGAACAAGGCCTGGCGCGAACAGGTCCACCGCTTCCTTGCCGGCACGCTGGGCGTGCTGGTGCTCGTGCTGGCGCTGATGGCCGCCTGGCGTCCGCGCTGGGCGCGTGCTGCAGTGATCCTGGGCGCGGTCTTCGCCGCCGGCGGCGTCACCCTGTACATGCGCGGCGAGCATGCCTGGTCCTCGCTGCTGGCGGTGGTGGCGATCGCCCTGCCGCTGGCCGCCGCGACCCGGCTGCGCAGCCCCGGCGCGTGGCGGATCGCGGTGCTGGCGCTGGCAGTGATCATCTTCCAGGCCATGCTGGGCATGTGGACCGTCACCCTGTTGCTCAAGCCGATCGTGGTGATGGGCCATCTGCTCGGCGGCATCACCACTTTCGCGTTGCTGGCCTACGCGGCGCTGCGCTTCGCAGGCGTCGGCGCGCCCGACGAGCGCCACGCGGCGCTGCGCCGCTGGGTCGTGCTCGGCATCGTGCTGCTGGCCTGCCAGATCGCGCTGGGTGGCTGGACCTCGTCCAACTACGCTGCGCTCGCGTGCGGCACGGGCGCGGACGCCTTCCCCAAGTGCCTGGGCCAATGGATGCCGCCGACCGATTTCAAGGAAGGCTTCGTGCTGTGGCGCGGCATTGGCGTGAACTACGAGGGCGGCATCCTGGACATGGCCGCGCGCAGTGCGATCCAGGTCGCGCACCGCTTCGGTGCGCTGGTGGTGTTCGTCTACCTGATGTGGCTGAGCCATCGCGCGGCCAAACGCGGCCTGCGCCTGGCCGGTGCGGCGATCGGCGTGGTGCTTGTGGCACAGGTGCTGCTGGGCATCAGCAACGTACATTTCGGGCTACCCTTGCCGGTGGCGACCCTCCACAACGGTGTCGCTGCGTTGCTGCTGTTCACCCTGCTGGCTACGCTGGCGCGGACGCAGCGGCTCCCGGCCATCGGGTCGACCCACCCACATTGATAACAGGGAGTCCGGGCATGGCGAAATCTTCGGCGCGGTTGCTTGGTTTTGCGTTGGGCGCGGGAGCCATCCTGGTGGCGGGCAACACGCTGGCGCAGGAACGGCCGGAAAAGGGCGTAAGCACCGGGACCGTGGAGCGGCGCAGCCAGATACACGCCAGCGGCCAGGACATGGTTTCAGTCCAGCAGGAGCTCAAGCGCCGCGATGACGCCCGCCCGACCTTGTCGCCACAGCAGTTGACCGACCTGTTTCTCAGCCTGGACCAGGACAAGAACCTGCGCCTGACGCGTTCGGAACTGAAAAGCCTGCCCGCATTGCGCGCGCGCTTCGACAAGTTCGACGCGGACGGCGACCACCGGCTGTCCTACTCGGAGTTCGCCGACTACTCCGACACGGCCGCGGACGAGCTTGCACAGCGCACGCCCTGACCGCCTGGCCCACCCACACCGCGAAGTTTCCACGTGACCCTGCATCTGTCCCAGTACTTCCAACTGACCAAGCCGCGCGTCGTTGCGCTGCTGGTGTTCTGCGCCGTGATCGGCATGTTCCTGGCGGTGCCGGGCATTCCGCCGTGGCGCGCGCTGGCGTTCGGTACGTTGGGTATCTGGATGGCCTCCGGATCCGCCGCTGCGTTCAACCATCTGATCGACGAGCGCATCGACAAGCTCATGGCGCGTACCCAGCGTCGCCCGCTCGCTACCGGCCAGCTCAAGCCGCGCCAGGTGCTGGTGTTCGCGGTGCTGCTGGGCATCGCCTCGATGCTGGTGCTCGCGTTGCTGGTCAATCCGCTGACCGCCTGGCTGACCTTCGGCGGGCTGATCGGCTATGCGCTGGTCTACACCGCGTACCTGAAGCGCGCCACGCCGCAGAACATCGTGATCGGCGGCCTGGCCGGCGCGATCCCGCCGGTGCTTGGCTGGACCGCGGTCACCGGTCAGCTGCACGCCTTCGCGCTGCAGTTGTGCCTGATCATCTTCGTGTGGACGCCGCCGCACTTCTGGGCGCTGGCGATCTTCCGCCGTGAGGACTACGCGCGCGCAAAGATCCCGATGTTGCCGGTGACCCACGGCGTGGCCTACACCCGCTGGCACGTGCTGTTCTACACCGTGCTGTTGGTGCTGGTGACCCTGCTGCCGGCGCTGACCGGCTTCAGCGGCGCGGTGTATCTGGGCGGTGCGCTGGTACTCGGCGGCGGCTTCCTCTACTACGCGATCCGCCTGCTCAACCCGCCGGACGAGTTTTTCGCGATGCGTGTGTTCAAGTACTCGATCGTGTACCTGATGGCGCTGTTCGCCTTCCTGCTGGCCGACCACTGGATCGCGCCGCCGTCGCAGCCCGGGCTGGTGCTGCAGTCGGCCGCCGCCACGGCGGTGCCGACGTTGGCGCCGCTGGCGTCCGTGGCTCGCTGAGGCCTTACTCCCCGCAGTCGATGCCGTTGGCCTGCAGCAGATCGCGCAGGCCGGCCAATTGGGTCGCGTACTGCTTCCAGCGGCCCACCCCGGCCTTGTGGATGGGATCGCGCACCTGCAGTGCGCTGGCGGTCGAACTGGCCGCGCGGTTGCGCTCGAAGTGCAAGCAGGCGTCGTTCCACGGCAAGCCGCAGTGCGCGAGCAGTTGCCGCGTGGTGGCCTCCGGCGCATCGACCAGCGATTCGTAATCGATCTCCAGGATGCGTCCGGGCAGCACGTGCCGCCAGTGCGCCATCAAGCGGTCGAACAGCGCGTAGTAGCGGCCGATGTCGAGCAGGTCGAACGCGTAACCATGGAAGAACGAACCCTCGGCGAACGGCTCGCGGAAATTCCCCAGGCACGTGTCCAGCGGGTGGCGACGCAGGCAGACGAGCCTGGCGTTCGGCAACGCCTGCGCAATGAAGCCGGCATAGAGGAAATTGTGCGGGAACTTGTCGACGAAACGCGGCTTGAGCGCCGTCGCCGGCCGCGTACTGGCCAGGTAGAGCTCGCCCAGCCGATTCCAGTCCAGCCGTGTGGCGCGCGCCACCACGTCGGGATCGAGCGGCACCGGGGCCGTGCCACCGGCGAGGCGGCGTAGCCAGATGCTGAAGTTTTCCAGCTCGCCGGCGGCGTGCACTTCCGGGTGGCTGGCGATGATCCGCTCCACCAGCGTGGTGCCGCTGCGCGGCATGCCCATGACGAAGATCGGCTCGTCGCTCAGGCAACCGCCCGGGGAAGCCGGCGCGGGGAGAGCGTGGATGAGCGATTCGACCATCGCCGCGTCCCGTGCCGGCGCGTAGCGCAGGTTTGCGCGAACCGCCTGTTTGCCGCGGCTGAAGTGTTCGAACGCCTGGGCATGATCGCCGAGGTCCTCATGTTCCTTGCCCAGCGCCATGTTGAGCTGGTAGGCCGCGGCCGGTTCGGCGCCATGGCTGGCCAGCAGTGCGGACAGCCGCTCGATGTGGTTGCATCCGGCATCCTGGCGCCGCACCCGCGACAGCGCGCCGTGCGCCACCCAGTACTTGGGCGCCAGCGCCAGGCACGCTTCCAGCGCGCGCTCGGCATCCGCCGCGCGGCCGGCATAGACCAGCGACATGGCCAGGTTGAACTGGCACACCGGGTTGTCCGGCGCCAGCGCAGCCGCATGGCGATACAGGCTGGCCGCCCGTTCGTGCGCGTGGCATTGCGTGAACACCGTGCCCAGCGCATCGAGCAGGAGCGGATCGCGGGGAGCCAACGCATTGGCGGCAAGGGCTACCTGCAGCGCATCGCTCGGGCGATGGGCGCGCACCAGCGCACGGGCGAACTGCACGGCATAGTCGGCCCGCCGGGGCTCGCCGCTCGCCGCGCGGTGCAGGTGTTCCAGTGCCACGCCGACCTGGCGCAATTCCAGCGCGCCGACACCGGCCAGGTAATGTGCCTCGGCGCTCGCCGGCACGAGCTTGAGCATCTGCGTGGCGAGGACGTGCAGGCCCGCGAAGTCGTGCTGGCGCAGCGCGGCGCGGGCCTGCTCATGCAGACGGTCGAACGAAGGGGAAGCCGCTGCCGTCACTGGCCCATCCGGCGGAGAAGGGTGCGCAGCATGCCTGATCGCGCGCGCCGCGGCCAATGTGAAAAAGGACAGGGACGCCTGTAGCCCATTGACAGACGAGCGTGTGGACACCAGAATGCGCGCGCCTTCCGGCGCGCCGCGCCGCGGCATTCCCCAAGACCTTCCAAAGGCATATGGACGTCTACCCTAGTCGCAACGTCGACATCCGCGTGCTTCGGATGCCGGCGTCGCATCACAAGCTGAACGCCTGCGGCGACCGCCTGCGGTCGGCCGGCGCTTTCCTGGCCTAGGAAACGCCCGGCCCACTCCCGCGGTGTCGTCGGCACCGTACGAGGAGATGGGTCATGAACCTCCTTCGCGATCTTCCGTGGCTGCGCCTGTGGCGCCGCCTTGCCGTCGGCCGCCATAGCGCGGCGCGGCCGGTCTACGCCATCACCGTTCCCGCGCCGCTGGCCGACGCGGGCCTGGCCGAACGGCGCAATCCCGTGGTGGTAACCCAGCCCGCCCCGCTGCCGTGCACGGTGAACGGGTGAGCCTGCATCCGTTGCACAGGGGCTGGCCCCCGCCAGGACCTCGTCCCATCCGGCCGTCCAGACGACCGGACCTGCGGTAGCCGGCGCGCCTGATCGAAGGCAAGCGTCGTTCGACGAGGCGAAAGACGGAAGCGGACAGATGATCAGGCAGACCCTCCACAGCGCGGCGGCCCGGGCAACCGGCAGAGGCGCGGCGCCGGCACGCGTGATGGCGGTCGACTACGCGCGGCTGCGCAACGACGAACTGCTGGCCCGGCTCGACACCGGCACGGCAGGCCTGGATGCCGAACGCATCGCCGCGCGCCTGCACCGCGACGGCGCCAACGAGGTCTCGCACGAGAAGCCGCCGCACTGGGCGCGCCAGCTGCTGCGCGCCTGCCGCAACCCGTTCATCGCGGTGCTGGTGCTGCTGGCCATCGTGCAACTGGCGACCGACCGCGAGGACCTCACCGGACCGCTGATCATCGCCGTGATGGTGGGCATCAGCGTGCTGCTCAGCTTTACCCAGGAATACCGTTCCTCGCGCGCCGCCGAGCGGCTCAAGGCCATGGTGCGCAACACCGCCAGCGTCACCCGCCGCGCGGCCGACGGCCATAGCGAGCGCATCGAGGTACCGGTCGGCGAACTGGTCGCTGGCGACATCGTGCACCTGGGCGCGGGCGACATGGTGCCGGCGGACCTGCGCCTGCTCTCGGCCAAGGATCTGTTCATCAGCCAGGCGATCCTGACGGGCGAATCGCTGCCGGTGGAAAAGGCCGCGCCGACGGCGCGGGACCTGGCCGAAGGTGACGCGAAAGATCCGCTGGACCTGCCCACGGTCTGCTACATGGGCACCAACGTGGTCAGCGGCACCGCGATCGCCGTGGCGGTGGCGACCGGTTCGCGCAGTTACCTGGGGTCGCTGGCGCACACGTTGTCCGGACAGCGCGTGCAGACCAGTTTCGACCGCGGCGTGCGCTCGGTCAGCTGGCTGCTGATTCGCTTCATGGCGGTGATGGTGCCGGTGGTGTTCGCCATCAACGGGCTGGACAAGCACGACTGGCTGCAGGCGTTCCTGTTCGCGCTGTCGGTGGCGGTCGGCCTGACTCCCGAGATGCTGCCGCTGATCGTCAGCGCGAACCTGGGCAAGGGCGCGATGGCGATGTCCCGTCGCAAGGTGGTGGTCAAGCGCCTCAACGCGATCCAGAACTTCGGCGCGATGGACGTGCTGTGCACCGACAAGACCGGCACGCTGACGCTCGACCGGATCGTGCTCGAGCGCCACCTGGACCTGGATGGCGAGGCGTCGGACGAGGCGCTGGAATATGGCTTTCTCAACAGCCGTTTCCAGACGGGCCTGAAGAACCTGATGGACAAGGCGGTGCTGGCCCACCGCAACCTCGAGCCGATGGCCGCGCGCTTCCGCCTGGTCGACGAGATACCGTTCGACTTCCAGCGCCGGCGCATGTCGGTGGTGCTCGGCGGTGACGACGGGCAGCACTTGCTGGTGTGCAAGGGCGCGGTCGAGGAAATGCTCGCCATCTGTACCGCCGCGCGGCTGGACGGCATCGACACCACGCTCGACGACGCCCAGCGTGCGGAGATCCGCGCGATGACCCGCCGCCTCAACGAGGACGGCCTGCGCGTACTGGTCGTGGCGATCAAGCGGCAAAACCCGAGTGGGCGCGCCTATGGCCTGGCCGACGAGGCGGGCCTGACGGCGATCGGGTGCCTGGCGTTCCTCGACCCGCCCAAGGACTCGGCCGCCACCGCGATCGCGGCGCTGCGCGACCACGGCGTGGCGGTGAAGGTGGTCACCGGTGACAACGAGGCGGTCACGCGCAAGATCTGCCGCGAGGTCGGCCTGGACGTGGCGCATTCGGCGCAGGGCCGCGACATCGAACCGCTGGACGAGTCCGCGCTCGACGCGCTGGTCGCGCGCACCACCGTGTTTGCCAAGATGTCCCCGCTGCAGAAGGCGCGCGTGGTCAAGTCGCTGCAGCGCCAGGGCCACACCGTCGGCTTCCTCGGCGATGGCATCAACGACGCGCCGGCGCTGCGCGAGGCCGACGTGGGCATCTCGGTGGACAGCGCGACCGACATCGCCAAGGAGTCGGCCGACATCATCCTGCTTGAAAAAAACCTGATGGTGCTGGAAGAGGGCGTGATCGAGGGCCGCATCACCTTCGGCAACGTCATGAAGTACATCAAGATGACCGCCAGCTCGAACTTCGGCAACGTGTTCAGCGTGCTGGTGGCCAGCGCCTTCCTGCCGTTCCTGCCAATGTTGCCGCTGCAGCTGCTGGTGCAGAACCTGCTCTACGACATCTCGCAGCTGGCGATTCCCTTCGACCGCATGGATGAGGAATACCTCAAGTCCCCGCGCCAGTGGGACGCCAGCGACATCGGCCGCTTCATGGCGTGGATCGGACCGGTCAGTTCGATCTTCGACCTCACCACGTTCTGGCTGCTGTGGCACCTGTTCGGGGCGAACGACGTGGCGCACCAGGCGCTCTTCCAGTCCGGCTGGTTCGTCGAGGGGTTGCTCTCGCAGACCTTGATCGTGCACATGATCCGCACGCGGCGGATTCCGTTCGTGCAGAGCATCGCGGCCGCCCCCGTGCTTGCGCTGACGGTGGCCATCGGCGCGATCGGCTTGTTCATTCCCTACAGTCGACTGGGCGCCAAGCTCGGGATGACCGGGTTGCCGCTGGCGTACTTCGGTTGGCTGGCCTTGACGCTGCTTTGCTATGCCGTGCTGACGCAGCTGGTGAAGCGCGTGTACATGCGGCGCTACGGCCGCTGGCTCTGACCCTTCGGGGAATTTTTCCTACGAATTTTGCCGATACCGCCACCAGCGGCCGACAGCTATAAAACCTGTCGGGGGAATCCTTGCCAACGTGTAGGGGTTCATATGCAAGCAAGAATTTTGATGGCTCGCGCGCTGATGCTGGCGGGCCTGGGATGCTGCGGCCTGCCGGCCGCGTGGGCCGGCACGGCGTTGCCCGACCACCAGGAATTCGAGGCGTCGTTGCAGGTACCGTTCCAGGCAGTCGCCGGACGGCCGGTGACGCTGCATTTTGCCTATCCGGGCGCCGCGCCCGGCACACCGGTCGCCTGGCAAGTCGCGTTGCTGGATCGTGATGGCCGCGTGCTGCGCGCCTGGGACGGCCACAGCACGCTGCACGCGCGCACGGCCACGGCCCGTGTGCATTGGGATGGCAAGGGCGACCGTGGCGAAGCCTTGCGAGCCGGCTATTACACGATGCGCCTGCGCGCGATCGCGCTCGACGAAGCCAACGTTCGGCAACTGGGTACCGGCCTGGCTGGCCACGCGCTGGCCCTGGCCGCCGATCGCGCGCCCGACCGCATCGAGGAGCAGCGCTACGACATCCAGGTCGGCGCTGTGGCGCCCGCGCGCGTGCCGGCCTTCCGCGCGCTGCCTCGCCACGGCGATACGTTGCAGGTCCAGTCCGTCGGCGCCGGTTCGCTGCCCTACACGATCTATTACGGCAACCTGCACAGCCAGACCAACCACAGTGACGGCGGCGGCGACCTTGCCACCTGCGACAGCGAACAGGCGCCGCAGAGCAGCGCCTACGGCCCGGCCGACGCCTACCAGTACGCGATGAACCGCGGGCTCGACATGCTGATGACCTCCGAGCACAACCACATGTTCGATGGTTCCACCGGCACCAACACATCGGCCGATCCGGCCACGGCCAAGAGTCTGTTCGCCTCGGGCCTGCAGGCCGCAAGCTCCTTCCGTGCCGCGCACCCGAACTTCCTGGCCGTGTACGGCCAGGAGTGGGGCGTGATCAGCAACGGCGGCCACATGAACATCCTCAACGCCGACGGCCTGATCGAGTGGGAGAAAAACAGCGCCGGGCAGGTGATCGGCGACTACTACATCGCCAAGGGCGACTACGCCTCGCTGTACACGCTGATGCGCCAGCATGGCTGGATCGGCCAGTTCAACCACCCGGCTTCCAGCGGCCAGTTCGTCGTCAACGGCACCAACTTCGGCTACACCGCCGACGGCGACACGGTGATGGTGCTGGCCGAAGTGCTCAACAGCTCGGCCTTCTCGGCCAATACCAGCGAGACCGAAACCTCGCGGCCGAACTACGAGACCGCCTTCAACACCATCCTCGAACGCGGCTACCACGTGGCGCCAAGTTCCGACCAGGACAACCACTGCGCCAACTGGGGCGCGAGCTACACCAACCGCACCGGCGTGCTGATCCCGAGCGGCACGGCGCTCAGCCTGACCAGCTTCCTCGACGCGCTGCGCGCACGCCGCGTATTCGCGACGGAAGACAAGACCGACCAGATCGTGCTCACCGCCAACGGGCACGTCATGGGCGAGCGCTTCAGCAACTCTGGCCCGCTCACGCTCACCGTCAACTACGCCAGCACGTCCGGCGACAGCGTGCAGCGCGTGCAGGTGTTCCAGGGCGTCCCTGGCAGCAACGGCACCGTGACGTCGTTGTCCGAAACCGCGACCACCACGATCACGCCGACCGCGGGCGAGCATTTCTACTACGCCAAGATCACGCAGGCCGACGGCAACCGATTGTGGTCCGCGCCGATCTGGGTGAGCCAGGGCAGCGGCGGCGGTAGCGGCGATACCACGCCGCCGACGGTCAGCACCTCGGAAAGCGGCAGCGCCGGTACGATCACGCTGGCCGCCACGGCCAGCGACAATGTCGGCGTCAGCCGCGTGGAGTTCTACGTCGATGGCGCGCTCAAGGCCACCGACAGCAGCTCGCCCTACCAGGCCAACCTCGACTCGACCACGCTCACCGACGGCTCGCACACGCTCGTGGCCAAGGCCTACGACGCGGCCGGCAACGTCGGCAGCAGTTCGGGCGTGGGCTTCAGCGTCGCCAACGGCAGCGGCGGCGGCAGCGGCCAATTGCTGAGCAACGGCGGCTTCGAGAGCGGCGCCACCGCCTGGACCCAGACCAGTGGCGTCATCACCAGCGACAGCAGTGAAGCGGCCCACGCCGGCAGCTGGAAGGCGTGGCTGGACGGCTACGGCAGCAGCCACACCGACTACGTGCGGCAGCAGGTAAGCATCCCTTCGACCGTGAGCAGTGCCACGCTGGACTTCTACCTGCACATCGACAGCGCCGAAGGTACCGGCACCGCCTACGACACGCTGCAGGTGCAGGTGATCACCGCCACCGGCAAGTACGTCACGCTGGCCACCTACTCCAACACGGACGCCGCCAGCGGCTACCAGCACCACACCCTGAGCCTGAGCGGCTACAAGGGACAAACGGTGCAGGTGAACTTCTACGGCGTCGAGGATGGAAGCCTGCAGACTTCGTTCGTGGTCGACGACGTGGCGGTCAAAACCCAGTAACGGAAACCCTGTAGGAGTCCATGGGGGCTCCTACAGGGTCGGCTGCGCCTTTGCGTACCGACGCGCCAGCACCGCGCACACCATCAGCTGCAACTGGTGGAAGATCATCAGTGGCAACAGCAGGGCTCCCAATCCGCCGGCCTGGGAGGCGAACAGGATCTTGGCCATCGGCACGCCGCTGGCCAGGCTCTTCTTCGAGCCGCAGAACACCAGCGTGATGCGGTCGGCTCGGGCGAAGCCGAACAGCCTGCCAGCCGCGCTGGTGCACAGCAGCGCCAGCACCAGCAGCAGCGCGCCCACGCCGAGCGTGGCCAGCAGGGCCAGCGGCGCGGTGGTGCGCCACAGGCCGTCGACCACTGCCTCGCCGAAGGCGGCGTAGACCACCAGCAGGATCGTGCCGCGGTCGGTGACCCCCAACACGGGGCGATGGCGGTCGACCCAGTGCCCGATCCACGGCCGCAGCAGGTGCCCGACGGCAAACGGCAGCAGCAACAGCCTGACGATCTGCCACACGCCCGCGGCGCCGGGCGCGTGTCCGCCGTGCGTGGCCAGCAGCAACTCGACCAGCAGCGGCGTCAGCACGATCCCGATCAGGCTCGACAGCGAGGCGCTCACCACTGCGGCGGGGACGTTGCCGCCGGCGATCGAGGTGAACGCGATCGACGACTGCACCGTCGACGGCAGCGTGCAGACGAACAGCACGCCAAGCGCCAGCGAGGGCGTCAACAGGGCGCGCGCCAGCGGCGCCAGCAGTAAGCCCAGCAGCGGAAACAGCACGAAGGTGCTGGCGAATACCGCCAGATGCAGCCGCCAGTGCGTCACGCCGCGAAGGATCGCCGCGCGCGAGAGCTTCGCGCCGTGCAGGAAGAACAGCAGCATGATCGCCGCGTCGGTGATCCGGTCCAGCCACAACGCGGCATCGCCGCGGCACGGCAACACCGTGGCCAGGCCGACGGCGGCGAGCAGGGCGAGGGTGAAGCCGTCCGGAAGCAGGCGACGCAGCGGGGCAAGGGACATGTGACTCGGGAGCCAAAGCGAGTGCAACGGACGATTGTAGCGGGCCGGCTCAGTCGTCCATGCGCCGACGCGCACGCCAACGATGGCGCCACCACAACACGATGCCGGCGATCACCAGCAGCGCGGCGAGGATCCAGATCCCGTGCTGCCCGCGTCCGATCCACATCGCCAGCCACTCGCGGTTGTTGGCGCCGAAGTAGCCCAGGTACACCCACACCGGCACGCTGATCAGCGCGGCCAGCCCGTCGAGCAGGAAGAATCGCAGGAACGACACGCGGTGCGTGGCGCCCGCGGTCACGTAGACCGCCGTGCGCATGCCGGGCAGGAAGCGCGCCAGGAACAGCAGGCGATTGCCGTAGCGGGCGAACTTTTCCTGCACGCGCGCGTAGCGCTGGGGCGTGAGCAGTCGGGCCACCAGTGGCCACTGCATGATGCGCGCGCCATGCCGATGGCCGAGCAGGAACATCGCCGCATCGCCGACCAGCACGCCGACCAGCGAAACCAGCGCCATCACGTGCACGTTGGCGAAACCCAGGCCGGCGATCACGCCGCCGGCGACCAGCGTGATGTCCTCGGGCAACGGCGCGCCGGCGCCGCACAGCAGCAGCGCGGCGAACACCGCCAGGTAGCCGCTTTCGGCAAACAGCACGATCAGCCGTTCAAGCAGCGCCATCGTTGCTCCTGGCGGGCGCGCGCGTCGATCGGGAATGGCGCACGCGCCAGGAAACATGCCGCATCGATCAGCCCTGCGTCGGGGACGGACGACGTGCCGCCAGCAGTTCGCGCAGCTCGGCTTTCTCGGCGCTGGTCAGGGTGCCGTCGCGGTGCCTCGCGGTGAGTGCTTCGCGGCGCAGCGCGGTGGCCTGCTCCTCCATTCGCCTCAGTGCATCGAGGAATTCCTCGCGCTGGACGTCCGGCTCGCCGACCACCATCGCCGCCATCAGCTTCTGCAGTGCCGGATACTCCGGGCGCTCGGCAAAGTGTTCGACCAGCATCGCCGGATTGATGCCCGGGCGCGCGCGGCACAGATCGACCAGCTCGGCCAGCAGTCCGACGCCCGGCTTGTCCAGGCGCAGGAAACGGTAGGGCGGTTCGACCAGGTCGGCCAGTCCCGGTTGCGCCAGCAGCAGCGCGATGGCGCTGCGCACCAGCGAACGCTGCACGGCCACGGGACGCTGTACCGCGCGGCGCGCAGTCGGCTCGGCCGGCACGTTGGCGCGCGCGCCGGTGCGCCTTTCCAGTTCCTGCGCCATCAGGTCGCGGAAGGCGCCGTCGGGAAGCCTGGCGATCAGCGGGCGCGCGCGTTCGGCCAGTCGCGCGCGGCCGTCGAGGCTGGCCGTGTCCACGTCGTGCGCCAGTTCGCCGAAGAAATAATCCGACAGGGGCGTGGCATCCTTCAGGCGCTTCTCGAAGCCTTCCTTGCCTTCCTTCCGCACCAGCGAGTCCGGGTCTTCGCCGTCGGGGAGGAACAGGAAATACGCCTGGCGGCCGTCACGCAGTCGCGGCAGCGCCGCGTCCAGCGCCTTCCACGCCGCGGCGCGGCCGGCGCGGTCGCCATCGAAGCAGAACACCACGTCGGGCGCGGCGCGAAACAGCACTTCGGTGTGCTCGGGCGTGGTCGCGGTGCCCAGCGTGGCCACCGCAATCGGCAGGCCCGCCTGATGCAGCGCGATCACGTCCATGTAGCCCTCGACCACCACGATGCGCGCGAGCTGGCTGTTGGCCTGCTTGACCTGCCACAGCGCGAACAGCTCGCGGCCCTTGTGGAATAGCGGCGTCTCGGGCGAGTTGAGGTATTTCGGCGATTGCTCCGCGCTCAGCACCCGGCCACCGAAGGCGATCACGCGGCCGCGGCGGTCGAGGATGGGGAACATCAGCCGCTCGCGGAAACGGTCGTAGCGATGGCCCCGCTCGCCGGTGGCGACCATGCCCGCTTCGGTGAGCAACTGCATGCGACGGTCGCTGCCGCCCAGCGCCTTGATCAGTCCGTCGTAGCCAGCCGGCGCCCAGCCCAGCCGGAAGCGCGCGATGGTGTCGGCATCCAGACCGCGCTTGCGGCAATAGGCCTGCGCCTCGGCGTTCCTGGGCAGCTCGGTTTCATACCAGCGCGCCGCATTGTCGAGCAGCGCGTAGAGGTCGGTCTTGTCCTCGCGCGGCGCCGCCTCGCGACCACCTTCGCGTGGCACGGTCAGGCCGACCGCCTGCGCCAGTTCCTCCACCGCGTCGGGGAATTCCAACCGCTCGTAGTCCATCAGGAACTTGACCGCGCTGCCGTGCGCGCCGCAGCCGAAGCAGTGGAAGAACTGCTTGGCGGGACTGACGTAGAACGAGGGCGTGCGCTCGTTGTGGAACGGGCAGCAGGCAGTCCATTCACGCCCGGCCTTCTTCAAGGGCACGCGCCGCTCGATCACGTCGACGATGTCGACGCGGGCGAGCAGTTCGTCGATGAAGCTGTCGGGGATACGGCCGCGCATAGGCGGCTAGTCTAGGGCTTGTGCCCGTGTTCCGGGGACGCCTGCGGCATTGCGCGAAGGCGGGCCGCCGGGCCCGCCCTCGTGTGCGCCATGCGCGGTGGCTTTCGCCTCGCTACAGGATGTGGAACACCCCGATCACCGCCAGCAGGGCGATGATGAACAGGATCACGAAGATCACGAACAGGACCTTGGCGATCGTCGCGGCGATGCCGGAAATCCCGCCGAAGCCGAGCCAGCCGGCGATCAGCGAGATGATGGCGAAAATGATGGCCCACTTCAGCATGCGGCTTCTCCCTCGCCGCGCGGCCGGGGGCGGGAGCCTCCGATCCGGCGACGCCGCAACGTTGTAGGGGAAGCGGCGTGAAGGGTGCGCATCAGCTCGCTGTGCGCGGTGTGAGGGGCAGGGCCTCGAGGTGCGAGGACGCAGGCACGAGCTTCTACATCCCGCCCTTTGAAGGGGAGGGCGGGATGGATTGTGGTTGGCCTCAGCCGCCCAGTCGCGCCTTGATGCGCGAGGACACCTGCGCCATGTCGGCGCGGCCGGCAGCCTGCTGCTTGACCGAAGCCACCACCTTGCCCATGTCGCGCGGCGAGGTCGCGCCCGTCTGCGTGATGGCGGCGTCGATGAGCGCGTCGACCTCGGCCTCGGACAGCTTGGCCGGCAGATAGGCCTCGATCACTACCATCTCGGCGCGCTCGACGTCCGCGAGATCCACGCGACCGGCGGCGTCGTACTGCACAATCGAGTCACGCCGCTGCTTGAGCATCTTTTCCAGCACGGCGAGGGTCTGCGCCTCGTCCAGCTCGATGCGCTCGTCCACCTCGCGCTGCTTGATCGCGGCCAGGATCAGGCGGATCACCGCCAGGCGATCCTTCTCGCCGCCGCGCATGGCGGCCTTCATGTCGTCGGTGATGCGCTGCTTGAGGCTCATGGGCTATCTCCGGAAACGCGAAAGGCCGGTGTCGCCGTGGAGGGCAACACCGGCCTTGGGGATGAAAGAACCGCCGTGCCGCGCGCTACGCAGCGGCAGACGGATCAGTACATCCGGGTCTTGCGCGAAACGTCGCGCGAGAGGCGGCGCAGGTGGCGCTTCACCGCGGCGGCACGCTTGCGCTTGCGCTCCTGGGTCGGCTTCTCGTAGAACTCGCGCTTGCGGGTTTCGGCGAGGACGCCGGCCTTTTCGCAGGTACGCTTGAAACGGCGCAGGGCAAGCTCGAACGGCTCGTTCTCGCGAACTTTTACGCTGGGCATGAAAACTCCGGGTGGTAAACTGGCCCGCCAACCTGGCGCGCCTGTGGAATAGGGCGAGCCGCGAAGTATAGCGTGCACACCAACCAACTTTCAAACCCGTCCAACAAACCCATTCTCGGCGTGGAAACCTCCTGCGACGAGACCGGCGTGGCGCTGCTGCGCTGGGAGCCCGAGGCTCCCGGCCGCGGCCTGCTGGCGCACACGCTCTACAGCCAGATCAAGCTGCACGCCGACTACGGCGGCGTGGTGCCCGAACTGGCCAGCCGCGACCACGTGCGCAAGCTGCTGCCCCTGGTGCGCGAGGCGCTGGCGCAGGCAGGCATGACCCCCGCCGACCTCGGCGGCGTGGCCTACACCGCCGGTCCCGGCCTCGTCGGCGCGCTGCTGGTCGGCGCGGCGGCGGCTCGCGCGATGGCCTGGGCACTGGACGTGCCGGCGATCGGCGTGCACCACATGGAAGGCCACCTGCTGGCGCCGCTGCTGGAGCCCGATCCGCCTGAACCGCCGTTCGTGGCGCTGCTGGTTTCCGGCGGCCATTCCATGCTGGTCGAGGTGCGCGCGATCGGACAGTACCGCCTGCTTGGCGACACCCTGGACGATGCCGCCGGCGAAGCCTTCGACAAGACCGCCAAGCTGATGGGCCTGCCGTACCCGGGCGGCCCGGCGCTGGCGAAGCTGGCCGAACAGGGCCGGCCCGGCGCGTTCCGCTTCTCCCGGCCGATGACCGACCGGCCCGGGCTGGATTTCAGCTTCTCGGGCCTCAAGACCCAGGTGCTGCTGGCGTGGAAGCAGTCCGACCAGTCCGACCAGACCCGCGCCGACGTCGCGCGCGGTTTCGAGGAAGCCATCGTCGACACCTTGGTGATCAAGTGCCGCCGCGCGCTGGAAGCGACCGGCACGCACCGGCTGGTGATCGCCGGCGGCGTCGGCGCCAACAGGCGCCTGCGTGAAACGCTGGCGGCCGCCGGCGAGAAGGACGGCTTCCGCACCTACTTCCCGCGACTGCAGTTCTGCACCGACAACGGCGCCATGATCGCCCTGGCCGGCGCGATCCGGCTGGCCGCGGGCCAGGGCCAGGACGAGTCGGTGCGCGTGTCGCCGCGCTGGGACCTGGAAAGCCTGCAGCCGGTGTAGGCGCGCCCCTGAAGTGCACGACGCCATGCGGGCCGGCCCGCACGGTCGTTCCCGCGCACACGCACTTCGGCGTGCTCCTGCATGCCCTAAACTGGCGCGATGGACATCGTTTTCATCGAAGACCTGCGCATCGACGCGGTGATCGGCATCTACGACTGGGAGCGGCGCGTGCGCCAGACGCTCGCGTTCGACATCGAGATGGCGTTCGACAACACCGTCCCGGCCGCCAGCGACGAGATTGCGCACACGCTCAACTACAAGGACGTCTCCAAGCGCCTGATCGACTACGTCGGCAGCTCCAGCTTCGGCCTGGTCGAGACGCTCGCCGAGCGCTGCGCGGCGATCATCCGGGAGGAGTTCGGCGTGACCTGGGTGCGCCTGAAGCTGTCCAAGCCCGGCGCCGTGCGCGGCGCGCGCTCGGTCGGCGTGCGCATCGAACGCGGCACGCGCCCGCAGTAATCCCATCGGCGGCGCCTGCGCGGCGTCGTCCGCCGCGGCCGTGGCGTGCCGCGTGCGACCGGCCGAAAGGAGACCGCATGCCTTCCCTGTCCCAACTGATCGATCTTCCCTGGATGCGCACCCTGCTGGGTGTGCTGGCTGTGCTGGCGCTGGCGTGGTTGGCCGGCGAGCTGTGCCGGCGCCTGCTGCTGCGGCTGGTGTGCGGTGTCGCGCGGCGCACCGCCTGGCACTGGGACGATGCATTGCTGCAGCACGGGGCCTTCGGATGGCTGGCGCGACTGGCGTCGCCGCTCGCGCTTTCCTACGGCATCGCGCTGGTCCCCGGCGTGCCCGCTGCGGTCGAAGCGGCAGTGGCCAAAGCCATGCTGGCGTTGGTGGTGCTGTGCGTGGTGATGGCGCTGAACGCCGCGCTGTCGGCGGCCGAGGACGTGTTCCGGCAGACGACGGTGGGCCAACAGCGCTCGATCAAGGGCGCGGTGCAGCTGACCAAGCTCGGCCTGTACCTGGTCGGTGCGCTGGTGGTGATCGCGGCGGTGACCGGCAAGCAGGTGGGCCTGCTGCTGTCGGGCCTGGGCGCGATGTCCGCCGTGCTGATGCTGATCTTCAAGGACACCATCCTGGGCTTCGTCGCCGGGGTGCAGCTGTCTTCCAACGACCTGTTGCGGGTCGGCGACTGGATCGAGATGCCGCAGCTCAACGCGGACGGTGACGTGATCGACATCGCCCTGCACACGATCAAGGTGCGCAACTGGGACAAGACCGTCACCAGCATCCCGAGCTGGCGGCTGATGTCCGAGCCGTACAAGAACTGGCGCGGGATGCAGGAGAGCGGCGGGCGGCGGATCAAGCGTGCGCTGCACATCGACGCCGCGAGCGTGCACTTCCTGGACGAGGCGCAGATCGCGCGCCTGGCCCGGTTGCGCCTGCTGGCCGACTATCTGCCGACGAAGACGCGCGACCTTGCGCAGTGGAACCAGACGTTGGGCGAGGCCGCCACGCTGCCGGCCAATCGACGCCGGCTGACCAACCTGGGTACCTTCCGTGCCTACGTGCAGGCCTACCTGGACGGCCATCCGCGCATCCACCGCGGCCTGAGCTGCATCGTCCGCCAGCTCGACGGCGTCGCCCAAGGCGTACCGCTGGAGCTGTACTGCTTCACCGCCACGACGGCGTGGGCCGAGTACGAAGGCATCCAGGCTGATATCTTCGAGCACCTGTTCGCGCTGCTGCCCGAGTTCGGCCTGGCGCTGTACCAGCAGCCCTCGGGCCAGGACGTGCGCGCGGCGCTGGCGTCACCCGCGCGTGCCCGCGCGCTGGCCGGGGCCTGAGGCAATGGGACGCGCCTACCTGAGCCTGGGTTCCAACCTCGAACCGGAGCGTCACCTGCGTGCGGCGCTGGACGAACTGCGCGTGCGTTTCGGCGCGATCGACGTGTCGCCGGCCTACCGCAGCCGTGCGGTGGGCTTCGAGGGCAGCGATTTCGTCAACCTCGCGGTGGCGCTGGACACCGAGCTTGAACCGGAAGCGCTGAACGACTGGCTGCATGCGCTGGAAGATCGCCACGGCCGCCGCCGCGACGTGCCGCGCTATTCCGACCGCACGCTGGACGTGGACATCGTGCTCTACGACCAGCGCGTGCTCGAAGGTTCCGGTCACCTGCAGATCCCGCGCAAGGAACTGCGCCACGCCTTCGTGCTCAAGCCGCTGGCAGACATCGCGCCCGACCTGCGTCATCCGCTGGATGGACGCAGCATGGCCGAACTGTGGGCGGCGTTCCCGCAGCATAGCGAACCGCTTGCGCCGACTCCCTTGTAGGAGCGCCGTTGGGTGCGAGCGGGCGCACGCGGTCGCCTCCTAAGGTTGCTGCCGCAGGCTCGCAGCCACTGTCGCGCGCGCGGAGCCGATGCTAGAAAGGCGTCCGGTATTCACGGATCGAAGGGGGAAACGCATGGCCGGCAAGTTTGCGCGCAGTTGGGCATTGATGAAGGCGAGCGCCGCGGTATTGCGGTCGGACAAGGCCCTGCTGGCCTTTCCGCTGCTCTCCGGGCTGTGTTCGCTGGTGGTGGCGGCGAGTTTCCTGGTGCCGGTCGCGCTGGCGGTGATCGCCAGCGACGGCCGCACGCTCGACCGCGAGCACTGGTCGGCGGCGACCTGGCTGCTGATGTTCGCCTTCTACCTGGTGCAGTACTTCGTGATCGTGTTCTTCAACACCGCGCTGGCCGGCTGCGCGCTGCGCCACCTGCGCGGCGAGCCGACCAGCCTGTCCGATGGCCTGGCCCTGGCCCGCTCGCGCTGGGCCAGCATCCTGGGCTACGCGCTGATCGCCGCCACCGTGGGCCTGTTCCTGCGGGCGCTGCAGGAGCGGCTGGGCCTGGTCGGCCGTCTGGTCGCCGGCCTGCTCGGCCTGGCGTGGACGGTGGCGACCTTCCTGGTGGTGCCGGTGCTGGCGAGCCAGGCGGTGGGGCCGGTCGATGCGGTCAAGCGCAGCGTGGAACTGCTCAAGCGCACCTGGGGCGAGAACCTGATCGGCACCGTGGGCCTGGGCGCTGCGTTCGGGCTGATGACCTTCATGGCCGTGCTGCTCGGCGCGTTACTGGTCAGCGGCGCCTTCGCGCTGCATTCGATGCCGGTGGTGGTGGCGGCGGTGGTCGTGGTGGTGGTCGCGCTGATGCTGTTGAGCCTGGTACAAGCCTCGCTGCAGGGCATCTACGCGGCGGCGCTGTACCGCTACGCCGAGGTCGGCGAGAGCGGTGCCGGTTTCGAGCCGGCGCTGCTGCAGGGCGCCTTCCGTCCGAAGAAGTAAGGCGATCGCAGGAGCCACGGGTGGGGCTCCTGCGACAAACGGTGCCTACACCGCCAGCGTGCGGCCGCCATCGACGCGGATGATCTGTCCGGTGACGAACGGTGCGTCGCGCAGCAGCCAGAGCACGGCGGAGGCGACGTCCTCCGGCGCGCCGGCGCGCTGCAGCGGCGTGCGCGAGAGCATCGCGGCGCGGTCGTCGTAGTCCTTGCCTTCGGACGGCCACAGCACCGCGCCAGGGGCCACGCCGTTGACGCGCACCTCCGGCGCCATGTCCTGCGCCAGCGTGCGCGTCATGGCGGCCAGCGCGGCCTTGGCCATGACGTAGATCGGGTGGCCGGCCAGCGCGCGCTCGGCGTAGATGTCCACCAGGTTGACGATGGCCCCGCGCGACTCGCGCAGCGCCGGCCACGCGGCCTGGGCAAGGAAAAACGGCGCCCGCGCGTTGGACGCGAACAGCTCGTCCCACTGCGCTGCCGTGGCGCTGCCCACGGGCGTGGGAAAGAACGCCGACGCGTTGTTGACCAGCGCGTCGAGCTGCCCGAAGCGCGACGTCACCTGTTCCACCAGCGCGGGCAGGCGCTCGACCGCGGCAAGGTCGGCCTGTACCGCCAGCGTGCTGCCGGCGCGCGCGCGCTCCAGTTCCCGCAGCAGCCCGGCAGCCTCGTCGGCGGAGTGGCGGTAGTGCAGGGCGAGGTCGTAACCGGCCGCGTGCAGCGTGCGGGCGATGGTGGCACCGACGCGGCGGGCGCCACCGGTGACCAGTGCGACGGGGCGGGGATGCTGGATGCTCATGCGGCGAGCTTGCCGCAAAGGGAGCCGGGCGTCACGGCGGCGGTGGGGCGTCCGGTTCGATGACATCGTCCGGCTCGGTCCCGTCATCCGGGATCGCCATCGGTTCGGTGCGCACCAGGGTGCCGCTGCCGAACAGGTCGATCGCCGTGCGCGCCACGCTGCGGGTGTCGTACCAGGCGTAGGCGCCCACGCCCGCGGCGCCTATCACCGGCAGCCAGCGCGAGATGCCGGCGCCGACCGCGCGTTGCGACAGGCTCACGCCGATCCGCTTGGCCACGCGCTCGGCCAGCGTGGCCGAAAGCTGGCGGAACAGCAGCCGGTCGCCCATGCGCACCACCAGATCGCGGAACGCCTGCGCCGCGGTGTGGCGGAACAGGCACCACAGCATCTGCTCGCGGCCCAGGCTGGCGTGCTGGCCGTAGGCGGCTGCGATGTCGCTGACCATCTGCGCCTGGATGCGCCAGATCGCCACCAGTTCGGGCAACACCGTCAGCCAGCCGAGAGGGCCCGGCGGCAGCGCCAGCGAACCGGCCGTGAGCGCCGCCTTGCGCGAGGCCTGGGCGGCCAGTTCGCGCGCCTTCGCCTCCGGGTGCAGGCCCCGGTGGACGTGGCTACCGGGGATCTGGCTGGCGAAATCGAGGATCGCCGCGGTAATGCGGCTGTGCTCGATCGGCGCGGGCACGGCGGGAACCTGGGTCGGCGAGTCGGCCATGGGTGCTCCTGCAGGCGGGAAGCCCAGTGTGGGTGACTGGCCGTGAATGGGGCATGCGGCGCGATGAGGCATGACCTCTGGCCCGGGGCAGATGGCGAGCCGAATTGTTACGTTATAACATCACCTGCCAACCTCCCTTGGAATACTGCCGATGCCCCGTACGCTGCTCGCCCTAAGCCTTGCCTGCGCCCTGAGTCCCGTCTTCGCCGCCACCACGCCGCGCGATGCCACGACCGGCGACGCCGAGGCGCCGCCGGCCCCGCAGCAGGTGCACGAGCTGGGCACGATCGACGTCAGCGCAGCGCTGGACCTGGCGCGCAATACGCTCTCGCCCGATACCGGCTCGAGCCAGTACGTGATCGACCGGCAAGCCATCGCGCAATTGCCGCTCGGCGCGGCCACGCCGGTCAACCAGGTGCTGCTGCAGGCGCCGGGCGTGGTGCAGGATTCCTACGGCGGCCTGCACGTGCGCGGCGATCACGGCAACCTGCAGTACCGCATCAACGGGGTCATCATTCCCGAATCGATCTCCGGCTTCGGCCAGACGCTGGATGCGCGGACGATCCAGAGCATGAAGCTGCTCGACGGCGCGCTGCCGGCGCAGTACGGGCTACGCACCGCGGCGGTGGTCGACATCACCACCAGGAGCGGCCACCAGCTCGGCAATGGCGGCAGCGTGGGCATCACGGGAGGCTCGTTCGGCACGCTCAACCCGAACGTCGCGCTGTGGGGCAGCAGCGACCGCTGGAGCGGTTTCTTCACGGCCAACCATCTGGAAAGCGATGCGGGCATCGAGAACCCGACTGCCAGCCGCAAGCCGATCCACGACCACACCGACCAGCTCAAGAGCTTCGGCGACGTCAGCTATCTGATCGATGCCGACACGCGGCTGAACTTCCTGTTCGGCACCGCCAACAACCGCTTCGAGATCCCCAACGTGCCCGGCCAGCAGCCGCAGTTCGGCTATCTCGACCGCACGACTTTCGATTCGTCCCTGCTCGACGCCCGCCAGCGGGAAAACACACGCTTCGGCGTGCTCGCGCTGCAGGGCAAGCTCGGCCATACGGGTTACCAGGTGTCGCTCGGCCAGCGCTACACCGACGTCGACTACACCCCCGACCGGACCGGCGAGCTGATGTTCAACGGCGTCGCCTCCGCCGTCACCCGCAGCAACCGCGCAAGCACGCTGCAGGCGGATTTCGCCACGCCGCTGGGTGGCGCCCACACGCTGCGCTACGGCCTTTACGGCAGCTTCGAGCGTGCCGGCAGCGGCAACGACGCCTGGGTGTTCCCCGCCGACGCCCAGGGCGGCCAGGCCAGCACCACGCCGCAGGAAATCCTCGACGCGAACCGCCTCACGGCGAAGACCTGGTCGGCATACGTGCAGGACGAATGGAGCCTTGGCGAGACCTGGACCCTCAACCTCGGCCTGCGCGGCGACCGCTACCGGTTGGAACGCACCGAGAGCCAGCTCAGTCCGCGCGTCGGACTGGTCTGGCAGGCCACCGGCAACACGGCGGTGCACGCCGGCTATGCGCGCTACTTCACGCCACCAGCCACCGAAATGATCACCAGCGAGAACATCGCCCGCTTCGACGGCACCACCAACGCGGTGCCGGACCTGGGCAACAACACGCCGCTGGCCGAGCGCTCGGACTATTTCGACGCCGGCGTGCAGCAGGTGCTGGGGCCGTGGACGCTCGGCGTGGACGCCTATTACCGCAAGGTCGACCGCCTGCAGGACGAGGGCCAGTTCGGCTCGGCGCTGGTCTACTCGACGTTTAACCTCGCCAAGGGCCGGGTCAAGGGCGTCGAATTCACCGCCGACTACAGCGCAGGTCCGATCTCGGCCTACTTCAATTTCGCGGCCAGCAAGGCGGTCGGCAAGGGCATCATCACCAGCCAGTACAACTTCGATCCGGACGACCTGGCCTACATCGCCCAGCATTACATTCACCTCGACCATGACCAGACGCTGGCCTCCTCCGGCGGCATCAGCTACGCGCTCGGCGAGCGCACGCAGGTCGGCGCGGACTACCTTTTCGGCAGCGGCCTGCGACGTGATGGCGCGGTACCCAACGGCGATCACCTGCCGGCGTATTTCCAGCTCAACCTGAGCGTGGCGCACGACTTCACGGTGGGGCGTTTGGGCGACCTCCAAACCCGGCTGGCGCTGATCAACGCGCTGGATCGCAGCTACGAGCTGCGCGACGGCAGCGGCATCGGCGTGGGCGCGCCGCAGTTCGCTCCGCGGCGCGCGGTGTATCTGAGCCTGCAGAAGGATTTCTGACCGCCCGTACGGCGCGCGTTGCCGCTGGACTGACATGGCATCGGCTACCCTTCCGGTTTCATCCAAGCACCTGACCGCATGGCCTCACGACTTCCCGATCCCGGCGCCGACGAGCGCGCGCACTCCGACCGCCTGCTGCAGCTCCTGCGCGAGCAGATCGTCTCGCACGGGCCGATGCCGTTCGCCCAGTACATGGAGCGCTGCCTGTACGCGCCGGGCCTGGGTTACTACAGCGCCGGCAAAACCAAGTTCGGCGAGGCAGGCGATTTCGTGACTGCGCCGGAACTGGGCAACCTGTTCACGCGCTGCGTCGCCAACGCGGTGCAGCCGGTGCTGGCGATGCTGGGCGAGCAGGCCGATTTCCTGGAGCTCGGCGGCGGCAGCGGCGCCTTCGCCGAAACCGTGCTGCTCGCCCTCGCCGAGGCTGGCACGCTGCCGCGCCGCTACCTGATCCTGGAGCCCAGCGCCGACCTGCGCGAGCGCCAGCGCGAACGCCTCGCCGCCGCGCTGCCGGCGGAGCTCAACGCCCGCGTGGCGTGGCTCGACCGCCCGCCCGAGGAAGCGTGGCGCGGCGTGCTGTTCGCCAACGAGGTGGTCGACGCGCTGCCGACCACACGCTTCACCCTACGCGCCGGCGAGGTCTACGAGGAACACGTCGCGCTGGATGGCGAGGGCCGCCTGATGCGCACCGACCGTCCGGCCGATGCCCTGGTCGCCGGCGCCGTGCGCCACCTGGAACGCGACCTGGGGCAGCCTTTCGAAAACGGCTACCGCTCCGAAGTGCTGCCGCAGCTTCCGTACTGGGTGCAGGCGGTCGCCGGCACGCTGGAGATGGGGCTGATGCTGTTCATCGACTACGGTTACGTGCGCCGCGAGTACTACCTGCCCGAACGCAGCGACGGCACGCTGATGGCGCACTACCGCCACCACGCGCACGGCGATCCGTTCCACTTCCCGGGCCTGAACGACCTGACCGCGTCGGTCGACTTCACTGCGCTGGCCGAGGCCGGCAACAGCGCCGGCTTCGGGGTGGCGGCGTACCTGCCGCAGGCGCAGTTCCTGCTGGCCAGTGGCCTGCAGTCGGCCTTCGAGCATGTACACGCGCAGGCCGGCGACGACTTTGCCCGCCACCGCCTGGCGCAGGAAGTGCGCCGGCTGACCATGCCCGAACAGATGGGCGAGCGCTTCCAGGCCATGCTGTTCGCACGCGGATTGCCCGCCCTGCCGTTGGCCGCCGAACTGCTCGCCGCGGACCATGGCGGACGGCTGTGAACGCACTGGTGAGGGGGGCGGCGCCCCTGCGCTGGCATCGCGGCTGGGTCGTGCTCGGCGTTCTGCTGATGGTTGCCGTGGCGGCCATCGCGCTGCTGCCGGCGACGCGCCATCTCACCGCCATGGCGCTGGCCCTGCCCGAAGGCGACAAGTTGTTGCACATGGTCGCCTTCGCGGCGTTGATGGGTTGGTGGGGCAACCTCTATCACCGGCCGCGCCCTCGCCTGGGCGTGGCGGCCGCCTGCCTGCTGTTCGGCTTGCTGATCGAGCTGGCGCAGTGGCCCCACAACCCCAAGGACGCGAGCGTGTGGGACCTGGCGGCCGATGCGCTTGGGCTGGCCCTGGGCGCGCTGCTGCTGCGCACGCCGCTGGCCGGCGTGCTCGCACGCGTCGAGCGCGGGCTTGGCATGCAGCAGGCGCAAGGGTGATGCGTCGAACCTCCCCCGTTCGCCGGGAATGCATGGACAGGTGCACCGGATCGTCGCCGAACGCTAGGAAGTGAAACCCGGCCAACCCTGTGCATGCCGGCGGATGAGCGCCGCCAGGCTCGCCACCTGCTCGGGCGAATCGTTGAGCGCGGGAATGTAGCGAAGCTCCTGCCCACCGGCGGCGATGAAGAAATCGCGGTTCTGCATGGCGATTTCCTCCAGCGTCTCCAGGCAATCCACCGCGAACCCGGGGCAGGCCACGTCCAGGCGTTTGACGCCCTCGCCGGCGAGCTGGCGCACGGTGGCATCGGTGTAGGGCTGCAGCCACGGCTCGCGGCCCACGCGCGACTGGAAGCTCAGCAGCAGCTGCGTTTCGTCCAGGCCCAGTCGCGCGCGCAGCCGCGCCGTCGTGGCCTGGCACTGGGCGAGGTAGGGATCGCCAAGGCGCACGTAGCGCTCGGGAATGCCGTGGAAGGACAGCAGCAGCTTCTCGCCGCGGCCGTTGGCCTCCCACCAGCGTTCGATGCGCGTGGCCAGCGCGTCGATGTGCGCCGGGTCCTCGTGGTAGTCGTTGACCACCCGCAGCTCCGGCGGCCAGCGCAGCTGCTTGAGCGTGTCGGCCACCGCGTCGATCACCGAGCCGGTGGAGGTGGCCGAATACTGTGGATACAGCGGAAGCACCAGCAACCGGCGCACCCCGGCAGCCTGCAGTTCGGCGATCTTGGTCGCGACGGACGGTGCGCCGTAGCGCATCGCCAGCGCGACACGCGCCTGGTCGCCGAGCTCCGCCTGCAACGCGATGGCCAGTGTTTCGCTAAGCACGCGCAGCGGCGAGCCGGCCTCGGTCCAGACCCGCGCATAGGCATGCGCGGAGCGGCGCGGGCGGATCGCCAGGATCACCCGGAGGATCGGCCACCACAGCCAGCGCGGGTAATCGATCACGCGGCGGTCGGAGAGGAACTCGGCCAGGTAGGGCCTGAGCGCACGCGCCGTCGGCGCCTCCGGCGTGCCGAGGTTGACCAGCAGCACGCCGGTCGCACCCGGCTGAACGTTCCGGTCAGGGGCGTGGTCTGAAGGGCCGGTATAGTGGTCGCGCTGTGGCATCGAAGGCGTCGGCGGCGTGCAGGCGGTGGAGTCTGCCACAAGCCGCCGGACGCCCCCCGGGCACCGTTGCCGCACCCCCCGTTTTCCCTGCGCAAGGAGTTCTCCATGTTCAAGGCATTGCGTCGTAGCTCGCTGATCGCATTGACCCTGCTGCTGCCGGCGATGGCCGCCCACGCGGAGGACCCGCCGCTGGTGCGCGCGCAGAACGCGGTGCGCGTGCTGCACGAGATCATGCAGGCGCCGGACAAGGCGATCCCGAACGACCTGCTGGGCAACGCCAAGGCGATCGCGGTGATCCCCGACATGGTCAAGGCCGGCTTCATCTTCGGCGGCCGCCGCGGCGAAGGGCTGATCTCGGTACGCAGTGCGGACGGCACCTGGTCCAATCCCAGCTTCATCACCCTCACCGGCGGCAGTGTGGGCTTCCAGGCGGGCGTGTCCTCGACCGACGTGGTGCTGGTGTTCCGCACCCAGCGCGGCGTGGACTCGATCGTCAACGGCAAGTTCACCCTCGGCGCCGATGCCGCCGCCGCGGCCGGCCCGGTGGGCCGCACCGCCAGCGCAGCCACCGACGCGCAGATGAAGGCGGAGATCTATTCCTACTCGCGCTCGCGCGGCCTGTTCGCCGGCGTGGCGCTGGACGGCTCGGTGCTGCGTATCGACTACGACGCCAACGAGGCCGTGTACGGCTCCGGCATCACGCCGCGGCGCATCTTCGAAGGCGGCGTCGTCAACGTGCCGGGCCCGGTCGTGGACTTCCGCGACCAGCTCGAGGAGTACACTGCGCGTTGATCCCGTTGCTGGCATAGCGCTGGCAACCCCAACGGTTTTCGGCACAGTCCGTCAGAGGTTTGAAGTCATGGGTCTGGACAGTTTTTGGCATTGGATCATCCTGCTCGTCGTGGTGCTGGTGATCTTCGGCACCGGCAAGCTGGCGAAGATGGGCCCGGATCTGGGCAACGCCGTGCGCGGCTTCAAGAAAGCCATGCAGGGCGAGGACGATGAGGAAGAGGCCAAGCGCAAGGCGCAGGAGCAGCTGCGCGCCGACCCGCCGGCCGCGGACGCCACCGCCAGCAAGGCGCGCGACACCAGCGAAACCAAGTAAGCGCGCGGTGGCGCGGCGATGATCGAGATCAGCTTCGGCAAGATGCTGCTGCTGGCGCTTATTGCGCTGCTGGTGCTCGGCCCGGAAAAGCTTCCCGGCGCGGCGCGCACCGCCGGCGCGTTGATACGCCGCGTGCGCAACACCTGGGACAGCGTGCGCACCGAGGTCGAGCGCGAGCTGGAGATCGAGGAGATCAAGCGCACCGCCCGCGAGGCCGCCGCGCGTGCCGAAGCCGCGCAGGCGCAGATGAATGCCACCGCGCGTGAAGTGCGCGAGGCAGTCGGTTCGGTGACGGCCGCGCCGGTTCCGGCCACCGAGCCCGAACCGGAGCTTGCACACGCCCGGTTGCCCGGGGAGCCCACGGACGGTGACGACGAGCCGCCACCCGAGCGCGACACACGTACCGGCGACCTGTTCGCCGACGACCCGGAGCACGCCCCGGTGAAGGAACATCCGCATGGCATCGCCTGAGCCCGAGCCGCAGGTCGACCTGCAGCAGGGGCTGTTTTCGCACTTGATCGAACTGCGCTCGCGCCTGCTCAAGGCCTGCGCGATGGTGTTGATCGTGCTGCTGGCGCTGATTCCCTTCGCCAACCGGCTTTACACGCTGCTGGCCGCGCCGCTGGTGGCTCACCTGCCGCGGGGCGCGCACCTGATCGCCACCGAGGTGGCCAGCCCCTTCATTACCCCGTTGAAGCTGGCCTTCTACACCGCGCTGTTCATCAGCATGCCGGTGATCCTCTACCAGCTGTGGGCGTTCGTCAGCCCCGGCCTGTACAAGCACGAGAAGCGGCTTGCGCGACCGCTGCTGCTGGCAGCGCTGGTGCTGTTCTACGTCGGGTGTGCGTTCGCCTATTTCCTGGTGTTGCCGGCGGCGTTCCGCTTCCTCACCGCGGTGACGCCGGTGGGCGTGGAGATGATGACCGACATCACGCATTACCTCGACTTCGTGATGCTGATGTTCTTCGCCTTCGGCCTGTGCTTCGAGGTCCCGGTCGCGGTGGTGATCCTGGCCGCGGTCGGCGTGGTGGACGTGGCCAAGCTGCGCAGCGTGCGCCGCTACACCATCGTGGGCGCCTTCGCGATCGCCGCGGTGATCACGCCGCCGGACATCACCTCGATGATCATGCTGGCCGTGCCGATGTGCCTGCTCTACGAGCTGGGCGTGCTGGCGGTGCGCTGGCTGGTCAAGCCGCGCGACGAGGCTTCCGAATAGCGCGATGTCAGCTCCCTCTCCCCGTCGGGGAAAGGGAGCAGGGCGGTTACTGCACGGCGTCGGGCCGATGCCCCAGCGCCAGCCCCTTGAGGATGTTCAACGCCTGCGCCAGCGTGTAGTCCTGGGTGGCGAGCTTGGCATTGTCCGCGCTGCCGTCGTTGTCGATGTCCTGCGCGGCGGCGGTGTTCTCGTTGGCCAGGTGATGCTTGAGATCGGCTTCGGAACTGATCAGCTCCGGCTCGCTGTCGGCCTGGTTGACGGTGAGCTCGGCCAGCGCGATGTCCGGCTTGATGCCTTCGGCCTGGATCGAGGTGCCGTTGGGCGTGTAGTAGCGCGCCGTGGTGAGCTTGACCGCGTGGTCGGCATCCAGCGGCAGCACGGTCTGCACCACGCCCTTGCCGAAGGTGCGCCGCCCCACGATCAGCGCACGATGGTCGTCCTTGAGCGCGCCGGCGACGATCTCCGCCGCCGAGGCGGTGCCGTTGTCGGCCAGCAGCACCATCGGAGCACCCTGCAGCAGGTCGCCCGGGTGCGCGTCGAATTTCATGTTGGCATCGGCCAGCCGTCCGCGCGTGCTGACGATACCGCCCGCGTCGAGGAAGTCGTCGCTGACCGCCACAGCCGAGGTGAGCAAGCCGCCGGGGTTGGAGCGCAGGTCGAGCACCGCGCCCTTGGGCTGCCCGTGCTTGGCCACGTAATCGGCGAACTTGCGCTCCAGGTCGTCGGCGGTGTCTTCCTGGAACTGGCTGATGCGGATGTAGGCGTAGCCGGGCTGCAGCTCACGCAGCTTCACGCTCGTCACCGAGATCTGCTCGCGCACCAGCGGCATGTCGACCGGCTGGTCGCTGTTCTCGTGCAGGATGGAGAGCGTGACCTTGCTGCCCGGCTCGCCGCGCAGCCGCTTGAACATGTCGTCCACGTTGTCCGGATCGACCGCCTTGCCATCGATCTTGACGATGGTGTCGCCGGGCTTGATGCCGGCGCGCGCGGCCGGGGTATCGTCGATCGGCGCGACGATGCGCAGCGTGCCGTCCACTTCCAGCACCTCGATGCCCAGGCCGCTGTACTGGCCGGTGGTGTCCTCGGAAAGCTGCTGCAGGCCTTGCTTGTCCAGGTATTCGCTGTGCGGATCCAGCCCGCTCAGCATGCCGCTGATCGCCGCCTTCATCAGCGTCTTGTTGTCGACCGGCTCGACATAGGCCTGGCGGATCACTTCGTAGACCCGGCTGAAGTTGCGCACGTCGTCCAGGTCGACCGGATCGGGCGCGCTGGCGGCCTTGGCCGGCACCGCCGTGCTCGCTGCGGCGGCCGGGGCCTGCTGTGCGTGCAGCGGCGCGAACGCCAGCGCGGCGGTCACGGCGCAGGCCAGGGCACGGGGGATCGGATGCATGCGAAGACTCCTGGGTATCCGGCGGATTTCGACCGCGCGGCCGCGCGGTCGTTCAAAACTAGCCGGTGGCGTGGAAAGAAGGGCGTCAACGCCGCTTGGCCAGCCAGCCGCGCGGGTCGACCGGCTTGTTCTTGTGACGCAGTTCGAAATACACGCCGGTGTTGACGCCGGTCGTGGGGCTGGCGGTGCCGATCGCCTCGCCCACCTCGACCTGGTCGCCGACGCTGTGCAGCAGGCTCTCGTTGTTGCCGTACATGCTCAGCCAGCCATCGCCATGGTTGAGGATGACCAGCAACCCGTAGCCACGCAGGAACGCGGCATAGACCACGCGGCCGCGCGCCACGGCATGCACTTCACTGCCGCCGTCGGCCTTGATCAACACGCCGTTGCCGTAGCTCACCACCGGGCCGGTCGCAGGCCAGGGCAGGTTGCCACGGATGTCGGCCTTGCCGCCGGCGCGGCTGGGCGCGGCGGGGCTGGCGCGATCGCTGCGGGCGGCCTCGCGCGCGGCATCGTCGATGGCGCGCTGCAGCTTGTCGACCAGGTGGTCCAGCGATTGCGCGTTCTGCTTCATCGCCGCCAGGCGCTGGGTCTCGTCCTTGTACTTGGCATTGGCCTGGGCCACCAGCTTCTGCTGCGCGGCGCGCCGGTTCGCCAGCGTACTGGCCTTGTCCGCGCGTTCGGCACGGGTGGCGGCCAGGGCCTGCTGCTCGGCCGTGATCCCGGCCTCCAGTTGCTGCAGATGGCTGAGCTCGCCCATCAAGGCGGCGACGCGCGCGGCGCGGTCCTGCTGGAAATATTTCGAATAGGCCAGCGTGCGCGCGATCTGCGCGAGATCCTGGTCGCCGAGCAGCAGCCGCAGGTCGGTGCCGCGTCCAAGCGTGTAGGTGGCGCGGAGCAGGTCGGCGATGGCGGCGCGCTGGCCGGCCAGGCGCTGCTGGAGTTCGTCGCGCTGCTGCTGGAGCTGGTCCAGCTCCTGCTGCTTGGCCGCCAGCGCGGCATCGGTTTCGCGCAGTGCGCGGGCGGCATCCGCCAGGGCGTTGGCCTGGCGGGCGAGTTCGGCGTTGGCACTGTCGCGACGAGCGGCGGTCTGTGCCTGCTCGCGGGCGAGGGCTTCCATCCTGCTGCGCAGTTCGGCCAGTTGCTGTTTGGCCTGAGCCTGCTTGTGGAGCGAGGATTGCTGTGCCATCGCCGGCACGGCAGCAGCCAGCGCGACAACGGTCAACAGGAGGGCGAGGGCACGAGGGGCGGGTCGGCGCATGGGGACCGATTATCCCCGAAGCGGACGCGTCGTAGGGCGGGGTGGGCTTCAGCCGAACGGCTCTGGTGGGAGAGCGGCGGGCAGAAGCCCCTGCGTTCCCGCCAGCGTCCGCGCGGCGACAGCGCCTGCACGGGCGGCCGCTACCATGGCCGTTCGTCAGCGGACGGGCGGTGCGATGGGCAAACGTGGGAAGTGGATCGCGCTCGCAGCAGCCAGTTGCCCATGGGCATTGGTGGCGCAGACCGTGACCGAACTGCCGCCGGTCCCGGTGCAGGCGATGCGGCTGGACATCCCGCCGTTCGATCTGCCCGCCGCCTTGTCCCGCGCGCCAGTGGCCATCAGCGCCAGCGGCAAGCCGGGTGTAAATCTCTCCGAAGCGCTGGTCGGGGTGCCCGGCGTGCTGGCGCGCGACCGGCAGAACTACGCGCAGGACGAACAACTCTCCATCCGCGGCTTCGGGGCGCGCGCCACCTTCGGCGTGCGCGGCGTGCGGCTGTACGTCGACGGCATTCCCGCCACGATGCCGGACGGGCAGGGCCAGCTCTCGCACGTCGCGCTGGCCGCGGCCGATCGCGTGGAGGTGCTGCGCGGGCCGTTCTCGGCGCTGTATGGCAACTCCTCCGGCGGCGTGGTGCAGGTGTGGAGCGCCGGGGGCGGGCCGGTGCCGGTGCGCGCGCTGGACGCCTGGACCGGTGCCGACGTCAGCCTGCGCGTGGACGCCCAGGCGCGCGGCGTTACCGGCCCGCTCGACTACAACGTGGCGCTGGGCCACTTCCGTACCGACGGCTACCGCGCGCACAGCCGCGCGCAACGCACCTCCGGCAACGCGCGGCTGGGGTTCGACCTGGGCGCCGGTCGCACGTTGACCCTGGTGCTCAACACGCTGGCGCAACCACAGGCGCAGGATCCGCTGGGCCTCACCCGCGCGCAGTGGCACGCCGATCCGCGCCAGGCGGTGGACGCGGCATTCGCGTTCGACACGCGCAAGCGCGTGCAACAGCAACAACTGGGTGCGATCTGGAACGTCGAAGGCGCGCGCGATGACGTGCGCCTGATGGGCTACGCGGGGCGGCGGGCCGTGACCCAGGTGCTGTCGATCCCGCCTTTCGCGCAGCAAAGCCCCCTCAGCGCCGGTGGCGTGGTCGACCTGGACGGGGGCTACGGCGGCGCCGACGCGCGCTGGACCCACCGCGGCCAGGCGTTGGGTCGCCCGCTCGAATGGGTGCTGGGTACGAGCTGGGACGTGCAGGACCAGCACCGGCGCGGCTACGAGAACTTCATCGGCGACACCCTCGGCGTGGTGGGCGCGCTGCGCCGCGACGAGCACGACCGCGTACACGACTTCGACCAGTACGGGCAGCTGTACTGGCATGTCGCCGAGCACTGGTCGCTGCTGCTCGGCGCGCGCCATAGCGAGGTGGCCTTCCATGTGCGCGATCGCTACGTGACCGCCGCCAATCCGGACGACAGCGGCAAGGTGCGCTATCGCGCCATCACGCCGGTGGCGGGCGTCGTCTACCGGCCCGGTGCGCAGGTGCGGCTGTACGCCAGTTACGGCGAAGGCTTCGAGACGCCCACCTTCAACGAACTGGGTTACCGGCGCGACGGCGGCGCGGGACTGGCGCTCGACCTGTCGCCAGCGCGCAGCCGCAACGAGGAACTGGGGCTGAAGTGGCAGCCGCATGATGGCGTGGGCGTCGAGCTTGCGCTGTTCCGCGCGGACAGCCGCGACGAACTGGCGGTGGCCAGCAACCACGACGGTCGCTCGACCTACCGCAACGTGGGCCGCAGCCGCAGGCAGGGCGCGGAGCTGGCGGTCGATGGCGACCTCGGCGCTGGCTGGCGGCTGCAGCTGGGCATGACGTGGCTCGACGCGCGTTTCCGCAGCGGCTTCCTCGCCTGTTCCGGCACGCCCTGCATCGTTCCCGACCTGCCGGTGCCGGCCGGTACGCGCATTCCCGGCGTGCCGCGGCGCTACGGATCGCTGCGTCTGGAACGCGGCGGTGAGCTCGGCTGGCGTGGTGGCATCGAACTCGACGGCGCGGGCGCGGTGCCGGTGGACGATCGCAACAGCGCCATGGCGCCGGGCTTCCTGCGCACGGGCCTCGACCTCGGCTACGGGATGGCGCTGGGACGCACGCGGCTGCACGTGAGCGCGCGGGTGGACAACCTGTTCGACCGGCGCATCGTCGGCTCGGTCATCGTCAACGACGGCAATGGCCGCTATTACGAGCCGGCGCCGGGTCGCAGCATGTCGCTTGGGCTGCGCCTGGAGCTGTGAGCGTATGGCGGTATGGACGTCCATGCAGACAAGCGCATGGCAGCCTGCAAATGGCCGTCCATACAGGCATACGCCGTGCCAACGAAGGCCACTTGTGTCGAAAATCGATAGGTGGGGTTAAACGCTTGTAAGCACCCCGGGAAAGTGGAAGACTGCCGCTGCGCAATTCCCCTCGCCTGCAGTGCTGGCGGTGCGCAATACACCACCAGTCCTCGGGCGCATTGCGCACCCCTACAACCGAGGATTGAGTCATGAAAGCGAACAAGCTCGCTACGGCGTTGGCTTTGCTGCTGACGCCCCTGGGTTCCGTTTACGCACAGACCACCCCGCCTGCCGACACGCCGGTGCCCGCGCCACCGCCGCAGGACCAACAGCAGGCCAACCCCCAACAGGCGCAGCAGCTGCAGACGATCACAGTCACCGGCTCGGCGATCCCGCGCATCGACGTGGAGACGCCCTCGCCGGTCACCGTGATCACCGCGGCGCAGATCGAACGCAGCGGCCTGAAGACCGTCAGCGACGTGGTGCGTGCGATATCGGCCGACAACAGCGGTTCGATCCCGACCGCCTTCACCGCGGGCTTTGCCGCCGGGTCGGCCGGCGTCGCCCTGCGTGGCCTGACGGTCAACTCGACGCTGGTGCTGATCGACGGCCGCCGCTCGACCAACTACCCGCTGGCCGATGACGGCCAGCGAACCTTCGTCGACCTCAACACGATCCCGGTCAACGCGATCGAGCGCATCGACGTGCTGAAGGACGGCGCCTCCTCGCTGTACGGCGCCGATGCCATCGCCGGCGTCGTCAACATCATCCTCAAGCAGAACTACAAGGGACTGGAGGGAACCGCCGAGATCGGCACGTCCGAGCGCGGCGGCGGCACCACCCGGCGCATCACCCTGTTGTTCGGCGGCGGCGACCTGCAGAAGAACGGATGGAACGCCTACGGCGGCATCGAAGCGCAGAAGGACGACCGCATCTGGGCACGCGACCGCGATTATCCCTACAACACCACGGACCTCAGCCCCGGCGGAGGCAGCGACCTCAACTGGGGCCAGCCGGGGTTCAACACCGGATCGATCTGGGGCATGGTGCAGCCGGCCGTCCCGGGCGTTCCCGGCCCCGGCGGCCAGCAGACCGGCACCGCGGTCGACGGTGCGTTGTGGCAGCCATTGCGTCCGTGCGGACCGGGCTCGACGCTCGTGACCAACGAGCTGGGCAGCGGTTGCGAACAGAACCAGATCGCCGACTACATCGACCTGGCGCCCAAGCAGGAGCGCGCCGGCGTCTACGGCCGGTTGACCGTGAAGGTGGGCGACAACAGCGAGGCCTACGTCAGCGGCAGCTACTACCACAACAAGGTGGAGGCCGCCGCCACGCCGCCGCAGATCCGCGCCGGCACGCCGGTCAACACCCGCTCGATCGTGCTGCCGGCAACCTTGCCCGACGGATCGGACAACCCGAACAACCCGTTCCCCAACCAGCCCGCGCTGATCACCTACGCCTTCGGCGACATCCCGGGCGGGGCGAAGACCGTCAACGACAACGTGCGCCTGGTCGGCGGCATCCACGGCATCTGGGGCGAGTGGAACTACGACAGCGCACTGGTGCTCAACCACAGCTCGCTGGACGTCAACAACTATGGCTTCCTCAACTACGCCGCGCTGATCAGTGCCGTCAACAACGGCACCTACAACTTCATCGACCCGACGCAGAACTCGCCCGAGCTGCTGGCCCAGCTCGCGCCGGTGCTGCACAAGAAGTCGACCACGGACCTGCAGTCGCTGGACTTCCACCTCACGCGGCTGCTGGCGGATCTGCCCGGTGGTTCGCTGGGCCTGGCCACCGGCATCGACCTGCGGCGCGAGAAGCAGTCCGATCCCGACCTCAATCCGGGCCTGTCGGCACAAGGCCTGGGCGTGGCGCACACGTTCGGCAAGCGCACGGTGAAGGGCGTCTACGTCGAGCTGGATGCGCCGTTCCTGGAGTCGCTGGAAGTGGACGTGTCCGGCCGCTACGACAAGTACTCGGACTTCGGAAGCAACTTCTCGCCGAAGGTCGGCTTCAAGTGGAAGCCGATCGAATCGCTGGCGATCCGCGGCACCTGGTCCAAGGGCTTCCGCGCACCGAGCTTTGCCGAAAACGGTTCGAGCGAATCGGAGGGCTTCGCCACTTACAACCTGCCCGACGACTACGTGGCGGCCCACGGCAGCGACGCCTACACCCGCCCGTACGGCCTGGCCTTCGACACCATCGGCAATCCCGACATCCAGCCGGAGAAATCCAAGAGCTGGACCTTCGGCGTGCTGTGGCAGCCGACCGAGCAGTTCAGCGCGTCGGTGGACTACTACGACATCAAGAAGACCGGCGTGATCGGCCAGTTCGACCCGCAAGCGGTGCTGGACGCCTATTTCGCAGGACAGCCATTGCCCCCGGGCTCGGCGATCATCCCCGACGTGCCCGACCCGGAGCATCCGACGCTGCTGCCCAAGCCGGTGGTGGTGCAGGCGCCCTACGTCAACCAGAACGCGTTGCAGACCAAGGGCGTGGACCTGGACCTGGTGGGCAACTTCGACTTCGGCGGCAACCTCAAGCTGCGCAGCGAATTCAGCGCCACGCGCATCTTCGAGTGGAACCTCACCTTGCAGGACGGCACGGTGCAGCGCTTTGTCGGCACCCACGGCGTCTATGCGGTGTCCTCCGGTGCAGGTACGCCGCGTGACCGCGCGACCTGGTCGAACAGCTTCATGTTCGGCCCGGCCACCCTTACCGGCACGCTGTACTACACCAGCGGCATCAGCATGGAGTCGCCGGATGCGGGCGAGGGCTGCATCTCGACCGATGACAACGGCGATCCGTTCCCGCCGAGTTGCCACGTCGGCGCATGGACGCAGTTCGACCTCACCGGCAACTACGACTTCAACGACCATTTCTCGGTCTATGCGTCGGTCCTCAACGCGTTCGATCGCCGCGCGCCGTTCGATCCGGCCAACTACGCGGGCATCAACTACAACCCGACGTGGTCGCAGATGGGCATGGTCGGGCGGTTCTACACAGTGGGCGTGAAGTACAAGATGTGAGCCCGCACGCGGGCCTTGCGGGCGCGCCGGTGTCCGGCGCGCCCGTTTTTATCGGGTGACAATAGGGTTCCCCGTCTTCGACCGAGCATCCCATGTGCCTGATCGCCTTCGCCTGGAACGTCCACCCACGCTGGCGGCTGGTGCTGGCGGGCAATCGCGACGAGTACCACGCGCGCCCGAGCGCCCCGCTAGCCCGCTGGGACGACATGCCGGTGATCGCCGGGCGCGACCTGGAGGCGGGCGGCACCTGGCTCGGCGTGAGCACGGGCGGGCGCTGCGGCGTGGTCACCAACGTGCGCGATCCGCGTGTGCCGCAGGCCGGGCTTTCGCGTGGCCTGCTGGTGACCGACTGGCTGCGCGGCCAGCCCGACGCCACCGCGCACGCGCGGGCATTGGGCGAGACGGCGGCCGGCTATCGCCCGTTCAACCTGCTCACCTTCGACGCCCACGCCGCCTTCTATCTCGGCAACCGGCCCGCGCCGCGCGTGCAGGCGGTGACGCCCGGCGTGCATGGGCTGTCCAACGCCGACTTCAACACACCCTGGCCGAAGACGCGCCAGTTGATGGCGCGACTGCAGGACTGGCTGGACGAAGGCATGGAGGACGCCGCGCCGCTGTTCGCGGCGTTGGCGGACGAACGACCGGCGCCCGATGAGCAACTGCCCGACACGGGCATCGGCCGCGAGCGCGAACGCTCGCTCTCGGCCGCCTTCATCCGCGGGTCGGCGTATGGCACCCGCGCCAGCACGGTGGTGCTCATCGACCACTCGGGTGGCGGACGGATCATCGAGCGACGGTTCGGGCCGGACGGACGTCCGGACGGCCAAAGCGACATGGCTTGGTAAGCCTGTCCAGGAAGGTCCCGCCGCGGCCTGAAAGGCATTAACCCGCGCGCGATCTGAGGCCCTCTCCCTCCGGGGAGAGGGTTGGGTGAGGGGCCGGGGCTCGCCCGAAACCTCACCGCTCCCTGCGGCATCGCCCACCTGCCGATCGGGCGCGTCCTACGCGACGGAACGGCCCCTGGCCACTGTGCCCGCTACCGGCGCGCCGCTACCGTGCGGGACTCGCCACACACGAAGGAACCGTCGATGCGACAAGGATGGCGCTGGTGGGCGTTGGCCGCCTGCCTGCTGGTCAGGCCGTGCGCGGCCGCCTGTCCGGACTGGAATGCGCCGCGCGCCGCGCGCGAGCTGCATGCCTTGCACGACCAGCTCGACCACTGGAACCACGCCTATCGCACGGCCGGCCATTCGCCTGTCGACGATACGATCTACGACCAGGCGCTCGCCCGCTACGAAGACTGGCGCGCCTGCTTTCCCGACCAGGCGCCGCCCGCGCTGGCCCACCTGGCCGATGCGACCGGGCCGGTGCGCGCACCTATCGCACAGACCGGCCTGGCCAAGCTCCCCGACGCCGCCGCCGTGCAGGCGTGGATGCGCGAGCGCGGCAACCGCGACCTGTGGGTGCAACCGAAGGCCGACGGCGTGGCCGTCACGCTGCTGTACGTCGATGGTCGACTGCGCCAGGCGGTCAGCCGTGGCGACGGTCTGCACGGATCGGACTGGACTGCCGACGTCCGACGGATCGCGGCCGTCCCGAAGCGCCTTCCGCACGCGCCGCCACGCGTGCTGCTCCAGGGCGAACTGGTCTGGCGCCTGCCTGGACACCGGCAGGCCGCGGACGGCGGTGTGCGCGCGCGTGCGGACGTGGCCGGTGCGCTGGCACGCGATCCGCTGGACGCCAACGCCGCTGCGCACATCGGCCTGTTCGTGTGGGACTGGCCGAGCGGACCGGCCGACATGCGCGCGCGCCTGGCCGGACTGGAAGCGATGGGTTTCGGCGCCAGCGCAGCACTGACACAGCCGGTAGCCAGCCTCGCGCAGGTCCGTCGCTGGCGCGAGCGTTGGTACCGCCAGGCGCTGCCCTTCGCCACCGACGGTACCGTGCTGCGCCAGGGCCACCGGCCGCGAGGCACGGAGTGGCAGCCTACGCCGCCGGACTGGGCGGTCGCCTGGAAATACCCGCCTGCCAAGGCATTGGCAACGGTGCGCGCGGTGGATTTCCGCCGTGGCCGGCGCGGCCGCGTCGCCGTGGTGCTGGAACTGGAGCCGGTGGTGCTGGACGACCGTACGGTGCGACGCGTGAGCGTCGGATCGCTGGCCCGCTGGCGCAAGCTCGACGCCCGACCGGGCGATCAGGTCGCGCTCTCGCTGGCCGGATTGACCATTCCCCGCTTCGACGGCGTCGTGTGGCGTACCCGCGAGCGCGCCGCCGTCGCCGTGCCCTCGGAAACCACGCGCGACGGACTGGATTGCTGGCACCCGGACGCCGGTTGCGAACGCCAGTTCCTGGCCCGGCTGGTATGGCTCGGCGGGCGGCAAGGGCTACGCATCGACGGCATGGGCGAGACGACCTGGCAGGCGCTGGTCGACGCGCGACTCGTGCGCGGCCTGCTCGACTGGCTATCCCTCACGCCCGCGCAGCTGGCTACCGTGCCGGGCATCGGCACCGCGCGTGCCGCGCATCTGGCGCAGGCGTTCGAGCGCACCCACGCGGCCGGCTTCGACTCGTGGTTGCGCGCGCTGGGGATGCCGCCGGCGGGCAACGCCGAGTCGAGCGATTGGCCGGCGCTGGCCGCGCGGGATACCGCGACATGGGAGAACGTGCCGGGCGTGGGTCCGGGTCGAGCCGCGCGGTTGCGGGCGTTCTTCCATCATCCGGAGGTGGAGCGGCTCGCCGCGCGGCTTCATGCGGTGGGCATCGCGGGGTTTTGAACTGCCAGGGCTACCTGCAGGCGCGCTCCGACAAGGGTGGCGCGCGCAGGAGGAGCCCACGTGTGCGCATCTAGGCGAGGATCTCGCCGTCCACGTAGTACCAGCGCCCATCCTCGCGCAGGAACCGGCTCACCTCGTGCAGGCGTTGCGCGCGCCCGCCGCCATAGCGCAGGCGGGCAACGAATTCGACCACGGCCTCCGGTCCGCCATCGTCGTGGCGCCTGACCGACAACCCGAGCCAGCTCGGCGCCGGCTGCTGCGCAGCGAGCTTGAGGTGGGCCGGGCGCGTACTCGGATGCCAGGTGGCCAGCAGGTAGTCCTCGCGCTTGAGCACGTAGGCGCTGTAGCGCGAGCGCATCAGCGCCTCGGCGGTCGGCGCGGGAGTGCCTTCGTGCAGCGGCCCGCAACAGTGCGCGTAACCGGCGGCGTTGCCGCAAGGGCACGGGGTGAGAGTGTCGACGGCGCGCACGTTTTGCAGGAGTCCACCGGAAGAACGTTCCGGTCATCCTGACGTCTGGAGAAAAAATTGCAACGCGCCGGCGTTCAGTCGGACCGCTGGCGCGAGACGAGCAGTGGCGCCAGGTCGTAACCCATGCGACGCGGAATCGCCTTGAGCTCTTCCAGCAATTGGTAGTCCATGCGCGGCTCGCGGCCTAGGATCCACAGGTAGCGCCGCCGTGGCTCGCCTACCACCGCCCAGCGATAATCGCGGTCGAGGCCGATCACCCAATGCTCGTGCCACACGAAGCGCAGCCGATCCAGCCACGCCGGGGCGAAGCGCAACTGCAGCCTGGCCGGTTCGCGCAGCGGCTCGGGCTGGCGCAACACGCCATGGGTTTCGCTCAGCCTGCCGTCCTCGCCACGACAGGCGCTGACCACCGCGACCAGGCCGTCGTCTCGCGGCGCGTATTCCAGCGTGAGTTCGCCCATGCAGCGGCGCTGGAACGGTAGCGGCAACCAGGCCACGCCGTGCCAGCGCCCGATGTAGCGCTCCAGGTCCACCCACGGCACTGCTTCGACGCCACGTGTCGCGGTGACGGCGGCGCGCGCTGGACGTTGCGACGATCGCCTGCCTGTGTGCTGTTGCATGGGCTCCCCGGACGACGAAGGTCCGCCCATGAAGCACGCGCGGCGATCAATCCCGCGTCAAGCACACCCTCAACCGCCGGTCGACGGATCGAGCGTGGCGCCGCCGCGCCGGCGCCACACTCGGCAACGGTTGTTGGCGGGCATCGCGTGGTCTTCCAGTAGCGCGAAGCCCGCGGCACGCGCCAGGGCGTCGACCGCGGCGGCGTCACGCAGGCCCATGCGCGGGTCGCGCAGCTTGAGCGAGCGGTCGAAGGCGGCATTGCTGTCGCTGGTGTAGCGACCGTCCTGGTTGAACGGACCATAGATGGCGAGCACGGCGTCTTCGGTGGTGATGCCTGGCAGGTGTGCGAAGAAACGCACGACCTCGGCCCAGCCCATGATATGCAACGTGTTGGCGCTGAACACCGCGTCGTAGCGTGCACAGGGCCAGCCGCCCGCCACGTCCAGCTCGATCGGTGCGGGCGTGTTCGGCAATGCGGCCTCGTCCAGCCAGGCGCAAATCCCCGGCAAGTTGACGGCGCGGTCGGAACACTGCCAGCGCAACCACGGCATGGCAGCGGCAAAGTGCACCGCGTGCTGGCCGGTACCGCTGCCAATCTCCAGCACGCGCGTACATCGTGCCAAGGCCTCGCGCAGGACGTCCAGGATCGGTTCGCGGTTGCGTTCGCAGGCAGGTGCGAACGGCTTGTCCACGTCAGGCCGGGCGGCCGCGCAGCACGCGGGCGGGCAGCATCAGCAGTGCGCCGAGGAAGGCGAACACCGCATGCAGGGTGATGCCCACCAGCCGGAACGGCAGCGAGATCAACCAGACGATCGGCCACAACACCAGCGCCAGCAGCGCCAGGGGCCAGCAGAATACGAGCAGCAGCAACCAGAGCAGGAAACCGACCATGACCTGACCTCGGGTGGTAGGAAGAAGGCACTCTAGCGCGGTCGATCGCCGACGCGTAGATGACTGGCGGCACCCGTCAGTGCATGCCGGCCATGGGATCGACGCCGATCAGCCAGCGGTGCAGCCAGAACGCGAACACGGCCCATGCGGCCACGCCGATCACCACCGCGATCGCATCGCCACGCAGCGTGCCGACGGGATAGTCGACACCTTCGAGCCGATCGCGCTGGCGCAACCAGACGGCCACCGGCAGCGCCCAGGACAGGAACGCGCCGAACAGCACCACGTCATGCAGCAGGCCGGTGGCCAGCAGGTGACCGGACGCCCAGACCACCACGCCCAGCAGCATCGGCTGGCCGAGCGCCGCCTTGATGTGATTGCGCGGCACGTACGCGGCCGCGACCAGCACGAAGGCGACCAGGGTGAACAGCGCGTTGAGGTGATCCATCGACGGCGGTGGCGTGTACAGCGCCAACGGTAGCCGCCTCGCCTGGCCGAAACCGATGCAGGTCAGCACCAGGCCGGCCAGCGCCACCAGTGCGAACACGCCTTTCCAGGTCCGTTCGCCAAACCGGTCGATCTGCCGACGGCGCCAGCGCGGAAAGACCAGCGGCACCACATGGACGCCAAGAAAGACGAACAGGCCGTAGATCATCAGCTGCATCGCGCTTCTCCCCGGGTTCGGGGAACGATCATAGGCGCGCCGTGGCGCGCTGTCGTGACGATGCCATCACCGCAGTGGCGCGCCGCTCACCCGACGGGCGACACGTTCACCGCCAGCACCACGCCGCCGGGGGCCAACTGCAAACGTGCCGGGATCGTGGCCGACCGCAACCAGGCATCGCCTGGCTGCAGCACGTCGTCGTCCAGTTCGAGCCGCCCGCGCGCGCAGTAAAGCAGCACCGTCTCCGCCTGCAGTCGGACGTCATCGGACGGGCGCCATACCGCGACGCGACCGCGCGCGTACCCCCGGCGCACCATCAGGTTGAAGTCGCGTGTGGCGCCGCCGGCCAGCGTCACCGTCACCTGCGCCTCACCGGGAAAGCCGAAGGGTGCGAACGGTTCAGTCAGCGCATGCGTACGTCCATCGTCCAGCGCCATGGCGAAGCCCGCGCCCTCCAGCAGCACGATGGTGCGGTCGACACCGGGAAACGCGGAGAACGGCGCCGCGCTATCGACCTCGGCCACGCTCACCCGCCAGAGGAAGTCGTCCATGCCGGCGGCGGGCGGTTCCACGGCGAGTTCGCGGGTGCGGCCCAGGCCGTTCTTCCAGGGGCGCGCGGGGCAGTCGTGCAGGCGGAGAATGGGCATCGCGGCATTGTAGGGCGGGCTTCGGTCCAGCGTCGGCTCGCGCTGAGCATGGTGGAGCGAAGTCGAAGGCACTTGGCGAAACGCGCCGCTGCGCCAGCGACGAGCCGCTCTCGCGCGAGGAAAAGGATCGTCCCGGTGGCCCCACGCCCGCCCTATGCGACGCGCTCGATCACCCGTTGGAACGGCGGCAGCGCGCGCAGCATGCCTGCGCCATAGCGCTTGGTGACCACGCGCCGGTCCAGCAGCACGATGCGGCCGCGATCGGTCTCGCTGCGGATCAGGCGTCCGCAGTACTGCGTGAGCAGGCGCGTGGCTTCCGGGATGCTCACTTCCAGGAACGGATTGCGCCCGCGCGATTCCAGCCACTCGGCATAGGTGGCGCCGACCGGATCGGTCGGCACGGCGAACGGAAGCTGGGTGATCACCACCGTCTCGCACAGCTTGCCGGGCAGGTCGAGGCCTTCGCCGAAGGAGGCCAGTCCGAACAGCGTGCTGCCCTTGCCCGCCTCGACGTCCGCGATGTGCTCGGCGATCAGCTGCGCCTTGCCGAGCGACCCTTGCGCACGCACCTTGCGCACCTTGTCGATCGGCAGGCGCTGCAGCACGCGGTCGAGCTTGGCGCGCGAGGTGAACAGCACCAGGTTGCCGGCGTTCCAGTCCAGATGGTCGGCGAGCCAGTCGCAGATCGCCTGGGCGTGCGCTTCGCGCGCGTCGGGCAGCGCGTCGATCGCGGGCACTTCCAGACGCGCCTGCGCAGCCAGGTCGAACGGGGAGGGCAGGCTCAGCGTGACCGCGTCGTCCGGCAGGCCGGTGGCGTCGGCGAAACCGCGGAAGTTGCCGCCCGCGCTCAGCGTGGCCGAAGTCAGCACCACGCCGCTGGCGTTGTTCCACAGCACGTGGCGCAGCAGGCCGCCGGCGGAAACGGAGGACGCATGGCAGACCAGCTGCTGGTCGCCGGCGAGCGTCACCCAGCGCGCCAGCGGCGGCGCGTTTTCCGCATCGTCGCCGGACCAGGCGCGCCAGGTGCGCTCCTGCCGGTCCAGCCGTTCGAGCGCCATGCCCAGCTCGCGCGAGAGCGCTTCCTGGGTCGGGCCGCCGTCGGTCATCTCCACCACCGCGCGGCGCACGGCGGTCAGCCAGCGCTGGATTTCGGCCGTCTGCGCGTGCAGCGCCTGCGCGTGCAGCACCCAGTCCTCCGGCAACTGGCCGAGCGAGCCGCGGTACATCGGTTCGTTTTCGGCTGGGTCGGGCAGCCAGGACAGGCGGATCGCCTTCTCCAGTTCCTCCAGTCCGTCGCTCAGCTCCTGCAGCTTCGCATCGCCCGCGTCGAGCGTGAGCTTCCCCAGGGATTCCTTGTCGGTCAGCGAATAGGCCGCGTGAACCTGCCGCGCGAGGCGACTCAACTGGCGCACGCTGGCGCCCAGGTACACCTCGGCGGCGCCGCGGTCGATCGCCTTGGCCGGCACGTGGTGGGCCTCGTCGAACACGTACAGCGTCTCGGCCGGCTTGGGCAGGATCACCCCACCCCAGCCCTCGTCCTCGCCGGGCATGGTGAGGTCGGCGAGCACCAGGTCCTGGTTGGCGACGATCAGGTCGGCATCGGCCACCGCGCGACGCGCGGCGAAGAACGGGCACTGCATGAAGTGGATGCACTTGCGGCCGGTACAGCCGCCGGCGCTGGTGGTGAGCATGGGGCGCAGCATGTCGCCGACCGGTTCGGGCGCGGCGTCCATGTCGCCGTTCCACTCGCCGCGCTCGAAGGCGCCGGCGAGCTTGGCCAGTGCCTGCTTGTCGCGCTCGGCCGGCGGTTTGGACCACAACGCCAGATCCGCATCGAAACCCAGGCCCAGCTGGCTGGCTTCCGCGCCCATGCTCTGGCGCGCCATCGCCAGATTACGCGGGCACAGGTAACGGCCACGACCCTTGGCGAGCGCCACTTTCGCCTCGCTGCCGTCGAGCTTGAGATAGAGCGGGATGTCGCGTTCGACCAACTGCTCCTGCAGAGCCACGGTCGCGGTCGCGATCAGCAGTTTCTTCTTCTGCGCGCGCGCCACTTCCATGCCGGCGATCAGGTAGGCCATCGACTTGCCAGTGCCGGTCGGCGCCTCGACCACGGCCGCGCCGCCCTCTGTCGCCAGCGCCTTGGCCACTTCGGCAATCATCCGGCCCTGGGCGGCGCGCGGGCGGAAGCCGGGCAGGCCTTCCTTCAGGCGCGCGTAGGAGGCGCGGATCGCGTCCTTGGTGGCATCGGTGAGCATCGCGTGATTCTAGCCCGCGCGGGCAGCCCCCGCCGTCGCGATGCGCCGCATGCACGCCACTCAAGATAGGTTCGCGCCGGTCGATCTTGTGGTATGGAACAAGAATGGGCAGGAACCGGGGGCGTTACGGCATTCCCATGAACTGGCGCTGTTGCAAGGCAGGGGCGCACGAACGGGCCGGTCGCGATGGCGATCGGCCCCTGCGCCGCTGTGGGGTGCGTGCATGAATTTCCCGCGCCCCACGCCGCTGGAGCCCTCGCAGGGCGGCGAGGCCGCCTGGCTGGTCCGGCTGGTGGAGGCGACCACGCCCGCCGAAGTCGCCACGGTCGTCGCCGCCTTCGCGCAGGACCTTGCCGGCTGCCGCCACGCCATCGTGGCCTGGGCCGGCAGCGGCCTGCCGCGGGCCTACAGCAGCAGCGGCCGGCTGCCCGATTACGGGCGCATCAGCCGCGCCCGGGCGCTGCTGGCATCGAACGGGCGGGCGCCGGTACGCGAGGGACAGGAACTGCTGCTGCGCCTGCTGCCCCAGGAGCGCGCGTTCCTGATGCTGGAACTGGAACGCGCCCAGCCGACGGAGTCGCTGCTGGACCGGCTCGAGCCCTTCCTGGAGCTGGCCGGGCCCTACCTGCAGCGCGCGCTGAAGCTGGCCGACCTGGAGGACTCGCACAAGCAACTGGTGCGCTCGGAGGTTTTGCAGCGTGCGCTGTTCGCCATCTCCGACCTGGCCGGCTCGGACCTGGACATGCCCGAGATGCTCAAGCGTCTCCACGGTATCGTCAGCACGCTGATGTACGCGGAGAACTTCTTCATCGTGCGCAGCGACCCGCAGCACGGCACGATGCGGTTCCTCTACTACGCCGATGCCGAGGACACCGACGCGCCGGACACCAGCCACGACGTGTCGCTGGAAAGCATGCGCAATTCGTTGACCTGGCACCTGCTTACCGGCGGCAAGGCGCTGATGGGCAGCCTGGACCAGATCAGCCGGCAGGTGACCGGCACCTTCGCGCCGTCCGGGCCGGAGGCGGTCGACTGGCTCGGTGTGCCGATGCTGCGCGAGGGCCAGGTGCACGGCGCGCTGGTGGTGCAGAGCTACCAGGCCGGCATCGGCTTCTCCGAGGAAGACCGCACGTTGCTGGAGTTCGTCGGCAGCCATGTGCTCACCGCGCTGGAGCGCAAGCAGAGCAAGGACGAACTGGAGGAGCGCGTGCGCCTGCGCACGCAGGAGCTGGCCGAGGCCAACCGCGGACTGCAGCAGGAGGTGCTCGAGCGCCAGCGTGCCGAGCGGTTGCAGGCGGCGCTGTTCCACCTCGCGCAGCTGGCCACCGCCGACATCGACGAGAACGAGTTCTACGAACGCACGCATGCAGTGGTCGGCGAGCTGATCAACGCGGAAAACTTCTTCATCGCGCTGCTCTCGGACGATCGCAAGAAGCTGGTGTTTCCCTATTACGTCGACGCCGGCGTGCGCAAGGCGCAGGAGCGTCCGCTGGGCCGCGGCCTGTCCGAATACGTGCTGCGCAAGGGGCAGCCGTTGCTGGCCTTCCATGAGGACACGCTGGAGCTCGCGCGTCGGGACGAGGTCGACCTCGTCCGCGTGGGTCGCCCGGCGGTGTGCTGGCTGGGCGTGCCGCTGCGGGTCGACGAAGAGGCGATCGGCCTGGTCGCGGTGCAAAGCTATACGGCATCGATCGACTACGACCAGGCCGACCAGGAACTGCTCACCTTCGCCGCATTGCAGATCGCCAACAGCATCCACCGCCGCCGCGCCGCGGTCTCGCTGCAACGCGCCTACGCCGAACTGGAACAGCGCGTGGCCGAGCGCACCTCCGAACTGCGCCAGGAGATCAGCGAGCGCGAGCGCGTGCAGAGCCAGCTCAAGCACGAGGTGATGCACGACGCGCTCACCGGACTGCCCAACCGCGGTTTCCTGCGCGACCGGCTCGAACGCGTACTGGCCATCCTGCAACGCGAGCCGGGCCGCCGCTGCGCGTTGCTGTACCTGGACGTGGACCGCTTCAAGGTCATCAACGACAGCCTGGGCCACCTGGCCGGCGATGCCTTCCTCAAGGAGATCGCCCGCCGCCTGCACGACTGCGTGCGCGAGCCCGACGTGGTCGCGCGGCTCTCCGGCGACGAGTTCGCGATCCTGCTGGAGGACATCGACATCCCTTCCACCGCGGTGGCGGTGGCCCAGCGGGTGCTCGATGCGCTGGGCGTGCCGATGCAGATTGCCGGGCGCGAGCTGGCACCGTCGGCCAGCATGGGCATCGCCATCGGCGACAGCACCTACGTCACCGCCGACGAAGTGTTGCGCGACGCGGACATCGCCCTGTACCGCGCCAAGGACCAGGGCCGCAAGCGCTACGAACTGTTCGACGAAACCCTGGCCAAGAACGTCATCGACGTGCTGACCATGGAAGGCGAACTGCGCCAGGCGTTGCAGCGCGACGAGTTCGAGCCGTACCTGCAGCCGTTCTGCCGGTTGGAGGATGGGGCGGTGGTCGGCTACGAGGCGCTGCTGCGCTGGAACCATCCAAAGCTCGGCGTGCTGGGGCCGGCCGATTTCCTCAAGGTGGCGCATGACAGCGGGCACATCGAATCGATCGACTGGCGGCTGTTCGAGCGTGGCTGCGAGCGGTTCCTCAAGCTGGAGGACAAGGACACCTTCCTGACCTTCAACGTGTCGGCACTGCACCTGCGCCACCGCGACTTCGATGCACGCCTGGTGCGCCTGCTCGAACGTACCGGGCTGCCGCCCTGGCGGCTGATCGTGGAGGTGACCGAAGGCTCGCTGCTGGACAACCCCGAGCAGGTCCGCACGATGCTCGAGCGCCTGCGCGCGATCGGCGTGGGCGCGGCGCTGGACGATTTCGGAACCGGCTACTCGTCGCTGAGCTACCTGCATTCGCTGCCGCTGCGCATGCTCAAGATCGACCGCGCGTTCGTGCATGCGCTGGGCGAGGAGGAGCACACCACCGCGACCACCGTGGTTGCCGCGATCCTGGCGCTGGCGCGCGCGCTCGACATCCAGGTGATCGCCGAAGGCATCGAGACGCCGGCCCAGCGCGAGGCGCTGCTGGGCATGGGTTGCGAGCTGGGGCAGGGCTACCTGCTCGGGCATCCGGCGCCGATCGGGAAGTGGCTGGGACGCAAGGGCCACGCCGACTGAGTCTGCGCCCGCGCGTCTGCTCTGGCAGAGGCCGTGATGGGGGGGGCTGCTCTTGCGGGAACTTGGGTCTTCGAGTTGCAGGGCCGACGACCTACCTCGCGAGCCCGGGCCCCTCACCCAAACCCTGTCCCCGGCGGGAAGAGGGCTTCAGGCTGCGCGGGATTCCGATCCGGTGATCGCAAGCGCCACCGCCTCGGCCACGCGGATGCCATCCACCGCTGCCGACAGGATGCCCCCCGCGTACCCCGCGCCCTCGCCGGCCGGAAACAGCCCGCGCGTGTTGAGGCTCTGGTAGTCATCGTCGTTGCGCTTGACCCGCACCGGCGAGGACGTGCGCGTTTCCACCCCGGTCAGCATCGCGTCGTGCATGGCAAAGCCCCGGATCTGCCGTTCGAACATCGGCAGCGCCTCGCGGATCGCGCCGATGGCATAGTCGGGCAGCGCGGTGGCGAGGTCGGTCAGGTGCACGCCGGGCTTGTAGGAAGGCAGCACCTCGCCCAGTTCGCGCGTGGGCCGTCCGGCCAGGAAATCGCCCACGCGCTGCGCCGGCGCGCTGTAGTCGCCGCCGCCCATGGCGAACGCGTGCGATTCCCAGTGCCGTTGCAGCGCGATGCCGGCCAGTGGTCCCTCGCCGTAGGGCGCGAAGTCCTCCGGCGTGATGCCGCAGACGATCGCCGCGTTGGCGTTGCGCTCGTTGCGCGAGTACTGGCTCATGCCGTTGGTGACGACGCGTCCGGGTTCAGCGGTCGCTGCCACCACGGTGCCGCCAGGGCACATGCAGAAGCTGTAGACCGAGCGCCCGCTCTGGCCGGGTTTGTTGCCGTGGTGGACCAGCTTGTAGTCGGCCGCGCCAAGGAGCGGATGACCGGCCTGCGGACCGAAGCGCGCGCGGTCGATCACCGACTGCGGATGCTCGATGCGAAAGCCGATCGAGAACGGCTTGGCCTCCAGGTAGACGCCGCGCGCATGCAACATCTCGAAGGTGTCGCGCGCGCTGTGGCCCACCGCCAGCACGACGTGGTCCGAGCGCAGTTCGCCGCCATCGGCCAGCCGCACGCCGCGGACCTGGCGCGTGCCGTCGGCGGCCGTCTCGATCAGGAGGTCCTCCACGCGCTGGTCGAAGCGGATCTCGCCGCCGAGCGACTGGATCGTCCCGCGCATGGCCTCCACCATCGTCACCAGGCGGAAGGTGCCGATGTGCGGCTTGCTGACGTAGAGGATTTCCTCCGGGGCACCGGCCTTGACGAACTCGGTCAGCACCTTGCGCCCGTGGTGGTGCGGGTCGGAAATCTGGCTGTACAGCTTGCCGTCGGAGAAGGTGCCGGCGCCGCCCTCGCCGAACTGTACGTTCGATTCCGGATGCAGGTTGCGCTTGCGCCACAGGTCCCAGGTGTCCTTCGTGCGCTCGCGCACCGCCTTGCCGCGGTCGAGCACGATCGGACGGAAACCCATCTCGGCCAGGATCAGCGCGGCGAAGATGCCGCACGGGCCGAAGCCGACCACGATCGGCCGGTGCTCCAGCCGTGCCGGGGCCTGCGCGACCGGGTGGTAGCGGGTGTCCGGCGTGGGCTGCACGTGGCGGTCGTCGGCGAAGCGCGCCAGCACCGCCGCCTCGTCGGCCACGTCCACGTCCAGCGTGTAGACCAGCGCGATGGCGCCGCGCTTGCGCGCGTCGTAGCCGCGCCGGAACACGTCGATACGGCGCAGCGCCGAGGCGGGGAGCTCCAGGCGTGCGAGCACCGCCTTCGCCAGCGCCTCGGGGGCGTGGTCGAGCGGGAGCTTCAGGTCAGTCAGTCGCAGCATGGGGCTCGCACGAATGGCGGCGGCCGCGACCGGGTGCGGTCGGGTTTACGCCGGGCCGCGTATTGTCCGTGCGTCGGGTGCGTGGGAACAAGGCGAGCGCAAGTGACGCGGCGCGGCAGGCGGTGCCATCAGGGGTTCAAACCGGCGGCGCCGCGTCGCCGGGCGGGAGTGACGCGGCACGCCACTTACGCCGCGAGAATGGTCCGGAACTGCTCGCCGGTGGCCTGCGGATGCAGCAGCACCACGCGCGAGCCGAACTTGCGCGCCGCCGGCGTGCACAGCTGGCCATCGTCGGTGACGACCGCCAGCGGCGTGGAATGGCGGGAGTTCAGCGGCCGCTTGTAGACCAGCCCGTGCTGCGGGCCGCCGCAAATGATGCATTCGTAGAAGCTGTCCATGATCTGCTCGAGGGTGGAAACTCGCGCAGGGATAAGCAGGGCTCGCGCCACGGGCCGATGGCGAGTGTGAACACGATCACGCTTCGCGGCATGCCGGAAAATTGGCGCATCGCTTTCGTTCAGGCGGGCGCGACGGCGTGCCGTCGCACCCGCCACGAAACTACTGCTGCGCGCCGGCGATGAAGTCGGTCTTGCCCAGCTCCGCGCCCGCCTCGCGGAGGATCACGTAGGTGGTAGTGCAGTGGAAATAAAGGTTCGGCAGGATGAAGGTGAACAGGTAATCCTGGCCCTTGAAGTCCATCTCGCCGTTGCGCATCTTCAAGTGGATCTCGCGGCCCTCGCTGCCGTCGATCTTCCCTGCATCGAAGCCCTGCACGTAGTCGATCACGCGCTGGATGCGCGCGTGGATCTGTTCCAGCGTGGTCTCGTTGTCCTCGAACGAGGCCGGTTCCACGCCGGCCAGCCGCGCGGTGCCGCGTGCGGCCATGTCGCAGGCGATCTGCACCTGCTTGACCAGCGGCAGCATGTCGGGGATCAGGCGGGTGTTCAGCAGCACGTCGTCGGTCACGCCCTTGACCTTGGCGTGCGCCTCGCCTTTCTTCAGCACGTGGGCAAGGTTGGACAGCGCGCGCACGAACACGGGAACGGAGGCCTGGTACATCGAAAGCGTCATGGAAAACTCCTGCGTCAGTGGGTGGGATCGTGCGGCAGTGCGCCCGGGGCGCCTGCCGCGTCAGGGGAATGGGCATCGGCGGCACGCGCCAGCGGCGCGGTATGCGCGGTCACGCGCGCGGCGATGATCGCGCCGGCGACCAGCAGCAGCGCCGACAGCACGAACGCCAGGCCGGGCAGGTGCAGCGGCGAGGTGGGTGCGATCGAGAAGGCGAACACCTGCGCGAACAGATAAGGCCCGAAGATGCCGGCGAAGCTGCCCAGGCTGGTGATCGCGCCCTGCAGCCGCCCTTGTTCGGACGGATCGACCTGGTGCGTCATGATCGCCTGGATCGGCGGCCCGGACAGGCTCCACAGCGCCATCAGCGGGATGCCGGCGAGGAACAGCCAACCCTGTTGCGCCACGCCCATCAGCAGGAATGCGCCGATGCCGCAGGCCATGCCCGCCAGCAGCACCCGCCGCTCGCCGAAGCGCGGGGTCAGCCTGCCGGTCAGGAACGCCTGCACCGAACCGTCGCAGGCGCCGACCAGCATCAGTACGAAACCGACCGCCTGCGGGCCCCAGCCGTAGCGGTAGTCCGCGTACAGGACGAAGGTGGTCTGCAGCACGTAGTGCGCGAGGTAGACCAGGAACATCACCACGCCCAGCCCGAGGACCTGCGGATGGCGACGCAGCAGCTTGAGCGAGCCCAGCGGATGCGCGCTGTGGAACTCGAAGCGCGGCGTGCGCCGTTCCTTCGGCAGCGACTCGGGCAGGATGAAGAAGCCATACAGGAAATTGCACAGCGCCAGTCCGCCGGCGACCCAGAACGGCAGTCGCAGCGAAATGTCGCCGAGGAAGCCGCCCAGCCCCGGCCCCACGATGAATCCGAGCCCGAACGCGCCACCCAGCACGCCGTAGGCGGCCGCGCGCTTTTCCTTGGGCGTGACGTCGGCGATGTAGGCATTGGCGGTGGTGAAGCTCGCCGCCGTCATGCCCAGCAGCGCGCGACTGACGAACAGCAGCCACAGCGTCGGTGCCAGCGCCAGCACCACGAAGTCGATCGCCAGGCCGAGGTTGGAGATCAGGATCACCGGCCGCCGCCCGAACCGGTCGGACAACGCGCCCTGCACCGGCGAGAAGGCGAACTGCACCACCGCGAAAACGGTGGAGAACACGCCCACCCACCAGGCGGCCTTGGCGATGCCACCGCCGGCCAGCTGCTCGATCAGGTGCGGCAGCACCGGGATGACGATGCCGAACGCGAGCATGTCCAGCAGCACGGTGACGAAGATGAAGGCCACCGCCGCGCGGCGGCGCGTGTCGCTGAGTGCGGTGTGGTTCGAATCCATGCGCGGGTCACCGGCGAGTGAAGCGCGCACGATAGCGCATCGGTGCGGCCCAATTGCTGCGTGCGCGGCATGGATGGGATGCGGTGGATGCAGGGTTTGTAAGGGCGGGAACCCCATTCTCGACGCTCCCGGTGAAGGGGAGGGCTCGATCGCTCCGCTCCAACCTAGCCTTCAAGGGAGCGGGCCGGGTCCGCCGTGCGCTACCCGGGCGGTTGCGCCAGTTCACGCGCGCTGAGGAACCCGTCGTGGTTCCGGTCCGAGCGATGGAACTGCGCGCGCAGGTCGGCCTGGAACGCGGCCAGCGTGCGTGGCATGTGGCGCGGCCCCGGTGGCAGCTCGCTCGCATCGAGTATCCCGTCGCCATTGGTGTCCATCGCGCGGAAGCCGGTCGCCAGGTAGTCGACGTACTCCTGCACCGCGATGCGCCCATCGCCATCGGCATCGAACTGGCGCAGGTAATCGTTCGGCGTGTCCTGCGCCAGCGCCGCGAGCGGCGCCAGCAGCATCGCCAGGGCCGCCCACCGCATCAGCGTGCGCCGTGGATCCCGATGAACTGCAGGAACTCCGCGCGGGTACGCGCGTCGTCGCGGAAGGCGCCGAGCATCTGGCTGGTGACCATCGACACGCCGCGCTTGTGCACGCCGCGGGTGGTCATGCATTCGTGGCTGGCGTCGATCACCACCGCCACGCCGGCGGGCTTGAGGTGTTCCTGGATGCAGTTGGCGATCTGCGCGGTGAGCTTTTCCTGCACCTGGAAGCGGCGCGCGTAGCCCTCGACGACGCGGGCGAGCTTGCTGATGCCGACCACGCGGTTGGTCGGCAGGTAGCCCACGTGGGCGCGGCCGATGATCGGCGCCATGTGGTGCTCGCAATGGCTTTCGAACTCGATGTCGCGCAGCACCACCATCTCGTCGTAGCCCTCGACCTCCTTGAAGGTGCGCTTGAGGAACTCGGACGGATCGTCGGCGTAGCCGGAGAACCAGTCGCGGTAGGCCTTAACGACGCGGCGCGGCGTGTCCAGCAGGCCTTCGCGCGCGGGGTCGTCGCCAGCCCAGCGCAGCAGTGTGCGCACCGCTTCCTCGGCCTGGGCCTGGGTGACGTCGTTGGGGTTGCTCGGGTCGCTCATGCAAAAAGGGGCCTTGGCTTGCGGACGTGGCAGTTTACCGTCCGCTGCCGTCGGACGTATCCGGACCCCCTGTGTAAAGCGCCGGCGACCTGAAGCCCTGGCCCGGCGGGAAATGGGACAGATCGCGTCAGACAGTGTCTTCCTCGACGTCGTCGTCGGGTTCGGGCACCACGCCCAGCAGCTGCTGGGTGACCTCGCCCGAGAGCGTCTCGACGCCTCGCAGCTTGCGCTCGATCGCGCGCGTGCGCACGCCGGTGGCGTCGATGTGCCTGCCGGCTTCGTCGAGCTTCTTCTTTACCTTGTCCAGCACGTCGCCGAACTTGCCGAACTCGGTCTTCACCGCGCCCAGGATGTTCCACACCTCGGAGCTGCGCTGGGCGATGGCCAGCGTGCGGAAGCCCATCTGCAGACTGTTGAGCAACGCGCTCAGCGTGGTGGGGCCGGCGACCACCACGCGGTGGTCGCGCTGCAGCAGTTCGAACAGGCCAGGGCGGCGGATCACCTCGGCGTACAAACCCTCGGTGGGCAGGAACAGCACGGCGAAATCGGTGGTATGCGGCGCGGCCACGTACTTGGTCCTGATCCGCTTGGCCTCCTCTCGCACGCGCAGCTCCAGCGCGCGGCCGGCGACCGCGGCGCCCTCCACGTCGGCCAGTTCCTGCGCTTCGAGCAGGCGCTGGTAGTCCTCGACCGGGAACTTGGCGTCGATCGGCAGGTAGAGCTTGTCGACGGCGCCCTGCCCAGGCATGCGGATGGCGAATTCCACCCGCTCGTTGGAGCCCGGCACGGTGATCACGTTGGATTCGTATTGCTCGGAGGTGAGCAGTTGCTCCAGCAGCGCGCCGAGCTGCACTTCGCCCAGGATGCCGCGGCTCTTGACGTTGCTGAGCACGCGCTTGAGGTCGCCCACGCCGTTGGCCAGGCTCTGCATCTCGCCGAGGCCGCGATGGACTTGCTCCAGCCGCTCCGAGACCAGCTGGAAAGACTGGCCCAGGCGCGTCTCGAGCGTGCTCTGCAGCTTCTCGTCCACGGTGGCGCGCATCTGTTCGAGCTTGGCGGCGTTGTCGTCCTGCAGCGCCTTGAGCTTGACCTCCAGCGTCGAGCGCACCTCGCCCATGCGCTTTTCGTTGTCGGCGGTGAGCGAGGCCAGCTGCTGGCGTTGCTGCTCGCTGGCGCGGGCCAGGGTGAGCCCCACTTCCTCGCGGCTCTTGCGGGCGTCCTCGGTGAGTCGCTGGGCCAGCCCCTGCAGGCCGGCATCGGTGCGTGCGGTGAGGCCCTCCAGTCGCTGGCCGAAGCCGTCGATGCGCTCGGCCTGCTGGCGCGACACGTCGGCCAGCTGCTCCGCGACGTGGCCGCGGAAGCGGTCGAAACCCTGCTGCAGTTCCTCGCGGCCGGCGCGCTGCTCTTCGCGCAGCACGCGCTCGAGGCGCTCGCCGTCGCCCCTGAGCGCGTCCAGGCGGATGGCAAGACCGTCATCGGTGCGGCCACGGCGCAACAGCACTACCTGCAACGCAAGGATGGCGAAGGCGACCAAGAGCAAAAGGGCGAGCAGTACGTCGGCGAAGGACATGGCGGGTTCCGGCAAGCTACGGAGCCAAGTTTACGCGCACCCGTCTCAACTGCCGCGACGCTTCGGCTTCAACCGCTGCCGCAGGAAGCGCAGCGTGGCCTTTTCCAGTTCGCGCGGCTTGCAGGCACAGGCTTCGCTGATCGCACGCTGCAGGCTGCCGTCGTGCCAGCCCTCGAACACTTCCGGATGGATGTAGGACTTGCGGCAGACCGTCGGTGTGTTGCCCAGGACCTCGGCCACCTGCCTGATCGCCTCCACCAGCGCATGGCGACGGGCACGCTCGCCGCCCTTTTCCGGCAGCGGCGTGCAGGCCAGCACGCCGGCGGCGTGGGCGGTGCCGCCCCAGGTGCGGAAGTCCTTGGCGCTGAAGGCTTCGCCGCAGGCGTCGTGCAGGTAGTCGTTGACCATGCCCGAATCGACCGGCTGGCGTTCGCCCGCGTCGTCCAGGTACTGGAACAGCCGTTGGCCGGGCAGCTGCTGCACGCGGCGGACGATCCGGGTCAGGCGCCGGTCGTCCAGCTCGATCTCGTGCTCCTGGCCGCTCTTGCCCTGGAAGCAGAAGCGAAGCCGGCCGCGCGCCAGGCGCACGTGGCGCGAGCGCAGGGTGGTCAGGCCGTAGCTCTTGTTGTCGCGCGCGTAGCTCTCGTTGCCGACGCGGATCAGCGTCTCGTCCAGCAAACGCACCAGCAGCGCCAGCACTTTCTCGCGTGGAAGGCCCGTGAGCGCGAGGTCCTTGCGGGCGCGCCGGCGCAGCCTCGGCAGCGCGGCACCGAAGGCGAGGATGCGGTCGAACTTGCCGTGGTCGCGCAGCGCGCGCCAGTCCGGGTGGTAGCGGTACTGCTTGCGGCCGCGTGCATCGCGGCCGGTCGCCTGCAGGTGACCGTCGGGATTGGCGCAGATCCATACGTCCTCGTAGGCCGGCGGGATGGCGAGCGCACGAATGCGCGCCAGTTCTGCCTTGTCGGTGACCGGCTGGCCATCCGCGTCGCGGTAGCCGAAGCCCTTGCCCCTGCGCAGCCGGCGGATGCCCGGCTGCGTGTCGCTGACGTAGACCAGGCCGGCCGCACGCACCTCGGCGCGCAGGGCCGGATCGGGATCGCTGGGGCGGGTGTTCATGTGCCGCAGTGTGGCGGCCGCATCGATCAAGGCGGTGTGCACGCGGGCTTTGCACCACGGCGCCCCCCGCGCTGCCGCAACGGGCGCATGATGGGATGACGACGAGCCGCGGGAGCGCAAGATGGAGCACGCGTACGACTACCTGATCATCGGCGGCGGCATGGCCGGTGATGCGGCGGCCAAGGCTATCCGTGCCGCCGACGCCTCGGCGAGCATCGGCCTGGTCAGCGCGGAAACCTCGCCGCCGTACGAACGGCCGCCGTTGTCCAAGGCGCTGTGGAAGGGCGACAAATCGCTCGAATCGATCGACCTGGGCACCGCAGCCACCGGCGCACAGCTGCATCTGGGGCGGCGTGTGCAGACACTCGATCCGGCCACCCGTCGCGCCAGCGACGACCAGGGCGACGAGTACCGCTATGGCCGCCTGCTGCTGGCCACCGGCGCCGCGCCGCGGCAGTTGCCCTTCGCGGGCGATCGGGTCATTGCCTTTCGCACGGCCGACGATTACCGGCGCCTGCGCCGCCATGCCGTGGCCGGTGCACACATCGCGGTGGTTGGTGGTGGCTTCATCGGCAGCGAGCTGGCCGCCTCGCTCTGTGGCGCCGGTTGCAAGGTGACGATGATTTTTCCGGGCGCCTCGATCGGTAGCGGCAGGTATCCGCCGACGCTGGCAACGTTCCTGGACGACTACTACCGCGAGCGTGGTGTGCAACTGCTGTCCGGGGTCAAGGTAGTCGACGGCAGCGCGGGCGAGGACGGCGTCGAACTGGGGCTGTCCGATGGCCGGCGCCTGCGCGCGGATGCGGTCGTCGCGGGCCTGGGCGTGACGCCCGACATCGCGCTGGCCACGCAGGCCGGCCTCGCCGTCGAGGACGGCGTGGTCGTCGATGCGCAGTTGCGCACCAGCGACCCGCACATCTGGGCGGCCGGCGACATGGCCAATTTCTTCAACCCGTCGCTCGGGCGCCGGTTGCGCGTGGAGCACGAGAACGCTGCCGTCGACATGGGCGCGCATGCCGGCCGCGCGATGGCCGGCGCCGGCGGCGACTACGCCACCCTGCCGTACTTCTACTCGGACCTGTTCGACCTCGGCTACGAGGCGGTCGGCCTGCTCGACGCGCGCCTGCAACGGGTGGAAGACTGGAGCGAGCCGCATCGCAAGGGCGTGGTCTATTACCTGGACGGCGGGCGCGTGCGTGGCGTGCTGCTGTGGAACGTGTGGGGCCAGGTCGATGCCGCGCGCGAGCTCATCGCACAAGCCGGCCCCGTCGATGCGGACTCCTTGCACGGGTGTATTCCGCACGACGGTTGAACCACGCCGATGGCAGGCGCGCCCCCCTGATCGGACGCCGCCGGGCAGGCGTTTCCGGATGGCCAAATGCGCGCCGGAAAACCGCACTAGCGTGATAGAGTTCACAAAACGCGCACGCAATCAGATCGATCCGCTTACGGTGGCCGGCCTGTGAAGCCAGTGCCGGACAGGAGCAGGGGGAACAACGGCAATGCCCATTCGACGCCCCATTCCGGCGGGCCGCCGGCGTGTCGTGCTCGCCGTCGCCGCGTGGGCGGCGCTGGCCGGTCCAGCCTTCGCCGCCGCGGCCGATCCGGGCGAGCTCGTTGCTACGATCGACCACCTGCGTCAGGCCGGGGAGTGGACCCGCGCGCTGGCGGTGTGCGAGCAGGCACTGCGCGACCATCCCCGTGACGCCGAGTTGCTGCGGCGGCAGGTGCTGATCCTGGCCGATGCCGGCGCCGTCGGCCGCGCCCGCGAGCTGGCGCGGGAGCTGCCGGCCGATCCCGTGCTGCTGGCCCGGCTGGACGCGGACGTGGCGGCGCAAGGTGCCCGCCGCGCGGCGCGCGACCCGGTCGCCCCCGACGCCGATCCCTACGCCGCCGGCGATGCGGCGGTGCGCCAGCTCGATGCCGTGGTCGCCGGCCATGCCGCCGCGCCGGCCGTCGTGCGCCGGGCCCGCCTGGACCGGCTGGTGGCCCTGCAGGCCGCGGGCCGCTCCGCCGAGGCGGTGGCGGACTACGATGCGATGAGCGCGGCCGAACGCGAGACCCTGCCGGCCTACGTGCTGCGTCCGCTGGCCGAGGCCCTGCTCGACCGCCAGCGGCCGGAAGAGGCCGCGCGCCTGCTCGAGCGCGCGGGCCCGGCAACCCCGGGGAGCATTCCCGAAAGCGAATCCGATCCGGCGATCGTGCTGATGTACGCCTACAGCGAAGCCGGCCAGTACGCCAAGGCGAAGCAGACCATCGACACCGCCGCCGCGGCACAGCCGGTGTGGCTGCGCAAGCCCGGACAATCCGAGCCGGCGGCCAACCCGCACCGCAGCGAGAACGACCTCAATGCCGCGCTGCTGCGCGGCTACGCCGGCCTGCTGGCCGACGCCAACGCACGCCTGGCCGCGGGCGTGCACGAAGCGCCGGCCAGCGCGAACTGGCGGCGCGAACTGGGCAACAACGAACGCAGCCGCGGCTGGCCGCGCCGCGCCGAGGCAGACCTGGCGATCGCCCGCGGGCTGGATCCACAGGACACCGGCGTGCGCCTGGGCCAGCTGGAAACCCTGCGCGACCTGGGTGATTTCGCCGACGTCGAACCCGGCCTCGAAAACCTCGAGGCGCATTACCCGCGCAACGCACAGGTACAGCGCGCGCGCCGCGCCTGGGACCGCGAGCGCGGCTGGCAGTTCGATGCCGCGCAGACCTTTGGCCGCGGCAACACGCCGGACTACGGCGACCGCGACCAGGACACCTCCGCCGCGCTCGCCTCGCCGCTGCTGGCCGACCACTGGCGCATCTACGCCATCGCGCGCCATGCGCAGGCCTCGCTGCCCGAGGGCGACGCCCACCGCACCGACGCCGGCCTGGGCGTGCGCGGCCAGTGGCGCGGCGTGCAGGCCTACTTGCAGGCGCTGCCCACGCGCGGCACCGGCGCCGACCCGACTGCGGTGGAAGCGGGCTTCGACTGGGCGATCAGCGATCACTGGGCCTGGAGCACCGACGCCAGCAGCTCCGGCGCCGACATCCCGTTGCGTGCCCGTTACTACGGCATCCACGGCAGCACGCTGGACAGCACGGTCCAGTGGCGCGCGAGCGAGCTGCTCGCCGCGCGGCTGGGCGTGCAGGCGGCCAACTTCAGCGACGGCAACCGCCGCCGCGCGGCCGATCTGGGCGTCACCGGGCGCGTGCTGACCCGTCCGCGCCTGCAACTGGACCTGGGCGCGGACCTGTACGCCTCGCACAACACGTTGGACGGCACCGCCTACTTCAACCCGCGCCGCGACGGTGCCGCCACGGTCACCGCGCACCTGGACCACGTGCTGGTCGAGCGCTACGGGCGTACCTGGCACCAGCTGGTAGACCTCGCCGTCGGCAGCTACGCGCAACAGGGCCAGTCCGCCGGCTGGGTCGCCGACGTCGGCTATGGCCAGGCCTGGCAGCCGCACGAGGGGCTCGGCTTCGGCTGGCGCCTGGGCTGGCACAGCCAGCCCTACGACGGCCGCCGCGAGACGCGCGCCACGCTCGAACTGACCCTGCACTGGGGGGAGTGACATGCGTTACCTGATCCTCGCCCTGCTGCTCCTGCTGGCCGTGCCCGCGCACGCGGGCCGGCTGGTCATCCTGAGCTACCACGACATCCACGACCCCGCGCAGGGGCCGACCACCGACCCGGACGCGACCAGCCTGGATCATCTGGTCGGCCATCTGGAATACCTGCACGCGAACGGCTGGACCGCGGTCAGTCCCGCGCAGGTGCGTGCCGCGGCGCACGGCGGGCAGGCGCTTCCCGACAAGGCTTTCCTGCTGACCTTCGACGATGGGCTGGAAAGCTTCTACACGCAGGTCTATCCGCTGCTGCAGGCCTACCACTACCCCGCGTTGCTGGCGCTGGTGACCGGCTGGATCGAAACGGCGCCCGGAGACCGGCTGGACTACAACGGCCGTGACTGCGATGCGTCCTGCTTCGTCACCTGGGCACAGGTGCGCGAGATGCAGCGCTCGGGCCTGGTCGAGATCGCCTCGCACAGCGACGCGCTGCACGAGGGCATCGTCGGCAACCCCCAGGGCAACCTGCTGCCGTCGGCGGTGACGCGCCGCTACGATCCGGCTGCCGGCAGCTACGAAACCGAGGCGGCGTGGCGCGAGCGCATCACCGAGGACCTCACGCGCAGCGCGGCGCTGATCCGCGAGCACACCGGCCAGTCGCCGCACGCGATCGTCTGGCCCTACGGTGCGTTCAACCGTCCCGCGCGCGAAATCGCCGCGACGCTCGGCATGGAGATGTCGCTCACACTCGGCAATGCGGTGCCCGACCCCGTGCGCGACCACACCCTGGATCGCTTGCTGCTGGGCAGCGATCCGGGCGTGACGGACCTGGCCTGGCAGTTGATGCCGACGCATGAAGTGGAGCCGCGCCGCGTGGTGCAGGTCGACCTCGACTATGTCTATGACCCGGATCCAGCGCAGCGCGAACGCAACCTCTCGCAACTGCTCGACCGCATCAAGCGGATGGACGTCGACCAGGTCTGGCTGCAGGCCTATGCCGATCCGGACGGCGATGGCGTGGCCGACGCGCTGTACTTCCCCAACCGCCACCTGCCGATGCGCGCGGACCTGTTCTCGCGCGTGGCCTGGCAACTGCAGACCCGCGCCGGCGTGCATGTCTACGCGTGGATGCCCGCGCTGGCGTTCCGCCCGCGGGCGGGCGATCCGGTCGCGGCGCTGGGCTTGGCCGGCGATGGCAAGGACGTGGCGCGGCTCGATCCCTCGCAGCCGGCCGTGCGCGCCTGGATCGGCGATCTCTACGAGGATCTGGCCAGCCACGCCAAGTTCGACGGCCTGCTGTTCTCCGACGATGCACTGTTGCGCGACACCGACCGGCTGCACGACGCGCCGTCCCCGGGCGCCGCGCGCACGGCGTGGCTGGTTGACTACACCCACGCACTGATCGAACGCGCGCGGCGCTGGCGACCGCAGCTGCGCACGGCGCGCAACCTGTTCGCCGCACCGGTGCTCGACGGCAAGGCCGAGGCCTGGTTCGCGCAATCGCTGCCGGCCTTCGTGGCCGGCTATGACGAAGTGGGCCTGATGGCGATGCCGCAACTCGACGGGGCCAAACCTTCCAAGGCCTGGTTCGAACGCCTGGCCGCTGCCGTCGCCGCCGTGCCGGGCGCGCGCGAGAAGACCGTGTTCGAGCTGGCCGCCCAGGACTGGCGCACGCGCCAGCCGATCGACGCCACTACGTTGCTCGCGCGCATGCGCCTCCTGCAGGTCCAAGGCGCACTGCACCTGGGCTACTACCCGGACGACTTCCCGGCCGACCATCCCGAGCTCGAGCGCATCCGCCCGGGCATCTCCTCGGCCACCTACCCGTACAAGGAGCGCTGATCGTGGACACGACGCATCACGCCCTGTCGATGCTGCTCGACTTCGCGTTCTACTACCCACTCATCATGTCGATGTTGTGGATGAGCGGCAGCATCATCTACTTCCTGCGCTGGGAGCGCCGGCAGCCGCCGCGCACCGAACCCCAACCGCTGCCCGAACAGCCGCCGATCAGCATTCTGGTGCCCTGCCACAACGAGGGCACGCACATCCGCGAGACGATCGAGCAGCTTGCGCGCCAGCGCTGGCCCGAGTTCGAGATCATCGCGATCAACGACGGCTCCACCGACGATACCGGCGCGCAGCTCGACGCCCTGGCCGAGGAGGTGCCGCAGCTGCGGGTGATCCACTTCGCCAGCAACCAGGGCAAGGCGATGGGGCTGCGCATGGCGGCCCTCGCCGCGCGCCACGAGTTCCTGGTGTGCATCGACGGCGACACCCTGCTGGACGAGCACGCCGCGCACTGGATGATGCGCCACCTGCTGGAAAGCGCGCGCGTGGGGGCGGTCACCGGCAACCCGCGCATCCGCAACCGCTCGACGCTGCTGGGCAAGCTGCAGGTCGGCGAGTTTTCCTCGATCATCGGCCTGATCAAGCGCGCCCAGCGCGTGTACGGGCGCATCTTCACCGTGTCGGGGGTGATCGCCGCGTTCCGCAAGCGCGCGCTGCTGGACGTCGGCTACTGGAACGTCGACATGGTCACCGAAGACATCGACGTGAGCTGGCGCCTGCAGATGCGCCACTGGGACGTGCGCTACGAACCGAACGCACTGTGCTGGCTGCTCACGCCGGAAACCCTGCATGGCCTGTGGCGCCAGCGCCTGCGCTGGGCGCAGGGCGGCAGCGAGGTGCTGCTTCGCTATGCCGGCGGCCTGTTCAACTGGCGCCGCCGGCGCATGTGGCCGGTTGCGCTGGAGTACGTGCTCAGCCTGGTGTGGGCCTACCTGATGCTGGTGGTGGTCGCGGTGTGGGCGCTGGGCAAGTTCATGCCGGTGCCGCCCGAACTGGCGGTGCCCAGCCTGTTGCCGCGCTGGCACGGCGTCATCCTGGGCCTGACCTGCCTGACCCAGTTCCTGCTCAGCCTGGTGATCGACCGGCGCTACGAGGCGCGTATCGGGCGCAACTATTACTGGATGATCTGGTATCCGATCGCCTACTGGGTGATCAACACGCTGACCACGGTGGTCGCGTTCCCCAAGGCGCTGCTCAAGCGCCGCGGCGTGCGCGCGGTGTGGGTCAGCCCGGACCGGGGACTGCGATGAAAGCCGAAGGCTTCGTGATCCAGAACGAGCGCCAGCGCACGCCGGCGCAGCGGGCGCTGTCCTCCTTCGTCACGCTGGTGGCGTGGATGCTGTGGCTGTACCTGTGGCTGCCGGTGATCACGCTGGTGGCGTGGCTGGCCGGGCTGCGCACCGCGTGGGTGGAGCTGTCGGCCGAGGCGTACGCCAACCAGACCTCCGACCTGCTGTCTATCCTCGGCTACGCACTGGTCTGTGCCGTGGTGTTCGCCAGCTGGGCCTATTACAACCAGGCCCGCTTCGCGCACAGGACCCGGCGCCGGCAGGGCCCGGCGGCGGTGACGCTCGTCGAGGAGGCCCTGGCGCTGGATGTCGACCCGCGCGAGGCGCAGGCCATGCGTACCCAGCAACACAGCACGCTGGTGTTCGACAAGAGCGCGCGACCGGTGGTGCGGCGTTCGTCCGATCGCGCGCCGGAACCCGCCTGACCCCTTCACAGGATGGGCTTCAGCCCTCCGCTCCGGCGTGCGGCAAGGTAGCGGCGGGCTGAAGTCCGCCCTGCGTGTGGCCGGTGGTCACTCCACCCGGCAGAACACTGCCTTGAGGTAGCGACCTTCCGGCACGTCGGCGCGCACCGGATGATCGGCGCCGGCGCCGGTCACCTGCAGCACCTGGATCTCGCGGCCGGCGTTGAGCGCCACGCGACGCAGCATCTCCAGGAAGTCCGCCTCGGCGACCAGGCCGGTGCACGAGCAGGTCAGCAGCAGGCCGCCGGGCGGGATCACGTCCAGCGCCAGGCGGTTCATGGCGAAGTACTTCTTCAGCGCGTCGAAGACCTTGTTGCGGTCCCGCGTGAGCTTGGCCGGGTCCAGGATCACCGCGTCGTACCGCTCGCCGCGCGCGGCGGCCTCGCGCAGCCAGTCGAAGATGTCCGCCTGCTGGAAGTCGATGGCCAGGTTGTTGGCCGCGGCGTTGGCGCGGGCGATCTCCAGGATCCCCGCGTCCATGTCCACGCCGACCGCCTCGCGCGCGCCCGCCGCCATGGCATGGACAGCGAAGCCGCCGGAGTTGCAGCACAGGTCGAGCACGCGCCGGCCGCGTGCGAATTCCGCGAAGCGTCGGCGGTTCTCGCGCTGGTCGGCGAAGAAGCCGGTCTTGTGTCCCAGTCCGGGCGCGGCGTGGAAGGCCAGGCCGTGCTCATGCACCTGGACCCGCGCCGGCGGTTCGGGGCTGCGGCAGTCGAACGATTCCTGCTTCTGCACGTGGCTCTCGGCGAACCAGTACAGCCGCGCGCCGGGGAAGTGTTCGAGCAGGGCCGCATGGATCGCCTCGCGGAACTTCCACATGCCGGCGGCGAAGTATTCGATCACCAGGATGTCGGCATAGCGGTCGACCACCAGGCCGGACAAACCGTCGCCCTCGCTGTGCACGACGCGCCAGGCGTCGCTGGCGCGGTCCAGTTGCAACAGGTCGCGGCGCAGCTGCACGGCGCGCGCGATGCGCGCGGCGATCCACGTCGCGTCGATCGCTTCGGACGGATCGTTCGTGAGCAGCCGCAATGCGATGCGTGCGTGGCCGTTCCAGAAGCCGCGACCGACGAAACGGTCCTTGCTGTCCACCACCTCGACCACGCTGCCTGGCGGCAGGCGCTGCTCGGGCTTGTACACCTGCGCCGACCACACCCACGGGTGGCCCGGCGCGCGGTCGGATTTGAGGCGGATGCGCGGCGGTGCGACGGGATCGTGCGGGCTGGGAGCGTTCATCCGGCCAATGATACCGGCCACGCAGGGTGGGCTTCAGCCCACCGCCTCGCGCCGTACGTCCAGTGATGGGCTGAAGCCCACCCCGCGAGCCGCTAGCGCAGCTTGAGGATCAGCCACGAGGCCACTGCGAGCAGGTTCACGCCGATGCGCGACACCGACGGCCCGGCTACCGCCAGCACGAAGCCCTGCGTGCCGAAGCTCCAGTCCAGCCAGGGCCGCGCCAGGTGGAAGGTGGTGTAAATGTTGAGGTACGCCCCCGCATGCAGCGCGTAGCTGAACACCGGCGTGGCGATCAGCGGCAACTGCAGCAGCTGTGCCACGCGCGAAAACGCCACGCCACGGTCGCTCCCTTCGACCAGCCACACGCCGGCCAGCAACACGAAACCGAAGGCAATCAGCGCCAGCAACGCGTGCAGCATGTCGTAGGTCGAACCCATCACCAGCAGGCGGCGCAGCGCGCCCGCGGCGCCGTACAGGCCACCGGCGATTTCGAGGATGCCGATCAGGCGGAAGAGGAAGCTGCGCATTCAAAGGTTCCGGTTGGCGGGAGCGCGGAGTGTGCCGCGTTTGCGGCGCGCCGTCTGCGACTTCAGGCCAACACATCGACCAGCTCGTGCAGGTCGGTGCAGTGCTGCTCCCACCAGCGCGGCTCGGCCGCGAACGGGAAGGCGGCGGGGAAGGCCGGGTCGGCCCAGCGCTGGGCGATCCAGCCGGCGTGGTGCACCTGGCGCATGGCGCGCAGGGCGGGAATCAGCGCGAGTTCGGCGTAGTCGAAGTCGCGCATCGAGGTGTAGCCCGCGAGCAGGGCATCCATGGCCGCGGCGTCGTGCGCGAGCATCCACAGGTCCTGGACCGCGGGGCCCGTGCGCGCGTCGTCCAGATCGACGAAGTGCGGCCCGGCGTCCGTCCACAGCAGGTTGCCCGGATGACAGTCGCCGTGCAGGCGCAACTGGCGCGCCGGGCCGACCGCGTCCAGACGCGCGGCCACCGCGTCGTCGAGGCGGCGTACGGCGGCGCGGTAGGCCTCGGCGAGGTGGGACGGCAGCAGCGGGGAGGCCAGCACCGCCTGCGCCGGGCGCGCGATCAGCGTGGCGCGGTCGACTCGTTCGCGATGCCGGAACGGCGCGCGCGAGCCGACCGCGTGCAGGCGGGCGATCAGGCGTCCCAGCCACTCCAGTTGCTCGGTCGATTCGAGCGTCGGCGCACGGCCGCCGCGGCGCGGGTAGAGCGCGTAGCGGTAACCGGCGTGTTCGAGCAGAGTGCGTCCGTGAAACGCGAGGGGCGCGACCATCGGCAATTCATCCGCCGCCAGTTCGTAGGCGAAGGCGTGTTCCTCGGCGATCGCGTCATCGCTCCAGCGGCCGGGCCGGTAGAACTTGGCGATCACCGGCGCGGCATCCTCGATGCCGACCTGCCAGACGCGGTTCTCGTAGCTGTTGAGCGCGAGGAGGCGGCCGTCCGGCCACAGGCCGCACGCGCCGACGGCGTCGAGGACGAGGTCGGGGGTGAGGTTGGCGTAGGGCGCGCCGATATTCATCTCCCTCTCCCCGGAGGAGAGGGAGCCGAGCCTGGCTCCAGTCCGTCGCTCACCGCACCACCGCCCGCCGCGGCACCACCGCCATGGTCAACCGCGAGACGCACACCAGCGCCCCTTCCTCGTTCTCGATGCGAATCTCCCATACCTGCGTGGAGCGCCCCAGGTGCAACGCCCTGGCGGTACCCGTGACGACACCGGAGCGCACGCCCCGCACGTGGTTGGCGTTGATGTCCAACCCCACCGCCACCTCAAGCTCCGGGTCGAGCGTGAGCAGCGCTCCGGTGCTGCCCAGGGTCTCGGCCAAGGCCACCGAGGCGCCGCCGTGCAACAGCCCGAACGGCTGGTGCGTGCGCGTGTCCACCGGCATGGTGCCGGCGAGCCAGTCATCACCGACAGCGGTGAAGCGGATGCCGAGCACCTGCATCAGCGTGTTGTCGCTCCACGCGTTGATGCGCTCGAGATCGGGTGCCTGCTTCCATATCGCCATGGTCGGACCGCCTGAAGGGAAAGCGTGCATTGTCCGTCCACGGCCCGCGCGGCGACAATGCGCAGGTGTTCACCATCACCCTCCAGCATTCCGGCCGCACCTTCACCGCGGCGCCGGGCGAGACCGTGCTCGAAGCGGCGCAGCGCGCCGGCATCGCGCTGCCCTATTCGTGCCGCGCCGGCGTCTGCGGCAGCTGCAAGGCCACGCTGCTGGCCGGCCAATGCGGCTACCCGCGCAACCCGCCGGTCGCGTTGAGCGGCAGCGCGATGGCGCGCCACGCGATCCTGCTGTGCCAGGCGGTGCCCGCGAGCGACCTGACGATCGCGGCGCGCGAGGTCACGTCGGTGGAGGACGTCGCACGCCGCCGCCTTGCCGTGGAGGTGATCGGCAAGCAGCCGCTGGCGCCGGACGTCACCGGCCTGGTGCTCCAGCCCGCGTCGGGCGAAGCGCCGCTCAACTGGCTGCCGGGCCAGTACCTGGACGTGCTGCTGGAGGAGGGCAGGCGCCGACCGTTCTCGATCGCCAGCGGGCCGAAGGAGGACGCCAGCATCGAGCTGCACGTGCGCCACGTCGCCGGCGGCGGCTTCACCTCGTGGGTCCACGAAGGGCTTGCGATCGGCGCGCGGCTGCACATCGAGGGACCGCTGGGCACGTTCGTGCCGCGCGAGGATTCGGAGCGGCCGATGGTGTTCATGGCCGGAGGCACGGGCTTCGCGCCGGTCAAGGCGATCGTCGAGCACTTCCTGGCGCTGGGCACGCGCCGGCCGATGGCGCTGTACTGGGGCGCGCGCAGCGCGGGCGACCTGTATCTGCGCGAACTGGCCGAGCGCTGGGCGCGCGAGACGCCCAATCTCGCGTTCCACGCGGTGCTGTCCGATCCCGAGCAGGCCGCCGCCGCGGGCCTGCGTCCGGGCCTGGTGCACGAGGCGGTGCTGGAGGACCAGCCGGACCTGTCCGGCCACGAGGTCTACATGAGCGGGCCGCCGGCGATGATCGACGCCGGCCGGCAGATGTTCACCGAGGCAGGCCTGCCGGACGAGCGGCTCTACTTCGATTCGTTCGAATACGCGCCGGACGTGCTGGCGCAGATCCTCGCCGGCCGCGCCGGCATCGGCGGGTGACCGTCCCGCCGGATCGCCTCAGCGATTGCCCTTGGCGACCGGCAATTGCGCCTGCTGCCAGGCCAGCACACCGCCGCCGAGCGTGTACACCCTGGTGAAACCGGCCTTGACCAAGCGCTGCGCGGCCTTGTCCGAGCCGCGGCCGTCCTTGTCCATCACCACCACCGGCATGTCCTTGGCCTTGGCCAGGTCCTTGTGCTCGGGGTCGAACTGGCTGGGCAACACGTGGCGCGCACCGGGCACGTGCATCTTCTCGAAGTCGGCGCGTGCGGACAGGTCCACCAGCAGCGGGCTTTCGCGATTGATCAGCAGGGTGAGCCCACCAGGGGTGAGCTCCTTGTACTTGCGCAGCAGGCGGCCGAATTCCATCGCCACCAGCGCGAGCAGGATGACCACGAACAACGCCGACAGCGCGAGATGGTTGCCCACGAAGGTGGGGAGCTTGTGCAGGAAGTCGTTCATGGCGGGCCTGGCCGGATGCGCAAACCGGCGATTATCCGGGAGGGGGGCGACGGGCGCAAAGGTGGCGCGCTCTGAAGCCCTCTCCCCGCCGGAAGGAGGGTTTGGGTGAGGGGACGGGCTCGCGGGGAAGGTTGTTACGGCGCCGGGCCCGCAGGCGGTTCTGTCGCAAGAGTCACCCCTGACCCCAGCCCTCCCCGCAGGGAGAGGGCGCAGACCTCATTCCCGCGTGATATCAGGCAACCCGCTCATCAACCACCAGCGCTTCGTCTGCGGGTCATAGCGCCAGCTCTGCCGGTCGATCACCGTCCGCTCGGACTGCGTGTTCAGGTTGACCAGGCTGATCTGCACCACCTGCCGCACCCGGTTTTCGCCATCCGGCACCGGACCCGCGCCCTCGTCGTAGCCGGTCACGCGCACCTGCTGGAAGCGCGCCAGGTCCAGCGAGGTCAGCGGATTGGCTTCGCGCACTTTCGGATCGACGAACTGCTGCGCGCTCTGGAAGTCGGCCCAGCGCAGCGTGTTCGCATAGCCATTGAGCGTGGTGATCAGCGCCTGGTTGCGCTGGTCGGTAGCACAGCCGGCACACAGCATCGCGACGAGTGCGATCAGCGGAAACAGGTAGCGACGCATGGATGATTCCCTCCGGAAACAGGCCCTCATTGTGCCCCAGCCCGTCGCTTGGCGACGAAGCGCGCCTGCAGCGTGGCGGCCGGGCGCTCGCCGCTGCCGGGCACCTCGCAGTGCACGTCGATGCGCGCCTTGCCACGCTCGGCCAACGTGGCGAAGAAAGTCTCGAAATCGGTACCCTCGGCCAGCCGCGCCTCGGCGCGGAAATCCGTCCACACCGGTTCCAGATAGCGCACGTGCGAGTCCCCCACGAACACGTCGCAGTCTTCGCCGCGCCGCTGCAACTCGAGCTCCACCAGTGCCCAGCCGGCCAGCGTCATCACGCTGGCGAGGCTGCCGCCGAAGGCACAGCCCTTGTCGTTGACGTTCGGCGCCAGCGGTGCGGCCAGCGCAAGGCCATCGCGATCGTAATGGTGCAGGCGCAGGTCCATGGCGCGGGCGAGCGGGATCCTGTCGCGGATGAAGCGGAGCAGGTCGTCGGCGAGCAGTCGGGAGTCGGCAATCACGGCGCGGGACTTGGGTGGGGAAAAGCGCCAAGTGTAGCGAGCGGCTTACACTGCCGACCTGTTTCGGCTGCACGGACTGCGCGGTGCCCCACGCTTCGACCACCGGCGAACTCGACGGACGGGTGATCGTCATCACCCGCCCGGCCGGCACCGCCTCGGCCTTCGCGCGCCAGGTGCGCGCCCTCGGCGGCGTGGCGTTGTTGCTGCCGGGCCTGGCATTGCGCGCAGGCGACGAGGATGCGCGCACGCCATTGCGTGAAGCCCTGCGCGCAGACGACCTGCTGCTCTTCACCAGTCCCGCGGCGGTGCGCTTTGCCGCCGCGCTGATGCCGCTGCGCACGCGCGCCACGGTGCTGGCAGTCGGGCAGGGCACCGCCGCCGCGTTGCGCCGCCACGGCCTCGCCGTGCAGGCGCCCGCGCGGCAGCAGGACAGCGAAGGCCTGCTTGACCTGCCCGCGTTGCACGACGTGCGGGGACGCGGCGTGGCGCTGGTCGGCGCCCCCGGCGGCCGCGGCCTGTTGCAGCAACGCCTCATCGAAGGCGGCGCGCGCCTGCGCGAGGTATGGGTCTACCGTCGCACGGCGGCACGGCTGGACCGCCGTCATGTCGATGCCGTGCGGCAACTGCGTCCCGACGCCCGCGTGCTCCTCTCCAGCGTGCAGGCGCTGGCCAACCTGCATGACAGCCTGCCTCCGGAAGCATGGACGCGCCTGTGCAGCGCCGTCGCCGTGGCCAGCAGCGAGCGCCTGGAAGCCGCCGCCCGCGCCGCCGGCTTCCGCCACGTGCGCCGCGCCGCGTCAGCCCTTTCCGCCGACCTCCTCGCCGCCGCCCGCTGACCCCGTGGTTCCTCCGGCGCGACCGCGATGCATGCGCTAGCGGCTTCCCTTGCAGGAGGATGCCGCAGGCTTCACACCCACCATGCGAACCCCGCCATGCGGGCTGCTAGCATGGCGCGCATGAGCCAAGACGACCTCGCTTCCGATCGTCCCGACGCGCCGGTTCCGGCCGCCGCCCCGGTCCCGCGTCCCGCGTCCGCCCCAGCCCCGCGGCGCGGCGGCACGCTCGCCCTCGCGCTGCTGATCGCCCTGCTCGCGCTGGGCCTTGCCGGCTACGTGGCCTGGCGCCAGTGGCAGCAGATGCAGGGCAGCGCGAGCGACAACCTCGACCAGCGCGTGGGCCATCTGGAAGACACGCTCACCACGCTCGGCGACGAGCGCTCCTCGCTGCGCCAGCGCCTGGGCGACGCCGAGCAGGTCAACCGCAGCCTGCGCGAGGAATTGCTGGGCCAGTCCGAGCGCGTGCGCAACCTCGAGGATGCGGTCGCCAAGCTGTCGGAGAAGAGCCTTTCCGGCCACGACGCGATGCTGCTCGATGAAACCGAGACGCTGCTGCGCATGGGCCAGCAACGCTACGTGCTGTTCCATGACGCGCAGGGGGCGGCCGCTGCCTACGGGCTGGCCGACCAGGCGCTGGCCGCGGTGAACGACGGCGCCTTCTCCGGCGTGCGCCAGAGCCTTGCCGCCGAGCGCGAGGCGCTGGAGCAGAGCGTGCCGCGCACCCAAGCGATCGATGTCCTGCAGCAATTGCGCGGTGCGATCCAGACGCTTCCGCTCAAGCGCGAGGACGCTATCGCGGAGACGGCCAACCCCGGCGCGTGGGCACGCATCCGCCATGCACTCGGCAGCGTGGTCAACGTGCAGCGCGACGACGGCGCACCGCTGGCGGTGGCCGATGCCCGCTTCGCCCGTGAACTGGCCGCGCTCGACCTCGCCCAGGCGCAGGCCGCGCTGCTCGCCGCCGACGTCGATGCCGCGCACGCGGCCATCGCCCGTGCGCAGGCCAGCGTGGCGGCACGGTTCGATACCGCCGATCCGGCCGTCGCGCACGTCCAGGCCCAACTGGCGAGCCTCGCCGGGAGCATCAAGCCTGCCGCGCCGGTGCAACTGGGCGCCGCACTGGCCGAACTGCGCAACCTGCGCGCCGTGCATGCCTTGAAAGCGGTCGACGCCACGCCGGCACGCGCGTCCAGCACGGGGCACCGGCCGTGAAGCTGTGGCGCTGGCTGTTGCTGCTGATCGTGGTCGCGGCGCTCGCCGCGTTCGGCTGGCACTGGGTCGCCGAGGATCCCGGCTACGTGCTCGTACGCCTGCGCGGCTGGCGTGTGGAAACCACCGTGGTGGCCGCGCTGGTCATCGTGCTGTTGGCCTGGGCCATTCTTGCCGGGCTGTGGCGGCTGGCGCGCTGGCCGTTCGGCGCGATGTCGCGGCGGCATCGCCGGGTGAGCCGACAGCGGCTGGGCAGCGGCCTGGTCGCGCTGATGGAAGGTCGCCACGGCGAGGCCGAACGCGACCTGGAGCGAGCCGCGCGACTGGACGCGCTGCGCGGTCCGGCCCTGCTCGCCTCCGCCGAAGCCGCCTCGCGCCGCGGCGAGGCCGCGCGCGCACTGGAAGCCCTCAATCGCGCCGGGCAGGCCGCGCCGCAGGCGGCGCGCGTGGTGCGCGCTCGCGTACTGCGCCGCGACGGCAAGCCGGCCGAAGCCCTCGCCCTGCTCAATCCCGAGGCCGACAGTGGCAGCCTCACCCCTGGTGGCTGGCACGAACTCGCCCTCGCCGCGCTCGCCGCCGGCGAACCGCGCCGCGCGCTGGCTGCGCTGGAACCGTTGCAGAAAAGCGGCGCGCTCGGCACGCCGCGCTATACCGCGCTGGAAACGCAGGTGCTGGTTGCCGCCATCCTCGCCACGCCCGACGGCCAGGCGCTCAATGCGCTGTGGTCGCAACTGCCCAAGGGCCAGCGCCGCGCGCCCGCGGTGATCGACGCCTACGCCCGCCGCGCCGCCGCCTTCGGGCTGGCGCTGCCGGCGATGGACGAGCTGGAGTCCGCCTTGCGCCGCGAGTGGTCGCCGCAGCTGGCCGAAACCTGGGGCACGCTCGACGGCGACGACCTGGACGCGCGACTGCGCCGCGCGGAAAGCTGGCTCGATGCCCATCCCAACGACCCCGGCCTGCTGCTCGCGCTCGGCCGCATGTGCGTGCGCCAGCAACTATGGGGCAAGGCGCGCACCTATCTGGAACGCTCGCTTGCCATCGCACCCAGCCCCGGTGCCTGGGAAGCGATGGGTGACGCCTGCATCGGCCAGGGCGATGTCCCGCTCGCCCAGCGCTGCTATCGCAATGCGCTGGCCCTCACCCGCGGCGAGGCCACCCTCGACCTGCCGCGCGACAGCCGTCTGTCCCACCCGGACACGCGCTCGCTGGCGGTCGAGGAGCGCGACGAGCACGGCGTGCCGCGGCTGCGGAACTGACCTGCGCCGGATCGGCGAGCTGCGTGGCCGCCGCGTTGCGAGCCGGTCGAGACAAGCAATCGTGTATGAGCCTCGTCCGGAAGGTTCGAGTGAGGTCCCCGCTCGCTCGGAAACACGATCGGCACCTCCATCGGGACTGAAAATCCCGTGATGGCCCGACAGCCCTTCAATCGACCGACATGGCCCAGGTGATGAAGCCCGCGTTGAGCGTGGTAAGCGTCAGCGCAACCAGGAACAGCGTGTCGGAAACGCGTTCCAGCGTGTGGTTGCGTTGCACGTTGCGGGTGCGCAACGCCCAGTAGGAAAGCAGGCACGTGATCAGGTACAGCATGGCGTTGAGGGCGAGCAGGTCGTCGCCGACGAGGTCGGTCCGGCGGATCGTGATGACCACGCGCAGGATGCCGATGACCATGATGCAGACGCCGACCATGGCGGCCGAGGCGCTGAAGATGTGCACGCAGATGTCCTGGTCCAGTGCCCTGCGGCGCGGTGTCTTGTTCATGGGTCCGGTCCGACCTTTGGTAGCCGGACTCTAGACCTCGCGCGGCCTGGCGGGTTCGCGATCAACCGAACGCGGCGTCACCGGGCGCGGATCGACCGCCGGGCGTGTTGCGCACGATCGTGACGGCCAGGTCCCGGTCGATCTGCAGATGCTGCTCGGCCATGGACGACACGCTGGCGCGATGGGAAACCACCACCAGGATCGAGCGCGGCAGTTGCCGCTTGAGCGTGGCCAGGACGGCCAGTTCCGACGCGGCATCGAGGGCACCGGTAGCCTCGTCCAGCACGGCCAGCAGCGGCTGGCGCAGGATCACCTGGGCGAGCATCAGCCGCTGCAGTTCGCCGCCGGAGAGGCGGCTGGAGCTGCCGTAGAGCGGCGCGTCCAGACCCTCGCGCGATGCCGCCAGCCAGCGGCCGAGGCCGACGTCCTCCAGCACGGCGAGCATGGTGCCGTCGCTCGCCGCCGGCGCCGCCCAGGCCAGGCAGTCGCGCACCGTGTGCTGCCAGGGGCGCACGCTCTGGCTGACGTAGGCGCCATTGCGCACCAGCGCGCGGTAGCCGTCGAAGTCGATCGCGTAGTCGCCGATCGAGGCGCTGAAGTCCGCCGGAAGGGTCATGCCGGCGAGCACGTCGACCAGGCTGCTCTTGCCGATACCCGAGTCGCCCGAGACCAGCGTCAGTTCGCCAGGCGCCAATACCAGGTGGCGCACGCACAGCGCCTCCAGCGGTGCACGCAACCGCAGCTGGTCGATCGCCAGCACGTCGCCGACCGCCAGCGCACGCGCCGGCACGGCGGGCAACGCGTCATGGCGGTGCCGCATGTGGCGCTGCCACAGTTCCAGCGCCGGCGAGGCCGAACGCAATTGCTGGCAACTTTGCCGGGTCGACACCAGGTACGGCAGCAGGCGCCCGAGCAGCAGGCTCACCGCGATCAGCGACGCACTGTCGATGCCATGCCAGCGATGGGCGAGCACGAACATGCCGGCGATGCCCGCGGCGGCGGCCAGTTCCAGCATCAGGCGACCGGCGGCGACCAGCTCCATCTGGCGCCGGTAGCCCAGGCCCAGTCGCGCGGAGATCGCACCGTAGCCGGCCTTTTCCGCGCTCTGCCGCTCGAACGAGCGCACGTAGCGCAGGCGCCTTGGAAAATCCTCGCTGAGCCAGAACAGCCGCGTCATGTCGGCCACGTACTGCCGGCTTACCGCCGACTGTTCGCGGCCGTAGGCGCGCGCGGCGAACAGCCCTAGCGCCACCAGCACCGGCGTGATCAACAGCAGCGCCGGCGATACCCAGAACACGAACGCCAGGCTCACCGCGGTGGTGAGGCCGATCACCGCCAATTGCAGCAGCGCGCTGAACCCCTGCACGAGGATCTCGATGTTGTAGGTCAGCACGTTGGCGATCTCGGCCGAGCTCGCGTCGGCCAACTCGCCCAGCGGCGCATCGACCAGGCGCGCGTGCACCATCCGTCGCAGGTTCATGCCGCAGCGGCTGACCAGGTCGGCGCCCAGCCGCGCCACCTGCCAGCGCATCAGCGCGAAGCTGCCGGTGGCCACCGCAAAGGCGAGCGCCTGCATCGGCACGCTGCCGTAGGCCGCGAAGGTGGACGACGAACCCGGCTGTACCAGCGGCACCAGGCAGATCGCCGCGATGCTGCCGGCCAGCGCCGCGCCGAGCGACAGCGCCACATAGGTTGCGATCTGCAGCGCATCCCGGCGGCCTAGCGTGAGCGCGAAGGCGCGCCAGAAACGCGAGGCCGGCAGCGCCCGGAGCAGCGTTGTCGTGGCGCGTTGGTACCAGGGCGCCAGGCCGTCGCGGCGGTCCAGGGTCGCGTCTTTGCCGGGGATCGTGCTCATCTTTCCTGAGTGCAGGCGGCTTCGGGAAAAGTTGGCCCGCTCGATCGCGCTTCGCGCCGCGAAACGGGGTGTGCGTCGGCATCAAGCAGCCGCCGCAGGACCTCGACCGAGGCCCGCGGATCGCCTCCGCGCCGTAACCGGTACACGCCTCGACCGGCCAGCGCCTGCGCGAACGCCTGCCAGCCCGGCTGGCCCGCCGCGTAGGGCTGGTTGACCGCCAGCCAGGTCGCGGCGGTGTCGGTGTCCACGGGCGACAGCAACTCGCCGTCGGCCCGCTCCCCGGTCACCATCACCGCGCCGACCAGTTCGAGCGGTCTGCCCGCGAGCCGGCCCGCGCCCTGGCGAAGATCGGCCTCGACTTTCTCCACGCCGCTGCGCCGCCGGATCCGTGGCGAGCGCTGCAGCCAATCGCGCGTGGCGCCATCGGGCAGCAACCCGAGCGCATCCGGCCGCAGATGCAGGAAATTGGGCACGCCGGTCGCGAGCAGGGTGTGCGGCTGCACGAACACTGCGTCCTCGGCGAGGAAGTCCAGCCCGTGCAGCAGGCTGTGCAGAGCCAGCGTGGACTTGCCCGCGCCGCTGTCGCCCAGCAACAGCACGCCGCGCCCGCCATGTCCCACGCACGCGCCATGCAGTGGCACCAGGCCCATGCCGCGCGTGGCCAGGGTGAACACGGCGAACTCGATGAGCTCGTAGCGCAGGTGATAGGGCCGCCTGAGCATCGCCTGCGAAGCGACCACCAGCGCGCGACGACCACGTGGGTCGAGCACGGCGTAGTTGTGCTCGTCCACCACGCCGCATAGCAGCCCCGCGCCCGCCTGGTGCCGTACCGGGGGCGGCTCGCGACGGTACCTGGTGCGGGCGGGCCGCAGGCGCAGCTCGACGTGGAAGTCCTCCGCGCGCGGCAGCTCGTACGCGGGAAGCCCGCCATAGGCGACCTCGACCAGCTGCAGCAACGCCTCGTTGTCGCTGGCGAAGTGGAAGCGCCCACCCAACACTTTCCGCTGCAGCCCGAAGCCGCAGGCGGTGTGCTCGCCGAACGGATCGGCGACGGTGGCGGGGGAGGAGGGCAGGGTCATGCCTGTGTGAGTGCGCCTGCGGGAAGCCGAGGTTTTGCTCGCCGCGGATTGGCTCCCTCTCCCCGACGGGGAGAAAGCTTCGGATTGCGCGCGCCTGCCATTTCGTCAGGTGCCCAACGCCACGCACATCCACTTCCTGACCCGGAGACGCCTTCCAGGCAACGCAACCTCGATCCCCCCGCCCGGCACTTACCCGCATGCACGCCGACGGCCGCCCCGCGCGGCCTCCTTCGCCAACGGCCGGGCCGACACCCATGCTCAAGATCCAGGTCAGCCACTCCTACTACCTGCAGTACGACCGCAAGCAGTGGGAACGCGGCAAGCCCTATCCCCCGCTGGCGACGATCCAGGTCGCCGCGTTCCTGCGCCAGCACGGGCACGAGGTCACGCTGTTCGACACCATGCTGGCCGACGGCGTGGAGGCCTACGCCGCATCCCTGCATGCTGCCGCGCCCGCGCTGGTGGTGCTGTACGAGGACAACTTCAACTTCCTCACCAAGATGTGCCTCAGCCGAATGCGCGAGGCGGCCTGCCGGATGATCGGCGAGGCACATGCCAGCGGCGCGCGCGTGATCGTGGCCGGCTCCGATGCCTCCGACCAGCCCGATGCCTTCCTCGCCGCCGGCGCTGACGTGGTGCTGCTGGGCGAGGGCGTCGGCGCTCTGTCGGCGCTGGTCGAACGGTTCGACCGCGATCGCGCCATCGACAACCAAGACTGGACCGCCGGCCTCGCCGGCGTCGCCTTCCGCACGGGCGGCCAGACGCAACTGCAGCGCATCGGCATCCAGCCACCCGACGCGCGGCTGGTCGGCCACCCGGCGTGGGACCTGATCGACATCGAGCGCTACCGCGCGTTCTGGACCGGCCGGCACGGCTACTTCAGCCTCAACATGGCCGCCTCGCGCGGCTGCCCGTTCCGCTGCAACTGGTGCGCAAAGCCGATCTGGGGCAACCATTACCGCCAGCGCGGCGCACTGGACGTCGCCGCCGAAATGGCGCACCTCAAACACACGTTCGCGCCCGACCACATCTGGATGGCCGACGACATCTTCGGCTTCTACGTGGACTGGGTGCAGACCTTCGCCGAGCACCTGCACGCGAGCGCCGGCTCGGTGCCGTTCACCATCCAGGCGCGCGCCGACCTGTGCAGCGAGGCGATGGTCGACGCGCTTGCCCGGGCCGGCTGCGTCGAGGTCTGGATCGGCGCCGAAAGCGGCAGCCAGCGTGTGCTCGACGCGATGAGCAAGGGCACCCACGTGGCCGATTTGATCGGCGCCCGCGAGCGGCTCGGCCGCCACGGCATCCGCGTCGGCTTCTTCGTCCAGCTGGGCTATCTCGGCGAGGAACTGGAAGACTTGCTGGCCACGCGGGAACTGATCGCACGCGCCGCACCGGACGACATCGGCGTCAGCGTCTCCTATCCATTGCCCGGCACCAAGTTCTACGAGAAGGTCAAGGCCCAGCTCGGCCGCAAGACGCACTGGGAGGAAAGCAACGACCTGGCGATGATGTTCCGCGGCGCCTACGACTCGGACTTCTACCGGCACGTGCGCGACCTGCTGCACGCGCAAGTGGAGCTGCAGCAGTCGGCGTCACAGCAGTCCACCGAGCACCACGCGCTGGCCCGCGCCGCGCTCGATGCGCGCTGGAACGCGCTGATCGCCAGCGAGCAGGCGCACCGCACCGAACAGGCCTGCCCGGCGGCCACGGCGACGCTCAGCCATGCCTGACCACCTGCCGCCGCTACGCACCATCCGTGCCGGCCTGCGCCGCGCCACCGAAGCGCTTGCCGCCGAACTGGCGTTGCCCGGCGGCGGCACGCCCGACTGGACGCCGCTGGAATGGCGCCTGGCCATGGCCGCGGCCGCCGCGCACGGCGTCTCGCCGCTGCTCGACCGCCGCCCCAGCTGGCAGCACGCGCCGTGGAAGCGCTTTCTCGCCGACCAGCACGAACACGTGGAGCTGCGCCACCGGCGCATCGTCGACCTGCTGCACCGGCTGGACGCCGCCGCCCGCGCCGCCGGCGTGCCGCTGGTGCCGCTGAAGGGCGCGGCGCTGCACGCGCTGGGCCTGTACGCGGCGGGCGAACGGCCGATGGCCGACATCGACCTGCTCGTCCATCCGGGCGACGCGCAACGCGCGGCCGGCCTGCTCCAGGAACTCGACTACGAGAGCTCCTTCACCCAGTGGAAGCACCAGGTGTTCAAGCCGGTCGCGCAGGCGCCGGTGAATGCCCTGGGCGAGCACCGCGACACCCCGGTCAACATCGAGCTGCACACGCACATCCACGAGCGCCTGCCGCTGGCCACCGTCGACCTCACCGCCGCGGTGTACCCGCGCGAAGCGCAACCCGGCATCAATGCCTACCCCTCGCACGCGGCGCTGATGGGCCACCTGTTGCTGCATGCGGCCGGCAACCTCTGCGGCCGCAGCCTGCGCCTGCTGCACCTCAACGACATCTCGCTGCTGGCCACGCGCATGACACCGCGCGACTGGGACGTGCTGTGGCACGCGCACGAGCGGCCGTGGTGGGCGCTGCCGCCGCTGCGCCTGGTGGCGCGCTATTACCGCCACGCCGTGCCCGACACCGTGCTCGAACGGCTCGAACGCGACTGCCCGCCGCTGCTGCGCGCGGTCTCCGGCCGCTGGACACTGAGCGCGGTGTCCTGCTCGGACCTGTGGCTGCACGGCCTGGCCGGCATGGAATGGTGCCGCTCGCCCGGCGAGGTCGCGCGCTACCTGCACAACCGGCTCAGGCCGACCGACGAGGCCCGGCGCGAGCGGGCGGACATGGTCCGCACGCAGCTGTGGCTGCAGGGGCAGAGCTGGGTCGTCTCCTCGCAACGCCGGCGCATCCTTGCCTGGCTGACCCGCCCGGTGCCGCGGATGGATACGTTGTACGTGGTGAGGGCGGCGCTGGAGTCGCGTCTGGCCGAAAACTGAAGACCTCCCTCCTGCGAAGGAGAGGGTTTGGGTGAGGGGTCGGCGCTTGCGGGGAGTAACCAGAGCGACCGCCCTTCAGGTGGCCTTTCGCAAGAGTGGCCCCCTCACCCCAGCCCTTTCCGCGGAGAGGGGCAACTCCCCGGCAAATCGCCCGATCCGTTCCACCCATCGTCCGCAGGCGTACCATCCCCCCGTTGAGGCCTGCCCCAGCGGGGTGCTTCGGATGTCCGAATCGCGACCCATGCCGCTCGACCAGTCGGCCGAGGCGTTGTTCGTCACGGTCTACGCGCGCCTCAAGGCCATGGCCGCCAAACAGCTGGCCAGCCGTCGCAACGCCACGCTGGACACCACCGAGCTGGTGCACGAGCTGTACCTGCGCATGGGCCAGCGCGAAGGCCTGCAGTTCGACCATCCGGCGCAGTTCTTCAGCTACGCCGCGCGCGCCATGCGGCATCTGCTGATCAACCGCGCCCGCGACCGCCTGCGCCTGTGCGCCGGCGGGCAGTGGCAGCGCGTGACGCTGGACGACCAGTCGCTGAAACTCGCGCTCGACACCGCCGAACAGGCACTCGCGCTGGACGCCGCGCTGGACGAACTCGAACTGGCCGACGCGCGCGCCGCGCAGGTGGTCGAACTGCGCTTCTTCGCCGGCCTCAGCCTGGAGCAGGTGGGCGAAACGCTGGGCCTGTGCCGGCGCACCATCGATCGCGACTGGCGCTTCGCCCGCGCCTTCATCAAGGCCCGCATGGACTAGCGCGCAAGCAGGAGCACCGGGTCCTGCCGCAGTCCGCGCATCACCCGGGGAACATGGTCGCAAACCGCACCCATCCGGGGTTTATGGAAGAGGCAGGGCGAGGAGAGGCGTCATGGCATCCATACCGTCGTTGCGCGAGCTGTTCGAGGCGGCCCTCCCGCTGCCGGCGCCCGCGCGCGCACGCCTGCTCACCGAGCGCTGCCCCGACCTGGACCTGCGCGCGCAGATCGAACGCATGCTCGCCGCCGACGCCACCGAAGGCGAGCTGCTCGCCACCGGCGACGCCGCCCGCGCCGCGCAGGCGATCGGCGATGCCAGCGTCAGCGATGCGCTTCCCGCCGGCAGCACGATCGGGCCGTTCGAACTGGTCGAGGTGCTCGGCGAAGGCGGCTCCTCCACCGTGTTCCGTGCCTTCCGCGACAGCGAGGGCGTGCGCCAGGAAGTGGCGGTCAAGCTGCTCGCGCGCGGGCTCTACACCGCCGAGGCGCAGCGCCAGTTCCGCCGCGAGCGCGAGGCGCTGGCGCGCCTGCGCCATCCGGGTATCGCGCGGCTGATCGAGGGCGGCGTGACGGAGAACGGCCAGGCCTACATTGCGCTGGAACTGGTCGACGGCCAGCCGATCACCGACTACGCGCGCGAGCGCGGGCTCGCGCTGCGCCAGCGGCTGGTGCTGTTCCTGATGGTCTGCCGCGCGGTCGAGACCGCCCACCGCGCGCTGATCGTGCATCGCGACCTCAAGCCTTCCAACGTGCTGGTCACCCCCGAGGGTGACGTGAAGCTGCTGGACTTCGGCATCGCCAGGCTGCTCGACGAGGACATCGACAGCGCCACGCGCACCCAGCACCGCGCGCTCACCCCGGCCTACGCCGCGCCGGAACAATTCGCCCAGCAGCCGATCACCACCGCCACCGACGTCTATGCGCTGGGCATCCTGCTGGAGGAACTGATCAGCGGCCACCGGCGCGCCACCGGCGATGCCACCACGCCACCCTCGCACACCACCACGCCGACCCTCGCCACCGCCTACGGCCTGGCGCCGTCGGCGGGCGCGGTCGCGCCCATCCGGCGCAAGCTGCGCGGCGACCTCGACAACATCGTGCTGAAGGCCGCCTGCCCGGAGCCGGAGCGGCGCTACGCCTCCGCTGGCGCGCTGGCCGAAGACATCGAGCGACACCTCGACAGCGAGCCGGTGCAGGCGCACCCGCCTTCGCGCTGGTACCGCGCGGGCAAGTTCGCGGCGCGGCATCGCGGTGGCGTGGTGATCACCGCGACGTTCGTGCTCGCCATCCTGGTGTCGTTGTCGCTGGCCCTGTGGCAGGCGCAGGTCGCGCGACGCCAGGCCGAGCGCGCCAACATGGTGCGGGCGTTCGTCGAAAGCCTGTTCGCGCCGATCCGCTACGGCGTCGCCGCCTCCCGGCAACCCAGCCTGGACGAACTGGTGGCGCATGGCGTGGCGAAACTGGACAACTCGCCCCAGATGGACGACGGCGGCCGCGTGGATCTGCTCGCGATGTTCTCGCGCCTGTACGAGAACCTGGGCAACGCGGCGCAATCGCGCCAGCTCGCGAACCGGGCCGTCGCGCTGTCCGAGCGGACGCTGGCGCCGTCCGACATCGAGGCCATCCATGCGCTCACCGCACGCGGTTACGCGGAGGTACGCATGGAAGACTTCGCGGCCGGCGGGGCCGACCTGCGGCTGGCCCACCAGCGCATGCTCGCCCAGGGCATCCACGGCGAGGCGCTGATCGACCTGCTCGGCCCGCTGGGCGCGGTCGAAAACAGCGAAGGGCACGGCGAGACCTCGCTGGCCCTCGCCCGCGAAGCACTGGCCGAACGGATCGCCACGTGGGGACCGGACGACGCGCGCGTCGGCATCGGCTACAACGACGTCGCCTCCGCGCTGGAAGGGCTGGAGCGCTACGACGAGGCGATGGCGATGTGGCGCAAGACCTGGCAGTTCGAGCTGGCGCATTTCGGCCCGTCCAGCAACGAAACCACCCTGGCGCTGGCGGGCCTGGCTTCGTCCGCGTATCGCGCCGGCCACTGGACGCAGGCGCACGCGTTGTTCGACCAGGCGTTGGCGATGTATGCGCGCAACGGCGTCAAGCCGCAGCTCACCCAGGTCTATGCCGCGCAGAAAGCCTGCGTGCTGGAAGGGCTGCGGGGAGATCGCACCAGCGCGCAGTCGCGCTGCCGGCAGGCGCAGGCGTGGTCGGCCGGCGGCTTCGGTGCGCAGAGCGCGTTGCACGGCGATTCATTGGAAGCCACCGCCTTCGGCACCGTGGAAGCGGGCGATCTCGCCGGCGCGCGCAAACTCTTCGACGAAGCGCGCCGCCTGTACGGCAACGACCCGGCCAACCGCATGCGGATCGGCCGCGTGGACAGCGAACTGGCGGGCATCGATCTGCTCGAGGGCCAACCTGCGCGGGCGCGCGAACGGTTGCCCGCGGCCATCGCAGGCCTGCGCACGCGCAAGTACCGGGTGCCGCCGCTGATCGCCGAGGCGCGCCTGTTGCTGGCCTGCCGCCAATCGCCCGGCCCGCAGTGCACGGACACGCTGCAGGCGACGGTCGACCGCGACCTCGCCGCGGTCGCCTCCCGCCGCGATCCGCAGCTGCTGTGGGTGCAGACCCTGCGGGCGCAGGTCGAGCTCGCGAAGGGCGAGCCGGACAAGGCGAAAGCACGGTTGGCGGCGGCGATCCCGCGCGCCAGCCATGAACTGCCGCCGGCCCATCCGCGCCGGCTCGCCGCGCAGCTGTGGCTCGCCGTCGCCGCGGCGCGCGGCGGCGACTGCAAGGATGCCGCGGTGCAGGCGCGTGGGGCGCAGGCGATCATCGAAGCCAATGGCCTGGCCGCGCATCCCGAGCTGGCCGAGGGCGAGGCGCTGCTGCGCCGCCCGATCGGTCCCTGCAACGCGCTGTCGAACTGACCCTTGCGGCGCGTCGCGGCCGGTCGCCGCGTCGAGCCCCATGTCGCACTTCGCCCACGACCAGTGTTCCCCGTCGTGCCACGACCTTGCCGGTCGAAGCCGAAGTCCGAAGGACGCACCGCTGCCATGGGGAACCCCGCATGTCCGATCACCGCACTTTCCGCGCCGCCGCCGTCCGGCGACTGGCCACCACGCTCGCCGCGCTCCTGCTCGGCACCGGCGCCACCCACGCCCAGCAGGTCGACGCCTCCCGCGGCAATCCGCTGGTGACATCCGATGCTTCCGGCTCGGTGCAGACCACTACGCCCACCGGCCGCATCGACCACGACAACGCATTTTTCCAGGGCTTCGGCAGCAACGGCCGCAGCTGCGATTCCTGCCACCGCCAGGCGCAGGGCTGGTCGATCACGCCGCAGGAACTGCGCCAGCGCTTCGCACGCACCAGCGGCATGGATCCGATCTTCGCGCTGGTCGACGGTGCGGTATCGCCGCTGGCCGACGTCTCCTCGGTGGAAGCGCGCCGCAGCGCCTACGCCATGCTGCTCAACCGCGGGCTGATCCGCGTTGGCAGGCCGATCCCGGACAACGCCCAGTTCCGCCTCAGCGCGGTGGACGATCCCTACGGCTACGCAAGCGCGCACGAGCTGTCGCTGTTCCGCCGCCCGCTGCCCTCGACCAATCTGATCTGGCTGACGGCCGTGATGTGGGACGCGCGCGAAACCTTCACCCCGTTCAACCCGCCGATGGACGCGGGCATCGACGTGCAGGACCTGCGCAGCAGCCTGGCCCAGCAGGCACGCAACGCCATCCTCGGCCACGAGCAGGCCGCGCGCGCGCCCGCCGACGCGATCATCGACAGCATCGTCGAGTTCGAACTGCACCTGGTCACCGCGCAGGTGGACGACAACGCCGCCGGCCGCCTCAACGAATCCGATGCGCTGGGCGGCCCCGCCATCCTCGCGCTGCAGCGCTTCTGGATCGGCATCAACGACACGCTCGGCAACGACCCGACCGGCGATGCGTTCGACGAGAACGCCATGCGCCTGTTCGACAGCTGGGACGATCCCGGGCAGTTCAACCGCGACCGCCGCGGCCGCGCCCGCGCCGCCATCGCCCGTGGCGAGAAGCTGTTCAACTCGATGCGCATCAACATCAGCGGCGTGGCCGGATTGAACGACGTCACCGGCAAGCCCGTCATCCGCGGCAGCTGCAGCAGTTGCCACAACGCGCCGAACATCGGCAACCACTCGGTCGCGCTGCCGGTGAACATCGGCGTCGCCGACGCCAGCCGGCGCACGCCCGACCTGCCGCTGTACACGCTCACCAACCTGGCCACCGGCAAGAGCGTGCAGTCCACCGACCCGGGCCTGGCCATGATCACCGGCAAATGGGCCGACATCGGCAAGTTCAAGGGCCCGATCCTGCGCGGCCTGGCCGCACGCGCGCCGTACTTCCACAACGGCTCGGCCGCCACCCTCGGCGACGTCGTCGACTTCTACGACACCCGCTTCAAGATCCACATGAGCGCGCAGCAGAAGCGCGATCTCGTGGCGTTCCTGTCGGCGCTTTGAGCCGCCGGCATCGTTGCTCCAGCCAATGAGGTTCCATCCCATGTCCCGCCTGCTCGCCCTGCTCTACGGCGCTTTCGCCTACACGGTGTTCCTGCTCAGCTTCCTCTACGCCATCGGCTTCGTCAGCGGCTTGGGCGTGCCGCGCACCATCGACGACGGCCTCACCGGTCCGCCGGCCGTGGCGCTCGTGATCGACCTGCTCCTGCTTGGCCTGTTCGCCGTGCAGCACAGCGGCATGGCCCGCCCGGCGTTCAAGCGCTGGTGGACGCGCTACGTGCCCACGCCGATCGAGCGCAGCACCTACGTGCTTGCCAGCAGCCTGGTGCTGGTCCTCTTGTTCTGGCAGTGGCGCACGCTGCCGTTCGTGATCTGGCAGATGGACAACGAGCCGGCCCGCTGGGTGCTCTACGCCCTGGCCGCGATCGGCTGGCTGCTGGTGCTCTCGAGCACGTTCGTCATCAACCACTTCGACCTGTTCGGCCTGCGCCAGGTCTGGCACTTCGCGCGCCGCCGGCATCCGGACCGCGACACGCCCTTCGTCACCCGCGCGTTCTACCGCATCGTGCGCCACCCGCTGATGCTGGGTTTCCTGATCGCGTTCTGGTCCACGCCGGACATGAGCGCCGGCCGCCTGCTGTTCGCCCTGATGACCACCGGCTACATCCTGGTGGCGGTGAAGTTCCTTGAAGAGCGCGACCTGATCGCCCAGTACGGCGACACCTACCGCAGCTACCAGCGCGACGTACCCATGCTGGTTCCGTGGCGGTTCGCGCGCGGGCACGCCAGCGCATCGGCCAGCTGTCCGCTTGGGCATGCCACAGGCGGATCGGAGCGCGCGCCCCATTGATCCGTGGGGTTACAGTCCACTGCCTCTCACGGCGAGGCCGATACCGGCCTCGCCATCACAATATCCCGCTGCGGATCGCTCCCCACCGCAAACACATGCTCGCCCACATGGGCGAAGCCGAACTTCCGGTAGAACGCGATCGCCCGCGGATTGCGCTCCCACACGCCCAGCCAGACCACCTCCGAACCGCGCGCCCGCATCGCCTCCAGGCACGCGTGCATCAGCGCCTGCGCGACGCCCTTGCCGTGCCATTCGCGGGCGACATACAGCCGCTGGATTTCGCCCGCCGCCGCGCCCGCCACGCACGCCGGCGCATCGGCCCAGCGAAGCTGCGCGAATCCGGTCAGCCGCCCGTCCTCCTCGCCCAGCAACGTCAGCATGTCCGGCCTGGCGATCTCGGCCGCCTGGATGGCCTCGCCATAGCTCGCCCGGCAATGGAGGTCCATGTCTTGGGCCGTATTGGCGGCGCCGAACGTGTCCCGGAAGGTGGCTTCCGCGAGATCCGCGAGCTGACGGGCGTCGTCGGGACGGGCTGTGCGTATCTGGATCACGGTCATCGGCAAGTGCGCTCGAAGCGGCATTTCCGCCGGACGCTCTGGCGACCCGGCACTATCGACCCGGCATGTGGGCGTGACGCCCTTCCGGTTGGCCGGGACAGTGGGCCATCCCTCTCATGTGGGACAAGGCAACGGCCTGCCCATATCCCCAGATGGCCACCGCGACAAGCGGCGTAAACGCCAGGAGGTGCAGGTAGCCTATCCATCGCGCGCTCGTGCCGCGTCGGATGCGGATCGGCCGGAGGACCTTCGCGCCGCGCGGCGGGTACTGGCCATCGCGCAGGATCGCCAAGCCATGGCGACCAGGCTCGATAGCCAGGACGATGGCGAACAGCATCGGCAGGCCGACGAACAGCCCGAACCACAACACGGTGGCACCGTTGATGCCGAAGACGGTACGGCACGGTGCCGTGTCCGCGAATCCGGCGATTCCCGGGAGCGCCCATAGCTTCCACACGCCAAGTGCGAGCGCGCCCACGACGATGCCGATCAGGGCGAAGCGGATACGCTCGCCACGACTGTAGGTTTCTGCGAATTCGGGTGGGTTCATGGGAGCCAGTGCCTGGGTAAGTTGGCGCAGGAAAGCCGAAATCCGCCTCTCTATCTCTGAGCCGCCGTGTCGGTGCCGAGCATGCCGATCGTATGCAGCCACTGCTCCACCAGCTCGGGCCAATGGCGGATCGGCAGCTTGCTGGGCCGCAGGCCGAAGGCGTGGCCGCCTTGCGCGTACAGGTGCAGCTCCGTGGGCACGCCAGCCTTCTGCAGCGCGACGTAATAGGCCAGCGACTGCTCCACGCCGTCCACATGGTCGTCCTCGGCTTGCAGCAGGAAGGTCGGCGGCGTGTCGGAGGTGACGTGGATGTCCGGACGCAGTTTCAGGTCCGTCTCGTCGCGCGTGGCGTCGTCCTCGTCCTCGTGTACCCACAGGTGGCCGGGGTAGAGCGCGATGGCGAAGTCCGGACGGGAGCTCAGCCGGTCGGCGGCATCCACCGGCGGATACGTGCGCCGGTCGAAATGCGTGCTGACCGCGGCAACCAGATGCCCGCCGGCGGAAAAGCCGATCACGCCCACCTTGTGCGGATCGACATGCCACTGCGCCGCGTGCTGGCGCACCAGCCCCAGCGTGCGTTGCGCGTCCTGCAGCGCCGTCTGCACCTTCGGGTAGTAGCGATGCCCGTCCTTCCAGGTCGGCCCCGAATCGGGCACGCGATACTTCAACAGCACGCAGGTGATCCCGCGCGACGTCAACCAATCGCATATCTCCGTCCCCTCCAGATCCATCGCCAGCATCTGGTAACCGCCACCGGGGAAAACCACCACCGCCACGCCGGTGTTGTGGCCCTTGGGCGCATAGACGGTCATCGTCGGGCGGCTGACGTTGGTGACCTTGGCCCAGTCCGCGGCCACCGCCTCCGGCTTCGGGTGCGCTAGCGCATCCGGCGCCTTGCCGGGCCAGATCGGCACCTGCACGTGGCCGGGCGAAGGCTGCCAGACGGCGGGTCGTGCTTGCGTGGTAGTGCACGCAAGCACGAGAAGGAAAATCAAGAGGACGGACTTGCCCGTAGTCATTTGTTCCATTCCTCTGAACCTAGTTTTCGCAAGCATGTTTCGTGAGACCCCTAACGCCTGAATTAAGCCGTTTCGCGAAGCGGCCTCGACTTGGACGAATTGTTAGCGCGCGGCCCCGTACCAATGGTCGCCCGCGGCGAACGGATCCCGCAGCGTGCACGATTCGACTGCGCAACAGTAATTGAGGTCCAGCCCAGACATGATCAAACGGATAGCCGGCGGAGAGGCGTAGACACTGAAGTCGAGGAGCCGTTCATGGGGCCCACCGAAGAGGCTGAGTTCCAAAGCATGCTCTTCGCCACCGAACGGGCCCGACGCAAACAGTAGCTCTCCGCTTTCCGACCAACGCAGTCCGGGCAGTAACCGATCAAGGCTTTGGCGCAGTTCCGCCTTGGTACCCAGCGGCTGACGATGCTCTTGCTCCCACGTGACAGGAGGGCCGAGGCCCTCGGCCGCGCCGTAGAGGCTCATTTGGAATGACATGGATGCATCCCGCGCACGCTAACGCTGGAGTCAAGCGGCGCGCGGCTTTTCGCGCGTCCGCTTGGACGACTGGTTAGAGCCCGCCCCGCAAACCGCATGAGTACCTAGCGCGATGACGGCACCGCAAGCCAGAGCTACGAGTCCGAAATGAACTGAAAAAAGGAGCAGGACCGCTCCCGGTAGAGCGCCAACGACAAAGGCAACTGACCAAGACGCAAAACCTCTGTGCAGCAATGTCGAATACAGCGGAGCTACAAATAGGATGACTGGAAGGCAACCTAAGGCCAGCGCGTAGCCAAGTACGCCCTCGAATGCATCAGCAGTGGTGAAGTAGGGGCTGAAGTGCAGCGACCTCCAAAATGCCTGGTAGGTAGCCAGAACTAAGGCCACAGAGACTAGTGCGGCGAGCGCTACCAGCTCAATTTTTATCAAGTGCCGCGAAGATTTCATGGGGGCTCTAACGCTTGAGTTAAGCGGCGGCGAAGCCGTCCGCCTTGAACGAGTTGTTAGGCCTCACGGCTTTGGCCAGCACCCGTCGTGCTGGCAAGCGACATACAACCTCAGTTGAGCAATGCGCGCATCTACATGCGATTGCATGCATTGCGCGAAACGTTGTGGGTACCCGGTCCCGCCTTCAGGGCCAGGTTCACCGGCTTGGAATGTGCAGTCAGCACTCGAGTAGTTTTGCCAAGCCGCTTGAGCCGCAGCAAGATGCTCTAGAGCCTTAGAGAAGCCTTGTAGCTTTTCTTGCTCTTGATCAAGCAACTTAGCCATCTTTGCCTGTTTCAGTGCAAGCTCGTGACCGGCGCAGATGTTGGCGGCCGCTTGGTTACCGCATTTCATCGACTGAGCCCACTTGAGCATGGGTTCTGGGCCGTTGACGGGCTGCTGGGCGGACGCACAGGTGGCTATGGCGAGCAAAGCGATTGCAGCAAGTCTGTGCATGATTTGGTGCCTAACGCTTGAGTTGAGCGGCGGCGGAGCCGTCCGCCTCGAACGAGATGTTAGACCGCACCACTGATCTGTTCCAAGGTGAGATGCTTCTCTGCTTCGTTGCCCGTTACGACCAGCTCTACAAGGACGGCTTTGCCATTGTTGGTGGGTGCGTGCCCCTCAATGAGCGCGAACAGACCAGTATCGTTTGGTTTGAAATAACCGACTCGGGGAGCCCGCGTGTCTGCAGGTGCGAGCCAGCTGGCGCCGACAGAGGTGAGCGACGAAGCCAAGTCTCGTTGGATTGCGCTGACCGAGTCTTGATTGAAGGCCAAGGCGTAGCCAAAGCGCTCTGCGAGGGCAGCAATGTTCCCGGTGGCGAGGTACTGAAGCGCCTCGGTGCCAAAGGCGGCCAAGGAGGCTTCTTCAAGTTGGTTGCCGGAAATTTCCATATGCGGCCTAACGCTGGAGTTAAGCGGCGCGCGGTACGCGCGTTCGCTTGGACGATTGGTTAGGCGCCTGCATGCCGCGGACGCCAAATGAAAAAGAAGTATGGAACAGATGCAAGCCACAGGCCCAGCAACAAGAACCAACCCCATGCCACAGAAGCATGCATTGGCCTGCTGCGAAAGAAGTCTGTAAGCATCCAACCCCAGAACCAGAATACGGACGGCACGCCAAAAGGAATGAAGATTTTTTCCGCCACTGATGGCGGAGGCATGTAATCGATGTTCGCGTAGCGGAAGTTGAGGAAGAGCATATATGCGGTCACGACAATGGTCACCACTGCAAGCGCATGCGCGAGCAGCCATGATCTCTTGCTAGTTACTTGTCGTTGGACTTTGCTCATCGTGGCCTAACTAGAAGTAGGTTTGAATTTGGGATGTAAACCGGCAGCCCATCCGGGTGACGAGCTGTCGGCCAGTGCGGTAAACCCACTCAAGTACAGCAGCTTACACCCAGCCTTGCAGCCTAAACCCGCAGCCTAATCCGACAGCCATAAGGAAGTGGTGCGCTCCCGACCAGGCGCCGACTGATCTAACGTCGCAGCCTGACCGGCAAGGCTGGCACGTCGCGTACCGAGAGATACAAGGCTTCGAATGCCCGGGCGGTGTGGTCGGCGTCCTCGCGCATGGCTCGTCGTTGTGCGGACCAACCCATCTGCAGACGCAGGTCTTCATCGGTCAAGGCCCGATCGATGGCGTCGGCCAACTCATTCCAGTCACCGGGGGGAACGGCGGATGCGGCGGCGGGCGACCATTCGGCAAGGTGACCGACGGCGGTGCCGACCGTGGGTACGCCGCTTATGGCCGCTTCCAGCAGTACCAGTGGGCCGGTCTCATGGCGTGAGGACATCACCATCAGATGCGCTGCGCCCATCATCGGCTGCAATTCGCGCTGCGTGCGAAAGCCGAGGAAGCGGACGTGCTCGTCCAGGCCCAGTTGGGTGGCGAGGCGCTGCATTTCGCCGTCGAGGGTGTCGACCCCGACGATGTCCATGCGGAAGGCGACGCCTCGCCTGGCCAGTTCGGCCAGTGCACGCAGCAGGGTGGGTTGGTCCTTCACCCGGTTGAGGCTGGCGACGTGGAGCAGGCGAGCGGGACCGGGACCGCGGCGGCGGGGGGATTGCGGGGGCCAGGCGGTGAGGTCGACGCCCAGGGGGACGCGCTGGGCCCGGATGCCGAGGGCGCGGAGTGCGTCGATGATCGGGGTGCTGGCGGCGGTGACCTGGTCGGCGCAGCGCAGGACGATGGCTTCGCTCAGGCGGCCGCGCCAGTTCAGGCGGCCGCCGTAGTGGATGTCGCGCAGGGCGACGAGTTCGCCACCGGCGACGTGGACCAGGGTGGGGCAGTGCAGCCACAAACCGGCGGCGGCGGCGACCTGGCCGCAGCGGCCGGAGAAGATGGCGTGGATGCGGTCGAACGGGGCGCGGCGGTGTTCGGCGGCGATCGCGCGGAAGGCGCGCCAGCGTTGCCAGCCGTCGCCGATGTTGTGGACGGTTGCGCCGGCCAGTGGCCACGTCGCGGGGGTCGCTTCCTGGCGCAGCGCGAAGACGTGCACCTCGTGCGCCTGCGCCAGCCGCTTGATGAGGGCCAGCAGGGCGGGGATGACGCGGTTTTCGCCGCTGCGGTCGACGCCGCCGGGGACGACGAGGGCGAGTTTCACGCGAGGCTCCCGGGCCGGTTCTCGAGGGCGTCGGCGTAGGCGTCGCGGCGGCTCTGCAGCAGCTGCAGGTAGGCCTCGCGCCAGCGTTGGCCGACCGCGGCGAAGGAGAGCGTGGCATCGAAGTGGGCGCGTATCTGTTCGGGCGGCATGCGCTCGAGTGTGGCGGCGACCAGCGCCCGGGACAGCGCGCGCGCATCGCCGCAACGCCACAGCCGGCCGACCTTGCCGTCGCCGGTGAGCGCGCGGAAGGAGGGGATGTCGCTGAGTATCGGTGCGGTGCCGCAGGCCATCGCTTCCAGCGCGGCAAAGCCGCAGCTCTCGGCATGGCTGGCGGAGAGGAACAGGTCGGCGGCCTGCATCAGGGTCTCGATGCGCGCGTGCGGGACCTTGCCCAGCAGGTGCACGCGGCCGGCGAGCCACGGGTCGCGTTCGATGCGCGCCTGGAGCTTTCCGATCAGCGGCGCGTGGCCGTAAGCGCACCAGAGCTGCAGGCCCGGCAGTTTCTGCGCGGCGAGCGCGACACCATCGAGGGCGGTGAGCGGATCCTTGCCGGGCTGAAGATGCCCCACCCACAGCACCGCCGGATGACCGTACAGGCCCGTTTCGGTGCGCGCGCGCTCGCGGTCGCCGGGCTGGAAGCGGCTGCTGGATTCGGGGATCGCGAACAGCCGCGTGGACGGCTGCAGCACGCCGGCGGCGGCGAACGGCCAGGCCAGTTCCGGCGCGGTGAACGCCACGCCCGCCATCGCGCGGTAGCGCTGGCGCCACTGCCAGCGGCGCCACCAGCGCCGCGGCGCGCGGTCGGCGTGGTCCTGGAACAGCAGCGGCACGCGCGGCAGATGTTGCGCCAGCGCGTGGGACTCTTCCGGGAAGCCAAAGCTGTGCACGTGCGCGAGCTCCACGCCGAGCGCGGCGAGCAGGGTCGCCACGCGCCGGCCGCGCTCGCGCCGGCGCGTGCCGCGCACGTCGACGAAGTGGTAGTCCACACCATGCCGGCTCAGTCGTTCCGCGTGCGCGGCCGCCTGCACCACGCAGATGCGCGTGCCGGCGCTGGCCGCCGCTTCGGCGATGTCGGCCAGCGATGGCCAGCGCTCCAGCACCTGCGCGCCGGTGAGTCCCGCCGGCGCGGGCAGGAAACTGACCTGCGCCACGTGCGGATTCATCGCTAGAGTCCCTGCACCTGCGGCAGGCGCAACTGCACGAAGCGGTTGGCCAGGCGCAGCTCCCACGGGCGGTCGTAGTGGCCGATGCGATAGCGCCAGGCGGCCATCGCGCTCAACGTGCGCTTGGCCCAATGCGGCGCGCGCATGTCCTGCACGGTGGGGTAGCGGCAGCGCAGCACGGTCACGAAGTCGTCGATGCGCCGGCGCAGGCGCTCGTCCAGCCACGGCGCATCGGCGTGGCACGCGTAGTTCACCCATTGCGGCTGTGCCCATTCGTCAGGCGTGGCGGGGAACACCACCGGGAGCCCGCCCAGGTCGAACAGCGGCGTTGCACGATGGCGGCCGCGGTCCTTCGCGTGCATCGAGCTTTCCGGCAGCGGCGTGTAGATGTAGATGACGATCTCGCAGGCCGGGTTCACGCGCTTCAACTGGCGGATGAAGTCGAAGGTCTGTTCGGTCTCCTCCTCGGTGTGCGTGGGCGGCGCGACCATGAAGGAGAACTCGGGGATCACGCCGTGGCGGCGGCAGACCTCCGCCACTTCGAGCGTCTGGTCGGGACGCGTGCCCTTGCGGATTTCCTTGAGCATCTGCCCGTCGGGCGACTCGGCGCCGATGTAGGCCATGCGCAGGCGGCTCCTGCGCACCAGCTTCCAGCTTTCCTCGGACAGGTTGATCAGCGCGTCGGCGCGGGCGAAGCACCACCAGGGCAGTTCCAGCCGCGCCAGCACTTCGAGCAGCGGCACCATCTCCGCCTCGCGGTCGAAGAAGTTGTGGTCGAAGAACTGCACCGAGTCGGCACCAACGTCGTATTTGAGATAGCCGAGCTCACGCTCCAGCCGTGCCGCGGTGGGCAACGCCGTGGCGCCACCGAACATCGCAGCCACGCCGCAGAAGGTGCAGTGGTAGCGGCAGCCGAGCGCGGCCTGGTGCGCGACGGTACGGTGGCCGAGGAAGGTGCGGGAGAGGTACTTGCGGGGATCGCCGAGCTTTTCGTAGGGCAGCAGCGGTGGCGGGTTGCCGCGCGAGAACGGACGCGCCGGGTTGTGCACGATGCGATCGCCGTCTTTCCACGAAAGGCCGGCGATTGCGGACAGCGGCGGGCCTTCGCCGGTCAGCGCGGAGACCAGTTCGACGAGCGTGTCCTCGCCCTGGCCGCGCACGGCGTAGTCGACGTAGGGCGCGTTGAGCGCCGCGTCGGTGAACAGCGTGGGGAAGTAGCTGCCCCAGACGATCGGCAGGCCGGGCGAGTGCTCGCGGATCGCCCTGGACAAACGGATTGCCTCGGGCACGTGCGGACCGCCCATCACCGTCATGCCGACCGCGTCGAAGGATTCGTGGTCGAGCACGCTCAGCACTTCGGCCACGGTGTCGCGGTCGATGTTGCCGTCGATGATCCGGCTTTCGCCGTGGCGGTCCAGCGCCGCGGCCAGGTTCAGCAGCGCGAGCGGGAAGCGCGCGCTGTGGCGCGAGGCGATGGTGGGATTGATCAGCAGCGTGTGGGGTCGGCGGGTCATGGCGCGGTTACCGTTCAAGAGGCGGGGCGGCGGCGCAGCCGGAACACCAGCGCCACCGGCACCTCGAGCGCGACGCGATCGAAGTGCGCGCCGTCGGGAATGAGCGTGGGATCGAGCATGGGTTCGCGCACTTCCTCGATGGCCAGGTCCAGCGCGGCGCACGCGGCGTGCCAGTGGCTGTACAGGTGTTGCGTGTGGCGCACGGCGTAGCGTTGTCCGCCGGCCTTGAAGTCGCGCAGCCAGCCGAGCGCGGGGCCGATCGGGTGGATGTCGCTGATCAGCAGCGCGCCGCCGGGACGGGTCACGCGGCGCAGTTCGGCCAGTGCGGGGCCGAGGGCTTCGAGATGGCCGATGACCAAGCCGCAGATGGTGATATCCGCCATCGCGTCGGGCAGCGGCAGGGCGGTGAGGCGGGCCTGGGCCACCGGCAACGCAGCGCCGCCATACGGTGCCGCGGCGGCGTGATGCAGCATCGCCGGGGAGAGATCGACGCCGGTCACGCGGGCGGCGCCGCGGCGCAGCGCGTGGCGCATGTAGCGGCCGCTGCCGCAACCGGCGTCGAGCACGGTGAGGCCGGTGAGGTCGGCCGGCAACAGTTCGAGCATCGCGCGCTCTTCGGCCTGCATCACAGGGTTGTGCGCGTGGGCGGGATAGTCGGGCGCCCACAGGTCGTAGGCGGCCAGCGGATCGAGCACGGGGGGCAGGGTCATCCGTGCGCTCCCGCCGCGGCGAGCACCCGCGCGCCGGCCATGGCGTCGGCGGCCAGGCCCGGTTCGAGCGCGAGCAGCGCGTCGTCGGCCAGGCGGCGGTCGATGAGCTTGGGGCGCCCGTCCAGCGTGACCGGCACGGTGTCGATGCCGAAGGCGGCGAACCAGTCGGCGAAGTCCGGATCGGCGATGCGCGGAAGGCCGCCGCGCACGACGGCGCGGATGTCGCTGCGGGCGAGGCCGAGCAGGCTGCGCACCGGATCGCCGCCGCGGTCCTCCACCACGAGCAGGTCAGCATGCGCGCCGGGGGACAGGCGACCCCGGCCGGCGAGCCTGAGGATGCGCGCGGCGTCGCGCGTGACCAGGCCGAGCAGTTGCGTCGGCGTGAGGCCATAGCGGTCGAGCGCCAGGCGCAGTTCTTCCAGCAGGTCGCGCTCGCCGCTCAGGCGTGAATCGCTGCCCAGCAGCAGGCGTCCGGCGTGGCACAGGCGGCGCGGATCGAGCGTGCGCCCGAGCAGGGCGCGGTTGCTGCCGGGGCACCACACCACCGCGGCGCCGGCGGCGATGACGCGCTCGACATCACGCGGAGCCAGGCCCACGCCATGCACCAGCACGCTGTTGGCGGCGAGGCAGCCGAGGCGGTCCAGTTCGGCCAGTTCCGCGCGGGCGGTGGCGTCGGTGCCTTCGGCCAGGTGGATCATCCAAGGCCGCTGCGGCGGCGTGGCGGCGAAACTCGCGCGCACCGGCGGGCCGTAGTTGGGGCCGGCGAGCGCGTAGCTCCATTCGAAGTCGCGCAGCAGGGCGACCGGGAAGTCCGATTCGTCGAGCGACGGGTGCCAGGGGTCGTGGTGGACCACGCAGGTCGTGCCGGCGAGCAGGTTCTTCAGCGCGCCGTGGCGCAGGCGCAGGGCCTTGGGTTGCGCCAGCGCGGCGACCACCGACGGCTCGGCGAAGTGCGCCTGGAAGGCGTCGATCCACGCGTAGCTGCTGGGGAAGGGCGCGCCGGTGCGCAGGGGCGGCACGGCGTTGACGTGCAGGTGGTCGTGCGCGTTGACCAGGGCGGGAAAGACCAGGTGATCGCGCAGGTCGATGCGTAGCGCGGTCGTCCACGCGGCCGGGGCCATCCTGTCGCGGTGGATCGCCAGCGCGCCTCGCGCCACGCCGCTGCCGCTCCACCAGCCGGCGGCGAGCAGGAGCGTGTCGGGGCGGGCGTGCATGTCCATGGTCTCAGCGACGCTGCATCACGATCAGGAAGTGATCGCCCATGTCGCGCAGCAGCGGCCAGCCGCCGAGGCGGTCGTCGAGTCGGCCGAGCCGTTCGCAATACCTCTCGTGGCGACGGTAGAACTCGACCAGGTAGGGCGGCGGCAGGAACAGGCTGAGCGCGCGGTAGGAGGCGAGCGCGAAGTGCGCGGCGAAGGCGCGGTGGAATTCGCGCGGCAGGTAATAGCGGGTCCAGATCACGTGGCGGTTCATGCCCACCGCCATCGGCTTGCGCGCCCAGCGCACGGCGGCGCGGTGGAAGCGGCCGCGGATCGCATAGTGGCCCAGCTCCCAGGGGCAGAGCCGGCCGATCACGGAGAACACCAGCTTGCCGCCCGGGCGCAGCAGGCGGGCGCATTCTCTGGCGACGGTGGCGAGGTCGGGAGCGCAGTTGAGCGGACCGAAGTTGGAGTAGATGCCGTCGAACTCGCCGCTCAGGCGGTCGAGCTGTTGCACGCCGAGGTGGGCGGTGGCGACCTGGCTGGCCAAGGCGCTGGCGGCGGCGCGCGCGCGGGTGCGTTCGACCATCTGCGGCGACCAGTCGGTGGCCAGCACACCGTAGCCGCGGCGGGCGAATTCGAACGCGTCCAGGCCGGTACCGCAGCCGAGGTCGAGCAGGCGCGAGCCGATGGGGAGTTCGCGCTGCACGGTGTCCCACAGTTGCACGCGCATGCGCTGGATCAGCTCGTTGTTGCCGCGCGGACCGTCGTAGTCGGGCGCCACGCTGTCGAAGGCACGCTGGGTGTCGAGCAACTGCGCTTCGCTAATCGCACCGTGCGATGCGTCGGGCGGAGCGAGGGGGAGTGGGTGGTTCATGCTGTCCTCGCGTGGCGCCATGCGGATGCGGCCGGCGTTCCATGGCTGATGTGAGTGCCTGGTGTGCGGGGTGTGGTTGAAGTTGCAGCCGAGCCCTCTCCCCCGGGAGAGCGGATGGACAGAGAGCTCTACCGGATGCCGCGCTTCGCCCGAAACCTCACCCGTCCGGTCCCGGGCAAAGGGAACGTCGAACGTTGGGTTCGAGGGCAAGCGCTTGCTAGCGTTGCCCAACTCCCCGTTCGCCCTGGGCGTAGGCGCCCAGCGCCGGCGTCGAAGGGCCGCTCGCGACCAGCCTCCCCGCCCGCCGCGCTGCGTTGCGCGCCACCGCCGCCACCAGCCCCAGGCCCAACCCGAGCACCACTCCGGCGCCCCAGATCAGCACGCGGTTGGGATAGACCGGATGGTCGGGCACGTAGATCGGCCAGGCGAGCGTGGTCTGGTAGGAGTAGCTGGCGGTCAACCGCGCCTTCAGGTCGCTGACGGTCTGCTGCAGCTGGCGCACCTCCTGGTTGCTGCTGCTCAACACCATGCTGGCGAGCATCAGGTCCTGGCGCTCGCGCGATTCTTCGAGGGCCTGCCGCAGCCGGTCGCGCTCGGCGGTCGCATCGCGCAGTTGTGCCTCGGCCTGTTTCAGCCGTGCCTGCGCCAGCTCCAGCGGTTCGGCCATCAGCCCCTCGTGCAGCCGTTGCAGGTGCTTGAAGGTGACCTGCACGAAGCGCTGCGCCTGCTGTCGCGAGTACCCGCGCAGGGTCAGCTTGAGCAGGCCGGCGTAGGGCGAGGGGTCGAGATCGAAGCTGCCCCGGTACAGGTGGGCCTCGGCCGAACGCGGCGACAGGCCCAGGTCGTGCAGCACCGCGTCCTGGAACTCGTGCGTCTCCATGCGCTCGATGACCCGCTGGAACGGCTCGATCCGAGGGTCCAGGCCGGGCGGCACCGGCGAAAGCTGGCCGGGCCGGATCCAGGCGGTCGCCTCCCAGCGCGGGCGCGCCGTCTGTGCGAAGAACACCGCGGCCGCCACCACCACCGCCACGGCGACGAACCAGCGCCATTCGCGGCGCAGGATCCGCCACAGGTCGATCAGGTAGATCTCGTCATGTTCCATGGGCATGCACTCAGGTCGGGTGGATCGAAAGCGTGGGGGCGCGCACAGGCAGCCACGCGGCGAACAACTGCAGCAGCAGGCAAAGCGCGATGAAGTCGACGTTGGTCCAGATGAAAGCCTGCGGCGCGAACGGCGCCATCAGGCAGACGTAGGCCATGCGCAGGAAGACCAGCAGCCCGAACAGCGACACGTTCGGCCACAGCCGGCGCACGCTCCACTGCAGCCACAGGTACAGCGCGAACACCGCCGCCGCCGCGCCCGCCGGGCCCCAGGCCATCAGGAACGGGAAGAACTCCGTGCCCACGTTGACCGTCGGCGAATCCAGTGGAATGGACGTGCCGGCGGTCGCCACCGAGCCGCTCAGCGGCACCGTCTGGTGGATCAGGAAGCTGGCGTCCAGGTAATGCTTCGCCTCGATCGCGCCGAAGTTGTACGGCCCGGCGCTGATGTAGAGCAGCAGCCACTTGATGCCCTGCGGCGAGGCGCGATACAGGCCGCCGAAAGGCAGCGTCAGGCCCTCCAGCGGACCGGAACGGAGCATGCCCAGCACAGAGAACACGGTGGCGCCGGCCAGCGCGATCAGCACGATGCGCTTCCACGGCAATGGCGCGTGTTCGTCCCGCCGCAGCACGATCACCAGCGCCAGCGCGAACAGGCCGTTGAGCAGGCGGTTGCGGTCGATCACCAGGATCGGGAACAAAAGGCCCGCGACCACCAGCGATCGGCGCAGCCAGCGCTTGCGCGCGCACAGGAGCCCCACCGGCGGCAGCACCCAGCACATGTCCGAGATGTGCCGGATGTGCTCGCGTCCGCCCTCCATCGTGGCGTAGGCGCGTGGATCGTCCACCAGCGCGACCGGGAACAGCAGCAGGTCCAGCAGGCAGAAAGCCAGCACGGCGAGCGCGAAGGCCAGCGCGACAAACCCCTCGCGCGTGCCGGCGTACTCGCGCAGGCGAAAGCGCGCCAGCGGTGGCAACCGGTTGCCCGTCACCAGATCGAGCAGCAGCACCGCGCCGGCACAGCTGGCCAGCAGCGTGATGCCCTCGCCGTAGCCTTCGGGCAGGTCGTAGGTGAGCAGCGTCACCGCGCAGGCGAACAGCAGCGGCAACGCGAGCCAGAGGGAAGGAAAACGCAGCAGCGTCATGCGTGCCTCGCGAGGGTCGGCGGCGCCGCCAGGCCGGTACGGGCGAGCGCGGCCAGGGCGAGGTAGGCGGCCATGTGCCAGGACAGTGCGATGGGCTGGCGCCGCAGGAAGGCGATCTTGGCGCCGATGTAGTGCGCCTGTGCCTTGAGCAGGATGCGGTCCGCGCCCTCGAACAGACGCGCGTGGCGCAGGGCGACGTGGCGCGATTCGACCAGGTTCGACACGCGCGTGGCGACGTGCCGGGTCTTGCTCAGGTTGGCCTCGTGGACGCGGTAGGCGCACACGCGCACGTCGATGAAGCCCAGCGCGTCGCGCGCGGCCAGGCGCAGGAAGAAATCCCAGTCGTCGATGTGCAAGCCCTCGGTCCAGCCGCCGACGCGTTGCAACGCGTCGCGACGCAGCAGCACCACCGCGCCGCCGACCGCCCATTGGCCGATCACCGCGCGACGGATGCCGGCGTCGGTGCGATAGAGCCGCTTGTCGGCACGGTGCAGTCCGCACATGCCGCTCTCGTGCAGGCATCGGTCGTGCTGGTCGATGACGATCGAATCGCCGACCACCGCCTGCTTGCCTGGGTGGGCCTGCAGGTAGCGCACCTGCGCTTCCAGCCCGCCGGGCAGGAAATAGTCGTCGCTGGCGCCCAGCCGCAGGAACTCGCCCCGCGCCAGCGCGGCCAGTTCGTTGAGCGTGGCGGCCACGCCCTTGTTGGGGCGGCGCAGGAAGCGCACGGGAATCTCGCGCGCATGCCGCGCGACCCAGGCCGCGATGCGCTCGCCGGTACCGTCGGTCGAGCCGTCGTCGATGATCACCAGCTCCTTCGCCGGCCACGGGTCTTCCAGCACGCTGTCTAGGCAGCGCTGCACGAAGCGCTCGTGGTTGAACGCGGGGATCAGGACCGAGACCAGCGGCGCGCTCATAGCCGCTCCAGGTAGCGTCGCGCCACCACCAGGGTGAAGCCCAGGTACAGCGCATAGTTGGCGCTGAAGGCGTACACCGCGCCGACCAGCCCGAAGCGCGCGGTGAGCAGGTGCACCAGTACCAGGTAGCCCAGCGCGAACACGCATTCGGAGGCGACGAACAGCCGCGTCATCGCCTTGGCCAGCATCACGTAGGAGGGCACGAACGAGGCGATCTTGATCACGTCGCCGATCAGCTGCGGCCCGTACAGCGTGTTGGCCAGCGCGAAGTCGCTGGTGAACAGGAAGCGGGTGATCCAGCCGCGCCCGAGCCAGACCGCCAGCGCCAGTGCGACCACGACCGGCATCAGGAATCGCCAGCCCTGGAACAGCTCGTGCGCCAGCGCGTCGCGCTCGTGCGTGGCGGCGAGCTTGGGCAGGTAGTAGATGTTGATCGCCGCGGTGAGGAACAGCAGGTAGGCGTCGGACACCCGCGTCACCGCCTGCCAGTAGCCGACCTCGGTCCAGCCGAACTGCGCGGCAAGGTGCTGGCGTACGGCGATGTTCACCAACGGCGAGAGCACCGCCGAGCTCAGCGTCATGATCGAGAACGCCGCCAGCCGCGCGGTCATCTCGCGATCGAAGCGCGCCTTCCACATGCCGGGGCGGAAGTAGGGGCTGCGCCGGAACGCCGGCAACCCGATCGCCAGCCACAGCACCTGGCCCAGGATCAGTGCCAGCAGCGCGCCATACAGGTGCAGCCACGCCGACAGCACCAGCGCCACGGTGATGCTGATCGCCGAACCCGTGACCTGCACCAGTGCCAGGCGCTGCACGTCCATGAAGCCGTTGATCACCGAGAGCAGGTAGTTGACCAGCGCGATGCCCAGCTGCGCCACGGCCAGCGTGCGAATCAGGCCCTGGTAGCGCGCGTCGTCCAGCAGCCACAGCGCGAGCGGCCGGCTGCACAACAGGGCCAGGCAGCCGATCAGGCAGGAGGCGCACAGCGCGTACCACAGCGCCGAGGCGAGCAGGCGGGAAAGCCTCGCCGGGTCCTCGCGGTACTCGGCCACGTATTTCACCAGTCCCGCGCTGATGCCGCCGCCGGCGAGCACCGCCAGCAGCGACATCAGGCTCATGAACTGGCCCAGCTTGCCGATGCCCTCGGGCCCGGCGAACGAGGCGACCAGCTTGACCACCACCAGCGCCGCGAGCAGCCGCGCCGCGGTGGCGGCGGTGGAGTAGAGGCTGGCGCGGGCGATGTTCATGCCGGGCTCCGGAATGCATTGACCGCGGCGATCACGCGTCCGGCGTCGGCGTCGGCCAGCGTCGGACCGAGCGGCAGGCTGAGCACTTCTTCGTGCAGGCGCTCGGTCAGCGGCAGGTGCACGTCGAGCAGTCCGGCGTAGGCCGGCTGCCGATGCGGCGGCACCGGGTAGTGCACCTGGGCCTGGATGCCGCAGGCGAGCAGGTGGCGCTGCAGCGCGTCGCGGTGGCGGCAGCGCAGCACGAACAGGTGCCAGGCGTGGGCGTCCTCGCGCGCCACGAACGGCAGGACGATGTCGGGATGGCGGATGCCGTCGAGGTAGCGCCGCGCGACCTGCCGGCGCAGGCGGGTGTCCTCGTCGACGTAGCGGAGCTTCACCCGCAGCAGCGCGGCCTGCAGTTCGTCCAGCCGCGAATTGGTGCCGCGCAGGCGGTGCTGGTACTTCACCTCGGAGCCGTAGTTGCGCAGCGCCCGGACGCAGTGGGCGAGGGCGTCGTCATCGGTGGTGACGGCGCCGGCGTCGCCCAGCGCGCCGAGGTTCTTGGTGGGGAAGAAACTGAAGCCGGCCGCATCGCCGAAGGCACCGGCGCGGCGGCCGTCGAACGCAGCGCCATGCGCCTGCGCGGCGTCCTCGACCAGCAGCAGGCCGTGCCGCCCGGCGAGCGAGCGCAGCGCTGGCATCTCGGCGAGCTGGCCGTACAGGTGCACCGCCATGATCGCCCGCGTGCGCGGACCGATCGCCGCTTCCACGCACGCCGGATCGAGATTGAAGCTGGCCGGGTCCGGTTCCACCGGGACCGCCACCAGCCGGTTGCCGGTGATCGCCAGGAAACTGGCGATGAAGGTGTTGCCGGGCACGATCACCTCGTCGCCTTCGGCCAGCCGGCCCAGCTCGATGTAGCCGCGCAGCAGCAGTGCCAGCGCATCCAGTCCGTTGCCGACGCCGATCGCGTGGCGCACGCCGCACCAGCCGGCGAACTCGCTTTCGAACGCGGCCAGTTCCTCGCCCAGCACGTACCAGCCCGAGTCGATCACGCGCGCGGCCGCGGCCTTGAGCTCGTCGGCGTGGCGGGCGTTGACCGCCTCGAGGCTCAGGAACGGCACGTCGATGCGTGGCATTTCCATCACAGCGGCCACTCGTAGAAGTCGTGCACCACGGCGCGCGCGCCGAACCGTTCCTTCTGCGTCACCAGGCCGCCGTTGAGCACGCGGCCGTCCTGCTCGGTGGAGACGCCGAAGCTGAAGTAGTGGCGGTCGGCATACACGCTGCCGATCAGTTCGCCCAGCAGCAGGCTGAGCGCGCAGGTGCGCCGGCCTTCCTCGGAGGTGGCCAGGTACTGCGTGTGCACCACGCGGCCGAAGTCGTAGACCAGCGCGCCGGCCTGCAACTCGCCGCCGACGTGCGCGGTGTACAGCAGGATCTGCCGCGGGAAGCGCGACTGCAGCAGGCGCAGTTCGTCCAGGCTGTGCGTGGGGGTCGCCTCGTGGCGCTTGAGCACTTCGCTGAGCAAGGCGTGGAAAGCGGCCAGGTCGCCGCCGGTTTCGATGCGCACGCCGGCCTCGCGCGCGTGGCGGATGTCGCGCCGGCGCTCGGCGGAGAAGCGGTAGCCCTCGCGCAGCGCGACCACGGAAGAGAGGTCGCGACGCACCAGATGGGCGCCCAGGCGATGCAGCGCGTACAGGTCCTCCTCGGCGGGGTAGGCGTGGAAGACCGACGGCACCGCCTTGTAGAGCACGCGGCGCATGCCGGCGGCGCGGTAGTGCGCGGCCATCTGCGTGAATACCGCCAGCGTCGTCTCGGCGCGTAGCGCGGCGGTCGACAGCAGGCCGGCGTAGGTGAGGCCGCCGTGGCTGGTGACCACGCGGCCATCGCGGCTGGCGGGAAATGCGGCGACCGGTTCGCCGTCGCGCTCGACGATGAGCGAGCAGTCGGTGAAGCGCTCCGCGTGGTAGTCCATGTAGCCGCGCCGATGCAGCAGGTTGCCGGTGCGCGAGCGCGCCACCAGCGCGTCCCAGGCCACCGCATCGGCTGGCGCGTAGGGCCTAAGCCTGAGCATGGGCGGCACCTGCGCGCACATGCAGGCGCGCCTCGGCCACGCCGAAGCCGTCCACGCCCATGTCGTTGCCGTTGTAGAACATCAGCAGCCGGTCGCGCTGGGGCAGCAGTGCCGGGTAGCAGATCGTGCGCGAATCCCAGCCGCTCCCGGACAACGAGAGCCCAAGGCTCTCGTCGCGCCGCTCCCACGCGAGGCCGTCCTCGCTCATCGCGACGCCGGGGAAGTACTCGCCGGTGCGGTTGCCGCGGGTGAAGTACATGACGTAGCGGCCGTCCAGCCGATACACCCGCGGCCGGCCGATGCGGTACTCGCTGCCGCGCGGCAGCAGGCACACGTGGTCGGCGCGCGGGATCGCATCGAGGCTGGCCGCTTCCGCGTGGCGGATGTGGTAGCGCGGGAAGGGCCTGCCGTCGATCTGTTCCCAGTCGTCGCCGACGGCGTACCAGAGCCGCCAACGGCCTTGTTCGTAGTGCGCCGAGTGCACGGCGGCGATCGTGCTTCGGCCGGGCGCGCGGTCGAGGATCGGCGTCTCCTGCACGCGGCGGAAGTGCTCGCCGCCGTCGCGGGACACCGCAAGTCCGGTGAAGGCCAGGAACTTGGCGCGCGCCACGCGCTGGAAGCCGACGTAGAACAGGTGCAGCCCGCTGGGGGCGCGGACGACGTCGCCCAGGATCATGCCGTTGTCGTCGAAGCAGCCGCCGCGGCCGACGTCCAGCACCGGCTCGCGGCTGACGCCGATCACCACGGTCGGATCGTCCGCGCGCAGGTCGACGTAGCCGATGCGGCTGACGCCCTCGAGGTCGCGGAAGCCGGCGTAGACGCGGATGCGTTCGTCATCGAGCGCCACGGGCGTCGGCGTCAGCGCGGAGTGGCGCATCCACGCGCCCACGCTGCGCCGCGCGGTGTCGAACACCAGGCCCTTCTTCTGCCAGGCGAACATGGTTACAGGCTCACGCCGAAGCTGGCGCGGTTGGGCATCGCCTTCGCCGGCGAGCCGACGTAGACACGCCCTGGCTCGGTATCGCGGGTGACCAGCGCGCCCGCGCCGATGACGTTGTAGGGCGCGACCTTCACGCCGTCATTGAAGGTCGCGTTGACGCCAATGAAGCTGCCTTCGCCGATGCGGCAGTAGCCGGAGATCACCGCGTGGGAGGACACGAACACGTGGTCCTCGATCACCGTGCGGTGGCCCACGTGGTTGCCGCTCCACAGCACGCAATCGTCGCCCACGCGCACGAACGGCTGGATCACGTTGTTCTCGAAGATGAAGCAGTTCTCGCCGATCTCGGCGTTGCGCCAGACGAAGGCATGCGAGCTGACGTAGGTCGCGAGCCTGTAGCCGCGGTGCTTCGCTTCCAGGTAGAAGCGCCGGCGCAAGCGGTTGAGCTGGCTGGCGGGGATCGCCACGAACAGTTCCACCTCGCCGGGCGGGTAGTGCTCCTCCAGCGTTTCCCAGGGCAGTACCGGGCGGTCGGCCAGTTGCGGCTGCACGAGGTAATCGCGCTCCACGCTGAAGGCGAGCACGTCATAGTCGCTGTCGTGCTGGAAGTATTCGCAGGCGATCTGCGCGAACTCGCCGGCGCCGACGAGGACTAGCGGTCGAGACATGCCACCAGCCCCGCCGGGTAGAGCTCGGCGTTGACCTCCTTGAGGAAGAGGTCGTAGTCGGTGATGTAGTCGTCCGGGTCGTAGGGCTGGTCGGCCAGCACCATCAGCACGCAGTCGTCGCTGAAGTCGTACAGCTCGCGCCAGACCATGCGCCCGAGCAGCAGCCCCTGCGAGGGATCGTCCAGCACCACCTCGGTCGGGCCGCTGCCGTCGTCGAGCATGAATTTCACCGAGCCGCGCACGGTGATCGCCAGCTGGTTGAGGTGGCGGTGTGCGTGGCGCCCGCGGTGCACGTTCTCGCGGGTCGCGAACAGGTAGTACACGCGGCGGATCGGGAACGGCACGTTCCGCTCCGGCTCCAGGGCAATGAGCATGCCCCGGTGGTCCCCGTGCGACTGCAACTGGATGCGCTTGATGTCCATGTCCTTCGGCCAACGGATGCGTCGTGGACGACTCACCTCGCTTAAGTGCCGGGCGGTTGGCGGAAGGTTGGGTTCGAGTGGGTGGATGCGGGCGCCTTCGAGCCCTCTCCCGGGAGAGAGGGAGGAAAAGCAGTCGGCGATTGAGCGTGCCTCGCATTGCTCTGAGCCATCTCCCCGGTGGGAGAGGGAGCGCGGCGGTCGGCGATTTCGAGGACTTCGCGCTCTTGAGGCTCTCCCCGTCGGAAAAAAGCGAGCGCGGCAACCTTTCGCGGATGGCCGCGCACTCATTCGCCTGAAACCTCCCGCCTCCCGGCGCTGCCGCGACCGGCGGTTCACGACCAACCGCAATACGAAACAGGGGCTCATGGCAGCGGCAGACGACAAGGCCGGCATCGACGGTGGGGGCATCGCGGGCCTGATCCCGCCCCGGCTCGACACGGCGCCGACGATGGCCCGGCCGCGCGCACTGGTGGGACTGCACTGGCTCACCGTGCTGAGCCTCGTGCTGGCGGCGGCCGTAATCCTGGCCCGCACCCTGATCGACGCCCGCCCCTTGCGCAATGGACTGCTGGACGTCCATCGCCACCTGGGCCTGTGCGTGCTCGGCCTTTTCGCCGTGCGCATCGTGCTGCGCTTCTGGTTGGGCCCGTTGCCGGAGCTCGCCCGATCCAGCCGGCCCATGCGCGCCGCGGCCGGGCTCAGCCACGCCGCGCTGTATGCCGCGATGCTGGGCCTGCCGCTGCTCGGCTGGCTGCTCAGCGACGCGCAGGGCAAGCGGGTGCGTTTCGCCGGACTTCCGCTGCCGCGCCTGGTGGCGCCGGATTTCGACCTGGCCGACCAGTTGCTGGCGTGGCACCAGGACGCGGCCTGGGTCCTGCTCGCGCTGGCCCTGCTGCATGTGTCGGCCGCGCTCTGGCACCACTTTGTGCTGCGCGATGCGGTGCTTCGCGGCATGTGGCCGAAGCGCCGTTGATCGGCAGCACATCTTTCGCCTGTTCCGGAAACCTCGAGGAGAACCCATGCCGTTCCATTCCGATCGCCCGACACAGCGGCGCGCGCCGGCTCTCGCGGGTTGGCTCGTGGTGCTGTTGCTGCTTGCGGCCAGCACGTCGGTGCAGGCGACCGCGGCGTTCGCGCGGCAAACCGGCTCGGCCTGCGCGGATTGCCATGCGGCCGCCTACGGCCCGTCGCTCACGCCCTACGGCATGCGCTTCAAGATCAACGGCTTCACCGAGACCGACGGCGAGGGCACCAAGCTGCCGCTGGCCGGACAGCTGATCGCCCAGTACAGCGACCGCAAGCGCGGCGACAGCTCGACCAACCTCACCGAGGCAGACCTCTATCTCGCCGGCCGGCTGACCGAGCACGTGGGCGGTTTCGTCAAGATCGAGGCCGACCACCAAGGTGATGGCGGCTACGCGACCAGGCTGAGCAACGTCGACCTGCGCTACGTGGCGTACGACCTCAAACTGGACGGGCGCGACCTGGTCCTGGGCGTGAGCGTGAACAACAACCCGGGCTTCGACGACCCGGTCGGTGCGCTGCCGGCGCCGGCCTACCTGGGTCCGCCGGGCGTCACCGGGACCCTGCTCAATCCGTCCAGCCCCGGTTCGCTTGCCCATCGCGTGGTCGGCGGAGGCGTCTACGGTTTCTACGACGCGCAGTGGTACGCCGAGGTCGGCAGCTACCGCTCGCTGGCGGTTTCGCAGCAGGATGACCTGGGCTACTCGCGCTCGGGCGACCCGGGACGGTTGAGCGGCACCGGTTACTTCCGCCTGGCGTGGATGAAGGACTTCAAGCGCCAGTTCTTCTCGGCCGGCGTCGTGGCACTGACCACCCAGCGACGCCGCCCGCGCAGCGCTTCGGCGGACGACATCACCGACCTCGGCTACGACCTCACCTGGCAGTACCTGGGCAACCGCGAGCACATCGTCCAGTTGAACTACGCGAACATCATGGAGCGACGCCATTACGGCAGCCCGCTGGCGGTTTCCGGACGGGTCGCGCCTGCGCATGCCACGGCGCACGACCAGGTGCTGACGGCCACGTACACCTTCCGCCAGAGCTATGGCATCAGCGCCACCTACCTGATGAGCACCGGCTCGCGCGATCCGGTGCGTTATGGGGCGCCGGGCGACCCGGCCACGACCAGCAACCTGCTCAGCCTGTACTGGACGCCGTGGGGCAAGGACGACGCCTGGACCACCGCCGCCAACCTCAAGCTGGCGCTCAGCTGGTTCCGCTTCACCCGGTTCAACGGCCGCCGTTCCAACATTTTCGGTGCGCCGCCGGGTGCGCCGGCCACGGACGCGTCGGACCTGAACGCGTTCTTCGTTTCCGCCAGCGTCATGTTCTAGCGCGGCACGCCGCGGGCGAGCCCAAGCGAGACATCAGGAGTGCTACGTGACCAAGCTGTTCCAGCGGCGCCGCCTGCCGCTCTTCGCCGTGGGTTGGCTGCTGCTGGGCACGCTCGCGGGTCCGCGGCCTGCGCTCGCCGGCGACGCCGACGCGGGCAAGGACGTGTTCCGTTCCGAATGCAGCGAATGCCACAGCATCCGCGCCGGGCGCAACAAGAAGGGACCCAGCCTGTCCGGCATCGTGGGGCGCCGTGCCGGTGCGCTGCCGGACTATCACTATTCGGACGCGCTACAACGCGCCGATTGGACATGGACGCCGGACAAGCTGCAGTGGTACCTCTCGCAGCCCGCGAAGCAGGCCAATCCGGGCACGAAAATGAAATACGATGGCCTGGATGACGCCGAGCAGCGTGACGATCTCATCCGCTTCCTGGGCACGGTGCACTGACCGGGTCCGGGGCCGGCTCGTCCCGTTTTCGCGGCCGGGCAGGGCGTTGCCGATCGGTCTTGCCGCGCTCGCGCTGGCCCTCCCGCGTGCGCCGCTGCACGCCCAGGCCGCGCCGTTCGGCGGCACGGTGGCGTTGACCTCGCAACTGGTCGATCGCGGCCTGCCGCTGACCTCCACCCGACCGGTCCTGCAGGGCGAGCTGCGCTGGGACGCGCCGAGCGGCTGGTCCTTCGGCGTAGCGGCGGCCAGCGAACTGCGTTCGACGCGGCTGGCCGAGGGCCTGCTGCACGTGGCGTATTCCTGGCCCGTGTCGACCAACTGGCAGATGCAGGCGAGCGCCCTCTACTACGACGCGCCCCGGCGCGAACGCGCGCGCGGCTATCAGCGGGTGGAGGCCGACCTGGCCTGGATCTACCGCGACATCCTCACCCTCAACCTGGCCGCGCGGCGCCCGGTCGGCAGCGCCGACGCACGCACCAACCCGCTGGCCGAGGCCAACCTGCGCTGGCCACTGACGCGCCATTTTTCGCTGCTGGCGGGAGCCGGCGCGGCGCGGTTCCAGCGGGGCTACGGCTATTACCGCTACTACGGCGAAGGCTCTGCGTATTACCGTTACGGCCAGGCCGGACTGGCGTGGAGCGGGGACCGCTGGCGCGTCGAGCTCGACCGCATCGCGACCGACGGTGCACCCCGCGCCCGGCGCGGCACCGGCGGCCTGTCGCCCTGGATGGCCTCGGTGTCCTGGTCCTTCTGACGCCTGGAGCCAACCTTTCCCGCCCGCATGGGCACCTACCGGGCAAATGGCCGCCTTCGCACCGGAGCCTGAGCCGTCCCATGAACGACACCGACACCCACGACGACGACACCGACCGCATGCTGCTCCAGCGCATGGCCGCGGGCGATCGCGGCGCGCTGGCGGTGCTCTATCGCAGTTACCACGGCCGGCTGTGCCGCTTCCTGTCACGGCTGACCCGACGGCCGGACGTGATCGAGGAAGTCATCAACGACTGCTTCTGGATCGCCTGGCAGAAGGCCAGCGGCTTCCGCGGTGACTCGCGCGTATCGACCTGGATCATGGGCATCGCCTACCGCTGCGGGCTCAAGGCCCTGCGCCAACACGGCGACGAGCCGATCGAGGACGACCCGGTGCGTGACGAGCGCGCCTCCGCGCACGACCCGGGCGAGGACCGCGAGCTGCGCGATTGGCTGGCCAAGGGCCTGGAACGGCTGTCGGTCGACCAGCGCGTGGTGGTCGAGCTGGTCTACGGCGTGGGCCACAGCCTCGACGACGTGGCGGTCATCATGCAATGCCCGGTGGGGACGGTGAAGGCGCGTCTTTTCTATGCGCGGGTGAAACTGCGCAACGTGCTGCCGGCGCTGGCGGGCGAGTCGATCACGCATCAAGAGAACGTGCCATGACATTTCCGAACAGGTGCGCCCGTGCCTGGGAGGCCATGCCCTGGGTCTTGCAGGGCACCGCGACACCGCAAGACAACGAATGGCTGAGCGAGCACCTCGCACACTGCGAGGCCTGCCGCACCGAATTCGAACAGCAGAGCCGGCTGCGGCTGGCGCTGACGCTGCCGGCCGACGTGGGGCTCGACCCCAACGCGGGACTCGATCGCCTGATGGCGCGGCTGGACCAGCCCGAACCGGCGGAGGCTTCGCGGCCCGCGCGCGCCAGCCCATGGCTGAGCCGGGCGCTGGTCGCGGCGGTGCTGGTGCAGGCGATCGGCATCGGTATCCTCGGCGCGAAGCTCTGGTCCGAAAACCCCGCTCCGGTCTACCGCACGCTGAGCCAGGAGTCTGCGCCGGTGATGCAGGGCTCGATCCACGTGGTGCCCGATGCCGGCATGAAACTGGCCGACTGGGACGCGCTGCTGCGCGGCCTGGACCTGAAGGTGGTCGACGGACCCAACGATGTCGGCGCCTACACGGTAGTGGCGGCCCGGGGCTCGGCGCAGGACACGCTCAAGCGCCTGCGCGCCGCACGGGGCATTCGCCTGGCCGAGCCTGCCGACGCCCGGCCATGACATGCCGCAACGCCGGTGTGTTCGTGCTGGCCGCACTCGCGATCGGCCTGGCCGGCTGTGCGTCGACCCGACCGGCGACGCGCGCGCCGGGCGATGTCGCGACGACCACCGGCGTCGCCTCGATGGACAGCGGGCGCGACATCGTCCTGGCCGTGGCCAACCCGCTCGATCCCCCGCCGATGCATGCCGGTTCGAGCCTGCTCGGCTACGCCGCGCCGGCGCATTACGGCGCCGGGCGGCGCGCCTCGGCCATGCTGACCGACCTCCAGCAGCGTTACGGCTGGACCGAAGTCGCCGGGTGGCCGATCAAGGCACTCAAGCTCTATTGCATCGTGCTGCAGCCACCGCCGGGCACCAGCCGCGAGGCGATGCTGCAGGCGCTGGCGAAGGATGAGCGCGTGGCGCTGGCCGAACCGCTGCACGAGTACGACACCTATGCGGACCAGGGGGCGCAGCCGCAACGCTACAACGATCCTTACGCGGACCTGCAGCGCGGTTTCGTCGAGACCGACGCCGCGCTCGCACACAGCGTGAGCCAGGGGCAGGACACACGGGTCGCCGTGGTCGACACCGGCGTGGACGTTGCCCATCCGGATCTCGAGGGGCGCGTGGTCGCCACGCAGAACCTGGTCAACGACGACGCGCAGGCCTTCCGCCAGGATCGCCACGGCACCGAGGTGGCCGGGATCATCGCGGCGACCGCCAACAACCGCCAGGGCATCGTCGGCATCGCGCCCGACGCGGCGATCAGCGTCTACAAGGCCTGTTGGTACGCCGGCGCGGACGCCCGCGGCGCGCGCTGCAATTCGTTCACCCTGGCCAAGGCGCTGGCGGCGATCATCGACACCGATGCCCGCGTCATCAACCTGAGCCTGGGCGGCCCGGCCGATCCCTTGCTGGGGCAACTGCTCGGGCAGTTGCTGGAGGAGGGTCGCATCGTGGTGGCGGCATTGCCGCCCAGCGGCACCCTGGGCGGCTTCCCCGACGACACGCCCGGCGTACTGGTGGTGCGCGTCACCGCCGACACGCCCGCGCCGGCCGGCGTGCTCGGTGCGCCAGGGCACGACATCCTCAGCACCGAACCGGGCGGGGGCTACGACTTCAGCTCGGGCTCCTCGATGGCCGCCGCGCACGTGAGCGGCATCGTCGCGCTGCTGCTTTCGCTCGATCCACGGCTGAGCGCGCAGGCGGTGCACCGGATCCTGCAGGACAGCAGCAAGCACACGCCCGATGGATTGCAGGTGGACGCCGCCGCCGCCGTGGCGCGCCTGCGGCGTTGACCCGAATGGGTAGCGCAGCGGCCGGCGTTTTCCCGTGGCCCGAATGTGGCGGTCGTGCCCAGGTGCGCTCCGACAAGGGCGTGATCCGGCCTACAGCGGCGTGAGGTTGGCGTAGGCAGCGACCAGCCATTTGCTGCCGCTGCCCGCGAAGTTGACCTGCAGCCGGGTGTGCGCGCCGCTGCCTTCGGCGCTGACCACCACGCCCTCGCCAAAGCTCGGGTGGCTGACGCGCTGGCCGAGCTTGACCGGCAGGTCTTCCTGCAGCGAGGTCGTCTCGGTGTAGCGGCCGGCGTACATCGGCCGGCTGACCTGCACGCGCGGGCGCACTTCGTCGACCAGTTCGGGCGGCATCTCGGCCAGGAAGCGCGAGGGGCGGGCGAGCATCTCGGTGCCATGCATGCGGCGCGATTCGGCGTGGGTGACCACCAGCCGTTCGCGCGCGCGGGTGATGCCGACGTAGGCCAGGCGGCGCTCCTCCTCCAGCCGGCTTTCGTCCTCGGTCGAACGCTGGCTGGGGAACAGGCCTTCTTCCATGCCGACCAGGAACACCAGCGGGAACTCCAGGCCCTTGGCCGAATGCAGCGTCATCAGCTGCACGCAGTCGTCCCAAGCCTCGCCCTGGCCCTCGCCGGCCTCGAGCGCGGCGTGGGAGAGGAAGGCGGACAGTTCGGTGAGGCCGGCCTCGACGTCCTCGGGCGTCATCGCGAAGCGGCTGGCGACGTTGACCAGCTCGTCCAGGTTTTCCACGCGCGCTTCGCCGTTGCCGCGGCTGTCCTTTTCGTAGTGGTCGCGCAGGCCGGTGTGGGTGATGGCGTGGTCCATCTGCTCGGCGAGGGTGAGGCCTGCGGGATCCTGAGCCCTGTCCCCTCCGGGGAAAGGGTTGGGTGAGGGGCTGTCCGGAGCGGGGGCTTCCGGCAAGCTCGACCCCTCGCCCCAGCCATCTCCCCGCACGGGAGAGGGAGCGAAGTCCCTGGCCATCTGGTCGATCAGCGCCAGGAAGGCTTTCACCGCGTTCTTCGCGCGGCCGGCCAGCTCGCGCCCATCGGTCAACTCGCCCAGCGCCGCCTCCCACATCGAACTGCCTTCGGCCCGCGCACGCCTGCGCAGCACGTCCAGCGTGCGGTCGCCGATGCCGCGCGGCGGGGTGTTCACCGCGCGCTCGAAGGCCGCGTCGTCGTGGCGGTTGGCGGTCAGGCGCAGATAGGCGAGCGCGTCCTTGATCTCGGCGCGTTCGAAGAAGCGCAGGCCGCCGTAGACCCGATAGGGAATGCTGCGCTGGCTGAGCTGTTCCTCGAAGTTGCGTGACTGCGCGTTGGAGCGGTACAGGATCGCGCAGTCCTTCGCGCTGCCGTGCTCGTTGACGTATTCGCGGATGCGCTCGATCACGAAGCGCGCTTCGTCCTGTTCGTTGTAGGCGGCGTAGAGCGCAATGCGCTCGCCGTCCTCGCCCGCCGTCCACAACTGCTTGCCCAGGCGCCCGCCATTGCGCGCGATCACGCTGTTGGCGGCCTTCAAAATCGTGGCGGTCGAGCGGTAGTTCTGTTCCAGCTTGATCGTGCGCGCGCCGGGGAAGTCACGCAGGAACTGCTGCATGTTCTCCACCTTGGCGCCGCGCCAGCCGTAGATCGACTGGTCGTCGTCGCCCACCGCGAACACCTTGCCGACATTTCCCGCGAGCACGCGGATCCACGCGTATTGCAGCGCGTTGGTGTCCTGGAATTCATCGATCAGCAGGTGCCGCCAGCGCTGCTGGTAATGCTCGAGCACGGCGGGATTCTTCAGCCACAGCTCGTGCGCGCGCAGCAGCAGTTCGGCGAAGTCGACCAGGCCGGCGCGACGGCAGGCCTCTTCGTAGGCCTGGTAGATCTGCACCAGCGTGCGGGTGACCGGGTGGTTGCCGTGCTCGATGGCGTCCGGGCGCTTGCCCTCGTCCTTCCAGCCATTGATCTGCCAGGTCGCCTGGCGCGGCGGGAACTTGGCCTCGTCCAGTCCCAGGCCCGCGACGACGCGCTTGATCAGCCGTTGCTGGTCGTCGGCGTCGAGGATCTGGAAGCCTTCCGGCAGCCCGGCCTCGCGCCAGTGCCGACGCAGCAGGCGGTGGGCGATGCCGTGGAAGGTGCCAACGGTGAGGCCGGTGGTGCCGCCGGGGATCAGCGAATCGAGCCGCGCGCGCATCTCGCCGGCGGCCTTGTTGGTAAAAGTGACGGCCAGGATGGCCCACGGCGGCACGCGCTCGACCTGGGTCAGCCAGCCGATGCGGTGGGTCAATACGCGGGTCTTGCCGGAGCCGGCGCCGGCCAGCACCAGGTAGTGGCCGGGCGGGGCGCAGACGGCTTCACGCTGCGCGTCGTTCAACGAGTCGATCAGGTACGAAACATCCATCGACCCATTGTACCGGCGCCTGCCAGGCGCGCCGCGCGAACGCGGCGCGCCACGGTCTTACCTTTTCTTGACGAAACCGCCGATGGTGAGCAGGCCGCCGACCACGATGCCGGCGATGCCCACCCACTGCGGCACCGCTTTCTCGTGCGTGGCCGAGATCTTGGCCGGCCCCAGCTGGGCCACGGTATCGGTCTGCGAGTAGCTGCCGTTGCCCAAGGTCACCCAGATGCCCGCGACCAACAGGATGATGCCGACGATGATGAGTCCTGCACGCATGAGCCGCCCTCCTCGGTTGAGTTCGGACCGATCTTAGCGGGCGCGGCCGTGAACGGGCGAAAAAAAGCCCCGAAGGCTAGGGGGAACCTTCGGGGCCGGGGATGGATGCGAAGCCCAGGGGAGAGGTTCGCATCCTGGTGGCCCGCTCAGGGAGGTGGACGGGCCGGCGGATGCCGTTGCGTGCATCCGGAACATTGGATGCGTCCGGGATAGGAAAGTTTCAAGGAGCCCGCCCGCGAGAGCCGGAACAGGTCAGGGTTCGTTCATTCGCAAGATCCTGCTCCCGCTTCCGTGCGGACAGAGGGCTGGGGTGAGTTCGAAAGCAGTGCGCTAGTGCGCCTGCTCCCAGTTCGCCCCGACGCCCACGTCCACCACCAGCGGCACGGCCAGCTCGGCGGCGCCCGACATGTGCTCGATCACGGCCTGGCGCATCGTGTCCACGGCGTCTTCCTGCACCTCGAACACCAGTTCGTCGTGCACCTGCATCAGCATGTGCGCATCGGTGCGGTCGCAGAGATAGGAGCCCATGGCGATCATCGCGCGCTTGATGATGTCCGCCGCGCTCCCCTGCATCGGCGCGTTCACGGCGGCCCGCTCGGCGCCGGAACGCAGCGCCTGGTTGCGGGCCTTGAGGTTTTCCAGGTACAGCCGCCGCCCGAAGATGGTTTCCACGTAACCGTCGCGATGGGCCTGCTCGCGGGTGGCGTCCATGAAGGCGCGCACGCCGGCGAAGCGCGAGAAGTAGCGCGCCATGTAGTCGCTCGCCTCGCCGCGGTCGATGCCCAGCTGCCGCGCCAGGCCGAACGCGCTCATGCCGTACATCAGGCCGAAGTTGATCGCCTTGGCCGCGCGACGCTGGTTGAGCGTGATGTCCTCCGGCGCGACACCGAACACTTCGGCGGCGGTGGCGCGGTGCACGTCGCCGCCGCTCTTGAAGGCGCGCAGCAACGCTTCGTCGCCGGACAGGTGCGCCATGATGCGCAGCTCGATCTGGGAGTAGTCGGCCGCCATCACCAGCCAGCCCGGCGGCGCGATGAAGGCGGCACGGATGCGCCGGCCCTCGTCGGTACGCACCGGGATGTTCTGCAGGTTCGGATCGGAAGAGGAAATGCGCCCGGTCGCCACCGCGGCCTGGTGGTAGCAGGTGTGCACGCGGCCGGTGCGCGGGTTGACCATGCTGGCGAGCTTGTCGGTATAGGTCGAGCGCAGCTTGGCCAGGCCACGGTAATCCAGGATCAGCCGCGGCAGCGCGTGGTCGTCGGCGATCGCCTCCAGCGCCTCCTCGTTGGTCGAGGGCTGGCCCTTGGGGGTCTTGAGCTTCGCGCGCAGGCCGAGCTGGTCGAACAGGATCGCCTGCAGCTGCTTGGGCGAGTCCAGGCTGAACGCGCAGCCGGCCTCCGCGTACGCCTGCTGCTGCAGCTCGTGCATGCGCTTGCCCAGCTCCTGGCTCTGCTTGCGCAGTTCGTCGACGTCGATCAGCACGCCCTTGCGTTCCATGCCGGCGAGGATCGGCGCCAGCGGCACCTCGATTTCCTCGTAGACACGCTTGAGCGCCGGCACGGTATCGAGCATCGGCTGCAGCGCCTCGTGCAGCCGCAGGGTGATGTCGGCGTCCTCGGCGGCGTAGCGGCAGGCAGTGTCCAGGTCGACCTGCGAGAACGGGATCTGCTTGGCGCCCTTGCCGGCGACGTCCTCGTATTTGATCGTCTGGTAGTGGAGGTAGCGGCTGGCCAGCGAGTCCATGTCGTGGCGCGTGGCGGTGGCGTTCCAGATGTAGGAGGCCAGCATCGAATCATGCTTCAGCCCCTGCACGCCGATGCCGTAGTGCGACAGCACGTTGATGTCGTACTTCGCGTGCTGGCCGAGCTTCGGCCGCGCCGGATCCTCGAACAGCGGCTTGACCGCATGCAGCACCTGGTCGCGATCCAGTTGCCAGGGCGCGCCGGGATAGTCGTGCGCGACCGGGATGTAACAGGCCTTGCCGGACTCCACCGCGAAGGACAGTCCGATCAGCTCGGCACGCATGGCGTCGATGTCGCTGGTTTCGGTGTCGAAGGCGATCAGCGGCGCCTCGCGCAGCTTGTGCAGCCAGTGCTCGAAGCGTTCGGGCGAGGTGACCAGCTCGTAGTCGCCGGGTTTCGCGGCAGCCGGTGGCGGCGTGGCCGGCGCGGGAGCGGCCTGCGGGGCGGGCGCGGGACCCGGTTCGCCGAGCGTTTCGGCATCCAGTTCCCTGAGTGCGGCCTTGAATTCGTAGCGGGTGAACAGCTCGCGCAACGTGGCCGTTTCGCGATCGCGCAGGGTGAGGTCGGTCGGGCCGTGCTCCAGTTCGAGATCGGTGCGGATGGTGACCAGCTCACGCGACAGCGGCAGCTTGGGCAGCGCTTCGCGCAGGTACTCGCCGATCTTGCCCCCGATCTTGTCGGCGTTGGCGATCACGCCGTCCAGCGAGCCGTACTCGGCCAGCCACTTGGCCGCGGTCTTCGGGCCGCACTTGGTCACGCCCGGCACGTTGTCGATGCTGTCGCCGGTGAGGCTGAGGAAATCGACGATGCGCTCCGGCGGCACGCCGAACTTGTCGGTGACGCCGGCGATATCCAGCGTGGTGCTGGTCATCGTGTTGACCAGCTTCACGTGCGGGCCGACCAGCTGGGCCAGGTCCTTGTCGCCGGTGGAGATCGTCACGTCGATGCCTTGCGCCGCGGCCGCCAGCGCCAGCGTGCCGATCACGTCGTCGGCCTCCACGCCGGGGACGCACAGGATCGGGAAACCCAGCGCGCCGACGATCGCCATCATCGGTTCGACCTGCGCGCGCAGGTCGTCCGGCATCGCCGCGCGGTTGGCCTTGTATTCGGCATAGATCTCGTCGCGGAACGTGCGCCCGGGCGCGTCGCAGACGAAGGCCAGGTACTCCGGCTGCGCTTTCAGCGTCGCGCGCAGCATGTTGACCACGCCGAACAGTGCGCCGGTCGCTTCGCCGCGCGCGTTGGTCAGCGGCGGCAGCGCATGGAAGGCGCGGTAGAGGTAGGAGGAGCCGTCGATCAGGATGAGCTGTGCCATCCGCCCATTCTCGCATGCGTGCCATGAGGTCGCGGTTCACCGGGCCGCGCCAGGGCCGCTGCTATGCTCGCGGCACATTTCCCCGGACCCGAAGCCATGAAGCTTTCCGCCGCGCTCGTCCTCGTCCCCGCGCTCCTGGCCGCGCCTGCTTTTGCCCAGACCACGCCGCCGCCGGTGAACGTGCCGCCGCCGCCGGGGATGAACGATCCGGGCGTCAAGGCGACCGTGCCGGCGCCGACCCAGAAGCCGGCCGCGACCCCGGCGCCGGGCAGTACCTCGCTGCTGCCGCGCAAGCCCGCGCCGATCCGGTCCGGCGAGCCGATGCCCGAGGTCAGCGTGCACCAGCAGGGCGAGAACGTGGTGCAGGAGTACCGTCGCAACGGCCAGCTCTACATGGTGGTGGTCACGCCGCCGAACGGCATCGCGCAGACCTACATGGTCGACCCGAGCGGCCGGCTGGTCGACGAGCACGGCCAGAAGCCCACGCGCCCGGTGATGTACAAGGTCCTGGAATGGGGCAAGTCCAAGCCCGCGCCGGCGTCCTCCACGGGCGACTGACCCGGCCATGGACCTGCGCCAGAGCTGGCTGCTGTTCGCGCTGGGCTCGGCGTTCTTCGCCGCCCTCACCGCGCTGTTCGGCAAGCTCGGCGTCGCCGGGATCAACTCCAACCTGGCCACCTTCATCCGCACGCTGGTGATCCTCGCCGTCACCGCCGGCATCCTGAGCCTGCGCGGCGAGTGGGCGCGTCCGGCGGGACTGCCCTGGCACAGCTGGATGTTCCTGGTCCTCTCGGGCGTGGCCACCGGCCTTTCGTGGCTTTGCTACTACCGCGCGCTGCAACTCGGACCGGTGAGCAAGGTCGCGCCGATCGACAAGCTCAGCGTGGCAATGGTGATCGTGCTGGGGCTGGTGTTCCTGGGCGAGAGACCCAGCCTGCCGGTGCTGGTCGGTGGCGGGCTGATCGTCGCCGGTGCAGTCGTCATCGCGTTGTTCTGAGGATGGCGGGCTTCAGCCCGCCAACCCCTCAAGCCTGGTCATCCAGCTCGGGATAGTGGCGGAAGATGCCCTGCTCGTTGAACGTCAGGCGTCGCGGCGAGGCAAGGTAGGCGGCGATGCGCGGGCGTTGCGCAATCTCTTGGGCCAGCGCGCACAGGCGCGGCAGGTCCTTGCGCAGGCCGCGCATGGCGTTGGGGAATGCGTAGTCCAGACCGGCCATCAGCTGGAACAGCGACAGGTCGACATACGAATGTTCACCCAGTGCGTGGCGGCCATCCGAACGCGCCAGCACCTGCTCGAAATAGCCCAGGTACTTCGGCAGCCGGTGCTTGCGCAGGTCGGCGGCGCGGCGCTGGGCTTCGCGCCGCTGGTCCTCGTAATAGAGGCTGGCGGCGATGGGATGGTGGCTGTCGTGGATCTCGGCCACCAGGTCGGTGATGGTCAGCTGCAGCTGGTTGGCGTAGATGCGCCGCGCCTCGCCCTCGGGCACCAGCCGCAGGTGCTGGCCCAGGTAGCCCAGGATGGCGGCGGTCTGCGCGATCAGCAGGTGGCCGGCGCGCAGGAAGGGTGGGGCGAAGGGCAGCGCATCTTCGGTGCTCCCGCCGCTGAGGAAGGGATCCATCACCGCATCGCCGCGATGGCGGGCGACGTCGATGTAGTCCGCACCGGCATCTTCCAGCGCGAGGCGGACGAACTCGCCGCGCCCCTGGATGCCGGTCCAGTAGTAAAGCTCGTAGGTCATGGCTTGGCCTCCGCGTAACCGGGCAAGCCTCGCAATCGACACCACAAGGCGCCGTGAGGGCGCACAATCGGCGACCGTATGGATCAGGCCCGGTTCGAAGCGTCGCTTGCCGGCGGGGTGCCGCCCGCCGGCCTGTCCGACCATCTGCAGGCGCTGTGGTGGCTGGGCCACGGCGAGCCCGAGCGTGCGCACCATCTGGTGCAGTTGCTGGATGACCCCGGCGCCGCCGCGATCCACGCGCACGTGCACCGGCTCGAAGGCGACCTGGACAATGCCCGCTACTGGTACGGGCGGGCCGGGTTGCCGTTCTGCAACGATGCTCCCGAGCAGGAGTGGCGACGGCTGGTGCGGCGCTTCGTATAGTCCCTTCCGCGTGCGCGGGGAGTGCGCGCAGCGAGGGGATGAGGGTTCGATCTCGCCGCGGAACGCGCTCCGTCCGGACCCCCACCCAGAACCCTTTTCCGGCGGAAAAAGGGTTCCGGACTTTAGTGGCGGAAGTGCCGCATGCCGGTGAACACCATTGCCATGTCGTGCTCGTCCGCCGCAGCGATGACCTCGGCATCGCGCATCGAGCCGCCGGGCTGGATCACCGCCGCGATGCCCGCCTCGGCCGCCGCGTCGATGCCGTCGCGGAACGGGAAGAAGGCGTCCGACGCCATCACCGATCCGCGCACTTCGAGCTTCTCGTCGGCCGCCTTGGTGCCGGCGATCTTCGCGCTGTACACGCGGCTCATCTGGCCGGCGCCGATGCCGATGGTCTGGCGGTGCTTCGCGTAGACGATGGCGTTGGACTTGACGAACTTGGCGACCTTCCACGCAAAGATCAGGTCGTCGATCTGCTCGGGCGTGGGCGCACGCTTCGTGACCACCTTGAGGTCGGCGGCGCCGATCATGCCGGTGTCGGCCGTCTGGATCAGCAGGCCCGAGCCCACGCGCTTGACGTTCACGCCCGGGTGCGGGGTGCGCAGGTCGCCGTCCGCGGGGGGCGGGATTTCCAGCACGCGCACGTTGCCCTTCCTGGCGAACGCCTTCAGTGCCTCCTCGGCATAACCCGGCGCCAGCACCACCTCAACGAACTGGCGCTCGACGATGGCGCGTGCGGTGGCGCCGTCGACCGGGCGGTTGAACGCGATGATGCCGCCGAAGGCCGAAGTGGGATCGGTCTGGAACGCAAGGTCGTAGGCCTTGCCGATGCCGTCCAGGCTCACCGCCACGCCGCACGGGTTGGCGTGCTTGACGATCACGCAGGCCGGCTTGACGAAGCTGCGCACGCACTCCCACGCAGCATCGGCGTCGGCAATGTTGTTGAACGACAGTTCCTTCCCCTGCAACTGGCGGAAAGTCGCGAGCGTGCCCGGTGCCGGATACAGGTCGCGGTAGAACGCGGCGCTCTGGTGCGGATTCTCGCCATAGCGCAGGTCCATGAGCTTGACGAAGCGGCCGTTGGCCTGGCCGCCGAAGGTTTCATGACCGGCAATGGCGTCGTGCGCCTCGTTGAGCTTGAGGCCCGAGAGATAGTCGCTGATCGCGCCGTCGTAGTCGGAAACGCGGTTGAACGCGGCCACCGCCAGCTTGAAGCGGCTGGCGCGTGAGAGGCCGCCGTCGCGCTCGATCTCGGCGAGCGCGTCCTCGTACTGTTCCGGCGCGGTCAGCACGGCCACGTCGGCCCAGTTCTTCGCCGCCGAGCGCAGCATCGCCGGCCCGCCGATGTCGATGTTCTCGATCGCCTGTTCCAGCGTGCAACCGGGCTTGGCGACGGTCTGCTCGAACGGATAGAGGTTGAGCACCAGCAGGTCGATCGGCGCGATGCCGAGCTCGGCCATCACCGCGTCGTCGGTGCCGCGCCGGCCGAGCAGGCCGCCATGCACCTTCGGGTGCAGCGTCTTGACGCGGCCGTCCATGATCTCGGGGAAGCCGGTCAGCTCGCTGACATCGGTCACCGCGATGCCGGCGTCCCGCAGCGCCCTGGCGCTGCCCCCGGTGGAAAGCAGTTGCACGCCCTTCGCGGCGAGACGCCGGCCGAGGTCGATCAGCCCGGTCTTGTCGGAGACGCTGAGCAGGGCGCGGCGGATCGGGGTGACGGCGGGCATGGCGGCTTCCAGGGTAGGGGAAGCCGCCGATTATAACGCGGCCGGGATGGCGTGTCGTTTTGGACGGCCAAACGTCCAAAAGCACGCGAACGGGTCTTCGTGTAAGACCACTTGCGGGCGATACCCTTTGCGCGATTCCCCCACGGCGAGGCCCACATGTGCGCTCCCACAGGGAACAAGGGAACTACAGCAGGCCGTGCGCGGCCAGCTTCTTGCGCAGCGTGGCGCGGTTGATGCCCAGCACCGCCGCGGCGCGGCTCTGGTTGCCGTCGTGGAACGCCAGCACTTCGCGCAGCAGCGGTCCTTCGACTTCGCGGATCACCAGTGCGTGCAGGCCTTCGTCGCATTCGGTATCGCCGATGTCGGCCAGGTAACGGCGCACGGTACGGCTGACGCACTCGCCCAGCGCGCTCTGCGACGACTGGGGCTCCCGGATGGCCTCGTTGACAGGCAATCGGACGGCGTTCACAGGCAATACCTCACGAGCGACGCGGCGGCTGCGTGGGCCGCTGCAAGGGTGGTGGTGGATCTCGCCGGCATGGCGCGCTTGGCATGCGATGAGCGCATGCGCGAAGGGGCGAGTGTACCGGCGACGGCCGATAAAATTAAGTGCTGGCGCCCGTGGCTTTTCGTTTCATTCGAAACCGAATTCGAATGCGACCGCGCGATTGCCGGGGTCGGCGACCTCGATCAACAGCGCTGCGCTGGCGCCAGGCGCCAGGCCTGCGCGCAGCACCGCGTCATCGTCCAGGTATTCGGACGGGTGCAGGCGGCGCATCGCCACGCGGTGGCCATCGGCGTCGGAGAGCGTGAGCGAAACCACCGGGTAGGGCTGCGCGAACGGTGCGTCGTTGCGGACGGTGGCGCTGATCATCAACGCGCCGGGCACGCTGGGATGCGCCTGCACGTCGCGCGCGACCAGGTGCAGGCGATGCACGTCGCGAACCAGCGGCAGCCGGCAGCCCAGCGAGGCGCAGGCCTGGCGCAACCACGCGCCGATGGACGGGTTGGCGATCAGCACGTCGCGCTTGGCCCAGGCCACCTGCGCCGCCAGCAACAGCGCCAGCAGTGTGCAGGTGAGCAGCCACGGCCAGCGTCGCGGGCGCTGGCGAGGGGCGCGCCGATCGTTGACGAAGCGCGGGGTGAACGCGGGCGCCGCCGGCGCCGGTTCGACGGCGGCCACGGGCACGTCCTCGCGCGGACGGTAGATCGCCACGTCGAGCTTGGGCGCTTCTTCGGAGCGCGTGGTGCCCGGGAGCTGCCGGAAGGGTTCGGGCGGCAACTGGTCGGCGAGCGTGTCCAGTGCGTCGAACAGCGTTTCGCAATTGCCGCAGATCACCGCCCCGCGCGCATGCGCCAGCACGCTCGCGTCGAGCGAGAAGACCGTGCGGCAGTCGGGGCACTGGGTGTACATGCCGGCAAGAGTAAAGGGAAAGCCGGCGTTTGTCGGAGTGGAGCGTGTGCGTGGGCGCACGTTGCGCGTGGGCTGCAGCGCTCCTGCAGGAGATTGCGGCTCAGCGGCGGTGGCCGCTGATGCGGATCCAGTCCTCGCGCGCGTCCACGCGCAGGTCGTCGAACCATTCGGCGTAGCGCGCCAGCAGTTCGTCCTGCTGGCCGGCCAGGATGCCGGAGATGGCGAAGGGCGCGCCGCTCTTGCAGGCGGCGGCGAACGTGGGGGCGAGCTCGGCGAGCGGGCCGGCCAGGATGTTGGCGACGAAGACGTCGGCCGGCGCCTTCGGTTCCTCGCCGGGCAGGAACACGGCGAGCCGATCGGCCACGCCATTACGCTCGGCGTTGTCGTTGGAGGCGGTCAGCGCCTGCGGGTCATTGTCGACGCCGGTCGCGGCGGCAGCGCCGAGCTTGAGCGCGGCGATGGCGAGGATGCCCGAGCCGCAGCCGTAGTCGATGACCTGCTTGCCGGCCAGATCGAGGTGGTCGAGCCACTCCAGGCACAGCGCGGTGGTCGGATGGGTGCCACTGCCGAAGGCCAGGCCGGGGTCCAGACGCACGACCACGATGTCCTGGTCGGCGGGCGGCTCGATGTTCCACGGGTAGATCCACAGCCGCCGACCGAACGGCATCGGCTTGAACTGGTCCATCCATGCGCGTTCCCAGTCCTCGTCCGCGACGTCGCGGAAGGCTAGCTGGTCGGGTTCGAGCCACGGCAGCAGTTCGCCCAGCGCCTCGACCAGGCCGCGGCGGTCGGTGCCGGCCTCGAACAGCGCGTCCAGCGTGAGCGTGGGCCACAACGGCAGCTCGCCCACGCCCGGCTCGAAGATCGCCTGCTCGTCGGGCGTTTCGGCATCGGCATCGCGCAGGGTGATCGACAGGGCGCCGAGGTCTTCCAGGGCTTCCTCCACGCGCGGCTGCTGCTCGGCGCGGAGGGTGAGGGCGAGTTCGAGGAAGGGCATGAGGGTGTTCTTGCTGGTTACCTTCAACACACCACGGCGTCATTCCCGCAAAGGCGGGAATCCATCCTGCTTCGATGTGGCAAGGGTCGAAATGGATTCCCGCTTCCGCGGGAATGACGCCGCTGTTGCGAGGTCGCTGGTTCCGTGACGCTCGCGTGGATTACTCGCCGCTGGCCTTCGGTTCCTTCTGTTCGGCCATCCGCTTTTCCAGGTAATGGATGTTCTGGCCGCCGTGCTGGAAGCCGGCGTCGGCCATGATGCGCTGCTGCAGCGGAACGTTGCACTTGACGCCCTCGATCACCGTCTCGGCCAGGGCCAGGCGCATGCGGCAGATCGCGGTGTCGCGGTCAGGGCCGTAGACGATCAGCTTGCCGATCATCGAATCGTAGTTGGGCGGGATGCGGTAGCCGTCGTACAGGTGCGTGTCCACGCGCACGCCCGGGCCGCCGGGCGCCTCGAAGCGCTTGACCGTGCCGGGGCTGGGCATGAACGTGTCCGGATCCTCGGCGTTGATGCGGCACTCGATGGCATGGCCGCGGATCTGCACGTCTTCCTGCCGGATCGAGAGCTTCTCGCCGCCGGCGATCAGCAACTGCTCGCGCACCAGGTCGATGCCGGTGATGAACTCGGTCACCGGGTGTTCGACCTGGATGCGGGTATTCATTTCGATGAAGTAGAAGCGGCCGTTCTCGAACAGGAACTCGAACGTGCCGGCGCCGCGGTAGCCGATGCGCAGGCAGGCTTCCACGCAGACCTTGCCGATCTGCGCACGCAGCTCCGGCGTGATGCCCGGCGCCGGCGCTTCCTCGACCACCTTCTGGTGGCGGCGCTGCATCGAGCAGTCGCGCTCGCCCAGGTGGATCGCGTTGCCCTGGCCGTCGGCCAGCACCTGGATCTCCACGTGGCGCGGGTTCTCCAAAAATTTTTCCATGTACACCATGTCGTTGCCGAAGGCCGCCTTGGCCTCCTGCTTGGTCATGGTGATCGCGTTGGCCAGGTGCGCCTCGGTGCGCACCACGCGCATGCCGCGGCCGCCGCCGCCGCCGGCGGCCTTGATGATCACCGGGTAACCGATCTCGCGCGCGATGCGGATGTTCTCGTCGGTGTTGTCGCCCAGCGGGCCACCGGAGCCCGGCACGCACGGCACGCCGGCGGCCTTCATCGCCTTGATCGCCTCGACCTTGTCGCCCATCAGGCGGATCACGTCGGCGGTCGGGCCGATGAAGATGAAGCCGGACTGCTCCACCTGTTCGGCGAAATCGGCACGCTCGGAAAGGAAGCCGTAACCGGGATGGATCGCCTGCGCGTCAGTGATCTCGGCCGCCGCGATGATGCGCGGGATGTTGAGGTAGCTGTCGACCGAGGGCGCCGGGCCGATGCAGATCGCCTCGTCCGCCAGGCCCACGTGCTTGAGGTTGCGATCGGCGGTGGAATGCACCGCGACCGTCTTGATGCCGAGGCTGTGGCACGCGCGCAGTACGCGCAGCGCGATCTCGCCGCGGTTGGCAATAACGACTTTTTCTAGCATCGGATAAGTCCCGCCGGATCAGGCAATCACGAACATCGGCTGGTCGAATTCGACCGGCTGCCCGTTCTCGACGAGGATCGCCTGCACGGTGCCGGCGACGTCGGCCTCGATCTGGTTGAACATCTTCATCGCCTCGATGATGCCCAGCGTCTCGCCGGCCTTGACCTGCTGGCCGACCTTGACGAAGGCGGCCGCGCCCGGGGTGGCCGAGGCATAGAAGGTGCCTACCATCGGCGCCTTCACGACGTGGCCGTCGGGCAGCGCGTTGGCGGCGGGCGCGGCGTCCGCGGCAACGGGTGCGGCGGCCGGCGCGGGAGCGGCGACCGGTGCCGCCTGCAGTGCCACCGGAGCGGCGACGGCCATGCCGCCGGTCGGCACGCGCGAGAGGCGCACGACTTCCTCGCCTTCCTTGATTTCCAGTTCCGCGAGGTTGGATTCCTCGAGCAGGTCGATCAGCTTCTTGATCTTGCGCAGATCCATGGGAGTGCCTTCTTGTTCGGGGCCGCGCGGGCGGCCGGTCGGGTCTTTAAAGAAAAAAATCAGGCCGGCGCGAGCCGCTGAAGGGCGGCCTCGAGCGCAAGCGAGTAACTGTTCGCACCGAAGCCGCAGATCACGCCCACCGCCAGGTCCGACAGGTAGGAGTGCCGGCGGAACGGTTCGCGTGCGTGCACGTTGGACAGGTGCACCTCGATGAACGGGATCGCCACCGCCGCCAGAGCGTCCCGCAGCGCGATGCTGGTGTGGGTGAACGCGGCCGGGTTGATCAGGATCCAGTCGACTCCCTCCGAGCGCGCCTGTTGCACGCGCTCGACCAGGGCGTGCTCGGCGTTGGACTGGAAACTCTCCAGTTCATGCCCGGCCACCCGCGCCTGCTGTGCGAGCCGCGCGTCGACGTCCGCGAGCGTGTCACGCCCGTAGACCTCCGGCTCGCGCGAGCCCAGCAGGTTGAGGTTGGGCCCGTGCAGGACCAGCAGTTTCGCCACGCGGCACCTTGGCAGCCAGCCGGAGCGGTCCGGCAAGGGAGCGAAGTGTGCGCGCCCCGACTTATGTTGTCCAGTTCGGCGCAGATCGGCGATGTTTGAAGGAGAACTGGCGCACGAACCGTGCGTGGCCGTATGTGCGCCAGCCTTTGCGGGAGCGCACCTGTGCGCGACCGCCGGCTACCTGACGCATCGAACCGCCCGGTCGCGCACAGCGCGCGTTGCTACGGGTTTGGCTTGCCCAGCCACCGCTCGAGCGTCGCCGCATCCAGCACGCCGGCATGGCTGGCGAGCACCGTGCCGTCGGCATCGAGCAGCACGCTGTAAGGCAGCACGCTGGCGTGATCGCCCAGCTGGCGCGCGCTGTCGGGGTCCTCCAGTCGGCCGATCAGGATCGGGTAGTTGACCGGGTACGCCTCGAGGTAGGCGCGCACGTTCTCCGGCGTATCCATGGCGATGCCCACCACGACCGGATGATCGCCGCCGAAGCGGGCCTGCGCCGCGGCCAGCGCCGGCATCTCTTTCAGGCACGGGCCGCACCAGCTGGCCCAGAAATTGACCAGCACGCGGCGACCGGCGAAGTCGGCGAGGGTATGCGTGCGCCCGTCCAGGTCGGGCAGTTGCAGGGCCGGGGCCGGCTGGCCGGCCAGGTCCGCCCCGCGCCGTTCGCGCGAAGCGTGCTGCAGCCAGCCGCCGGCGGCGGCGGCGAGCACCGCCAGGGCGAGGATCAGCCAGCTCGCGCGGGTCATCATGTCAGCGCGCCGCCTCGGTCAGGGCTTGTTCGACCAGCCCGGAAGTGAGCACCGTCGGCAGCTTGCGCCCTTCGCCGCCGCCGCGCGGGAACACCACGTACAGCGGCACGCCGGGCGAGTGGTAGTGCTCCAGGAAGGCGGCAATGGTGGGGTTCACGTCGGTCCAGTCGCCCCTCATGTAGACCGCGCCGGTGCGCTGCAGCAGCGCGCGGAAGGCGGCCGTGTCCAGCACCGTGTGCTCGTTGGCCTTGCAGGTGACACACCAGTCGGCGGTCATGTCGACGAACACCGGGGTGCCCGCGGCGCGCAGCTCGGCGAGCTTTTGCGGACTGTAGGCAACCACGCCGGTGTCGGCGTGCGCCGCGCGCACCGGCGGCGGCAGCCGGGCCAGCGCGTACAGCGGCACCGCGGTGGCCAGCAGCGCCAGCAGCACCGGCGCGCGCACCAGGCCGGCGCGACCGCGGCTGCGCTCGAACCACCACAGGCTTAGCGCCAGGAATACTGCCGCGACCAGCAGCAGGCCCACCGCGTCGGCGCCGCGCTGGTTGGCGAGCACCCAGGCCAGCCAGGCGGCCGTGAGGTACATCGGGAAGGCGAGCAGCTGCTTGAGCGTTTCCATCCAGCGACCCGGCCGTGGCAACCGCCGCGCGAGTGCGGGCACGAAGCCGACCGCCAGGAACGGCAGCGCCAGGCCAAGACCGAGCGCCACGAACACCAGCAGTGCGTATGCGGCCGGCGCGGCGAAGGCAAAGGCCAGTGCGCTGCCCATGAACGGCGCCGTGCAGGGACTGGCCACCACCACGGCCAGCACGCCCGTGAAAAAGTCGCCGGCCATGCCGCCGCGCGAGGCGAGCCCGGCGCCGGTATTGCCCAGCGAGGCGCCGAATTGCACCAGCCCGGACATCGACAAGCCCACCGCCAGCATGACCAGCGCCAGCACGCCGACCAGCAGCGGCTGCTGCAACTGCGTGCCCCAGCCCAACGCATGGCCGGCCGAGCGCAGGGCGAGGATGCCCAGGCCCAGTGCCACGAAGCTCACCAGTACGCCGGCGGTGTAGGCGATCGCATGGGCCCGCGCGCGGGCCGGGCTCTCGCCGCTCTCCAGCAGGCCGACGGCCTTGATCGACAGCACCGGCAGCACGCACGGCATGAGGTTCAGCACCAGGCCGCCGCCAAGGGCAAGCAGCAGCGCTAGCCACAGGCTGGTTTGCAGCGGGCCTTGCCCGGCGGCGGCCGGCGGAGCCTCGGGCGCGGTGGCCGTGGGCATGCCGGTCGCGGATTGCGCGCCGCCGAGCTCGACGTCCAGCGCGCGCGTCATCATCGGATAGCACAGGCCGCCGTCCTGGCAGCCCTGGAAGCTGGCTTCCAGCGCCAGGCGCGTGCGGCCGCCGATGTCACCCGCGACGGTGACCGGCAGGTCCAGTTCGCTGAAATAGACGGTGACGCTGCCGAAGTGCGGATCATCCTTGCGCGTGCCGGCCGGCCATTGCGGCGTGAGCTCCACGCCCTTGGCGTCACGCAGCTGCAGCCGGGTCTGGTCGCGGTAGAGGTAGTAGCCAGGCGGCATCGACCAGCGCAGCAGGAGGTGGCGCGCATCCTGAGCCACTGCTTCGAGCCTGAAGGCCTGCTCGGCAGGCAATGGCGCATCGCTGCCGGAGGAGCCGTGGGTCGCGCCCAGGCTTTGCAGCGCGGCGCCGAGCGATCCGCCGCCGCTGGCGGCGGTGCCAACCGGTAGCGGCAGGTCCAGTTGCTCGGTATGTGGGGGGTAGCAGATCTTCGGATCGACCTCGTGGCAGCCCTGGAACTGCACGCCAACCCGCAACCGCGTGCTGCCCGGCGCGAGTGTGTAGGGCACGCTGGCGTCGATCGCGTGGTGATAGATCTCCACGTCGCCAAGGTATTCGTCGTGGTGCTTCTCGCCGTCCGGGAACGTCGCCTCGCCCAGGGTCACCCCATCGGCCGGCTTGAACTTCATGCGGCCACGGTAGAGGTAATAGTCCGGCGCGATGTCCCAGTGCAGCTTGAGCACGCCCGGAGTGGAGGTGTCGGTGGAGAGCCGGTAGGCCTGGGTGACCGGCAGCAGGCCGTCCTCTTCCTGCGCGAACGACGGACGCGACAGCGCGGCCAGGCAGAACAGCACCAGCAACATCGGCAGGCGGGCGGCCAGGCGGCCGATCATCGGGCGCATCGCGTCTCCAGCGGCGCGGTGAAGGAAATCCATTATGGACCCATCGCGCGCCTGGCCAGCCGGCGTTGCGGCCTTATGTCTCCTCGGCCGCCAGCGGTGGTCCGGCCCGGCGCGGACGCACCCATCCGGTGGTGAGCGCGGTGCCCAGCAGGATGATCGCGCAGCCGCCGACCATGCGCGCGGTCACCGGCTCGTCCAGCAGCAGCGCGCCCCACAGCACGCCGAAGGCGGGGATCAGGTAGGGGATCACCATGATCCGCACGGCACCGACCCGGGCCAGCACCCAGAAAAACAGCACGTAGGCCAGCGCGGTGCACAGCACGGCCAGTCCCGCGGCCGCTAGCCACGCCTGCATCGGCGGCGCCTGGTCCGGCCAGGCCAGCACCGTCGTCGGCAGCAGCACGAGCGCGGCGACCATGTGGCTGCCGACCGTCACCACCAGCGGCGTGACGCCCGCCAGGCGCAGGTGGGTGTAGTGCACCGCGTAGCCGTAAAGCACGGTGGCCGCGATGCAGGCAAGCAGCGCGAGCCCCGCGCCCGGCGCCAACGCGAGGCTGCCCTGGGCCAGCCAGAGGATCCCGGCAAATCCGGCTACCAGCCCGGCGCCGCGCCAGGCATCCAGCCGCTGGCCCAGCCACAGCCAGCCGATCAGCGCGGCGAACATCGGCGTCATGCCGTCGATGATCGAGGCCAGGCCGGCCGGCAGGCTGCGCGTGGCGAAGGTGAACAGCAGGAAGGGCAGCGCCGAGTTGGTCAGCCCGACCACGGCGATCGGCCACCAATGGGCGCGCCATTCGGCCAGCCGCCGGCGCGAGGCCAGCAGCGGCAGGAAGCACAGCGCCGCGCCGATGGCGCGCAGGCCGGCCAGCGGCAGCGCGCCGAAGGCGCCCGCGCCCATGCGCATGAACAGGAACGAGCCGCCCCACAGGGCGCCCAGCGACAGCAGGACGGCAAGATCGATCTTCTTCATCTTGGAGAGCGGGCAATGGGGTAAGGCAAGTTTGCCGGGATGCCACTGACAAGGGCTGTCAGCAGTCTTGCGCTGTCTCTTCAGTGGCGTCGCGGACCCAGTCCAGGTAAGGCGCATGGGCGTGCTCGATGGGCACGGCGATGAGTTCGGGCAGGTCGTACGGATGCAGCGCCAGCAGGCGCGTGCGCAGGGCGTCGAAGCGCGCGTCCGTCGTCTTGATCAGCAGAAGCTGCTCGCTGTCGGTGGTGACCTTGCCTTGCCAGCGGTAGGTCGAGGCAATGCCGGGCAGACGGTTCACGCAGGCGGCCAGGCGTTCGGCCACCAGCGCCTCGGCGATGCGCTGGGCGCTGCCGGCGTCGGGACAGGTGCAATAGCAGAGCAGGACGGAGGTGCCAGGCATGGCGCGAGATGGTAGCCCCTCTCCTGCGCGGAGATGGTTCGAGCACGGCGCCGCGTCCCTCCCGAGGCGGCGCCCCCGGGCCATGGGCGGCAACCCTTGAAACCCTGTCCGCACCACCCCACCTGCTGTGCCATTCGCGCTTCACCCTCTTGCAGGGGCGGACTGCGTCGCTAGAATTGGCACTCACCATCACCGAGTGCTAACAGCGTCCCGGTGATCCTCACCTTCTTTCAACCCGAACTGTGGAGTCCCATCCATGAGCAAACTGCGTCCGCTGCACGATCGCGTCATCGTCAAGCGCCTGGAAGAGGAGCGCGTCTCCGCCGGCGGCATCGTCATCCCCGACAGCGCCACCGAGAAGCCGACCCGCGGCAAGGTCATTGCCGCCGGCACCGGCCGCATCCTCGAAGACGGCAACGTCCGTCCGATGAGCCTGAAGGAAGGCGACACCGTGCTGTTCGGCAAGTACGCCGGCCAGGAAATCAAGATCGACGGCGAAGAGCTGGTCTTCCTGAAGGAAGACGACATCGTCGCGGTGATCGAAGGCTGATCAGCCTCTCCCGCACGACTCTCCGCAATCTACCCATCGAATTCGAAGGATAAAGACACATGGCAGCTAAAGAAGTCCGCTTCGGCGAAGACGCCCGCTCGCGCATCCTCAAGGGCGTGAACACCCTGGCCAACGCGGTCAAGGTCACCCTGGGTCCCAAGGGCCGCAACGTCGTGCTCGAGAAGAGCTTCGGCGCCCCGACGATCACCAAGGACGGCGTGTCCGTCGCCAAGGAGATCGAGCTGGCCGACAAGTACGAGAACCTCGGCGCGCAGATCGTCAAGGAAGCCGCTTCCAAGACCTCCGATGTCGCCGGTGACGGCACCACCACCGCCACCGTGCTGGCGCAGGCGTTCATCCAGGAAGGCCTGAAGGCGGTCGCCGCCGGCATGAACCCGATGGATCTGAAGCGCGGCATCGACAAGGCCGTGATCGCGGCAGTGGGCGAGCTCAAGAAGCTCTCCAACCCGACCGCCGACGACAAGGCGATCGCGCAGGTCGGCACCATCTCGGCCAACTCCGATTCCAACATCGGCGACATCATCGCCACTGCGATGAAGAAGGTCGGCAAGGAAGGCGTGATCACGGTCGAGGAAGGCTCGGGCCTGGAGAACGAGCTCGACGTCGTCGAGGGCATGCAGTTCGACCGCGGCTACCTGTCGCCGTACTTCATCAACAACCAGGCCAGCCAGCAGGTTGAGCTGGACGACCCGTACATCCTGATCCACGACAAGAAGGTGTCGAACGTCCGCGAGCTGCTGCCCGTGCTGGAGGCCGTCGCCAAGGCCGGCAAGCCGCTGCTGATCGTCGCCGAGGAAGTCGAGGGCGAGGCGCTGGCCACGCTGGTGGTCAACACCATCCGCGGCATCGTCAAGGTCGCCGCCGTCAAGGCGCCGGGCTTCGGTGACCGCCGCAAGGCCATCCTCGAGGACATCGCGATCCTGACCAACGGCCAGGTGATCTCCGAGGAAGTGGGCCTGCAGCTGGAAAAGGCCACGATCAACGATCTGGGCCGCGCCAAGCGCGTGGTGATCACCAAGGAAAACACCACGATCATCGACGGCGCCGGCGAAGCCGAGCGCATCCAGTCGCGCATCGGCCAGATCAAGGCGCAGATCGAGGAGACCTCCTCCGATTACGACCGCGAGAAGCTGCAGGAGCGCGTGGCCAAGCTGGCCGGCGGCGTGGCCGTCATCAAGGTCGGTGCCGCCACCGAGGTCGAGATGAAGGAAAAGAAGGCCCGCGTCGAAGATGCCCTGCACGCGACCCGTGCGGCGGTGGAAGAAGGCGTGGTGCCGGGCGGCGGCGTCGCCCTGATCCGTGCGCTCAAGGCCGTCGAAGGCCTCAAGGGTGACAACGAGGACCAGAACCTCGGCATCGCGATCACCCGCCGCGCGCTGGAAGCGCCGCTGCGCGCGATCGTCGCCAACGCCGGCGAAGAGCCCTCCGTGATCCTCAACAAGGTCAAGGACGGCTCGGGCAACTTCGGCTACAACGCGGCCACCGGCGAGTTCGGCGACATGGTGCAGATGGGCATCCTGGACCCGACCAAGGTGACCCGCACCGCGCTGCAGCACGCTTCGTCGGTTGCGGGCCTGGCGATCACCACCGAGGCGATCGTGGCCGAACTGCCGAAGAAGGACGAAGGCCACGGCGGCGCCGGTGGCATGGGCGGCGGCATGGGTGGCATGGGCGGCATGGACTTCTAAGTCCAACGCTCACCGCAGTACCCAGGAAAACCCCGCCACGCGCGGGGTTTTCTTTTTGTGCCGGCGAAGGGCCATGGGAGCACCTTGCCGCGACAAAGGCGCGCGCGCCTGGGGCGATTGGGCTTTCGACCGTCCGCTGCGTGGCTGCTCTGGCGTGGGCTCCCCGCGACCTGGCTCGCCTGCCGCGGGCTTTCGATCGCCTGACGGCGCTCGAGTCACTTTTCTTTGCTGGCCCAAAGAAAAGTAACCAAAAGAAATGGCCCGGACGCAACACGATGGCGCAGAAGAGCTTGGCGCCAGCTCGCTTTGCCTGATGAATCCCACGCTCATAGACCGCCGTTTTGCCGCGGCGCTCGGAGCCTAAGGCAAGGGAGGCGGCCAGGTGCGATTGCAGTACGCGTGCGTGCCCGCGAGCGTGGCCGCACGGAGCGCTCGGGCGACCCTGCTAGCGTTCACTGCGGGCGTGCCGGCGGCTGGTCCACAATGGGCGTTCCCCCCAGGTGAGCCCTCCCATGCTCTTCCGCTGGTTTGAATCCCTGATCGACCCGTTCAAGGAGCCGGTCGACGTCATGCCGCCGGCAACGCCCGGGCGCTTCTACCTGTTCTACCTGCGCCAGGTGTGGCCGATGTTCGCGGCGGTGCTGGTGGTGGGCTTCTTCGTCTCGATCATCGAGGTGTCGCTGTTCGCCTTCATCGGCCGGTTGGTGGACATGGCCAAGTCGGCCGAGGGCGTGGCGTTCTTCCGTCAGCACGGACGCGAGCTGGCCTGGATGGCGTTCGTGGCGCTCATCGCGCGACCGATGTTCAACGCCATGCACGACTTGCTCGTCAACCAGGCGATCGTGCCCAACGTGACCGCCCGCATCCGCTGGCAGAACCACCGCTACGTGATCCGCCAGAGCCTGGCCTTTTTCCAGAACGACTTCGCCGGACGCATCGCCAACCGCATCATGCAGACCGGCAGCTCGTTGCGGGAATCGGCGGTGCAGATCGTCGATGCGATCTGGTACGTGGCGATCTACACCGGAAGCGCCATCGTGATGTTCGCGCAGGCCGATGTCTGGCTGGCGGCGCCGCTGGTGCTGTGGCTGCTGCTCTACATCGCCACGCTGGCGTTCTTCATCCCGCGCACGCGGCAGCGTTCGTGGAAAGCCTCGGAGGCGCGCTCGAAGCTGATGGGGCGCATCGTCGACGGCTACAGCAACGTGCTCACGCTCAAGCTCTTCGCGCACACGCGGCGCGAGGAGGCCTACGTCGCCGACGCGCTGCGCGAACAGGTCGACAAGACGCGCGCGATGACGCGCCAGACCACCGCGATGGACGCCACCATCACCACGCTCAACGGCTTCCTGATCGTGGGCACCTCGGGGCTGGCGCTGTGGCTGTGGAGCCACGGCAAGGTCACGGTGGGGGCGATCGCGTTGTCGACCGGGCTGGTGATCCGCATCAACAACATGTCCGGCTGGATCATGTGGGTGGTCAACGGCATCTTCGAGAACATCGGCACGGTGCAGGACGGAATGACGACTATCGCGCAACCGCGCGCGGTGCAGGACGCGCCGGGCGCGATGCCGCTGGAAGTCACGCGCGGCGAGGTACGTTTCGAGGACATCCACTTCCACTACGGCAAGGCCGGTGGCGTCATCTCGGGGCTCGACCTTGCCGTGCGCGCGGGCGAGAAGATCGGCCTGGTCGGCCCTTCCGGCGCGGGCAAGTCGACACTGGTGAACGTGCTGCTGCGGCTGTACGACCTGGAGGGCGGACACATTCTCGTCGACGGCCAGGACATCGCCCGGGTCACCCAGGAAAGCCTGCGCTCGCAGATCGGCGTGGTCACCCAGGACACCTCGCTGCTGCATCGCTCGATCCGCGACAACCTGCTCTACGGTCGCCCCGGCGCCAGTGAAATGCAGATTGCCGAGGCGGTACGCGAGGCGCGCGCGGACGAGTTCATCCCGACGCTGTCCGACGGTGAAGGGCGCCGCGGCTACGACGCTTACGTGGGCGAGCGCGGCGTGAAGCTTTCCGGCGGCCAGCGCCAGCGCATCGCGATCGCGCGCGTGCTGCTCAAGGACGCGCCGATCCTGATCCTGGACGAGGCCACCAGCGCGCTGGACTCGGAGGCCGAGGCGGCCATCCAGGAAAGCCTTGACCTGCTCATGGAGGGCAAGACGGTGATCGCCATCGCGCACCGCCTGTCGACCATCGCCCGGATGGACCGCCTCGTCGTGCTGGACAAGGGGCGGATCGTGGAAAGCGGCACGCATGCGCAGTTGATCGCGCACGGGGGGTTGTACGCGAGGTTGTGGCAGCGTCAGACCGGCGGTTTCGTCGCCGCGGAAGATGCGCTCGCCTGAGCGGGCAGCCCGATAGACGGAGCTGCCCGCCGGGGGCGTCAATGCCCGTGCGCGGCGCGCAACTTCTCGCGGGCTTTCGCGTTCAGGTCGCCGGTCGGACCGGCGCCTTCGGTGGGCGTATCGGTGGCCGCATCAGCCGCCTGCGTTTGCTTGAGCAGGCCGCCCAAGCCGAGCGGTTGCGCGCCCGATGCGTCGGTCGTCGACGTTGTGGTGCCGATGCCGGTGCTGGCGTTTGCGTTCAAGCCCGGCGCGGTCGCGCCGGCGTGCGTCGAGCCATGGGCGCTTGCCTGGCCGGCACTGCCGGGGATCACTTGGGCGAATGCGGGCGCGGCGAACACGGTGGCGCCGATGAGCGCGGCAAGCAGGGTCTTGTGCATGGGATCCTCCATTTGGGTGTCGCCGGGGTTCGACCCGCGGTCTTGGTAACCCTAGGCGCATTCGGCCTAGCGCACTCTGAACCGGCGTGACAGCGCTTAAGCGGCCGGACAGATGGATGAACGGGCGCGGGCAAGCCCTGGTGGCAGCCGTAGGGTGGACCCGCCCGAGGGAATGTCGGTGGCCGAAGCCCACCCTACGGCGAACCGTCAGTGGCCGTGCTCGTCGGCCTTGGCGCGGGCCTTGGCGTCGGCACCGACCGAAGTTTCGGTGGCGGTTTGGCGGGTGGCATCGCCGACCGATCCCGCGGTGCGACCGGCACTGTCGATTGCGGTATGCGCGGTGTCGCTCACCTGGTCGCCGAGGCCGCGCGTGCTGCTGGCGGCCTGGTCGGAGGCCGCTCCGGCATCAACGCGGGCACCCGCACGAACCCCGACGTCTGCATGAGCTCGCTGATCGCTTGCGCGCGCGCCGGCCGAGCCGCTGGCGGTCGTGTCGACGTTGGCGTTGCCATGGCGGTCAAGGGTGCGACGAGTGTGCTCGGTCGCGTGACGGGTGGCATGGTGCGCGTGGCGATCCGCCCGCTCCAGGGTCTGGCCCGGCTGGGCGCCAAGCTGGCCGGGCGCGCCATTCACCGCGCCGCTGGCGCCGGCGCTTACGCCCGCGCCAGCCTGGCTGGCAGCACCGAGATCGACCTGCGCCAGGGCAGGCAGGACGGCGAACACGCTGGCACCGATCAAAGCAGCAAGCAGAGTCTTACGCATGGGATGCCTCCAGTGTGGGGAAACCGCGGGTTTACCGCGGTAGCCACGACCCTAGGCGGGCCTTCCCGTCCTCAATATGAATACGCCTGCGTCCGCTTAAGCGGCCGGACAGATGGCTGAATGCTCCGCTGTCCATGCGTAGTGAAGGAGCGGTGGACGTCTGGACGTCCCATCGCGCTCAAGGGCGTGCACCGTAAGCGCCCACGGGTGACGGCGGCTGTGGGTGTGGCAGCGCATGGCTCGCCGCGGCCAGCTGCGGCATCAGCGCATCCAGCTTGCCCTTCAGGCGCAGCATCGCGACGCTGGCCATGTCGCGGTCGATCACCTTCTGCTCGGCCGTCATCTCCGGCTGCGGCGCGCCGGGCGCGCGGGTGAGTTCGGCCAGCTGCGGCGCCAGCACCTGGCTCAGCGCGAAGTACGGATCGCCATGGATGCCGGCCGCGTCCAGCAGCTTGCCCGGCAGCATCCAGGCGGCCAGGCTCTCGCGTTTGGCCGGTTCCGGATTGCGCGGGTCGAGCAGCAGCCAGACGCCGGGCTCGCTCAGCATGTCGCCGCCGTCGACGAAGCCAGTGACGTTGTAGCTGTTGGTCAGGGCGGGCAGGTGGTCCCCATAGAACAGCAACAGGGTCGGGCGGTCGCGCCGGGCCAGCAATCTGGCCAGCCGGCCCAGTTCCGCATCGGCGTGCTCGGCGTGGTAGAGGTAGGTCTGCAGCTCCTGCTTGTCGCGACCGCTGATGCCGGGCGGGACCGGGATGGCATCGCGCGCGGCGACGTCCGTCGGCGGCACGTCGTAGGGACCGTGCGCCTCGATGCTGATCGCGAACAGGAACTGCGGCGGGCCCGAGTCCTTGAGCTGGCGCATGATCTCGTCGGTCATCGCGCTGTCGGCCATGTATTTGCCGTCGTTGGGCGAGTCCTTCGGGAACGAGGACTGCGAAACGAAGCGATCGAAGCCGATCTTGCGAAAGGCCGCGGCACGGTTCCAGAACGCCGGATCGTTGCCGTGGATCGCGGTGGTGCTGTAGCCATGCGCGCGCAGCGTGCGCACCACGCTGGGCACCACCTTCTGCTCGAGCGTCAGGTAGGGAAACTGCAGTTCGTCGAAATAGCGCAGCGACAGGCCGGTGAGCACTTCGAACTCGGTGCGGATGGTGCCGCCGCCGAACGTCGGCACGTGCAGCGGACCGCTGACGCCGCGCTTCTCCAATCGGTCGAGGTTGGGGGTGAAGTGACGGTCCTGGTAGCCGCGCATGATGCTCGGATCGAAGAACGACTCGCTCTGCACCACCACGATGTCGGGTCGCTCGCCGCTGGGCGATGCGGCGTCCAGGCGCGCTTCCAGCGCCTGTCGGCTCTGCGCGATCAGCGCCTTGGCGGCGTCCGGATCGGCCTTGTGCCCGCCGTGCCCGTACTGTTGATGGAACAGCAGCAGCGAGCTGACCAGGCCCGAATGGTTGGCCGTCACCGTGGGCGACCAGGGCTCGAGCCACAGGACGCGCTGGTTGTAGAGCTTGCCCCACGCGGCCACGCCGCCGAGCAGGCTGCCCAGCAGCACGACCGCGAGGGCACCACCCAGCAAGCGCTTGCCGTAGTTGCGGCGCGGGAACAGCGGCGGCTCCAGGCGCCACATCGCGACGATCAGCGCGACGCCCGCGAGCAGCCCCACGTACGGCCATGGGCTGTGTGGCAGGTAGCCGACCAGCAGGTGCGCGCCGCCCTTGCTGAGCTGGTCGACCATCAGGAAATCCGCCGGCATCAGCGGGTTGCCCAGGTTGGCGACTTTCAATGCGTTGATCTGGTAGAGCAGCGCCTCGAACAGGAACACCAGCCCGAACGAAAACACCAACCGCCGGGTGAACGCCAGCAGCGCCCACGACGCCAGCAGCCCGGGCAGGGCGTTGGCCAGGAGGTAACGCGGCTGGTCGAACATGCGCAGCGGCGTCACGCCCACACCGCCATCCATCAGGCCGGTCAGCAGTACGAACGCCAGGCTCATCAGCACCACGGCAAGGACGCGCGCGGCAAGCGCGCGCCAGTGCGTGGCGGGGTGGTCGGTGAGGATCATGGAAAGAATGGTCCGATGGCGCGGCGTGATGGAATGGTGACTGTAATCGGGCGGAAATGAACTATGCGTTCGCCATCCACAGGCGGTTGCTGGCGGTTCATGCGGCCCCACGCTACGGCACAATGGCCGGATGAGCGTCCCCGAAAGCCCCGCGCTGCGCGCCCTGATCGACGACCGTTACGCCGAACTGGCCGCCCGCTGCCGCGCGGCCGGCGTGGCGCTGCACGACGATGCCGGCGTGGCCGAGCGTATCCGCCGCACGCTGGCGGCCAGCGACTTCGCCTTCGAAGTATGGCGACGGCAGCCACAACTGCTGGCGCCGGCCGGCCTGGATCGCCTGCGCTCGGCCGGCGACGCCGGCACTCGCATCGGCTCGCTGGCGCTGCCGGAGGACGAGATCGCCACGCTGGCGGCGCTGCGCCGGTTCCGCCACGCCGAAGCGTTGCGGCTGGTGTTCCGCGACGTCAACGCTCTGGACGACCTGGCCGAGACGCTCTCGGCCACCAGCGTGCTGTACGAGGCGCTGCTGGGCGCGGCGCTGGCGTGGTCCGAGCGCGCGCTGGCCGCGCGCTACGGACACGCGCGCAGCGAGGACGGCGCGCCGCAGCGGCTGGTGGTGATCGGCTTCGGCAAGCTCGGCGGTGCCGAGCTCAACTTCTCCTCGGACATCGACCTGGTGCTGGCCTACCCGCAGGCCGGCCACAGCGATGGCGCGCGTTCGCTCGACAACAGCGAATACTTCGTGCGGCTGGGGCGCCACCTGGTGCGCCTGCTCAACGAGCCCACCGACGACGGCATCTGCGCGCGGGTGGACCTGCGCCTGCGTCCGTTCGGCAACGCCGGGCGCCTGGCGCTGTCGTTCGCCGCGATGGAGCAGTACTACCAGAGCGAAGGCCGCGACTGGGAGCGTTACGCCTGGATCAAGGCGCGCCCGGTGGCCGGCGACCGCGCGGCCGGCAAGCAGCTGCAGGAACTGCTGCGCCCGTTCGTCTACCGCAAGTATCTCGACTACACGGCCTTCGCCGGCCTGCGCGAGATGAAGGCGTTGATCGACGCGGAGGTGGCGCGCAAGGATCTGGCCGACAACCTCAAGCTCGGTCCCGGCGGCATCCGCGAGATCGAGTTCATCGTGCAACTGGAGCAACTGATCCGCGGCGGGCGCGAACCGTCCCTGCGCGTGCGTGGCCTGTTGCCGGCGCTGGCCGCCTGCGAGGCGCGCGGGCACATCGGCGCGGCGCGCGCCAAGGCGTTGCGCGAGGCCTACCGCTGCCTGCGCCGTGTCGAGAACCGCGTGCAGATGCTCCGCGACGCGCAGACCCACGACCTGCCCGAGGATGCGTTGAGTCGCGAGCGTCTCGCCCGTGGCCTGGGCCATGAGCACTGGGAGGCGCTGGAGGCCGAGCTGGCGCAACACCGCGCCGTCGTCAGCGAGGACTTCGCCAGCGTGCTGATGCCCGCCGGCGGACGCGCGGCGCGCGTGGCGGTCGCCGATACCACGCTGTGGCAGCAGGCCTGCCACGGCACGCCGGAGCCGGGCGCGCTGGAGGCGGCCGGCTTCGTGCCCGGCATCGAGGCGGCCGAAGCCCTCGCCAAGCTGCCGCAGGCCGCTTCGGTACGCGCCATGTCGCAGCGCTCGCGCGAGCGGCTCGATCATCTGATGCCGCACCTCATCGCCGCCGCCCGCGCCAGCGCCGCGCCGCTGCCGTGCCTGCTGCGGCTGTGCCGGCTGGTGCAGGCGGTGGCGCGCCGCTCGGCCTACCTCGCGCTGCTGGAGGAACAACCGGCCGCGCGCGCACGCCTGGCGCGGCTGTTCGCCGATAGCGCGTTCCTGGCCGAACGGGTGATCGCCCAGCCGTTGTTGCTGGACGACGTGCTCGATCCGCGCATCGACCAGCTCCCGCTCAAGCGCGCCGACATCAGCGCCGAGATCAGCCGCGTGCTCGGTACGCTGGACGAGCGCGAGGCGGAGGCGGAGCTGGAGCGCATCAACGAGTTCAAGGCGAGCATCGCCTTCCGCCTCGGCCTGGCCTTCAACGACGGGCGTGCCGACGCCGTGGCCACCTCGCGACGCCTGGCCGCGCTGGCCGCTTCCGTGGTCGAGGCGGTCACCGCGCTGGCCGAGCGCGAGCTTGCCGCGCAGCATGGGCGGTTGCCGGGGGAGGGCTCGGGCTTTGCCGTCTTCGGCTACGGCAGCCTCGGTGGCGACGAGCTGGGATTCGCCTCGGACCTGGACCTGGTGTTCGTGTTCGACGGCGCGCGCGCCCAGCTCACCAGCGATGGCGCCCGCCCCATCGACGGGTCGCGCTGGTACCAGCGCCTTGCGCAGCGCGTGATGAACTGGCTGTCCCTGCTGACCCGCGCCGGGCGCCTGTACGAAGTGGACACGCGGCTGCGCCCCGACGGTTCGAAAGGGCTGCTGGTGAGCAGCCTGGAGGCCTTCGATGCCTACCAGCGCAGCCGTGCGTGGACCTGGGAGCACCAGGCCCTGCTGCGCGCGCGCGCGGTGGCGGGCGACGCGGGCCTGGGCCACGCGTTGGGCGAGGTCCGGCGCGAAGTGCTCGCGGTGCCGCGCGAGCGCGATGCGGTGCTGGCGGAGGTGAGCCAGATGCGTCAGCGCTGGCGGGCGGAGCGGGATCGCTCGGACGAGGCGCGGCTGGATCTCAAACAGGGACATGGCGCCCTGCTGGACATCGAGTTCGCGTTGCAGGGGCTCGTGCTCGCGCATGCGGCGGCGTGTCCGCAGTTGCTGGCCAACACGGCCAACGCATCGCTGATCGATGCGTGCCGGCGTGCCGGCCTGCTCGATGACGGTCAGGCGGAGACGCTCGCGCGCGTGCATGCCGATCTGTTGCAGCGGGCGCTGACCTGCACACTCGATCTGCGGCCGCGGATTGCGCCGCGCGAGGCAGCGCTCGAAGCCATGTGCGCCGACGTGCGCGCGGTGACCGTGGCCTTGGGCTTCGATTTCGCCTGATGTTTCTGCTCCCTCTCCCTTTGGCGGAGAGGCCGGGGTAAGGGGTGGGGCTCGCGGCGATGTGCGGCTCAGCGCAACCCGAGCCGCCGTCGCACGGTGGCGGCGATGCGCTCGGTTTCGCGCAACGGTGGCTGGCGCGTCGGCGCATCGGCCCGGAGGTCGTGCAACAGCCCGCCGTCGCGCAGCGCCTGATGGAAACGGGCGAGCTTGTCCGGCAGCGGCGCAGGCGCGAAGGTGTGGACGGGGCAGCCGACGGCGCAGGCTTCGGAGAGCATGTTGACCGAATCGGGCGTGACCACCAGGCGGTCGGCCCAGGCCAGGACGCCCGGATAGGGGTTGGGACCGTCCGCCTCGCCGCGCCAGTGCACGCCCGGGGTGGCGCTGAACGCGGTGCGCAGGGCCGCCGCAAGGCTCGGCGGCGTGCGCCGCGAGGCGAGGACGAGCAGGCTGCCGCCATCACGCTCATGCACCGCGCGCAGGCCGCCGATGAAGGCGCGGGTCCAGGCCTCGTCCAGCGGGATGCCGTGGCGCGGGCCACCCAGCAGCACGCCCACGCGTGGCTCGGGCAGGTCGGCCAGGCGCGGCCAGGCGTCGCGGGCGTCGGCCAGCCATTCGTCATCGATGGGGTTGAGCGAACCCGCTGGTGTAAGCACGTTCGGTCCGGCGAGGCCGTCATGGCGCGGCGCGACGATCAGGTCCCAGTGCTTCGGATCGACCCGCGGATCGAGGATCTGCACGGTGCGGCAAAGCCCGCCGGACCACATCCGAAGCGCACGCGTGAACAGCGCCGCGGCGCGCCCGCAGCCGACCGCCACGCGCGGCCACGGCGGCGCCAGGCGCGCCCGCTCGTCCGGTGGCACCGCGAGTTCGGCGCCCAGCACCAACCGCGGCGCCAGCCAGGCCCACGGTCCGCGCGGCGCGATCACCAGTGGCCGGACCGGCAGGCCCAGGCGCTCGGCCAGCGCCAGCGCCTGGCGCTGGTTTCCGGCAGCGGCGTCGGTGATGACCCAGCATTCCTCGCGCGGTGCGCTCACGCGATGGTCGCCCGCTCGATTGTTGTCGGATTCTGCACGCTGGGTTCCCCGTTCCTCACCCGACCACCCACGCCCTTGGGCTTACACTTGTGGATCGCCCGCGCCGGATGGCGCGCCAAGAACGCAAAGGATACCCATGAGCGAAGTGCTTTCCGAGGCCGCCCTCGACCAGTTGTTCCGCACCGCGCGCACCTATCGCCGTTCGGCCGAGGCGTGGCTGGACAAGCCGGTCAGCGACGCGCAGCTGCACGCGATCTACGACCTCGCCAGGCTCGCGCCGACCAGCGCGAATGCCTCGCCCGCGCGCTTCGTGTTCGTGCGCTCGCCGGAGGCCAAGGCCAGGCTCGCGCCAGCGCTGGACCGCGGCAACCGCGACCAGAGCATGGCCGCACCGGTCACCGTGATCGTGGCGGCGGACCACGCCTTCTACGAGCACCTGCCGCGGCTCTACAAGGAATCGCCGGACGCGATCGACTGGTTCGCCGGCAAACCGGCCGCGATCGAGGGGACGGCGTTCCGCAACTCCAGCCTGCAGGGCGCCTACCTGATCATGGCTGCGCGCGCGATGGGGCTCGATTGCGGCCCGATGTCCGGCTTCAACAACACGCTGGTGGACGAGACCTTTTTCGCCGGCACGAAGATCCGCTCGAATTTCCTGATCAACATCGGCTACGGCAACCCCGCCGTGCTGCGTCCGCGCGAGGACCGCTTCGCGTTCGACGAAGTCTGCCGGATCGTCTGAAACCCCCACAGGAGTTACGCATGCGCACGTTCAAAGCTGTTCTTTTCGCCGGGTTGTTCGGCGCCGCGGCGCTCGTCCAGGCGGCGCCGGTCACCTATCAGCTGGATCCGCACCACACGATGGTGCTGTTCAGCTGGAGCCATTTCGGCTTCTCCCACCCGACCGCGGAACTGGGTCTGGGGCAGGGCACGCTGGTGTTCGATCCGGATCATCCGGAGCAGGCCAGCGTGGACGTGACCTTGCCGATGGCCGGGCTGGACACGCACGTGCCGGCGCTCGACGAGCACCTGGCCAAGCCCGACTTCCTCGACGTGGCCAAGTACCCGACCGTGACCTACAAGAGCACGAAGGTCGAGCCGCTGGGCAAGGACCATTTCCGCATCACCGGCAACCTCACCGTGCACGGCGTGACCAAACCGGTGGTGCTCGATGCCACGCTCAACAGGATCGGCAAGCATCCGATGAGCGGCGATCCGTCGATCGGCTTCGATGCGACCGGCACGCTCAAGCGCTCGGATTTCGGCGTGTCGGCGTACGTGCCCAACGTGAGCGACGAGATCAGCCTGCGCATCACGACCGAGGGTTCGGCGGGCAAGTGACGGCGCCGGTGTCCGGTTGAAAACGAAGAAGCCCGCGTCGCGATGGCGCGGGCTTCTTCTTTGCAGGGTGGGCTTCAGTCCGCCGCGTTGGACCCGGACGGTGGACTGGAGCCCATCCTGCGGTCAATGCCGCACGCCTTCCTCGCGCATCGCTTCGAGCTTGCCCAGGTCGACGCTGGCCACGGCCTGCTTCAGCTCGTCGATGCTGCCGGCATTGCCGTTGGCCTTGACCGTGAAGCGCTGGCCGACCACCACGCTGTACTCGCCGCTCCTGGACTGATCGTCCCATGCCTCGTGCGTGAGGCGGCCATCGGCGGTGTAGGTCTTCTCGTAGCCGTGGTCGGTGCTGCGCTCTTCCTCCGGCGCCATCGCGCCGGCCATCGCCATCAGGCCCTTGGCGGTGCCCGTGTCGGTGACTTCCAGCGTGACGGTGCGGCCGTTGCTGTCGCCGTACTCGGCATGCGCCTCGGTGGCCTGCATGCCCATCGCGTTGCTGCGCTGGGCCGAGCTGCTGGTGCGCTTGAGGCCGAGCAGGGTCTCGGGCAGGAAGGCCTTGACCTGCTCGGTGGACAGCGCCTGCACGTCGCCGTCGTTGCCCATCGCCGCGCCCATCATCTTGTTCATGGCCGCCTGCTGGGCAGCGCTGTCGCCGGACTTCTGCGCCGCGTCCATTTCCTTGCTCGCCTGTTCGGCGCGCTCGCCCATGGCCGCCAGCTTGCCGAGCGCGCTGTCCGGATCGACGGTGACGTTGTCGCTAGTGCTGCCCAGGTGGGTGCCGGTCATGGCCGCGCCGGTGTAGGCAGCGGTACCGATCACGCCCGCCACGATCAGGCCCACGATCCAACTCAGCACGATGGCGATGATCACGGCCAGCGCCGTGTAGCCGCCGGCCTTTTCGGGCGGGCACTTCATGGTGAAGGGCAGGCCCAGGTAAAGCAGGTAGATGCCGTAGATCGCGCCGGCGATCGCGATCAGCCAGCCGAGCCACGGAATGATCACCGCGATGCCCGCGACCCACGAGGCGGTCCAGGAATAGGCGACCGTCTTGAGCGCCTGCACCATGTCCTTCTGGCCATTGAAGGTGCCGGCCAGGGCATTGATCACCAGCGCCATGACGTAGGCCAGGGCCAGCGACAGCAGGTATTGCAGCACCATGCCGGCGATGCCCGCGCCGATCGGCGTGCGCACGTGCACGCCCATGAATCCGGTGCCGATCAGGCTGCTCTTGATGAAGCCGGCGATCGCCGGCAATGCGGCGATCCAGACGATGTAGGTGGTGTACAGGCCGCCGATGCTGGCCGGTTCGGCGGCCGCGACCGGCCACTCGGTCCTGGGCGAGGCCAGGATGGCTTTTGCGCGCGCGATGGCTTTTCCGAGATCCATGGTAGTTCCCCTTGCGACGTATGAATGCGGCAACGGATGGCCAACGTCAGGGTCGCGGCGCCGGGCCACGTCCCATCCACGGTCGTCCCCCTTCGATGCGTCGCCCGCCCCTTCGGGCGACGCCGGCGCACAGTTGATGGCAACGGCGCGTCGAAGTCCAGTGCGGGGCGGGGCCGTGGTCGCCCGCGCGTTGCCGGCGTGTGCCCCTGCTACCATGGGCGGCTCGACGTCCCCTTCCTGGAGCCTGCCATGTCGCGCCCCCTGCCCGAGGCCGCGCCGATCCCGGCGAATGCCGAAAATCGTTACGAAGTGACGCGCAACGACCTGCCGCTGTCCTGTCCGATGCCGGCGATGTCCCTGTGGAACTCGCATCCGAAGGTCTACCTGCCGATCGTCGAGGACGGCGGGGAGTCCGTCTGTCCTTACTGCGGCGCGCATTACGTCCTGCGCGACTGAACCCGGGCCCCCGGCCGGTTCCTGAACGGCGGCATTCGGCACGATCGCTGCTTGCCAAGGTGGATGAAGGCCACCCAACAACCCCTCATGTCTGCCGTCGTCACCCCCACCCGGCGCCTGGTTGTCGTCCAGCTGATCCCGGCGCTGCATACGGGCGGGGCGGAGCGTTCGACGCTGGAAGTGGGTCGGGCGCTGGTGGAAGCGGGGCACCGCTCGATCGTGATCTCCTCCGGCGGCCGCCTGGTGGCGCAGCTGGAGGCCGAGGGCAGCGAGCACGTCACCCTGGACATCGGCACCAAGTCGCCGCGCACGCTGTTGCACCTGGGCGCGCTGCGCCGTCGGCTGCGCGAACTGAAGCCCGACATCGTGCATGCCCGCTCGCGCCTGCCCGGATGGATGGGCTGGTGGGCCTTGCGCGGGCTGAATCCGCGTCCGCATTTCGTCACCACCGTGCACGGGCTCAACTCGCCCGGCCGCTACAGCTCGATCCTGTTGCGCGGCGAGCGGGTCATCGCCGTCTCGCAGACGATGCGCGATTACGCCCTGAGCCACTATCCGTGGCTGGATCCGACGCGGGTGAAAGTGATTCCGCGCGGCATCGACCCGGAGGCGTTCCCGTACGGCCATCGTCCGGACGACGCCTGGCAGAAGGCCTTCTTCGCCGAGTACCCGCAGTTGGCCGGCGCACCGCTGCTGACCCTGCCGGGGCGTGGCACGCGCCTGAAGGGCCACCACGAGGCGATCGAGCTGATGGCCGAGCTCAAGCGCCGCGGCATCGAGGCGCGCCTGTTGTTGCTGGGCGTGATCGAGCCGGGCCGCGAGGCCTACGTGGAAGAGCTCCGTCAGCTGATCCGCGAGCGCGACGTCGAGGCGCAGGTGGTGCTGACGGCGCCCCGCAACGACGTGCGCGACATCTACGCGGTGTCCGCACTGATCCTGCAGCTGTCGACCAAGCCCGAATCGTTCGGGCGCACCGTGGTCGAGGCACTCTCGCTGTGCCGTCCCGTGCTTGGCTACGCCCACGGCGGCGTCGGCGAACTGCTGGCCGAGCTGTACCCGGCCGGTCGCGTGCCGGTGGGCGACCGCCAGAAGCTGGTCGAGCGTGCCGCCGAACTGCTGCGCGTGGCGCCGCCGATCCCGATGCTGCAGAGCTACCGGCTGTCGGACATGCAGCAGGCGGTACTGGCACTGTATGGGGAAGTGGCCGGCTGATCGACTGCCGCCGTTCCGGGCCGCACGTGGAGCCATGCGACTCGTGGCGCCGCCCGCGGCTGGAAACATCGCCCGCCGGCACATCCTTGCAAGGCTTGCCAGCAGGCACGGAGCCGCCGCGCCTACAATCCCCGGATGCCCGCGATCCGACCGATAGCTGCCTCACTGCGTTCGCCCTTGCTGCCATTCTGGCTGGTGATCGCGTTGCTGCCGGTCGGGCGAAGTTCGGAACTGGGGACGCTGCTGTGCCTGATCGGCACCATCCTCTTGTTCGTGCGCCACCCGCGGGCGCTGGATGGGCACGCCGGTGCGCGCCTGCTGCTGGTGTTGCTGGCCTGCTACGTCGGCGCCGCGCTGCTGTCCTCGTTCGATGCAGTGGCGCCGGGCAAGAGCTGGGGCGCCACCGCCGGCCTGCTGCGCTACGTGCCGCTGGGGCTGTACGCCTGCTTCGCGATCCGTCGTGATGCCAGGCTGCGCGCGCTGTTCTTCGCGGTCGCCGCCGTTATCGCCGTGTGGGTGGCCGATGCCTGGCTGCAGGCATTCACCGGCTTCAGCCTTGGCGGTCCTGCCGATGCCGAGCGCGTGTCGGGCATCTTCGGCGCGGACAACCTCAAGCTCGGGCCGACGCTGGCGGTGCTCGCACCGTTCGCGCTGTGGGCAGCCCGCGAGCGCTGGGGACGCCCGGGGCTGATGCTGGCTTTCCTGCTGGTGCTGGGGCCGGTGCTCCTGGCCGGCTCGCGCGCGGGCTGGCTCTGCTACGGCCTGGTGGCGCTCGCATTCGCCTGGCGCGAGGCTGGCTCGGCCTATCGCTTCGCGCTCTGGTGCGCGCTGGGCGCGGTGATGGTGGTTCTGGCCGGCACGGTGGCCTGGCATACGTCCGGTCGCTTCCAGGACCGCATGGAACGCACCCTCGCGGTGTTCGCGGACGAACCCCAGGGGCTGGACGAGGCGCTCACCGGCCGGCCGGCGATCTGGCGCGCCAGCCTGCGGATGTTCGCGGATGATCCCTGGAACGGCGTGGGCGTGCGCGGCTTCCGCTACGCCTATCCCGACTACGCGCCGGCCAACGACCACTTCCTGGTCGACGAGGCCTGCGGCACGGGCGAGGGCGCCTGCCACGCGCACCAGCTGGTGCTGGAGGTGCTGAGCGAGACCGGCGCGATCGGGCTGATGCTCTGGCTGGCCGCGACGTTCTGGGCGCTTCGCGCGTGGCGCCGGCAGGGCGCGGCGGCACGCGCGCGGGCGTTCCCCGCCACGGTGGCGCTGGCGGTGATGCTGTTTCCGTTCAACACCCACCTGGCCTTCTACTCGGCGTGGTGGGGACTGTTGTTCGCCTGGCTGCTGGGGCTCTGGTGCGCGGCGCTATACGTGATAGAGGATGTCGTCATGGAGGACGGTGATGCGTGAGTCGTTATCGGTGGTGGTCACCACCTTCAACAGCGCGGACACGCTGGATGCCTGCCTGGGATCGGTGAAGTGGGCCGAGGACATCGTGGTGCTCGATTCGGGTTCCACCGACGCCACCGCGGCGATCGCGCGGCGCCACGGCGCGCGCGTGCACGAACAGGCGTTCGCCGGCTACAGCGCGCAGAAACAGGCTGCGATCGACCTGGCCCGGCATCGCTGGGTGCTGCTGCTGGATTCGGACGAGGCGTTGCCGCCCGATGCCGTCGCGCCCATGCTGCGCGCGCTGGAAGGTCCGGCCTGCGCCGGGTACCAGCTGTGGCGGCGCGAATGGGTGTTCTGGCGCTGGCAGTCGCCGCGTGCGCGGCTCAATCACTACGTGCGGCTGTTCGATCGCGAACGCGCGCAAATGAGTGGGCACAGCGTGCACGAAGCGGTCCATGTGGACGGGCCGGTCGGCAGGCTCGACGTGGTGCTCGACCATTTCGGCGAACCGGATATCGCCGGCCGCGTGGACAAGGCCAACCGCTACTCCACGTTGCAGGCGGCCGATGACGCGCGCCGCCAGCGCGCCTGGCTGGGTTGGCGACTGATCGCCTATCCGACGATCGCCTTTCTTCGCTTCTACCTGTTGCGCGGCCACTGGCGCGCGGGCTGGGCGGGTTTCATCGCGGCGCGCGTGCACGCCTTCTACGCCTTCCTCAAGTACGCCAAGCTGCACGAGGCACGCGTGCGCAGCGCGCCCGGGGCGCTGCGCCATCCGCGTCAGCGGTAGACCGCGGGTGCGCCGGGCGGCCGGGTCTTGAAGCGCTTGTGCACCCACAGGTACTGCGCGGGCGCCGCGCGCACCATTTGTTCGATGCTGGCGTTGACCCGTGCGGTATCGGTGGCCGCGTCGCCGTCCATCGGCAGCGGCGCGCCCAGCCGCATGGCGTAGCCGCCGCCGGGCAGGCGCTGGTGGAAGAACGGAATCACCTGCGCCTGCCCCATCCGAGCAAGATGGTGGGTCGCGGTGATGGTCGCGGCAGGCACGCCGAAGAACGGCACGAACACGCTGTCCTTGCTGCGCATGTCCTGGTCCGGGGCATACCAGAGCGTGCCGCCGCCGCGCAGGTACTTCACCGTGCCGCGGATGTCGTCCTTCTCGAACATGGCCGCCGCGTAGTGGAGACGTGCGCGCAGCACGGTCCACTCGAACACGGCCGAGTCCATGCGCCGGTACATGCCGGCGATCGGGATGCGTCGGGAGATCAGCCGCGCGCACAACTCCAGATGCGAAAAATGCCCGCCTACGAGCAGTACGCCCTGGCCCTGCGCGTGCGCGGCCTCCAGGTGCTCCAGGCCCTCGATGCGCGTGGGGATGCGTGCGATCGCGCGATCGGATCCCATCCAGCCCAGCGCGAACTCGACCAGCATCAGCCCGATGTCGGTCAGGTGCGCATCGACCAGTGCCGCCTGCGCGCGGGCGTCCAGCTCGGGAAAGCACAATGCGACGTTGGCCTCGGCCACGCGGCGACGACGCGAGGGCACGTGGCGGATCAGCGCGCCGAGCCCGCGACCCAGCCGCAACAGGAGCGGATAGGGCAAACGGGCGATCAGCCAGATCACCCCCACGCCCAGCCACGCCGGCCAGTGGCGCGGGGCGAGCAGGGCGCGATCGAAGGAGGGGCGGGGCATGCCGGGCATCGGGGGATTGTACGGGGATGGACCGCGCGGAAGCCCTCTCACTTCCGGCGATGAGTTTTTTTTGGGCGACGCTCGGCGCGTTTCATCAAGGCTGCCGGTTCGCATGGTTCTCCCCGCTAGTCTTGACTGCCTCGACCCGACGCCTTCGACAAGCCCGGGTTGTTGCGCTGTGCGGAGGCGGAGTGAGCAAGGGCCCTATAATTCCTGACGTCCTTCCGGCCTGGCCTCCCGTTGCGCTATCTCTACACCTTCGTGATGTACCTGGCGACGCCGCTGATCGTGCTGCGCCTGATGATCCGTGGCGCGCGCTACGGCAATTACCACCGGCGCTGGCCGGAGCGCTTCGGCCTGTTCCAGCCGCCGCAGTTCAGTGGAAGCCTGTGGGTGCACGCGGTGTCGGTCGGCGAGGTCAATGCGGCCGAACCGCTGATCAAGGCGCTCAGGCGCGACTACCCCAACGCACCGCTGGTGGTTACCACCGTGACGCCGACGGGTTCGGCGCGCGTGCACCAGCTGTTCGGCGACAGCGTCTTCCATGTCTACCTGCCCTATGACCTGCCATTCGCGGTGCATCGCTTCCTGAAGCGGGTGCGCCCCCGACTGGCGTTGATCGTGGAAACGGAGATCTGGCCGAATCTCTACTTCGCCTGCCGCCGTCGCGGCATTCCGCTCATGATCGTCAACGCTCGGCTGTCCGAACGTTCGATGCGTGGCTACCGGCCGCTGCGCTCCCTGGTCCGTTCGGCGCTGCGCACGGTGCGACAGATCGCGGCCCAGTCGCGCACCGACGCCGCGCGCTACCGCCTGCTGGGCGCGGACCCTGCGCAACTGGTGGTCAGCGGCAACCTCAAGTTCGACATGCCCGTACCCGATGGCGCCGTCGACAAGGGGGCCGCGCTACGCGCGCAATGGGGCCCGCGCAGGCCCGTATGGATCGCTGCCAGCACGCACGAGGGCGAGGAGCTGGCGGTGCTGGAAGCGCACCTGGACGTGCTGCGCCGGCTGCCCGACGCGTTGCTGCTGATCGCGCCGCGGCATCCGGAGCGTTTCAAGCTGGTGGAACACTCGGCGCGCAGCCTGGGCTTCACCGTCGCCACGCGCAGCGTCGAGCAGGTGCCCGGCGCGCACCAGGTGTTCGTGATCGACGCGATGGGACAACTGATGCCGTTCTACGCAGCCGCGGACCTGGCCTTCGTCGGCGGCAGCCTGGTGCCGATCGGCGGGCATAACGTGCTGGAACCGGCGGCGCTGGCGCGGCCGGTGCTGGTCGGTCCGCATACGTTCAATTTCGAGGAGATCACCCTCACGCTGATTCGCGAGGGCGGTGCCAACCGCGTCGAACACGTGGACCAGCTGGGCCACGCCGTGCTCGATCTGTTGCGTGACGAACGCCAGCGCGAGCGGATGGGGCGCCAGGCGCGCCGCGTGTTCGACAGCGAGCGGGGTGCCGTAGGGCGGGTGATGGAACTGGTCGACCGCGTGCTGGAGGAATAACCCCGCAGGAGCGCGCGAACGGGCTCCTGCGGGGATAGGTGTTACTGGAGCAGGGAGTTGACCGCCTCGAGGTCCTTCACGTCGATCGTGCCGGCGGCCTGCTTGAGCTGCAGCTGGTCAAGGATCAGCGCGTGGCGCGACTGCGAGTAGCTGCTCTCGGCCTGGGTCAGCGTCTGGATCGCGTTGAGCACGTTGAGCATCGTCTGCGTGCCGACGTCGAAGCCCGCGCGGGTGGCTTCCAGTGCCTTCTGGCCGGATTCGACCGAGGCCTTGTTGGCCTCCACCTGGCTGATGCCGGCGATCACCGAGCGGTAGAAGTTGAGCGTGTCCCGGGTGACCTGGCGGCGCTGGGCTTCCAGCGAATCCTCGGCGGCATCGCGCTGGTAGATCGACTGGCGCACGCGCGACTGCGTGGCGAAACCGGAGAAGATCGGCACGTTGAGCGTGATGCCCACGGTGGTGCCATAGCGGCCGTTGCGATCGGCGAAGGCGCCGCCCATGTTCTCAAGCCAGTTCGACGACGTGCCGCGGCTGACCGATGCGTTGATCGTCGGCAGGTGGCCGGCGCGGGCGGAATTGACCGAGTGCGAGGCCGCCTCGACGTTGTACTGCTGGGCGATCACGTTGGGGTTGCTCTTCTGCGCCTGCTGCACCCAGGCGTTCGGATCGGCCGGCTTGGGCGGCACCATCGGCAGGTCGTCGCGCAGCTGCTTCAGGTCGCCGACCGGCTTGCCGGTGATCTGCGCCAATGCCTCGCGCGCATCGTTCAGCGCGTTGTTGGCGGCGACCGTCTGCGCCTTGGCCAGTTCGTAATACGACTTGGCCTGGTACACGTCGGTGACTGCCGAGAGGCCCACGTTGAAGCGCTGCTCGGCCTGTTCGTAGGACTGCCGGAAGGCGTCCTCGTTGGCCTTGGCGTAGGCCAGCTCGTCCTGGCTGGTCAGCACGCCGAAGTAGGCGGCGGTGACGCGCACCAGCAGCTCTTGCTGCGCGGCATCGTACTGGGCGGTCTGCGAATCGGCCTGCGATTCTGCGGCATGCAGGTCGGCGATCTTGCTGAGGTCCAGGATGGTCTGGCTCAGTTCCAGCGATTCGTCGCGGCTGCGCAGGTGGCCGGCGTTGATCGGCGCGCCACCCTCGGCCACGGTCTGCGCATTGGCGCCGCTGGACTGGCTGAAGGTGGCGCGGCCGGACAGCTGCGGCAGCAGCAGGGCGCGCGTCTGCGTCACGGTCTCGCCCACCGACAGGCGCTGCGCCTCGGCCTGCGACAGCACCGGATCGTTGGCGCGCGCTTGGCGGTAGGCGTCCATCAGGTCCTCGCCATGACCGGGCAGCGAGGTCGCCGACAGGGCCAGGGCGAGGGTCAGCAGCTTCAAGCGCATCGGGGTTGCCTCATGCAATCGATAGGAAGTCAGAAAACGAAACGGCGGGGCGGCTCGGCGTGAGCCAGGTACGGCAGGTCGGTCTCGAACAGGTATTCCTCGCGGAAGCCGCCGGCGCCGGCCTGGGTCAGCAGGACGGCCTGCTGCACGGGCGACTCGCCGCGGATCGCCAGCAGGCGGCCTCCCGGCTTGAGCCAGCCCAGGAAACGCTGCGGGACCTGCCACACGGCGCCGGTAACCACGATGGCGTCGAACCGGTCCTGCGGCTGCCAGTCCTGCACCGCGTCCGCGGTCACCAGGGTGGCGTTGGCAACGCCGGCCGTGTCCAGGCGCGACCGTGCGGCCGCGGTGAAATCGCCATGTACGTCGACGCTCGTCACGTGCGCGGCGAGCGTGGCCATGCACGCGGTCAGGAAACCCGAACCGGTGCCGATCTCCAGCACGCTTTCGGTGGCCTTGAGGTCGAGCGCCTGCAGCACGCGACCCTCGATCACCGGCTTCATCATCACCTGGCCATGACCGATCGGCAGGCACAGGTCGGCGAACGCCAGCTGGCGGTGCTCCGGCGCCACGAAATCCTCGCGGCGCACCTGCGCCAGCGCATCGAGCACGCGTGCATCGAGCACATCCCAGGGGCGCACCTGGTTCTCGACCATGTTCTGCCGTGCCTGTTCGAAATTCATCGCCATGGTCTAACGTCCGCAAGAATCAAAAAGATCAAAAGGATAAGCGTTCGGAGGCCGCCGCGACAGTGATGTTTAGCGTGCGGCCTCGTGGCCGGTGCCCGAAGTGCCGGAAGTCACCGCGCCGGATTGACGGAAGTCATGCCCGGCGCGGTGTCCGCGGACACAGGCCCCCTGTAACCAGGCAAGCGCGCCGCTGCCCACCACCCGGCACGCGCCCTGCATGGCGGTACACTGCGCACAGGGACGAAAGAGCGGTTCAACGCAAGGCCGCTTCCAGGGAAACTGGAAATAAGTAAACCGATCCGTATAATAAAGTTCCCGCTCGTTCTTGTGAAGCTGTTCCCGCCCAAGGTGTCACCATGAATTGTCCCGCCCACGCCAAGACTCCCGGCCCCGGCCGTCCGAAGGACATGGAGAAGCGCGCGGCGATCCTGGAGGCGGCCAAGGCGCTGTTCATCCGCAATGCCTTCGCCGGCACCAGCATGGACGCCGTGGCAGCCGAGGCGGGCGTGTCCAAGCTCACCGTCTACAGCCACTTCGGCGACAAGGACAATCTCTTCCGCGAAGTCATCCGAGCCCGCGTGAACGACCTGCTGCCGGAAGAGACGTACCACTTCGATCCGCACGAGGACATCGCCGATACACTGCTGCGCGTCGCGCTGACCCACGCGAGACTCGATTGCAATGCCGAGACCGTCGGCACCTTCCGCGCGATCCTTTCCGACTGCCGCCAGGGCAATCCCCGCTACGGCCGGCTGATGTGGGAAGAGGGCGCCACGCGCACGCATGGCCTGATGGAACGCCTGCTGCAGCAGGCGGTTGACGCCGGCAAGCTCCAGATCGACGACGTGCCGCGCGCCTGCGTGCAGTTCCTCACGCTGATCAAGGGCAACCTGATGATGCGGCAGATGTTCGGTTGCTGCGAATGCCCGGACAGCTACGCCGCCGAGATCGAGGCGACCGCCCGCGCCGGCGTGAAGATGTTCCTGCGCGCCTACCTGCCGCGCTGATCGCGCGGAGGTGAGGTCGGCTTCGGCCGACCATCGACGTCGCCCCAAGATCCACGGTGGGCCGAAGCCCCTCTGCGGAAACCGGCAAGCCATGCTTCACCGGCGTTTCGCGCCGTCTCCACTAGCTTGCGCCGGTACCCACCACCGAGGGACCGACATGGCAAGCAAGCCGTTCCTGACCGACATCGAGGCCATCCGCAAACGTGCCCGCGAGCACATCGACCAGGGTGCGATCACCGCCGGCTACACCGCCGACCGCGAGACCGTGATCAAGCTGCTCAACGAGGCGCTGGCCACCGAGATCGTCTGCACGCTGCGCTACAAGTACCACTACTTCATGGCCTCCGGGATCCACTCCCAGGCGGTCAAGGCCGAGTTCCTCGAGCACGCGCAGCAGGAGCAGGAACACGCCGACCGCATTGCCGAGCGCATCACGCAACTGGACGGCAAGCCCAACTTCAATCCCGATGGCCTGCTCAGCCGCGCCCACGCGGACTACGCCGAAGGCGCCAACCTGGTCGACATGATCAAGGAGGACCTGGTGGCCGAACGCATCGCGATCGACACCTACCGCGCGATCATCGAGTACATCGGCGGAGACGATCCGACCACGCGCCGCATCATGGAAGAGGTATTGGCGCAGGAGGAGGAGCACGCCGAGGACATGGCCACGCTGCTGGCACAACTGGGCGAGCAGGGTGAACCGGCGCGACCGGCGCAACCGCAGCCGCCGGCGAAACCGTCCTCGAACGCCGGCTCCGGCTGGCAGCACTGATTCACCAGCCGGCGAGCACCTGCTTGCCGATGCTCCTTCCCGCCTCGAGACGCCGGTGCGCTTCGCGCAGGTTCGCCGCGTTGATCGGCGAGAGGATTTCCCGGGCGATGCCGCGCACCTGACCGGCGTCGACGAGCGCCGCGACGCGGGCGAGGATGCGGCCCTGCTCGGCCAGGTCTGCGGCGGCGGTGCGCGAACGGGTGAACATCGACTCCCAATGGATGCCGATCGACTTGGCCTTGTACGGGCCGCCGATCGCCAACGGCCCACGCGGCTCCACGATCAGGCCGACATGGCCCTGCGGCGCGACCAACTCGCCCAGGGTGTTCCAGTAGCGGTCGGTGTCGGCCAGGTTGATCGCCGCATCGACGTGCGCGAGGTCGAGTGCGGCCAGTTGAGGCGCCAACGGCTCACGATGGTCGATCGTCGCGGCCGCGCCGAGCTGGCGACACCACGCGGCCGTCTCCGGCCGCGACGCGGTGGCGATCACGCGGAAGCCTGCCCGTCGCGCGAACTGGATGGCCATCGAACCGACCCCACCCGCACCCGCAATCACCAGCAGCGTGCGTCCGCGGCCGCCCTGTTCGCTGTCGAAGGGCATGCGCTGGAACAACAGTTCCCACGCGGTCAGCGAGACCAGCGGCAGCGCCGCCGCCTGCGCGGGATCGAGCGTGCGCGGCGCATGCGCGACCAGGCGCGCATCGACGGCTTGCAACTGCGCGTTGCTGCCCGGGCGCGTGGCGTCGCCGGCGTAATACACGCGGTCGCCCGGTGCGAAGCCCCTGGCGCGCGCGCCTGCAGCTTCGACGATGCCGGCGGCATCGAAGCCGAGTACGCGTGGGGAGTCCTCGATCTCCGGTCCGGCCGCGCGAAGTTTCGTGTCGACGGGATTGGCCGAGACTGCCTCCACGCGTACGAGCAGGTCGTGCGCGCCATGGGCGGGCTCGGGCAGATCCAGGTCGAGAAGGGATTCCGGATCGTCGATGGGCAGATGGCGGGTGAAGGCGACGGCTTTCACAACGCGTCTCCGGCGGGCAGGGTGGCCGGCACCGGCGGCGGATTGCGCTCGGCGAACATGCCGTTCCAATACGGGTAGTAGGGGTAGGGCGGCATGACGGCACTGGCTGCATCGAGCCGGGACATCTGCTGTGCGTCCAGCGTCCATCCGATCGCGCCGAGGTTGTCCTTCAGCTGCGCCTCGTTGCGCGCGCCGATAAGCACGGTGGAGACGGTCGGCCGTTGCAGCAACCAGCGGATCGCGACTTGCGGCACGCTGCGGCCGGTTTCGGCGGCGACCGCCTCCAGCGCATCGACCACGCGATAGAGCCGCTCCTCATCCACCGGCGGTGCGTACTGTGCGGTCTCGTGCAGGCGGCTGCCGGCCGGCAGCGGATGTCCACGACGTATCTTCCCGGTAAGCCGGCCCCAGCCCAGCGGACTCCACACCACCGCCCCCAGGCCCTGGTCCAGTCCCAGCGGCATCAGCTCCCACTCGTAGTCGCGGCCGACCAGCGAGTAGTAGGCCTGGTTGGCGACGAAACGCGCACGACCGTGCCGGTCCGCGGCGGCCTGCGACTTCATCAGTTGCCACCCGGAAAAGTTGGAAGCGCCCAGATAGCGCACCTTCCCGGCGCGCACCAGATCGTCCAGCGTCGCCATGACGCTGTCGACCGGAGTCATCGCGTCGAAGTGATGCAACTGCAGGAGGTCGATGTAGTCGGTGCCCAGCCGCTTCAGCGCGCGTTCCACGCCACCGACCAGATGGTGGCGCGAGGCGCCGACATCGTTCGGTCCGGCGCCGGCGCGCAGCGTCAGCTTGGTCGAGATGATCGCCTGCTCGCGCCGGCCTTTCAGTGCGGCGCCGAGGATCTCCTCGGAGGCGCCGTCGGAATAGACGTCCGCCGTATCGAAGAGGTTGGCGCCGGCCTCCAGGCAGATGTCCACCAGGCGGCGCGCTTCGGCGGTGTCGGTGGCGCCCCAGGCGGCGAACAGCGGCCCCTTGCCGCCGAAGGTGCCGGCGCCGAAACCCAGCGAGGGGACCATGAAGCCCGACGTGCCCAGAGCGCGGTATTCCATGCCTCCGTTCATGCGTCGGCCTCCCGCTGCACGGCGATTTCCATGCTCATCCGCCCGCCGCCGACCGACCAGTCGGAAAAATCGTTCTCGACCAGGTAGACGAACACGTCCTGTGGGCGGATGTCCGCGTCCCGGCCGAGGTTGGCGGCGACACGGGCGTAGAGGTCGCGCTTCATCGCGTCGCTGCGCCCTCGCCGCAACGTGATGCGGATGACGACCACGCGATCGGAGCGCTGCACGCCGAGGAAGCCGCGGTCGAACAGGAAATCACCAGGCTGGTACTCACAGACCATCTGGAAGAAATCGTCGTCGGGAATACCGAGGGCCGCGACCATCGCTTCGTGCACGCCGCGGGCGATGGCGGCCTTGTCAGCGGGTGGCGTTCCGGCGGGGATGGCGACGTGGGTGAATGGCATGGTGGCTCCTGCGGCTGAGACCGAAGTCGGGCGCCGGGGTCACTGATCACCACGGCCGCGAGTGCGCAGGCTAGGCGCTTGCACTTTCGACAGAAAGCAGCAGGATGACGAATCGCTTTCAATGAACGATTGAAGATCATGGACCGGCTGGACGACCTGACCCTGTTCCTGCGCGTGCTTGACCTCGGTTCGATCAGCGCTGCCGCACGCAGCCTGGGCCTTTCGGTGGCGGTCGCCAGCCAGCGCCTGAAACGACTCGAACGCGGCCTCGGCGTGCGGTTATTGCAGCGGACCACGCGCCGCCTGCACCCCACGCCGGAAGGCCTGCTGCTGGCCGAGCAGGGGCGCGCGCTGGTGGAGGACCTGGACGCGTTGACCACCGACCTGCGCCAGAGCGCCGTGAGCGTCTCGGGCACATTGCGCATGACCCTGCCGGCCGCGTTCGGACGCCAGTACCTCTCGCCGCTGTTGCCCGAGTTCCTCGCGCGCCATCCGAAACTGCGCCTGTCTGCGCACCTGAGCGACGAGATGCAGGACCTGGTAGGCGCGGGCTACGACCTGGCGATTCGCATCGGCGCCCTGGACGACTCCAGCCTGATCGCGCGCCGGCTCGCCTCCAACCGGCGCCTGCTGTGCGCCTCGCCCGCGTACCTGGCGCGGCACGGCCGCCCGCGCACGCCGGCGGAACTGGCGGATCACGAATGCGTGCTGCTGGCTGGCCGCCATGGGCGGCAGGACACCTGGCGGCTGACCGATGGGCAGGGCCAGGAGCACGTGGTCCGCGTGCGCGGGCGCTTCGAAAGCACGCTCGGCGAACTGGTCCGCGATGCCGCACTGGCCGGGCAGGGCATTGCGCTGCATTCGCACTGGCATGTGCACGAGGCGCTGCGTAGCGGTCGCCTGGAGGCGGTGCTGCCCGATTACTCCCTGCCGGAAAGCGCGATCTGGGCGGTGATGCCGCAACGCCGGCTGGTGCCGCCGCGGGTGCGCGCGTTCGTGGATTTCCTGGCCGAGCAGCTGGGCGAGGTGCCGCCGTGGGAGCGTGCCCCGTCGCACAAGGCATGAAAAAGGCGCGCCGCCGTGATTGGCGGCGCGCCTCGGGCAAAGCGGTTTACTTCGCGGCTTTGTAGCGCTCGACGCCGGCAAGGATCTCGGCCTTCGCTTCCTCGGCGCCGACCCAACCATCGACCTTCACCCACTTGCCCTTCTCCAGGTCCTTGTAGTGCTCGAAGAAGTGGCCGATGCGCTCGAGCCAGTGCGGCGAGACGCCCTTGATGTCGTTGATGTGCGCGTAGCCGGGGAAGATCTTCGGCGCGGGGAGCACGATCAGCTTCTCGTCGCTGCCGGCTTCGTCGGACATCTTGAGCATACCGACCGGGATGCAGCGGATCACCGAGCCGGGGATCAGCGGCAGCGGCAGGATCACCAGCGCATCCAGCGGATCGCCGTCGCCGCCCAGCGTGCCCGGCACGTAGCCGTAGTTGCACGGGTAGCGCATCGGGGTGGACAGGATGCGGTCGACGAAAATCGCGCCGCTTTCCTTTTCCACTTCGTACTTGACCGGTTCGGCGTCCTTGGGAATTTCGATGACGACGTTGATTTCGTCCGGCACGTTGCGGCCGGCGGGGACGTGATGCAGACCCATGGGAATCCTTCGGGGGGAACGAAAAAGCGAGGCGCGAAAGGATACGGCAAACGCTGCTGCAATGCAGCGAAGCGAGCGGCGGCTGTTTAGCGGGCGGCTATTCGAGGACATGCCAAAAAGCGTGTCATGCCTCTCGCTCGAGCCTGTCGACACCTCCTTGCCAGGCAGAGATGGGTTCGATCCTGGGGTTCGAGGCGCTTCGACCTCGCCGGCGGCTACGCTCAGCGCGAACGGGTGCTGGAATCGCCCGTCGCAGCCCGCTTATCGCAGAGGCCGCTCGCGCAGCCACTTGGTGGCGATCCATTTCTCTCCGCGGATCACCGGCAGACCGGCATGCAGCGAGCTGGTGTCGCCGCCTTCGTAGGCGAAATAAACGGCTGAACCGGTCTGCGCGGTGACCGTCAGCCCGACGTTCGGGAACGCGGTGCCGCCGCCTTCCTCGGGCGTGTTGAGGTACATCACCACGCTCGCGATGCGCTGGCCGCCGCGCGCCGTCACCGCCGCGTAGCCTGGCTGGGTGGGGTCGAACCAGTCGTAGTGCGGCTCGTATTCCTGGCCGGGCAGGTAATGCAGCACCTGCAGGCCCTCGCCGTGCTCGACCGGAAGGTCGAGCAGCTTGGCCAAGCGTGCTTCGATGTTGCGCACCAGCGGCGTCTCGCCGAGCTTGAAGAACATCCCGGCGCTGGTGCGCCGCTCATCGACCTGGTGCCTGCCGTCGTCGGCCACGGTCATCGCGCGATCCAGCCTGGGTCGCGCCGACTCGATCAGCGCGGCGCATTCGCCGGCATCGAGCAGGCCTTCCAGTACGCGCATGATTGGCGCCTCCATGCCGGCGCTCACACGCACCTCATGGCCGTCGACGGACAGCCCCGGTGCGGCCGGCGCGCGGGTGCGCCGCCCGCCGGGCGCGCTGGCGTTGATCGAGCTCAGCGGGATCTTCAGCACCTCCGCCACCGCGCTGCGACATTGCGCGGGCGGATAGCCGGCGTCCTTGAGCAGCTTGAGGACTTCCGGCACGCCGTGGCCCGCGCGAGCGGTGGCAAGGATCCACTCGCGCAACTGGGGGGCGATGTTGCCGGAAGAAGCCTTCATGAGCTCGATGCGGTGGGTTGCGGCGGCCGGGCGGCCGCCGGACGCCTCATTTTACGTGCCGCCACAGCCAGGTGTATTCGAGCGCGTGCATGAAAGCCGACTGCTTGTTGTCCGCCGCGCCGCCGTGGCCGCCTTCGATGTTCTCGTAGAAGTCCGCGTCGTAACCCATCGCCTGCATCTTCGCTGCCATCTTGCGCGCGTGCGCGGGACCCACGCGGTCATCGCGGGTAGAGGTAGTGAACAGCACCGGCGGGTACGCCTTGCCCGGCCGGGCGTTCTCGTACGGCGAGAAGGTCTTGATCCAGGCCCACTCGGCCGGCTTGTCCGGATCGCCGTACTCGGCCATCCAGGATGCGCCTGCGGACAGATGCGTGTACCGCTTCATGTCCAATAGCGCGACCTGGCTGACGATCGCGCCATAGAGCTGAGGATAGAGCGTGAGCATGTTGCCCATCAGCAGGCCGCCGTTACTGCCGCCCATCGCGGCCAGGTGCTTCGGCGAAGTGACCTTGCGCTGGATCAGGTCTTCCGACACCGCCGCGAAGTCCTCGTAGGCGCGCAGGCGATGGGCTTTGAGCGCGGCCTTGTGCCAGCGCGGGCCGTATTCGCCACCGCCGCGGATGTTGGCGATCACGTAGACGCCACCGTGCTCCAGCCAGGCACGGCCGATGCTGCCGCTGTAGCTCGGCTGCAACGAGATCTCGAAGCCGCCGTAGCCGTATTGCAGCGTGGGATTGTTGCCGTCGAGCTTCAGCTCCTTCGGCGCGATCTCGAAGTACGGAACGCGGGTACCGTCCTTCGAATGCACGAAATGCTGGCTGACCTGGTATTTCGAGGCGTCGAAGAAGCCCGGGCTGTGCTTGATGGCCTCGGCATCGCCGTTGCCGAGCGTGCCGTAGTACAGCGTGGTCGGCTGCAGGAAACCGGTGACCGTGAGGAAGTAGTCGTCGCTTTCGTCCGCGTCGATGCCGCCGGCGTCGATCGAGGACAGCGACGGCGCGCCACGGAGCGGCTGGCGCTTCCATTCGCCCGGTTGCGGGGTGAGCACTTCGAGCCGGTTCACCACGTCGTCCATCACGTTGAGGATCAGGTGGTGGCGCGTCCAGGAAAAGCCGTCCAGCGCGGTGGTGTCGGTCGGCTCGAAAAGCACGGTGACGTCACGCTTGCCCGCCATGAAATCGTCGAAGTTCGTCGCCAGCAGCGAGCCGGCCTTGTAGGTGTGGCCGCCGATGGCCCAATCGCTGCGTGGCTCGATCAGCAGCCACTCGCGCTCGACGCTGGTTTCGGCGTCGGTGGGCACGTCGATGCGCGTGAGCTTGCCATCCTTGCCCAGCAGGTAGCTCTCGCTGTCGTAGAAGGCCAGTGCGCGCTGCAAGAAGCTGCGCTCGTAGCCGGGCGTCAGATCACGGTAGGCACTGACCGCGAGATCCTCCGACTTGCCCTCGTAGATCGTCTTCGCCTCGGCCAGCGGCGTGCCGCGGGTCCACAGCTTGGCGATACGCGGGTAGCTCGATTCGGTCATCGAGCCGGGACCGAAGTCCGTGCCCACGAAGATGTGGTCCTGGTCGGCCCAGGCCACCTGGCTCTTGGCTTCGGGCAACATGAAGCCGCCCTCGACGAACGCCTTGTCGTGCAGGTCGAACTCGCGCACGACGTCGGCATCCGCGCCGCCGCGCGAGAGCGAGAGCAGACAGCGGCGATAGTCGGGCTTCAGGCACTGCGCGCCATGCCAGACCCAGTTCTCGTGCTCGGTCGCGGCCAGCGCGTCCAGATCCAGCACCGTTTCCCAGGCCGGGTCCGCCTTGCGGTATTCGGCCAGCGTCGTGCGCCGCCACAGGCCCTTGGGGTGGGACTTGTCGCGCCAGAAGTTGTAGTAGTGCCCGCCCAGCTTCTCCACGAAGGGGATCCGCTCGTTCGAGTCGAGCACTTCGAGCAGTCGGGCATCGAGCCGCTTGAATTCGGGCGACTGGGCGTAGTCGGCGACCGTGGCCGCATCCTGCTGCTTGACCCAGTCCATGGCGCGGATGCCATCGATGTCCTCGAGCCAGAGGTACGCGTCGTCGGTGGTGTGTGCGCCGATCGGCGCGGAGGTCTGTGCGTGTGTCATGCCTGCCAGTGTGAGGCCCAGCGCAAGGGCGAGCCAGCGTGTGTGGGTCATGTCGGATATCCCCTGTGGAACGGGTGAGTGTGGCCGTTGGGGCGATGCAGTGCCTGTGAGGGAAGTCGGGCGCGCCTTGCTCCCTCTCGCCTCCGGAAGGCGGCTGGGACGTGAGCGTGGCCTCGCGGGGAACCTTGCTAGTGCGTCCCACAAAAGCGAAGGCCCGTGAAGGGCCTTCGGCAGTGGGTCAGTCGCAAGAGCGGCCCGTTCCCCGATCCTCTCCCCCGGAGAAGAGAGGGAGCGGGTTCGAGGCGGCCCTACAGCAACGGGATCAACAAAAGCGCCACGATGTTGATGATCTTGATCAGCGGATTGACCGCGGGACCGGCGGTGTCCTTGTAGGGGTCGCCCACGGTGTCGCCGGTGACCGCCGCCTTGTGGGCCTCCGAGCCCTTGCCGCCGTGGTTGCCGTCCTCGATGTACTTCTTGGCGTTGTCCCAGGCGCCGCCGCCGGTGGTCATCGAGATCGCCACGAACAGGCCGGTGACGATGGTGCCGATCAGCACGCCGCCGAGCGCCTTGGGCCCGAGCAGCAGGCCAATCACGATCGGCACCGCCACCGGCAGCAGCGAGGGCACGATCATCTCGCGGATGGCTGAGCGGGTGAGCATATCCACCGCGCGCGAGTAGTCCGGCTTGCCAGTGCCCTGCATGATGCCGGGAATGTCGCGGAACTGGCGGCGCACTTCCTCCACCACCGCACCGGCCGCGCGCCCGACCGCTTCCATCGCCATGGCGCTGAACAGATACGGGATCAGGCCGCCGATCAGCAGGCCGATGATCACCATATGGTCGGACAGGTCGAAGGCGAAGGTCTGGCCCGCGTTGTTCACGGCCAGGTTGTGCGTGTAGTCGGCGAACAGCACCAGCGCCGCGAGCGCGGCCGAGCCGATCGCGTAGCCCTTGGTCACCGCCTTGGTGGTGTTGCCTACCGCATCGAGCGGGTCGGTGATGCCGCGCACTTCCGGCGGCAGGTCGGCCATCTCGGCGATGCCGCCGGCGTTGTCGGTGATCGGGCCGTAGGCGTCCAGCGCCACGATCATGCCGGCCATCGAGAGCATCGAGGTGGCGGCGATGGCGATGCCGTACAGGCCGGCCAGGTAATGCGCGCCCCAGATCGCAGCGCAGACCACGATCACAGGCCACGCGGTCGACTTCATCGACACGCCCAGGCCCGCGATGATGTTGGTGCCGTGGCCGGTGGTCGAGGCCTGCGCGATGTGCCGCACCGGCTTGTACTGCGTGCCGGTGTAGTACTCGGTGATCCACACGATCAGGCCGGTCAGCACCAGGCCGATCAATGCACACCAGAAGATCGCCATGCTGTCGATGCCGCCGTCGGCGGTCGGCAGGCCCTGCGGGAGCAACTCGCGGGTGACGAACCAGAAGCCGATCGCCGAGAGCACCGCCGAGACGATCACGCCCTTGTACAGCGCGCCCATGATCGAGCCGCCCTCGCGCACCTTGACGAAGAAGGTGGCGATGATCGAGGCGATGATCGATACGCCGCCGAGCACCAGCGGGTAGAGCACCGCGTGCGGGTCGTTGGCGAACATCAGGCCGCCCAGCAGCATGGTGGCGATCACCGTCACTGCGTAGGTCTCGAACAGGTCGGCGGCCATGCCGGCGCAGTCGCCGACGTTGTCGCCCACGTTGTCGGCGATCACCGCCGGGTTGCGCGGGTCGTCCTCCGGAATGCCTGCCTCAACCTTGCCGACCAGGTCGGCGCCGACGTCCGCGCCCTTGGTGAAGATGCCGCCACCCAGGCGCGCGAAGATCGAGATGAGCGAGCTGCCGAAGGCCAGGCCGACCAGCGGGTGCAGCGGGTCGGGCACGTGCAGGGTGTTGAGGATCAACCAGTAGCCGGTCACGCCCAGCAGCGCCAGGCCGACCACCAGCATGCCGGTGATCGCGCCGCCGCGGAACGCCACGTCCATCGCGGCCCGCATGCCGCTGCGCGCGGCCTCGGCGGTACGCACGTTGGCGCGCACCGAGACATTCATGCCGATGTAGCCGGTGGCGCCGGAGAGCACCGCGCCGATCAAAAAGCCGATCGCCGTGTACCAGCTGAGGAAGAAGCCGATCAGAACCAGCAGGACGATCCCCGCCAGCGCGATGGTCCCGTACTGGCGATTGAGGTAGGCGCGAGCGCCTTCCTGGATGGCCGCGGCGATCGCCTGCATGCGTTCGTTGCCAGCCGAGCGGCTGAGAACCCAGCGTACCGAGACCAAACCGTAGAGAATCGCGAGGACCGCGCACCCCAGCGCGATCCACAACCACATACCGTCCTGCATCTGCATTCGGTGCCTCCCCAGGTGAGTGGATACCGCGACAGGCGGGTTGCCTCACGGGCAGCTCGCCCCAATGCCGCTTCGACAGCGGCCTCGGCGAGTATAGGCAGGGGAGATGTGATTGATCGTTGTGCGCCGCAGCGGGCGCCGGAAACGCACGCGGCCGGGGCGAAACGCCCCGGCCGCGTCAGGGCCCACGAAGGCTCAGTTGAGCACGTAGTCCAGGATGATGCCGGTGGCGATGGCGACCAGCACGTAATCGTTGTTGTCGTCGCGCACCCAGTGATAGCCGCGCGGCGGCGGGCGCAGGCGGACGCGCTCGTAGTCGTGGATGACCACGACCGTGCCCTCGTAGCGGCTCCCGCGCTCCCAGTGGTGATGGCCGTGGCCGTGCCAGCCCTCGTCGTGGCCGTGCTTGTCGTGGCCGCGCCCGCGGCCGTGATCCTGGTCGGCCAGCGCCGCGCCACTGGCGGCAAGCAGCGGCAGGGCAAACAGGGCGCTCAGCAGGAATTTCATCGTGTCTCTCCCTTGGCCGGGCGCGGGGCCCGGGTGATTCGCAGCGTAGGAATCTGCGACTGAACGCATGGTAGCCACCTCCACACGGCCTTCACGTGACGCTCAGCAAGGAAACGGGTGCCTGTCGCCTCAGGGAAAGGCAGGCAGGCGCCTGGCTACCGCCACGTTGCGCAGGGAAACGTAGGCAGGCAGGCCGTCCTTGCCGTAGGGCGGCGGTGCCTCGCCGCGGATGAGCGGCGACAGGTAGCGGCGCGCGGCGTCGGTGATACCGAAACCGTCGCGGCGGACAAAACTTCTGGGCAGTTTCTTTTCGCGGTTGGCGATCTTCTTCAGCTCCGCCGGCTCGATTTTCCAGCGGTAAGGGGAGTCGGAGGTACGCACGATCACCGGCATCACCGCGTTCATCCCGGCCAGCGCGAACTCCACCGCCGCGCGGCCGACCGCGTAGGCCTGCAGCGCGTCGGTAGCCGAGGCCAGGTGGCGGGCCGAGCGTTGCAGGTAATCAGGCAGCGCCCAGTGCACCTTGTACTTGAGCTTGTCCTTGACCAGTTGCGCCAGCACCGAGGCCGCGCCACCCAACTGCGCGTGGCCGAAGGCATCGCGCGTGCCGCCCTCGGCGAGGAAACGGCCAGCCGCGTCGCGTACGCCTTCCGAAGCGACCACTGTGCACCAGCCCACCCGCTCGACCGTGTCCTGGACCTTGGCCAGGAACGCCGCTTCCTCGAACACGTTTTCCGGGAACAGGATCACGTGCGGCGGCGCGTCCGGGCCTTCGCCGGCGAGGCCGGCGGCGGCAGCGATCCAGCCGGCGTGGCGGCCCATCACTTCCAGCACGAACACTTTGGTCGAGGTGTCGGCCATCGACGCCACGTCCAGGCTGGCCTCCAGTACCGACACGGCGGTGTACTTGGCCACCGAGCCGAACCCCGGGCAGCAGTCGGTCACTGCCAGGTCGTTGTCCACCGTCTTGGGCACGCCGATGCAGCGGATGTCGTAGCCCATCGCCTTGCCGAGCTGGGAGATCTTCAGTGCGGTGTCGGCCGAATCGTTGCCGCCGTTGTAGAGGAACCAGCGGATGTCGTGCGCGCGCAATACCTCGATCAGCCGCTCGTACTCGGCGCGGTTGTCCTCCAGCGACTTGAGCTTGTAGCGACACGAGCCAAAGGCGCCGCCGGGCGTGTGGCGCAGCGCGGCGATGGCGGTTCTCGACTCTTTCGTCGTATCGATCAGCTCCTCGCGCAACGCGCCCAGGATGCCGTTGCGGGCCGCGTAAACCGGCACGCCCCGCGCGCGCGCCGTCTCGATCACCCCGGCGGCGGTGGCGTTGATCACCGCGGTGACCCCGCCGGACTGTGCATAGAGCAGTCGGCCGGAACGGGAAGCAGGACTCATGGCGATCTCCTTGGCAAGCTCGGGCATGTACCCTTGAGAAACAGCGACTTGCCGCGCATCGGAGCGCGGCTCGGTTTGACGCTACCGGGTCCAGACGGTACTTTGACGCCCCTTGGGTGAAATCTGACGAACCGCCGCAGCGTGCGTGCGGACCACACGCCCTGGAGCATTATGCGACTCGTCCTACTCGGTGCGCCCGGTTCGGGCAAAGGCACGCAGGCCGCGCGGCTGAAGGCCGATCTCAACGTACCGCACATTTCCACCGGCGACATGCTGCGTGCCGCGGTCGCTGCGGGTACGCCGCTGGGCGTGAAGGCCAAGGCGGTGATGGATGCCGGCCAGCTGGTCTCCGACGACATCCTGCTCGGCATGCTGGAAGAGCGCCTGGCGCAGGACGATGCGCGCAACGGGTTCATCCTCGACGGTTACCCGCGCAACCTGGCCCAGGCCGACGCGCTGGACCATCTGCTCTCGCGCATCGGCCAGCCGCTGGACGCCGTGGTCAAGCTCGAGGTGCCCAACGAGGCAATCGTCGGCCGCTGCCAGATCCGATTCCAGGCCGAGAACCGCGCCGACGACAATCCCGACACCGTGCGCAAGCGCCTGGGCGTCTATGCCGAACAGACCGCGCCGGTGGCTGATTTCTATGCCAAGCGCGGCAAGCTGCAGGTGGTCGACGGCGTCGGCGAGCTGGACGAAGTGACCGCGCGCATCAAGCGCGCGCTGGAAAGCGAGTCGGCCGCCGCCAACGGCTGACGCAATCTGCTCCCGCTGCCCCTTCTGATCAGGCACGGGGGCAAGGATCGGGGCGAGGGGCGGCGAAGTGAGAGCTTGCCGCCGTTTGAAAGCTCCGCTCACCGCAAGCCCGACACCCTCACCCCCAGCCCCTCTCCCGGCGGGAGAGGGGAGCCCAACTGGCGAGAGGGAGGGGTTTCGAAACGCATGCGTCTGCACATCCTCGGCATCTGCGGCACCTTCATGGGCGGCGTCGCCGCGCTCGGCCGCGAACTCGGCTTGACCGTGGAAGGCTCCGATGCCGCTGTCTATCCACCGATGAGCACCCAGCTCGAAGCCCTCGGCATCCGTCTGATGGACGGCTATACGGCCGCGCACCTCACGCCCCCGCCCGACCTGGTCGTGGTCGGCAACGCGATGACCCGCGGCAACCCGGCGGTAGAGCACATGCTCGATGCGCGCCTGCGCTACGTGTCGGGCCCGCAGTGGCTGGGCGAGACCGTGCTGGCCGGACGTGAGGTGCTGGCGGTGGCCGGCACCCACGGCAAGACCACCACCACCAGCCTGCTGGCCCATTTGCTGGACCACGCCTCCAGAGATCAGGCAGGGCTGGCGCCGGGTTTCCTGATCGGCGGCGTGCCGGGCAACTTCGGCGTCTCCGCACGGTTGGGCGACCAGGCCGCGCCGTTCGTGATCGAGGCCGACGAATACGACACCGCCTTCTTCGACAAACGCTCGAAGTTCGTGCACTACCGCCCGCGTATCGCCATCCTCAACAACCTCGAATATGACCACGCGGACATTTTCCCGGACCTGGCCGCGATCCAGCGACAGTTCCACCACCTGGTCCGCACCGTGCCGGGCAATGGGCGGCTGATCGTCAACGCGCACGACACGAACCTCGCCGACGTGCTGGCGATGGGGTGCTGGACGCCCGTGGAGACGTTCGGGATCGGCCAGGGCGACTGGCAGGCGCGGCTGGTCGAGACGGATGGTTCGGTATTCGCCGTGCAGTACCGGGGCGAGACGATCGGCGAGGTACGCTGGTCGCTGCTGGGCAACCACAGCGTGCTCAATGCGCTCGCTGCGCTGGCCGCCGCCAGCGCGTCCGGCGCCGACCCGCGCGCGCTGCTGCCCGCGTTCGCCACCTTCCAGAGCGTCAAGCGACGGATGGAACTGGTCGGCGAAGCCGGTGGCGTGCGCGTCTACGACGACTTCGCCCATCACCCGACCGCGATTGCGACCACGCTTGCCGGCCTGCGCGCCAGGGTCGGCAAGGCGCGCATCCTGGTCGCGCTGGAGCCGCGCTCCAATTCCATGAGGTTGGGCGCGCACGCAGCGGGACTGGCGCCCTCGCTGGCGGATGCGGACGCGGTGGTATTCCTGCACCGCCCCGAGTTGCCGTGGGATGCCGCTCGCGTGACCGAGGCGCTGCAGGGCCGTGGCCGGACGGCGCCGACGGTGGATGCCCTGGTCGAGGCCCTGCGTGCGCAAGCGCGTCCGGGCGACCACGTCGTGTTCATGTCCAACGGCGGTTTCGAGAACGCGCCGCGCCGCTTCGTCGACGCGTTGAACTAGCCTGTTCCCTCCTTCGGCGGATGCTGGGGTGGGAACAAGGCTTGCGGAAAAGTGTTGCGAGCCGCGTCCTACAGCCCGCCCGGGCAGAGAGCGCAAGCCATCACGCCAGCGGCGCGTCGAAGCAGGGCTCGCGTCGCTGGTACTCACGCTGCGCCGCAAACCAAACGCCGAGTCCGAAGCCCAGCGTCAGCAGCGCCAGCAGCCCGCCGCCGAAGAGGTAGCCCAAGACGTCGATCAGCCAGACGCCAGCCCAATACGTTGCCATGGTGCCGATCAGCACGGCCGCGTTGACCAGGTGCCGGCCGACCGCGTTCTGCGGTCCGATCAGATGCACCGCCAGCGCGACCAGGCCCCCACTGGTGGCGACGATCAGCGTCACCATCAGCATCAGCCCCGGCTGCGCAGCATGGGTCAGCACGATGCCCAGCACGGTGTACGCCAGGGCGGTGACGGTGCCGACCGGCACCAGCACCGTCAGGGCGTCGGCGAGCGCCCGCTGGTACTCGATGCGCGTGACCGGGGCCAGCGTCAGGTACAGGTCGGCCAGGTTGGGACGCATGCGCGCCATGCCGCGGCCGATCTGCGGGAATCGCGCCAGCGCGATCAGCACGGCGTAGGCACCCACCACGGTCGCGTTGAAATGCTTCCGGTGCAGGGCGACCACCACGTACAGCGTTGCGAACACCGCCATGATCGCGATGCGTAGCCCGATCGCCGCCACGTTGTCGTGCGGCAAAAGCAGCCGGCGTACGAGCGTGCGGCGCCGTGCAGCGGTCGGCTGTTCGCGGTAGCGGATCAACGCGCGCTCCATCGCCCGTTGCGCGATCGCGTCGAACCAGCCCTCGAAGCGCCGCCCCAGCGCGCTGCGCCGGGGCGCCGTCTCGGCGCTGGCGTTGCGTCCGAGGCTGAGTCCCTCCAGCGGCGAGGTGTCCGGCGGCCGGTCGGTCACCCGCAGCATGGGATGCAGCGCTAGCCGGAGAAGCAACACGGCCAGGAGCAGCAACAACGGCAAGGTAAGCGGCGAACGCCACGCGTCGTGCACGATCGCGCCGACCAGTCCCGGCATCCAGCCGGCGAGCACCAGCAGTGGCCAGAACAGCAGGCTCACCCAGCGTTCCACGCCCATCGCGAAACCCATCGCCCCGGCGAGCAACAGCAACGCGCTCCCGAGCGGCACGTGCGGCACGCCCATGATCAGCGCCAACATCGCCGGCAGGCCGACCCAGACCATGGCGTCGAGCAGCCCGAAGGCCGCCAGATGCCGGCGGAACGCCGGCAGCAGGAAGGTCTCAGGCTTGCACGCGCTGCGCAATGTGGTGGCCAGACCCAGATGCCAGAACCAGCTGCCCATCGCGAGCAGGCCGGCGGCCAGTGCCGCGCCATCGGCGTGCGGCGTCATCCACGCCAGGCAGCCCAGCGCGGCCAGCCACAAGAGATGAGCAAGCACGCCCAGCAGCGGCATCTGCCGGCTCGGCAGCAGCCACAGCTGGACGATCGCCTTCATGCCAGTTCCACGAACAAGTCCTCCAGCGTGGGCATCTCGATGCGCAGGCTGGCGTCCTCGTCCTTGGCCAGTTGATGCAATCGCTCCGCTGGCACGTCTTCCAAGAGCAGGTGCAGGCTGGCGCCGGCGATGCGTGACTTGATCACGCCGGCCAGCGCCGGCGCCGTCGTCCAGCCGGCCGGGCGACTGAGGACGGCGTGGGAGAGCCGCGCCTTGAGTTCGGCCAGCGGGCGGGTGAACTGGATATGGCCGTCGCGCAGTAACGCGATGTCAGCCTCGGCCCGCTCCAGGTCGGCGGTGATGTGGGTCGAAAAGATCACCGTCTTGCCCGGCCCGCGCATCAGCGCGAGCAGTTCGGCCATGAAGGCGCGCCGCGCCTGCGGATCGAGGCTCGCGACCGGTTCGTCCAGCACCAGCAGATCCGGTTCCGGCGCGATCGCCCGCACGATGGCGAGCTTCTGCCGCTGCCCCTGCGAGAGCCGGCCGATCTTCTGTTTGGGGTCGAGCTCCCACTCCCGCAGCAGGCGCTCCGCCAGCGCGTGGTTCCAGCGCGCGTAGAAGGCGGCGGTGAAGTCGAGATACGCGTGCACCTTCATCCACGGGAACAGCTCAAAGTTCTGTGGCACGAAGCCGACCCTGTGCAGCCGCTCGCCGCCCGGTTCGGTCATCGGCGCGCCGAACAGTTCGATCGTGCCCGCGTCGATCGGCGCCAGCCCGAGCAGGCAACGCAACAGCGTGGTCTTGCCGGCGCCGTTGCGGCCGAGCAGACCGATCACGCGCCCGGCCGGCACTTGCCAGTCCACCCCGCGCAACACCTCGCGACCTTCGAAGGCCTTGCGCAGGCCGTGAACGCGCAGGACCGGCGCGGCCGTGGCAGCGGCAACCGCGGGAGGAGCAGGAAAGGGCAAGAGCGTGGCCATCGGCGGAAGTTCCGGTGGAGGCCGTCGCACTGTGGAGGCATGCGGCACGATCGTCCAGTGATGGTTGTCATCCGGGTCGGCGTCGCCGGCGTATCCTGCCGTTCCCCGGGACGCATGCATCGCTATGGACACCACACTGGCCGGCAAAACCCTGTTCATCACCGGCGCCTCGCGCGGCATCGGCCTGGCGATCGCCCTGCGCGCGGCGCGGGACGGCGCCAACATCGTCATCGCCGCCAAGAGCGGCGTGCCCAACCCGAGGCTGCCCGGAACCATCCATACCGCCGCGGCCGCCGTGGAGGAGGCGGGCGGCAAGGCGCTGGCTCTCAAGGTGGACATCCGCGAGGAGGACCAGGTCAGGGACGCCGTGGCGCAGGCGGCCGAACGCTTCGGCGGCATCGACATCCTGGTCAACAACGCCAGCGCGATCTGGCTGGCCGGCGTGGAAGGAACGCCGATGAAGCGGTTCGACCTCATGCACCAGGTCAACACGCGCGGCACCTTCCTGGTCACCCAGGCCTGCCTGCCGTTCCTGAAGCGCGCGGCCAATCCGCACGTGCTGATGCTGGCGCCGCCGCCCAGCCTCGATCCCAAATGGTTCGCGCCGCACACGGCCTATACGATCGCCAAGATGGGCATGAGCCTGTGCGTGCTGGGCATGAGCGCCGAGTTCGCACCGCTGGGCATCGCGGTCAACGCGTTGTGGCCGCGCACGGTGATCGCCACGGCGGCGATCGGCATGATCGAGGGCGTGCGGCCGGAACAGTGCCGCCGGCCCGAGATCGTGGCCGACGCGGCCCATGCCGTCCTTACCCGCCCGGCGCGGGACTACAGCGGGCATTTCGCCCTCGACGAAGACGTTCTGCGGGCGCGAGGAGTGGTCGATTTCGACCCGTACGCGGTGCAGCCGGGCGCGCCCCTCCTGCCGGATCTCTTCCTGGATTGACTTCTCCTTCACGGAAGTTGTCGTTAGGTCCTCCACCCGGTTTTGTGATATTCATCACAGTCCGCCGCCCCCGGACGGGGCGGCATCGCAGCCGGTAATCACCGGCTGATCGACACAGGACATCCGTTCAGGGGCGGAGGTGGCGATGACCGCGGCATTGGCATTACCCAGGCGCTGTGTCGTCTGGTTCGGACGGCCCGACGGCGCCGAACGCAACGGACTGGCGCGTTCAGGTTGGCCGGTGCGCGTGGCCGACGTGCAGGCCAGCGGCGTGGGCGCCCGCAACGGCGATGTCGTGGTCGCACTGGCCGACCTCCGCCAGGGAGACCTGGACACGCTTGGAGCGATGGAGGTCATGGTTGCCGAGCATCCGGGCGTGCCCTGGATCGCGCTGGTTTCGCCCGAGACGCCCGCGCACGAGCCCCGCGTGACATCGATCCTGCGCGACTGCATGGCGGTGTTCACCAGCCCCATCGACTTCCCGCGCCTAAGTGAGGCGCTCGATCGCCTGGCCGTGGGCGGGATGCCCGCCCGCAGCGAACCGGACATGCCCGGCCTGGTCGGCACCAGTGACGCGATGCGGGCGCTGCGGATCGGCCTGCGCAAGTATGCGCCGGTGGACCTGCCGGTCCTGATCACCGGCGAAACCGGCACCGGCAAGGAAGTGGCCGCGCGCGTCATCCACCAATTGTCGCCGCGGGCAGGGCGGCCGTTCGTCGCGATCAATTGCGGAGCGCTGCCGGGCAACCTGGTGCAGTCGGAACTGTTCGGCCACGAACGCGGCGCGTTCACTGGCGCCACCACCCGCCGCATCGGCCATATCGAAAGCGCCAGCGGCGGCACCGTGTTCCTGGACGAGATCGGCGACCTTCCACTGGACGCGCAGACCAGTCTGCTGCGATTCCTGCAGGAGGGCACCATCGTGCGGGTCGGCAGCAGCCAGAGCCTGCATGCGGACGTGCGCGTGCTGGCGGCCACCCACGTGGACATGGAAAAGGCGGTCGCGTCCGGCCGGTTCCGCCAGGATCTCTACTACCGGCTCAACGTGCTGCGCGTGCAGATGCCGGCACTGCGCGAACGCGGCGGCGACATGGAACTGCTGGCGCAGCACTTCCTGGACGCCTTCCGCGAACAACACGACTGCCGCGCGCTCGCCTTCAGCGCGGCCGCACGCCGCGCGCTGCGCGCATTCCATTGGCCAGGCAACGTGCGGGAACTGGTCAACCGGGTGCAACGGGCCGCCGTGGTCGCCGAGGATTCGTTGATCAGCGTGCACGACCTAGACCTGCCCGTGCGTCCGGGCCATGCGCCGGCCGCGCTGGAACGCGTGCGCGTGTCGGCCGAGCGCGATGCGCTGGTCGCGTGCCTGCGCGAGACCCGCTTCAACGTCAGCGAATGCGCGCGGCGGCTGGGCATCGCCCGGGTCACCGTCTACCGCCTGTGCAAGAAGCACGGCCTGGCGCTGGACGAGCTGGCGCAGGCCGCGCCCTGAGCAGCTTTGACCGGGTCGTCCGACCCGGTCCGCCGCGGCTAGAACATGTAGGGAACCTTGAAGCTCAGGCTGAAATCCGGCGCGTCCGGCGTCAGCCCGATGCCGAGCAGGGTGACCAGCGTGGTGTGCTGGCTCAATGCATGGGTCACGCCCATGTTGAAGGTGGCGGCATGGGCGTCCGAACCGATCACCTTCGACCAGGGCGAGCCCTTGTAGCGCAGCGAGGCCTTGGCGCTGAGCTTGTCGGCGAAGGACAGGCTCAGGCTGGTGCGCTCGTTGAACGCGAAGGCCACGCCCGCACCGAAGTAATAGGTGTTGCCGAGCTTGACCGTGCCCGGGTTCCGCGTTTCCGGATCGGTATTGATGTCGTCGAAGTCGCGCGATTTCGAGTAGATGTAGCCGAGGTTGGCGAACACGATCGCTGGGTCCATGGTCTTGACCGCCGACAGGCCGAGGTTCGCCTGCCATACGCCATTGCCGGTGGGTTGCTTGTCCGGGACGGCGAAGCTGATGTACTGGTCGTCGTCGCGCTGCAGCACCTTCCAGTCGATGCCGTAGGGCGATTGCCCGGTCGGCGCGGTGATGCCCAGGGTCAGCACCGTGTCGGGCCGCGAGCCGGTCTCGTCCAACAGCTTGTAGTTGGCGCTCAACCCGATGTCGCCCAGGCCCGCGCCGGTGGTGTCCTCCTCCGCGATGGCCGCCGCCGAACCGCCCGCGCCGCCCTTCTGGTAGACCGTCTTGCGGTAGAGGTAGGGCACGTCCAGGTTCAATGTCAGGCGCGGACTGACGCCGTAGCGCGCGGCCAGGTTGTAGGTGAGCGAGTCGGACTTGACGTCCTCGATGGCGATGTTGCCCAGGAAGATCGCATCCAGTGCGAGGAAGCCGTTGAGCGTGATCTGGCTGCGGTCGTAGCGGGCGTAGCTGACGCTGTTTTCCAGCGTGAACTTGCGGTCGAACAGCGCGTGCTCCTGCTGCAGCGCATCCTTCAGGCTGCGGGTGGGCGCTTCCTGGCGCGCGGCTTCGGCCTGGGCGGCGCTGCCGGCACGTGTACCTTCGTCGGCCGGCGGCGTGCCGGCCTGCGCCACCCGGTCCGTCGGTGGCGTGCCGCCCGGTGCAGGCAGCGAGGGTGGCGCGGTCTTGCCGGCCAGTTTCGCCTGTAGCGCCTGCACCTGCATGTCCAGCTCGCGAAGCTGGCGTACCTGCTGCGCGTAGCTGGCCTTCAGCGCCTGCAGCTGGGCCAGCAAGGTCTGCACCTGGGCTTCGTCCTGCGGCATGGGCGCCGCCTGGGCGGCGAGGTCGAAGGGCAGGCCGATCAGCAGCCCGCAGGCCACGGCGGTGGCTAACAAGGTCTTGTGCATGGTGTTGCTCCCCTGGACCGGAGGCGTGCCGGGCGGTGGCGCGCGCTTCAGTTCCCTGCAATGCCTCGGGTGAGGCCGATCGCCTGCGCCACATTCAGCGCAAGCGGCGTGTTGGCCGATGACACCTGGCGTACCAGGTCGATCTCCAGCCGGTTGCTCACGCTCTGGCCATCCGCGGCGAGCTGCACGCTCTGGCCGAGGCTGCCGTTGCGGATCCATTGCTGCACCGTGCCCTGGCCGTCGATGGACAGTTGCACGCCGGCGGACTGGCCGTCGAAGCCGACCGAGACGTTCGCGTTGCCGTCGCTCACGCTGGCGCCGCCGGTTCCGGTGGCCCTACCCGTGGTGGCGGGCGCGTTACCGTTGCGGATGGTCAACCGGGCCACGTTGCTGGCGAGGTTGCCGTCGCCGGCCACCTGCACGCTTTGCAGCAGGCCGCCGACGTTGGCCAGCCCGCTGCCATCGACGCTGCGGGTGCCGGTGGCGGGCATCGGTACCGGGGCATCGGCCTTGGTGAGGGTCACGCTTGGGGTGAAGTTGAGCGTGGGCTGGCCGTTCCCATTGCCGAAATCCATGCCGAAGGCCAGCGTCCCCTGCAGCAGCTGGCCGCTGGCGGTCTGCCAGGTCGAGATCATGGTCACGCCGAACCACGCGACAGTGTGGTCGTCGACGGTGTAACGGCCACGCATGGCATTGAGCTCGGTGTCGGCAAGCTCGTGCAGCCCGGTGCCGGGTGCACTGTCGGCCGCGCGCGCGCCCAGCGCCGGGGCCAGCAGCAGCGCGGCGGCGAGAAAGGGGAGGGAACGGCGAGGCATGGCTTTAAGTTCCTCTCAGAACAGATCGGCGCTGCTGAAGCCGAAGTCGACCAGTTCGGCATCGGTAATGGGTCCTTGCCGGGCATACAGGGCACGCGCGCTGGCCTTGCCCTCCGGCTGCAGCAGCACCGTGTTGCGATCGAAGTCGTTGCCGATCACCACGAACACGGCCCGGGACGGCCAGGCCTGGAGGAATTCGGCGATGGAAACGCTGCGGTTGCCGAGCATCGGGTCGGCCAGTTCCACGGTATTGCCCTGGACCTGCTTGAGCACCACGAAATGACGGAAACCGCGCACGTCCATCAGCACCAGTCCGGGCACGCGCAGGCTGCGCAGGCGTGATTCGTCCACGCGGTAGCCGCGGCCGCGCATGCCCAATGCTTCCACGTAGTGCTTGATGTCCAGCAGCGAGAAGCCGCGCTGCTTGACCAGATTCTCGTCGGATAGACCCAGCATGCCCTGGATCACCACCGCCTCGTCCACGTCCAGGTGGTAGGCGTAGCGCAGGATCGTGGCCAGCGCGGCGGCGCCGCAGCTGTAGTCGGTTTCCTGCCGCACCAGGTTGCGGTAGCGCGCCTCCTGCATGCTCTCCACGGGATGTGCGTACAGCCCGCCATTGGGCAGCACGCCACCAAAGCGCACCTCGCCGGCGCGCGCGGAGGCCAGCGCGCCAAGCGCGAGGCTGCAGAGCAGGAAGGTGCGGGTCATCAGTCGCATGGATGTCACCAGTGGGAGGAAGTCCCCCCGGCCCGCAGGGGCCGGGCCGGGGGGTTCCATAGGAACCCGGCTGCGGACAGCCGGGTACCGCCCTCGTTGGCCTGCCTTGGCCGATGTTGTTACGGGCTGGGCTGCGCGACGGCGAGCGACAGGCTGTTGGCCTGCAGGTTGCCGGTGCCGGAGGCCACGTTCACGCCGATGTTGCCGGTCGCATGCTGGAAGGCATTGCCCGACAGGCTGGCGTCGTTGGTGGCGTTGACCACGACGTAGCGGGCGGTCTGCACGGTGCCGCACAGATCGGCCAGCAGGTCACTGGCGGAAACCTCGACGAAGCCCAGCTGACCCTGCTCCTGGCCCTGCGACTCGCTGGCGGTCAGGCCGCCGTAGAAGCCGGCCGGGAACGGTCCGACGGTCCACAGGCCGCCCTCGACGCCGTAGGAGGTACTGCTGGTCTGGCCTTGATAGCCACCCGCGCCCAGGCCCAGCGAGTAGCCCTGCACCGTGCCGCTCATGTGCACGGTGGTGGTGTCGTAGTACTTCTCCACGCGGCCGGCGTTGCTAACGATGTTGCCCGAGGAGGCCTGGTCCACGCTCACGCCGGCATGGGCGAACTTGGTCGTCGCGACCGAGGCGGCCAGCGCATTCTTCTGCTGGTTGTTGTTGCCCGAGGCGACGTTCACGCCGATGTTGCCCGAGGCCCAGCGGAAGGCGTTGTCGGTGACGTAGGCATCGTTCTTGACGCCTTCGTTCACGGTGACGTTGCCCATGCCGGACTGGCCGACGTCGATCTCGGAATCGGCCAGGCCGAAGGCGAAGTCGGCGTCGGTGGCGGCGAGCGCAGCGGCATTGTCCTGGGCATTGTTGTCGCCGGAAGCCACGTTCATGCCGATGTTGCCCGAGGCCTGGGCGGCCGTGCGGTCATCGATGGAGCTGGTGTTCTTCAGCTTGTTGTTGGCGGTGACGTTGCCGGTCACCGACTGGTTGTTGTCGACCGTGGCGACCGCCGCCGAATCGAACGGCGAGTGGTGTTGGTCGTGGCCATTCGCGAAAGCCATCGGGCTGCCGAACAGCGTGGCGACCGCCAGGGCGATCAGGGTCTTCTTGGATGCGTTCATGGTGTCCTCACTCCGATTCTTATGGTGGTCACCGCGGTAGCTCCGACACGGATAGCGAAAGGACGTTGCCCGTGGCATTGCCCGATCCCGCGGTCTGGTTGAGCTGCAGCACGCCACGGAAGCCCTGCATGGCGCCCGCGGCGACCGACACGCTGCGCGTGCCTTCGCCCGGTACGCCGGCGCCCGCTCCCGGCTGCACTTCTGCCGACGCCGAAACGGCAGCGGACAGGGATCCGTCCGTCGTTTCGCGTATGCCCTGGCTGGCCAGCGCCGCGGCGACCGCATTGAGCTGCGTGTTCGCCGTTCCGCTGGCCTGGTTGATCGATACGAGCCCGTGCGCCCCGGCGAGGACGTCGCCGGCGATGGTGGCCTGCGCGTGCGTGGGCGCATTGGCCTGGTTGCCAAGCGTTCGCTGGCGCGCGTCGATCCAGGCCTGCGCATCCGGCCCGGTGGCGAAGGCGCGCAGGTTGGCCTGGCTGTTGAGGTCGCCCGCCGCCAGGTTCACCGCGACGCTGCCGTCGGCACCCTTCAAGACATGGCCATCCAGGCGGCTGCTGGTGAGGTAGCCGAGCATGGCGGCGTAGTCGTCATCGCCCGCGCTGACGCCGGTGCTCAACATAGCCAGCGCGGCGAGAGAGGTGAGAACGGTCGCGCGGCGCATGGCGATCAATGCCCGGTGCCGAAGGGCAACTGCGCCAGCGCGCCCTGCACCTGGTCGCCGATGCCGCCGGTCGCGTTGCCGACCGCGCCGATCGGCGCCGCGACCGCGTTGCTCACGCCGTTGCCGGCCACCGTGTTGCTGCCGCCGCCGCGGACCAGCATGCCGTCGAGCGTCTGGCCCACGGTCGATTGCAGTTGCGCGGTGGGCGAGGGCGTGGCGCCCAATTGCGCGATGTCGTCGTCGGAAAGTTCGCTGCTGTCGAGCGAGGCGAAGATTTCGGGCTGTGGCGAGGGCGAGACCATCAGCGCCATCCCCGGCGGTGCCGGCCGCGCGGCCGGTCGCGTGGAGACCGTGCGCAACAACACGATGTCGCCCGGCCTGGCGTCGACCGCGCGGTGCGCATCCGCCGCATGGCTGGCGAACGGCATGCCGACCAGCGCGATCATGGCCGCGAACGGCGGGAGCGCGAGAAGGCGGTGGGGGGCGACTGCGGATTCCATGGCACGCTCGTTCCTTCGGTGAGAGCCCTGGTGGCAAGCGCCATGCCAAAGCTTCCGAAGGCCGCCAGACCGCGCCACTGCGCGGTTTTTGAGCGGATGCAGGCAAACGAATCCCGCACGGGTGTTACAGGCAGCCGCGCGCCGAGAGCCTTTCGGCGGTCGCAAGCCGCATAGAACCGGGCTTGGCGCGGGGTGTAACAGCAGTGATACACCTTGTGCGGCTGTTACAGCCGGAGCCGTTCGGGCCGCCGGGGTCGCGGTGCTAGCATGTGCGGGCGACGCCCCGGTCGCATTCCCACGCACGTTGCGACGGCGCCCGTGCGCCGACGGAGAGGCCATGTCCCCGCAAGACGCTCCCCTGATCGACCTGGCCCGGCGCTATTGGTTGCCGGTGTACCGTCCGCGCGAGCTCGTGCTCGACCATGGCGTCGGCGCGCGGCTTTGGGATACGCAGGGGCGCGACTATCTCGACTTCGGCGCGGGCATCGCGGTCAACAGCCTGGGCCACCAGGACCCGGACCTGCTCGCCGCGCTGACCGCGCAGGCGCACAAGCTCTGGCACAGCAGCAACGTGTTCTACACCGAGCCGCCGCTGAAGCTCGCGCGGGAACTGGTCGAGGTATCCGGCTTTGCCGAGCGCGTGTTCCTGTGCAACTCGGGGGCCGAAGCGAACGAGGCTGCAATCAAGCTGGTGCGCCGTTGGGCGGCCGCGCAGGGGCGCGATGCCGGGCGGCGCACCATTGTCACTTTCCGTGGCTCCTTCCATGGACGCACCCTGGCCACGGTGACGGCCACCGCGCAGCCGAAGTACCAGGAAGGCTACGAGCCACTGCCGGGTGGTTTCCGCTACATCGAGTTCAACGACGTTGAAGCGCTCCAGATGGCCTTCGCGCACGACGACGTGGCCGCCGTGATGGTGGAGCCCGTGCAGGGCGAGGGCGGCGTGCGACCGGCGGCCCCCGGCTTCCTCAAGCAGGTACGAGAACAATGCGACCGGCATGGGGCGTTGCTGGTGCTGGACGAGATCCAGTGCGGCATGGGCCGCACCGGCACCTTGTTCGCGCACGTGCAGGACGACGTGGCGCCGGACATCGTGACCTTGGCCAAGGCGCTCGGCGCGGGCTTTCCTATCGGCGCCATGCTGGCCGGTCCGAAGGTTGCGCAGACCATGCAGGTCGGCGCGCACGGTTCCACGTTCGGCGGCAATCCGCTGGCCGCTGCCGTGGCGCGCGTGGCGCTGGCCAAGCTGGGTTCGCCCGCGGTGCTGCTCAACGTGGAGCGCCAGGCCAACGAACTGCGTGCCAGCCTGGCGGCCATCGATGCCGACCTGGGCCTTTTCGATGAAGTGCGCGGCCGCGGCCTGATGTTGGGCGCGGCGCTGGCCGCGCCGCATCGCGGCAAGGCCGGCGCCATCCTCGACGTCGCCGCTGCACACGGTGTGCTGTTGTTGCAGGCCGGGCCCGACGTGCTGCGGTTGCTTCCGCCTTTGACCATCACCGACGAGGAACTGGCGGAAGGCCTGCAGCGCCTGCGCGCGGCATTCACCGACTTCCTCGCGACCCCTGCCGGAGACACGCCATGAAGTATCTGCACACGATGGTCCGCGTGCGTGACCTCGACGCGTCGCTGCGCTTCTACTGCGACGGCCTCGGTCTGCGCGAGGCGCGCCGCAAAGAGGTTCCCGAGGGCAAATACACCCTGGTGTTCCTTGCCGCGCCGGACAGCCCCGAGGTGGAGATCGAGCTCACCTTCAACTGGGACTCCCAGGAAGACTATGGCTCGGCGCGCAACTTCGGCCACCTTGCCTTCCGCGTGGAGAACATCTATGCCACCTGCCAGCGACTGAAGGACATGGGCTACACGATCCATCGCCCGCCGCGCGACGGACACATGGCGTTCGTCCGCTCCCCCGACCTGATCTCGATCGAGCTGCTGCAGGACGGCCACCTGTCGCCGCAGGAGCCGTGGTCGTCGATGCCCAACACCGGCAGCTGGTAGGCGGCCTCAGGCCAGGCCGCAGTTCGCCAGCGCGGAACGCAACTGCTCCAGGTCCGTGAAGTGGTGCGCGACCAGGCCGGCCTTGCGGGCGCCGGCGACATTCGCGTCGCTGTCGTCGACGAACAGCGTGGCCGCGGGCGGCATGGCCAGCGCCTCGAGGCATCGCAGGTAGGCAACGGGCGAAGGTTTCGGCGCCTGCAGCTGGGCCGAACAGAAGAACCGGCGTTCGAACAACGGCAGCAGTGTCGGCACGATCACCGGCCAGCGTTCGGCCATCAATAAACCGTTGTTGCTCAGCACGGCCACCGCGATCCCCTGATCGCGGAGCCGACCCGCAAGTTCAAGCACGGGCGGTCGGACGCGGGTTGCCGCTCGGCGCGCATCGACCCAGGCCTCCGCATCGACGTCGCGATCGAGCTCGCGCCCAAGCGCCGACAGATAGGTGGGTGCATCGAGCAGGCCGGCGTCGGCGGCATCCTCGATGCCGGACGCGTAGATCGCCGCGTGCACGGCTTCGGCCCGGTGCCCGAGATGCCGCGCGAAGGTTTCTACCCGCCTGCCGCGATCGTAGTCGGCGAGCACGCCGTCGAGATCGAACAGCACGCAGCGAATGGCTGTACTCACCCCTGTTGCCTGGCCTCGCGCAGCGCGCCCCGGGCGGCTTCCAGCGTGTCCGCGATGTCCTTCTCGCTGTGCGCGCTGGACAGGAATCCCGCCTCGAACGCGCTCGGCGCCAGGTAAACGCCGCGCTTCAACATGCCATGGAAGAAGCGATTGAACAGCGCCGCGTCGGCCGCCGTGGCCTGTGCGTAGCTCGTCACCTTCTCGCCCGTGAAGAACAGCCCGAACATGCCGCCAACCCGGTTGGTGGTGAACGGCACGCCTTCGGCGTCTGCCACCGCCTGCAGGCCGTCGCAGAGCAGCCGCGTGCGTGCGGCCAGCGCGTCGTAAAAGCCCGGGGCCTGGATCAGTTCCAGCATGGCCAAGCCTGCCGCCATGGCCACCGGATTGCCCGAGAGCGTTCCAGCCTGGTAGATGGGGCCGGCTGGCGCGACCTGCTCCATCAGATCGCGCCGCCCGCCGTAGGCACCGACCGGCATGCCGCCGCCGATCACCTTGCCGAAAGTCGTGAGATCCGGCGTCACGTCGTAATGCGCTTGCGCGCCACCCAGCGCCACGCGGAAGCCGGTCATCACCTCGTCGAAGATCAGCAGCGCGCCGTGGCGCGTGCACAGCTCCCGCAGGCCCCTGAGATAGCCGTCCGTCGGCGGGATGCAATTCATGTTGCCAGCGACCGGTTCGATGATCAGGCCGGCGATGTCGGCCCCGTGTTCGGCGAACAGGGCCTCGGCCGCCGGCAGGTCGTTGTAGGGCAGGGTGAGCGTCAGGTCGGCGGCTGCCTTGGGCACGCCCGGCGAGGTCGGCACGCCGAAGGTCAGGGCGCCGGAGCCGGCCTTGACGAGAAAGCTGTCGCCATGGCCGTGGTAGCAGCCTTCGAACTTCACGATCTTGTTGCGCCCGGTCGCGCCACGCGCCACCCGGATGGCTGACATCGTTGCCTCCGTGCCGGAGTTGACCATGCGCACCATTTCCACCGAAGGCACCAGACGCGTGATCGTCTCGGCCATGGCCACCTCGGCCGGGGAAGGCGTGCCGAAGGACAGGCCATCGCGCACGGCGCGCTCGACGGCTCCGCGTACGTGTGCATGGTTGTGACCGACGATCATCGGGCCCCACGAACCCACGTAGTCGATGTAGCGCGTGCCCTCCACGTCCCACAGGTAGGCGCCGTCGGCGCGCGCGGTGAAGAAGGGCTCGCCGCCGACCGATTTGAACGCGCGCACCGGCGAATTGACGCCGCCGGGCATCAGCCGCTGCGCGCGCTGGAAAAGTTCATGGTTGGTGGTCATGGATGGGACTCGCTGGAAGGGAAACGGTAGAGGTCGGCCAAGCGGCGCGCGGCCGCGCGCACGTCGGTGGCGCCGAACACGGCCGAGATGGCCGCGAGGTAGTCGGCGCCAGCGTCGACCAGGGCCGCGCCATTCTCGGGTGTGATGCCGCCGATCGCCACCCGCGGCACGCCGAGTGCGGCGCTCTGCCTCAGCAACTCCAGGGGTGCCATGCGCGCGCGCGGCAACGTCGACGAGGGGAAAAAGGCGCCGAAGGAAACGTAATCGGCACCTGCCGAGACCATCCCGCGTGCGCGTTCGAGCGAATCGAAGCAGGACACGCCGATGATCGCCTGGGGACCAAGCCGATCGCGCGCGCTGGCCAGGTCCTCGGCTGTCTCACCGAGATGTACGCCAGCGGCGCCGACCGCCTGCGCCAGCGCGGCGTCGCCGTTGATCAACAGCGGCACGCCATGCTCGTCGCACAGCCGCTTGAGCGCCTGCGCTTCGGCATGGCGGCGTGCGTGGTCATCGCCAAGGTCGCGGTACTGCAGCAGACGTACGCCGCCGGCCAGCGCGTCCCGGACGACCTGCACCAGGTCGCTACGCGGACCATTGGTGATCGCGTACAAGCCACTTGATGGGAGATAGGGCATGGAAGTCCTTCTTTCAGGTCGCCGCGCTTTCGCTCGGGCGGGGGAGTTGCGAGAATGGCCCATTCAACTGCAGACGAAGACACGATCCGATGAGCACCGACGCCCAACCCCCCGCGACGCGCAAATGGATGTGCGTGGTGTGCGGCTTCATCTACGACGAGGCGCTAGGCGTACCCGAGGAAGGCATCGAGCCCGGCACGCGCTGGGAAGACGTGCCTGACACCTGGACCTGCCCTGATTGCGGCGCGACCAAGGACGACTTCGAAATGGTCGAGACCGACTGACGCGCGCCTCGCGCCTGTCATCAAACGGCCCGGTTCCGTCATCGTGCGGACCGGGCCGTCTGCTTTCCTGTCTCCGTACCCGGCACAGGAGACACCCGTGAAACAGTTCATTCCGTTCGAGGACGACTGGGCGGTGCTGGAGCGGCTCGACCCGTCGCGGTTGGTCCCCTACCAGGTGGGGCTTCCCTGTCAGCGCGGCGCCGGTCAGCGTACCGGACCGATGTCGCCTTCGACCTTCAGCTCGTCGCCTGATTCCACGCCGACGCGTCGTGCCGTCCCGGCAGGCAGCTCGAGCACGTAGCGCGCCGGCGCGTCGCTCGGATAACTCGGGCAG
>NZ_JBHZGJ010000002.1:0-197500 GCF_051900395.1 Frateuria sp. GZRe14 | reverse complement strand
ACCCACCACCACATGGTTTTACGGGGCCATAGCTCAGCTGGGAGAGCACCTGCTTTGCAAGCAGGGGGTCGTCGGTTCGATCCCGACTGGCTCCACCAGTACCTGGCACGACCGCTTTTTGGATGTGTAGCAGCGCACACAAAGATTGATTTGAAGCCAACCGGCGCTGAGGCCGGCGTGGTGTTCTTTGAAAACGTAAACGAGTGACAAGCGTTTTGGTTCGAAACCGAACCGAGATGTGTCGAAACAAGTTAAGGCAACGAATGCGTTGTTTGGCATCGATCCCCACAAGGGATCGGCCCCGAGGCGACTTGGGGTTATATGGTCAAGCGACCAAGCGTATACGGTGGATGCCTTGGCAGTCAGAGGCGATGAAGGACGTGGCAGCCTGCGAAAAGTGTCGGGGAGCTGGCAACAAGCTTTGATCCGGCAATGTCCGAATGGGGAAACCCACCGCTTAGGCGGTACCGTGCACTGAATACATAGGTGTACGGAGCGAACCCGGGGAACTGAAATATCTAAGTACCCGGAGGAAAAGAAATCAACCGAGATTCCGTAAGTAGCGACGAGCGAACGCGGAGCAGCCCAAAAGCGCACAGTGTTTTAGTGGAAGGACCTGGAAAGGTCTGCCATAGACGGTGATAGCCCGGTACGCGAAAGGGCACCGTGCGTGAAATTGAGTAGGGCGGGGCACGAGAAACCCTGTCTGAACATGGGGGGACCATCCTCCAAGGCTAAATACTCCTGACTGACCGATAGCGAACTAGTACCGTGAGGGAAAGGCGAAAAGAACCCCGGAGAGGGGAGTGAAATAGACCCTGAAACCGTATACGTACAAGCAGTGGAAGCCCGCAAGGGTGACTGCGTACCTTTTGTATAATGGGTCAGCGACTTACTGTCAGTGGCAAGCTTAACCGTCTAGGGGAGGCGAAGGGAAACCGAGTCTGAATAGGGCGCATAGTCTCTGGCAGTAGACCCGAAACCGAGTGATCTATCCTTGGCCAGGTTGAAGGTGCGGTAACACGCACTGGAGGACCGAACCCACATCTGTTGCAATAGATGGGGATGAGCTGAGGATAGGAGTGAAAGGCTAAACAAACTCGGAGATAGCTGGTTCTCCTCGAAAGCTATTTAGGTAGCGCCTCGGACGAATCTTCCTGGGGGTAGAGCACTGTTATGGCTAGCGGGTCATCGCGACTTAGCAAACCATGGCAAACTCCGAATACCAGGACAGACTATCCGGGAGACACACGGCGGGTGCTAACGTCCGTCGTGAAAAGGGAAACAACCCAGACCCGCAGCTAAGGTCCCCAAGTTCTAGCTAAGTGGAAAACGATGTGGAAAGGCATAGACAGCCAGGAGGTTGGCTTAGAAGCAGCCACCCTTTAAAGAAAGCGTAATAGCTCACTGGTCGAGTCGGTCTGCGCGGAAGATTTAACGGGGCTAAGCTAGACACCGAAGCTCGGGGTGCACACTTTGTGTGCGCGGTAGAGGAGCGTTCCGTACGCCTGCGAAGGTGGATCGAGAGGTCTGCTGGAGGTATCGGAAGTGCGAATGCTGACATGAGTAACGATAATGGGGGTGAAAAGCCCCCACGCCGAAAGCCCAAGGTTTCCTCGCGCAACGTTCATCGGCGCAGGGTGAGTCGGCCCCTAAGGCGAGGCAGAAATGCGTAGTCGATGGGAAGCAGGTTAATATTCCTGCACTTTTCTTAAGTGCGATGTGGGGACGGAGAAGGTTAGGTCTACCCGGCGTTGGTTGTCCGGGGGAAAGGCGGTAGGCATGAATCTTAGGCAAATCCGGGATTCTCTATGCCGAGCACCGAGACGAGCCCTATTGGGCGAAGTGACTGAGACCACGCTTCCAGGAAAAGCCACTAAGCTTCAGCTTAAGAAAAACCGTACCGTAAACCGACACTGGTAGGCAGGGTGAGAATCCCAAGGCGCTTGAGAGAACTCGGGTGAAGGAACTAGGCAAAATGGCACCGTAACTTCGGGAGAAGGTGCGCCCATCGGGGTGGTCACGTGCGTGACTGAGCTCTGATGGGTCGCAGTAACCTGGCCGCTGCGACTGTTTATCAAAAACACAGCACTCTGCAAACACGAAAGTGGACGTATAGGGTGTGACGCCTGCCCGGTGCTGGAAGGTTAATTGATGGGGTCAGCCGCAAGGCGAAGCTCTTGATCGAAGCCCCAGTAAACGGCGGCCGTAACTATAACGGTCCTAAGGTAGCGAAATTCCTTGTCGGGTAAGTTCCGACCTGCACGAATGGCGTAACGACAGCGGCGCTGTCTCCACCCGAGACTCAGTGAAATTGAAATCGCTGTGAAGATGCAGCGTTCCCGCGGCAAGACGGAAAGACCCCGTGAACCTTTACTATAGCTTTACACTGAACGTTGAGTTCTTCTGTGTAGGATAGGTGGGAGGCTTTGAAGCGCAGACGCCAGTTTGCGTGGAGCCATCCTTGAAATACCACCCTGAAGTGCTTGACGTTCTAACCTAGGCCCGTAATCCGGGTCAGGGACCGTGTATGGTGGGTAGTTTGACTGGGGCGGTCTCCTCCCAAAGCGTAACGGAGGAGCACGAAGGTACGCTCAGCGCGGTCGGACATCGCGCACTGTGTGCAAAGGCATAAGCGTGCTTGACTGCAAGATCGACGGATCAAGCAGGTACGAAAGTAGGTCTTAGTGATCCGGTGGTTCTGTATGGAAGGGCCATCGCTCAACGGATAAAAGGTACTCCGGGGATAACAGGCTGATACCGCCCAAGAGTTCATATCGACGGCGGTGTTTGGCACCTCGATGTCGGCTCATCACATCCTGGGGCTGTAGCCGGTCCCAAGGGTATGGCTGTTCGCCATTTAAAGTGGTACGCGAGCTGGGTTCAGAACGTCGTGAGACAGTTCGGTCCCTATCTGTCGTGGGCGTTGGAGATTTGAGGGGGGCTGCTCCTAGTACGAGAGGACCGGAGTGGACGTTCCGCTGGTGTTCGGGTTGTCTCGCCAGAGGCATTGCCCGGTAGCTACGAACGGAAGTGATAACCGCTGAAAGCATCTAAGCGGGAAGCACGCCCCAAGATGAGATCTCCCGAGAGCTTGACTCTCCTTAAGGCACCATCAAGACTAGGTGGTTGATAGGCGCGATGTGGAAGTGCAGCAATGCATTGAGCTTACGCGTACTAATGCGCCGTGCGGCTTGACCATATAACCCCAAGACGCTTCGAATGTCTTTGCCGATACATCTCGATTCACCAACTCGCTTGTCACTCGTTTACCCCTTTTGAAGCCGGCGCTTGATAGCGCTGCTTCAACCCCTTCCCTGGCGGCCATAGCGCTGTGGTCCCACCCGATCCCATCCCGAACTCGGAAGTGAAACGCAGCCGCGCCGATGGTAGTGTGGCTTGTCCATGCAAGAGTAGGTCACCGCCAGGGGCTTTATCCTGAAACACCCTCACCGGCAACGGTGGGGGTTTTTCTTTGCCTGCGTTTCCTGCGGCGCTTCAGGCGCACCTGCGAATGGTTCGCACGGTCCTGCAACGGTCCCGACCGCATGCGCGACCGGCGCGCGTCGGACGCCACCGCCGATCGTTGCCAAGGCATCCGGCCCACCGATGTCGGGACCGTTACCCCTGTAGGAGCGCCCTTGGGCGCGACCGCCATGCACCCGGCTACCACTACCGGCCACCATCCCTCACTGGCCGTCGTCGCGCACCAGCATTTGACCGGCGGGCGTGGTCGCGGCCGTCAGCCGGCGGGCAATCCCACCGCCAACATCGAAGGTCGGAACAGGAGGCGCACCGCTTGGCCGGCGCGTCGATGGACGGCACACCGCGACCGGGTCCCTACACGGACGTTCCGCGCATCCAATGCGTTTTCCCCCCTCCATCAATAGGGCGCACAGGTGCGCTCCTGCAGGACCGCGGGGCGACTGCTCGCGCCATGCCTGCGGGTGGACGTTGTTGTCGCGTCTTCGCCGTTTCCAACAGGCGCCAGCGGAGCGCAGTCGCAAAGGCGCGTCGAGGACCCCACGGATCGGGCGCAGGAAAGGCTCGTAAGCGAGTTGAGATTAGGGCGAGCGACCTATGACCTGACCGCTCCGTCACGCTTGGGAGCAGCGCTGGCTGCCCCGCGTGGTTGCGGTGCCGTGGATGGATTTGCTGGGCGTGGTGGCCTACGGCGCGGGGATGGTGCCGCGCGCCGGATAAGACTCAAAGCGCGTAGTCGAATTGCTCGCGGAACGCTTCGGCGAACTCGTCGTAGGTGAAGCGCTGGTTCTGCGTGCCCGGATGCTCGACCTTGAGCGCGCCCATCAGAGACGCCATGCGGCCGATGGTGGGCCAGTCGTAGCCGCGCATGATGCCGAAGATCAGGCCTGCCCGGTACGCATCGCCGCAGCCGGTCGGATCGATCACCTGTCGTTCCCGGGCCGCCGGGATCTCGATGACCTCTCCGCCAGTGTGGATCAACGATCCGCGCGGTCCCAAGGTCACGATGTACGCCTGGGTGCGGCTGGCGATCTCTTCTGCGCTCCAGCCCGTGCGTTGCTGCAGCAGCTGCGATTCGTAGTCGTTGACGATGACGTAGTTGGCCTTGCCGATCATCGAGCGGAACTCTTCTCCGGTGAACAACGGCATCGCCTGGCCCGGGTCGAAGATGAAAGGCACGCCGTGCGCCGCGAAGTCCTCGGTGTGCTGCAGCATCGCTTCCCTTCCGTCCGGCGCGACGATGCCGAACTGCGCATCGGCCACGTCGCCCACGTGGTTGTGGTGCGAACTGGACATGGCGCCGGGATGGAAGGCGGTGATCTGGTTGTTGTCCAGGTCCGTGGTGATGAAACACTGCGGAGTGAACTGGTCCTCGAACACGCGCACGCCATTGAGGCGAATGCCGCAACGGATCATGTGCTCGCGGTAGGGCCCGAAGTCCTGGCCGACCGTCGCCATCGGCAACGGGTCGCCTCCCAGGAGCTTGAGGTTGTAAGCGATATTGCCTGCGCAGCCGCCGAACTCGCGACGCATCTGCGGCACGAGGAAGGAGACGTTCAGAATGTGGACCTTGTCCGGCAGGATGTGGTTCTTGAACTGGTCCGGGAACACCATGATGGTGTCGTAGGCCAGCGAACCGCAGATGACGGCTGACATGTTCGATCAAACCCCAGTGAGCGGCGCGGACGGGACGTCGTCCGGCAAACCCTGCAATCGTAGCGCGACGCTTCGCCCAAGGCGACAGTCGCTTGTCGGTGGAAGCGGCGGCGAGGCTCAGGAAATGCGCGCATCATCGCGTTCTACAAGGCTTTCTTAACTTCTTCGCGCTTGCGTGGGTAGAACCCGCTCACTAGACTGACGCGCTTACTTTTTCCTTTTCCAGCCGGCGCGCCAGGCCTCATGTTCAAGAAGTTTCGCGGCATCTTTTCCAACGACATTTCCATCGACCTCGGCACCGCCAACACGCTGATCTACGTGCGTGGGCAGGGCATCATCCTGAACGAGCCGTCGGTGGTGGCGATCCGCCAGGATCGCGGTCCGGGCGGCCCGCGCACGGTGGCCGCCGTGGGTGGCGACGCCAAGCGCATGCTCGGCCGCACGCCGGGCAATATCGCCACGGTGCGCCCGATGAAGGACGGCGTCATCGCCGACTTCACCATGACCGAGGCGATGCTGCAGCACTTCATCAAGCAGGTGCACAAGTCGCGCATGCTGCGTCCCAGCCCGCGCGTGCTGGTGTGCGTACCGTGCGGCTCGACCCAGGTTGAACGTCGCGCCATCAAGGAATCGGCCGAGGGCGCCGGCGCCCGCGACGTATTCCTGATCGAGGAGCCGATGGCCGCGGCGATCGGCGCCGGCATCCCGGTGCACGAGGCGCGCGGCGCGATGGTGCTGGACATCGGCGGCGGCACCTCCGAAGTGGCAGTGATCTCGCTCAACGGCATCGTCTACTCGCAGTCCGTGCGCGTGGGCGGCGACCGGTTCGACGAGGCGATCATCAACTACGTGCGCCGCAACCACGGCACGCTGATCGGCGAGTCCACCGCCGAGCGGATCAAGCTGGAGATCGGCTGCGCCTTCCCCCAGAGCAACGTCAAGGAGATCGAGATCTCCGGTCGCAATCTGGCCGAGGGCGTGCCGCGCATGTTCACGATCAACTCCAACGAAGTGCTCGAGGCGCTGCACGAGCCGCTGTCGGGCATCGTGGCGGCGGTCAAGTCGGCGCTGGAGCAGACCCCGCCGGAGCTGTGCTCGGACGTGGCCGAGCGTGGCATCGTGTTGACCGGTGGCGGCGCGCTGCTGCGGGACCTGGATCGCCTTATCTCCGAGGAAACCGGCCTGCACGTGCAGGTTGCCGATGATCCGCTCACCTGCGTGGCGCGTGGCGGCGGCAAGGCGCTGGAACTGATCGACCAGCACGGCAGCGATTTCTTCGCGCCGGAGTGAGGCATGGCCGGGCCGCTGCACGCGGCGGTCGCGGCCTGTACGGGGGAAACGCGAGGTGTGTTCGACGACATGGGACTGAGACCGATCCGGTCGCCCGTCCCCGGCCCCCTCCGCGATGGAGGGTGGCAAATCCGTTGTGCCATGCCGGTGCCTTCTGCCACGCTTGATGGCGACCGTCTGCGTCGCTCCTTCCTTTTCGGATTCTCTTGATGGGCCAGGAATCCTCGCCCCTGTTCGCCGGGTCCACCGGCACCTTGCGGCTGATCGGCTACCTCGCGCTGGCGATGGTGCTGATGGTGCTCGACCATCGCAATGGCTGGATGTGGCGCATCCGCTACGGCGCCGCCGTGGCGGTCGAGCCGCTGTATCGCCTCGCCGGCCTGCCGGTGGAAGGGATGCGCACGCTCTCGGTGGCCTTCGCCGACCGCCAGCGGCTGACCAACCAGAATCAGCGCCTGCGCGAGGACCTGCTGCTGGCCAACGCCAAGCTCAACCGCATGGCGGCGGTGGCGCAGCAGAACCAGCATCTGAAGGAGCTGCTCGATACCCAGCGCAGCCTTGAGCTCAACGTCCAGTTGGCCCGCGTGGTCGGCGTCGACCTGGGCGCCTACCGCCATCGCCTGCTGCTGAACGTGGGCGCCCGCGATGGCGTCAAGCCAGGGCAGCCGGTCATCGATGCGCGCGGCGTGATGGGGCAGGTCATCCAGACGCTGCCGACGACCTCGGTGGTGATGCTTATCACCGACCCGAACAATGCGTTGCCGGTGACCGTCGAGCGCACCGGCTTGCGCACCATCGCCTATGGCTCGCGCGATGGCGACCGGCTGGTGCTGCCGACCATCCCGATGGCGGCCGATGTGCACGAGGGCGACCGGCTGCTGACCTCCGGCCTGGGCGGGCGCTTCCCGCCGGGCTTCCCGGTCGGCGCGGTCACCCGCGTGGCGCCCGCGGCCACCGGCATGTTCCTGGAAGCACAGGCGCAACCCAGTGCGGACATCAGCCGCAGCGAAGACGTGCTGCTGCTGCACGACCAGGCCGAACCGGTCGGGCCGCCCGAGCCCGTCCGGCCGGCGGGACCTCCGGCTGACCTCGCACCCGCGGGCACCGGCGAGGCCACCAAGGCCGCACCGCCGGCGAAGGGGCAGCCATGAACCGGCAGCGCCTGGCCCTCGGGTGGTTCATCGGCACGCTGGTGATCGCTCTGCTGTCGATGCTGGTGCCACTGCCGGACGTGCTCGAGCCGTTCAAGCCGTACTGGCCGGCGCTGGTGCTCTTGTACTGGTCGTTGGAATCGGGAGAGCGGGTGACGCTCGGCCTGGCTTTCACGATGGGTCTGGCGGCCGACCTGCTCGATGGCGTGCTGCTGGGTGAACAGGCGTTGCGCCTGACCGCGCTGGTCTTCATCGCGTTGCGTTTCCGCTCACGACTGCGCTTCTTTCCGATGTGGCAGCAGACCCTGGCGGTGCTCGCGCTGCTGCTGAACGATCGCATCCTGTTGACGATCGTGCGGGTGTTCGCCGGCGACGCGCTGCCGCCAGCGAGTTGGTGGATCTCGCCGTTCGTCGGCGCGGCGCTCTGGCCATTCGTGTTCCTGTTGCTGGATGACCTGCGCATGCGCCTGCGCCTGCAATGAAATGAAGAGGCGGCGCGCACTGAAGGATCCCCGCGGCGAGGCGGCGCTTTTCCAGCGGCGCTCGCTGGTCGGATTCGCCCTGATCGTGCTGGGCCTGATGGCCTTGTCCGGGCGCTTCTTCTACCTGCAGGTGATGCGCCACGACGAGTTCGTGACCCGCTCGGAGAACAACCGCGTCAAGCCGAAGGTGATCCCGCCGGCACGTGGGCTGATCTACGACCGCAACGGCGTGCTGCTGGCCGACAACGTGCCGGCATTCCGGCTCGAGGTGGTACCCGAGCAGGTGCCGGACATGAGTGCCATGCTCGCGCAGATCGGCGCGGTGGTGCCGCTGGACCCGGACGACGTCGCCGACTTCAGGAAGCGCCTGAAGCAGAGCCGTCGCTTCGAGAACGTCCCCTTGAAGATGCACCTGTCCGAGGACGACATCGCCCGCTTCGCGATCAACCGCTGGCGCTTCCCGGGCGTGGACGTGGTGCCCTACCTGACCCGCCACTATCCCTACGGCGAGTTGTTCGCGCACGTGATCGGCTACGTCGGCCGCATCGATGCGGACGATCTCAAGCGCCTGGACCCGGACCGCTACCAGGGCACCAGCCACGTCGGCCGCAGCGGGATCGAGCGCTCGTACGAGGATGTGCTGCACGGAACGCCGGGCTATGAACTGGTCGAGGTCAACGCCGACGGCCGCACCCAGCGCGTGCTCGAAACCCATGCGCCGGTCCCCGGCAAGAACCTCTATCTCTCGATCGACGTGCGCATCCAGAAGGCGACCATGGCCGCGTTCGACGGTCGAGCGGGCTCCGCCGTGGCGATCGATCCGCGCAACGGCCAGGTCCTGGCCATGGTCAGCGTGCCGAGCTTCGATCCGAACCTGTTCGTCAACGGCATCAGCAGTGCCGACTACAAGGCATTGACCACCGCGCCGGACAAGCCGCTGTACAACCGCGCGCTGCGTGGCGTGTATCCGCCCGGCTCCACGGTGAAGCCGTTCCTGGCCCTCGGCGGTCTGGCCTACGGCGTCCGCAGGCCGGAGGATACGGTGCTGTCCACGGGCGAGTTCTGCCTGCCCGGGGCCTCGCGCTGCTACCGCGACGACAAGCGCGGTGGCGATGGCGTGGTCGACATGGTCAAGGCGATCGAGAAATCGACCAACACCTACTTTTACAAACTTGCGCTGGACCTGGGCATCGACCGCCTGAGCGACTGGATGGGGCGCTTCGGCTTCGGCCGAAAGACCGGCATCGACCTCGACGGCGAGGAGAACGGCGTCTTGCCTTCGCGCGATTGGAAAATGGCGCATTCGCGCCAGCCCTGGTATCCGGGAGAAACGATCATCGCCGGCATCGGCCAGGGCTACTGGGCGGTGACGCCATTGCAGCTGGCGCATGCGGTGTCGATCCTGGCCGGGAAGGGCATCCCGCGTGCGCCCAGGCTGGTGATGGCGACCCAGGATGGCGTCGATGCCCCCAGACAGCCGTTGCCCAACCCGCCGACCGGCCCCTCGCTGGTGACCGATCCGGCCCACCTGGACGTGATCAAGCAAGGCATGGAAGCGGTGGTGACCAGCGGCACCGGCGCCAAGCAGTTCATCGGCTTTCCGCTGGTGGTCGCGGGCAAGAGCGGCACGGCCGAGCGCTTCTCGCGCACGTCCTCGGCCTACGACACCAACAAGAACACCGCCTACCTTGCCGCGCGCCATCGCGCCTGGTTCGAGGCCTTCGCGCCGGCGGACGACCCGAAGATCTCGGTGGTCGCCATGCTCGAGGCCGGTGCGTGGGGTGCCGAAGCAGCGGGCCCGATCGTGCGTACGGTGATGGAGTCCTGGCTTGCCACGCAGGGTGGCGCACCGGTCAAATCTCAGCCGCCGGCGGCCGCCCCGGCACCCCCGGCGCCCGACCAGCCTGAAGACATGCCGGTGCCGGCCGAGGGCGGGACCACGCCATGATCGGAATGCTCTACGCGCGCATGCGCCGTTTCCTGCGCCGCATCCTGACCCGGCCGCGGATCGATTTGCCGTTGGCCATGGGATTGCTGGCGCTGGCCACGGTCGGCCTGGTCACCCTGTACAGCGCCGGCGGCGGCGACCTGGGCCTGGTCGGCGGCCAGGCGGCGCGGTTCGTGCTCGGCGCGGCGCTGCTGCTGCTGATCTCACGCATCCCGCCCACGGTGCTGCGCAGCTGGACACCCTGGCTCTACGCCGGCAGCACCGCGTTGCTGGTGGTGGTGGCGCTGCTGGGCGAGGGCCGTGGCGCCGACCGCTGGCTGGACCTGGGCTTCATGCGCTTCCAGCCGTCCGAGCTGCTCAAGCTGACCATGCCGATGATGGCCGCCTGGTACCTGCACCCGCGCCAACTGCCGCCGAGCTGGAAGGACATGGCCGTGGTCGGCCTGCTGATCGCCATCCCTGGTGGGCTGATCGCCAAGCAGCCCGACCTGGGAACAGCGCTATTGGTGGCCGCCGCCGGGGCGTTCGCGCTGTTCCTCTCCGGCGTCGCCTGGTGGCGCATCGGCCTGCTGCTGGGCATCGCCGCCGGCATGGTGCCGGTGGGCTGGCATTTCATGCATCAGTACCAGCGCGATCGCGTGCTGACCCTGCTCAATCCCGAGGCCGATCCGCTGGGCAATGGCTGGCACATCATCCAGTCGCAGATCGCGGTGGGTTCGGGGGGCGTCTTCGGGAAGGGCTGGACGCATGGCACGCAGTCGCGGCTGGACTTCCTGCCCGAGCACACCACCGACTTCATCTTCGCCGTGTTCTCCGAGGAATTCGGCCTGGTCGGCGTGGTCTGCCTGCTGGCGCTGTACGCCTTCATCATCGGCCGCTGCCTGTGGATCGCGATGGAGGCGCGCGACACCTATTCACGCCTGCTCGCCGGCGCGATCGCGATGAGCTTCTTCGTCTACGTCTTCGTCAACGGCGGCATGATCGCCGGCATGCTGCCAGTGGTCGGCGTGCCGCTGCCGTTCGTCAGCTACGGCGGCACCTCGGCGGTCAGCCTGTTGAGCGGTTTCGGCGTGCTGATGTCGATCCACGCCAACCGCAAGATGCATGACTGAGCGGCGTCACCCTGTCGCCCCGGTTCGGCCCCGGATCGGCCGTGCACGCGTGATAGGCTTGGGTGCGATGTCGATCCGCGCGGTGTTCCCCATGTCTCTTCTTCGCTCGTGCCGCCTGCCCGGCGTGCTCGCCGCCCTCCTGCTGGCCGTCGCGCCGGTGCACGCCGAGAAAACGGTCCATCCCGGCCAGGCCGAACTGGTGCGCGAGGTAGCGCGCGACACCGGCAAGGACCCGGCCACACTCAATGCGCTGCTCAGTGGCGCGCAGATGCAGCAGTCGATCATCGACGCGATGAACCGCCCGGCCGAAGCGAAGCCGTGGAAGGACTACCGGCCGATCTTCATCACGCCCAAGCGGATCGACGAGGGCGTGGCCTTCTACCGCGACCATCGCGAATTGATCGAGCGCATCGCCGGGCAGTACGGCGTGGCGCCCGAGTACCTGGTGGCCATCCTGGGCGTGGAAACCTTCTACGGCCGCAACACCGGCAAGTACAAGGTGCTCGATGCGCTGGTCACGCTGGGCCTGTATTACCCGCCGCGCGCGAAGTTCTTCCGCGAGCAGCTGAAGGTGCTGCTGGAGCTGCCGGCCAACCACCTGGCCGGTCCGTTGGACACGCTCACCGGCTCCTACGCCGGCGCGCAGGGCTGGGGCCAGTTCATGCCCTCCAGCATCCGCGACTTCGGCGTGGACGGCGACCACGACGGCCACATCGACATGCAGGGTTCGTTGCCGGACATCCTGGCCAGCGTCGCCAACTATTTCGCCGGCCACGGCTGGGAGCGCGGCGGCCCGGTCGCCGCGCGGGCGCAGCCGGACACGGCGCCGAGGACGCTGGACGTCCCCGACCCGCAGCCGCGCTGGCCACTGGAGCAACTGGAGGCCTGGGGCTACGCGCCGCTGGAGTCGTTCGATCCGGGCCGGATGACCAGCCTGCAGGCGCTCGAAGGCGGCAACGGCCCCGAATACTGGTTCACCTTCCAGAACTTCTATGTGATCACCCGCTACAACAAGAGCCCGCTGTATGCCCTGGCCGTGCACCAGCTGGCTGAGGGCATTGCCGCGGGCGTGCGCTCGGCGGATGCCGTGCCGTGAGCTGGCGCGCTGGCGTCCTGGCGATAGTCGCGTTGGCGCTGGCCGGGTGCGGCGGTTCGCATCCGCGGCCCTCGCATGGCGGCAAGGTAGCGGGTCCGCGCGCGGAAGGCCGCCATGGCGGCTTCCGCGACGACATCAGCCGCCCGCAGTCCAGCCGCTATCGCGACAACGACGACAGCGTGCCGCCGGCGATCGACGTCAGCCGGATTCCCGAGCCGGTGCCCAGGATCGAGCCGCGCTCGCTCTATGGCAACAAGTCGCCCTACACCGTGCTCGGCAAGACCTATCGCGTGCTCTCCGATGCGCGTGGCTACGACGAGCGCGGCATCGCCTCGTTCTACGGCGCCAAGTTCCACGGCTACAAGACTTCCAGCCTGGAGAACTACGACATGTACGCCTTCAGCGCTGCGCACAAGACGCTGCCGCTGCCCAGCTACGCGCGCGTGACCAATCTGGAAAACGGCAAGAGCGTCATCGTGCGCATCAACGATCGCGGGCCGTTCCACGAGAACCGGCTGATCGACCTGTCCTACGCGGCCGCCGTCAAGATCGGCATCTGGCCCAAGGGCACCGGCCTGGTCGAAGTGCGCGCGATCGACCCGGCTCATCGGGACGACGATGGGACGGCCGAGGAACTGACCGCGCAAGCGGCGGTCCCATCGGGTAGCGCCCACCCGGCCATCTGGCTGCAGGTGGGCGCATTCTCCGACCTGGCGAACGCGGACCGCGTGGCCACACGGCTGCGCTCGGCCCGGCTGGCGCCGGTGCAGGTGACCGATGTGGAGGTCAACGGACACAACATCCGCCGCGTGCGCGTGGGACCGCTGGACGACGTCGACCAGGCCGACCGCGTGACCGACCAGATCGAAGAGCTCGGCCTCCCCCGACCGCAGGTCGCGGTAGACTGAGCGATGCATTTTTCGCGCTGGCGCGCGGGGCGCCGGCCACAGAAACGGGATCGATACCGACGATGAGCTTTTTCCGCCGTACCCTGACCACCTTTGCCGCCGCCGCGCTGATCGCCGGCGCCGCCTTCGCGCAGCAGACGCCGCCGAAGCCTTCGCCGGTGCCGCGCCCGACCGTGCCGGAGGCACCGGTGCCGCCGCCGCCGGACGTGGACGGCAAGGCCTGGGTGTTGATGGATTACGCCACCGGGCAGGTACTGGCCAGCAAGAATCCGGACGAGCGCGTCGAACCGGCCTCGATCACCAAGATCATGACCGACTACGTGGTCTCGGCTGAGCTTGCCAACGGCAAGATCAAGATGACCGATCCGGTCACCATCAGCGAGCACGCCTGGCGCGGCGGTGGCGCAGGCACCGATGGTTCGACCAGCTTCCTCAAGCTCAACAGCCAGGTTCCGCTCAAGGACCTGCTGTACGGCATGATCATCCAGTCGGGCAACGATGCGGCGATCGCGCTGGCCGAGCACACCGCCGGTTCCGAGGAAGCCTTCGCCAACCTGATGAATGCCTACGCCAAGCAGTTGGGCATGACCGGTTCGCACTTCGAGAACGCCTCGGGCTATCCGATCGAGAACCACTACACCACGGCGCGGGACATCGCGCTCCTGTCGCGCGCGCTGATCCACGATTTCCCGGAGGACTACGCGATTTCGGCGGTCAAGCAGTTCGTGTGGAACGGCATCAAGCAGGGCAACCGCAACACCCTGCTATGGCGCGATCCCAGCGTGGACGGCATCAAGACCGGCCACACTGCCGCGGCCGGTTACTGCCTGGCCGCCTCGGCCAAGCAGGGCGATTCGCGCATGATCGCCATCGTCATGGGTGCGAGCTCGGAGAAGGCGCGCGCCGATTCGGCCATGGCGCTGCTCAACTACGGTTTCCGCTTCTACGAAACCCACAAGTTGTACGACGCCAACAAGCCGCTGGCCACGCCCAAGCTTTGGAAGGGCGAGGCAGGCACGCTGCCGCTGGGCATCAGTCAGCCGATGGATGTGACCGTCAAGCGCGGCCAGTACGACCAGCTCAAGGCCATCATGGACATCCCCGCGACCCTGGTCGCCCCGTTCAAGAAGGGCCAGCAGGTGGGTACCCTGCGCGTCACGCTGGACGGCAAGCCGTTGCAGTCGGCACCGCTGGTGGCGCTCGACGACGCCCCGCAGGGCGGCTTCTTCAAGCGCCTGTGGGATTCCATCCTGCTGTGGTTCCACGGCGACAAGAAGGACGACGCTGCGGCCACGGCCCCCGCTGCGGACAAAAAGTAATGCACGAAATCGATTTCAGCCAGGCGAAGAAGGAAGGCAAGGGCTTCCGGTTCCCCGGTGAGTTCGAGATCACCGCGCTGGGCGACGCCAGCGCGGACCTGCCCAGGCGCGTGCCGCGGATCCTCGAGGGCGAGGGCCTGCACGTACTGCACGAGACGGTCAGCCAGCGCCCCTCGCGCGAGGGGAAGTTCATCTCGGTGACCGTGAGCTTCCGCTGCGATACCCGCGAGCAGTACGACGGTGCGCACACGGCGCTGCGCGCCGATCCGGCCATCCGCTACACGCTATAGGCTCCTGCGCCCTCTCCCTCCGGGAGAGGGCTGGGATGAGGGCCGGCTTTGCCTAAAGCGCCGTGAAAGGTTTTCCCGCGAGCCCCGGCCCTGACTCATACCCTCTCTCCAGAGGGAGGCGGCTTCAAAAGCGCCGGCTTGCATTTCGCCCGGTCCGCCTCATCTGCTCCCCATTTCCCCGGTAGCGCCCATGCCCCCCGACTCCCGCCCGCTCCTCATCCGCCGCCTCGGCCGCCAGCCCTACGAGCGCACCTGGAAGGCGATGAGCGCCTTCACCGACGCGCGCGGACCGGACACGCCCGACGAACTGTGGCTGCTCGAGCACGACCCGGTGTTCACCCTGGGCCAGGCCGGAAAGATGGAGCACGTGCTGGCGCCGGGCGACATCCCGTTGATCCCCGTCGACCGTGGCGGCCAGGTGACCTACCACGGACCCGGCCAGATCGTCGGCTACCCGCTGATCGACCTGCGCCGCACCGGTGTGGGCGTGCGCGAGCTGGTCAACCGCATCGAACAGGCGCTGATCGATACGCTGGCGCACTGGTCGATCGAGGCCGCGCGGGTGGAAGGCGCCCCGGGCGTCTATGTGTCTGGCGCCAAGGTGGCTGCCCTGGGCCTGCGCGTACGGCGGGGGTGCAGCTTCCACGGTCTGGCCTTCAACGTGGCCATGGACCTGGAGCCGTTCGGACGGATCAACCCTTGTGGCTACAAGGGTTTGGCCGTCACGCAAGTGCTAGACTTGGGCGGCCCGTCGCAGTTGGCGCAGGTCGAAGACGTGCTGGTGGGGCAATTCTGCCGCCAGTTCGGCTTCCACGCGGTGCCGGCCGCCCCCGTCCTCCCCGAACTCCCCGCGCGCGCCGCGGTCTAGGCAGTCGCAGATGAGCGAAATTTCCTCCAGGGTCATCCCGATCAGCGTGGTCGACGCGCCCGAAAAGCAGCTGGGCAACGACAAGATCGCCCGCAACCGCGCCGCGTTCGACGCGAGCGTGCCGACCTTGCGCAAGCCTTCGTGGATCCGCGTGCGGCTGCCACAAGGCAATGCCGTGCAGGAACTGAAGGCGCGCCTGCGCGAGAACGCGCTGGTGACGGTGTGCGAGGAGGCCTCGTGCCCCAACATCCACGAGTGCTTCTCCAAGGGCACCGCCACGTTCATGATCCTTGGCGAGGTGTGCACGCGCCGCTGCTCGTTCTGCGATGTCGCCCACGGCCGCCCGCAGCCGCCCGATCCGCTGGAGCCGGCGCGCCTGGCGCAGACGATCGCCGACATGCGCCTGAAGTACGTGGTGATCACCTCGGTCGACCGTGACGACCTGCGCGACGGCGGTGCCGAGCATTTCGCTTCCTGCATCCGCGCCACGCGCCACGCCAGCCCCAACATCAAGATCGAGATCCTGACCCCCGACTTCCGCGGCAAGGGCCGCATGGAGCGGGCGCTGGAAGTACTCAAGGACTTCCCGCCGGACGTGTTCAACCACAACCTCGAAACCGTTCCGCACCTGTACCGCGAAGTGCGCCCGGGCGCCGACTACCAGTGGTCGCTGGACCTGCTCAAGCGCTTCAAGGCGCAGCACCCGGACGTGCCGACCAAGTCCGGCATCATGCTGGGCCTGGGCGAGACCTTCGAGCAGGTCATCGAGACGCTGCGCGATCTACGCGCCCATGACGTGGACATGATCACCATCGGCCAGTACCTGCAGCCCACGCCGCACCATCACCCGGTCGTGCGCTACTGGACTCCCGACGAATTCGACGCGCTGCGCGAGGCGGGCGAAGCGATGGGCTTCCATCATGTCGCTTCCGGCCCACTGGTGCGTTCCTCCTACCATGCCGACCTGCAGGCCCATGCAGCCGGCGTCACCGAACTCGCCTGAGATTCCCATGACCCTGCGCCCCACGCTCGCCCTGCTGCTTGCCCTGGTCCTGCCGGCCGCCCACGCCCAAGCGCAGGCGCCCGCCGTGCAGGGCGAGGAAGGCCACAAGGCTTCCACGCTGCCGTTGAAGTCCACCGACACCCAGGCCGACGCCGCGCAGTTGTCCGCGCGCTTCCTCACGCGATTCCACTACGACGCCAAGCCGCTCGACGACGTCATGTCGGCCAAGATCTACAAGGCCTACTTCGACATGCTCGACGGCGAGAAGGTGTTCTTCACCCAGGCCGACATGGCCCGCTTCGAACCGCTGAAGACCAAGTTCGACGACGCCATCTGGAACAAGGATCTCTCCGGCCCGTTCAGCGTGTTCAACCTGTACGTCCGGCGCGCCGTCGATCGCATGAACTTCGCGCGCGGCCTCCTCAAGCAGGGTTTCGACCTGACCAAGGAAGAGAACTACACCTACGATCGCGAGCACGCCACGTGGCCGGCCGACCAGACCGCGCTGGACGACCTGTGGCGCAAGCGCACCAAGAACGACTGGCTGCGCCTGAAGCTTGCCGGCAAGAGCGACGACGACATCCGCAAGACGCTGGACAAGCGCTACGCCGGCTACATCGACCGCGTGAAGCAGCTTGACGGCGAGGATGCGTTCCAGACCTTCATGAACGCCTACGCCGAGACCACCGATCCGCACACCGATTACCTCGGCCCGCGCGCGGCGGAAAACTTCGATATCGCCATGAAGCTGTCGCTCGAAGGCATCGGCGCGGTGCTGCAGGCGCGCGACGAATACACGCAGATCCGCGAGGTCGTCCCCGGTGGCCCGGCGGACAAGTCCGGCAAGATCGAAGTGGGTGATCGCATCGTGGCGATCGGACAGGGCACCGACGGCCCGATGGTCGATGTGATCGGTTGGCGCCTGGACGACGTGGTCGACAAGATCCGCGGCAAGAAGGACACCACCGTGCGGCTGGAGATCCTGCCCGCCGATGCCGGCCCCGACGGCAAGCACGAGCTGGTCACGATGGTGCGCAAGAAGGTCAGCATCGAGGAACAGGCGGCCAAGAAGAAGATCATCGAGGTCAAGGATGGCGACGCCACCCGCAAGATCGGCGTGATCGACCTGCCCACCTTCTACTCCGACTTCGGCGCGCGCCGCGAAGGCGACAAGGACTACAAGAGCGCCACCCGCGACGTCGCCAAGCTGCTCGGCGAGCTCAAGGCCGCTGGCGTACAGGGCGTGGTGGTCGACCTTCGCAACAACGGCGGCGGCTCGCTGGCCGAGGCCAACGAGCTGACCGGCCTGTTCATCGACCAGGGCCCCGTCGTGCAGGTGCGCGATGCGCGCGGCCAGGTCGAAGTGCAGGGCGACGACGAATCGGGCCTGACCTGGAGTGGTCCGATGGCGGTGCTGGTCAACCGCGGCTCGGCCTCGGCCTCGGAGATCTTCTCCGCCGCGATCCAGGACTACGGCCGCGGCCTGATCGTCGGCGAGCCGACCTTCGGCAAGGGCACCGTGCAGAACCTGGTGGACCTGGACCGCTTCGCCCAGGGCGACAGCGAGAAGCCGCAGTACGGCGAACTGAAGATGACCATCGCCGAGTTCTTCCGCATCAACGGCGGCTCGACGCAGCTCAAGGGCGTCACGCCCGACATCCTGTTCCCGAAGAACGGCGACGAGAAGGACTTCGGCGAGTCCACCTACGACAACGCGCTGCCGTGGACGCAGATCCAGAAAGCGCCGTACAGCCAGGTCGCGGATCTCTCCGCCTACCTGCCGCAGCTGAAGTCCAAGCACGATGCGCGCGTGGTCAAGTCGCCGGCCTGGCAGCTGATGCTGGACGAGCTGGCGCAATACAAGAAGATGCGCGACCAGACCACGGTGTCGCTGAACCTCGCCGAGCGCCAGGCCGAGCGCAAGCGTCAGGACGCGATCCAGGCCGACTTCCGCGCGCGGCACAAGGCGATCGATGGTACCGACGGCAGCCTGGCCGGCGAGGAATCGCCGCTGGACGATGGCCTCAACGCCAACGAGCGCAGCCTCAAGGCCGAGCTCAAGCAGGAGAAGGAAGCCAAGAACGCCAAGGATCCGGAGCTGCAGGAAACCGCGCACATCCTGTTCGACGCGATCGGCCTGATCAAGGGCAACCCCAAGCTGGCCGCGGAAGTGTTGCCCTACGGCGGCAAGTTCTCCACCGCGGCAGTGATGGCGCCGGAGAAACCGGCGACAGAGCCACGCTGAAGTGACGAAAAAAAGCCCGGCCTGGCCGGGCTTTTTTTTGTCGTTCGGGAATCCATTCCGCGAGGCTGGGTATCTTCGGCCTCGCCCGAACCCTCACCCGCCTGTCGGCACACGGAGAGGATTCGAGCGAAAGCGCGAGTACGAGTTCCGCCGTCCTTTTCGCTCGGACCGAACCATCCCGTCCTCGCCGTCATCCATTCCCGGAAGGAACGGAATCGGAAGCTGCGCACCACCAAAAGCCTTTCACCCTGGGCGTAGCGCAGTGAAGTCGAAGGGCTACCCGACTGTCCACCGACAACGCGGCCTCAGTCCTTCTTCCCCGTCTTCTCCCGAGCCTTCTTCTCCGCTGCCTGCGCCTTCTCCCACGCCTGGAACGCCTCCACGTGGGGCATCTCGCGCAGCACCTTCGAACGCGGGTCGACGATCATCAAGCTCCCTTCCGGCACGCGCAGTTCGCCTGTGCCGTCGGCCATCGCCAACGTGCGCACGGTATCGCCCACCTGCACTTCCAGTGGCATCGGGAACGGCTCGCCGTGGCCGGTCACCCAGCGGAACTGCAGGTTGTCGCCATGCCGGGTCGTCTCGAGCTTCGGCAGTGCCGCGTCATACAGGTACACGTCGAAAAACCATTTGAGGTTCTTGCCGGTCACCTGGTCGACGATGCCGAGGTAATCCTTCGTCGTGGCATAGCGCGGCTTGAAGTTGCCCGGCTTCGGATCCGGCCTTCCGTAGACCAGCCGGCGCACGCTCTCGAAGAACGCGTCGTCGCCGATCAGCCCGCGCAGCGTATGCATCACCAGCGAGCCCTTGTAATAGATGTCCAGGCCCGGCCCGGTCTTGCCGTCGTAGACCTGCTCTTCGGTCTTCGGCTGGCCGGACACGATCGGCACCTTGTTCGACAGCTTCATCCGCTCGTCGTGAAGCATCGCGAAGTACGGCATGTCGCCGTTGAGGTACTGCCCGTAGAGCGGCTGCATGTAGGTGCCGAAACCCTCGTGCAGCCACATGTCGTCCCAGTTGCGGTTGGTCACCTGGTTGCCGAACCACTCGTGCGCGAACTCGTGCTGCAGCAGCCAGTCGTAGCCGTACTCGCTCTTCGGATAGCCGTTGCCGTAGGCGTTGATGGTCTGGTGTTCCATGCCCAGGTGGGGCGTTTCGACCACACCCATCTTCTCGTCGCCGAAGGGATAGGGGCCGATTTCCTGCTCGAAGAAGTCGAGCATGCGCGGGAACTCGGCGAACAACGCCCTGGCACCGGCCTCGTGCCCGCGCAGATACCACAGTTCCATCGGGATGGTGTTGCCGTAGCGGCTCTTGTAGTCGCCCTTGAGCTCTTCGAACGGTCCCACGTTGATCGTGATCGCGTACGTGTCGGGCTGCTTGATCCGCCAGTGCCAGGTGCGCGTGGCGCCGTTGTCCTTGATGTCCACCAGCACGCCGTTGCCCGGCGCGGCCAGCGCCTTGGGCACGGTCACCCAGGTGTCCACCAGGTCCGGCTCGCCGGTGGGCTGATCGATGCACGGCCAGAACAGGTCGCAGCCCTCGCCTTCGACCGCGCTGGCGACCCACGGCTGGCCGTCCTGCGTATGGCTCCACACGAACCCGCCATCCCACGGCGCGCGCTTGGCCACGTGCGGCTGACCGCCGTAGGCGATGGTGGTGCTTACGCTGCCGCCCTTGGCCAGGGCTTGGGGCAACTGGATGCGCAGGCGGCCGTCCGGATTGCTCCAGGCGCTCCCGGCGAGCGGCTTGCCGTCGACGGCGATGCTGCGGATCGGCAGGTTCCTGTCCAGGTCCAGCAGCAGGACGTCGGTCGGCTCGCGCGCGGTAAAGCGCAACATGGCCTCGCCATCGAGGTGGCGCTTGGCCGGATCGATGGTGAAATGCAGTTCCGCGTGGTCGAAATGCAGGCGGGCCTGCTCGGCCGGCATGGTGCCGCCGGAATCGAGCGTCTGGGCGGTGAGCTTGGGCTGCTCGACGGCGACCGGCTCGGACGCGTGCGCGCCGGCGGACAGGCCGAGCGCAACGCCAAGCGCCAGCAGGGACAGGCGTGGGTGCATGGGGACGACTCCTTGGGGTTCGATCAGCCAGCATGCCGCGTGCGCGGTTGCCGCGACTAGGCCAGAAGTCACGCCGGCGTCCGGTTATCGGCAGGAGTAGCCGAGGCGCTCGATCAGCGGCCGCAGCAGCGGCAGGACGGGTTCGAACCGGTCGCGGTAGCCGCGCCAGCGGTTGACCGACCCCGGGTGGACGCCCTGGGTCACCTGCGCATAGCTGGGCGTGCTGATGAAGCGCTTGTTTTTTGCGTGATCGGCGAAGCGCGCCATCGGCGAGGCATCGGCGACGTCGAGAAACGTCCCCAGCCGCGCGAGGTGGTCGTCCAGGTCGCCGACGACCGATTCATAGCGCCACTCGAGCACCCGGGGCCCGAACACCTCCACCTGCCGATACCACTGCTCGAAAGCCTGCACGTAACCGCGCGCCAGGCGCTGCAGCGACGAACACAGCACCATGAACGCCGGTGAGCGGAACGGCTGCATGCTGCAGCTCAGCAGCACATCGCAGGGATGACGAAGGCACAGGATGATGCGGGCCTCGGGAAACAGCCGCATGATCATCGGCAGGCACAGCATGTTGAGCGGATTCTTGTCCACCAGCCGATGCCGCCCCAGGTCCGGCAACACGCGCCCGACCATCCGGAAGTAGGCCGCGCGCAGCTGGTCGGCTTCGGTCCCGGTCAGGTTCGCCAGGTCGGCCGGGTAGCGCTGGCCGACCTGCTCCATGCGTTGCGTCAGCTCATGGATGAAGGCCCGCTCGTCCATCGACCGGAAATCCGGGTGGGCATCGAGCATCTGCTCCAGCAAGGTCGTGCCCGAACGAGGAAAGCCCACGACGAAGACCGGGCTCTGCCGGCTGTTCGGCGCGTGCAATGGCCTCCAGCGGGCGTGGACGGCGCGATCGACGTCGGCCATCTGCAGGGGCTGGCTGTCGGGCGCCAGCAGTTCCGGCAGCACGGTGCGCGCGATCTCCACTTGCGCTTCGTGCGCGGCCCGCAAGGCCTGCCACGCGTCGGCGTGCTGGCCCAGCCGATCGCACGCAGCGGCGAGGGCGAAGCCGGCGCTGGCGCGGGTTTCGTCGTCGTCGGCAAGCGCCAGCGCCTTCCGGTACAGCGTCGCCGCCTCGGCGTAGGCGCCGGCGCGCATCGCCAGCGCGGCGTGCGCGCGCCACACGTCCGCACGCACCTGGTGCGCGTCCATCGGCAAGGCGTCGAGTGCGCCGAACGGCAGCTGCTGGAGTTGCCGTTTCGCTTCGTCGATCTGGTTGTTGCGCTCATGCAGCAACACGCGCTGCGCCGCGATGCGCAGCCGCAACAGTTCGCCCGCGGGTCCGTCGGGCAATTGCGCCTGCGCCAGCGCGCGCAGCGCGGTCTGGAGCTCGCCCTGCGCCGACAACATCGAGGAAAGGATCAACGCCTGCTCGGCCGGTTGCGCCGGCCAGTCGATGGCGCCGGCCAACATCGCCTCCTGCCAGGTATTGTCGCCGCACACGTAACAGGCGAACGCGGCCTGCAGGCGCGCGTCGATGAAGTCCGGCGCGCGTCCCACCACGTCGAGCAGCGTCTCCCGTGCCAACAGCCAGCGTCGCTGCTGGATGTAGAGCAGGCCCAGGTTGTAGAGCACGTCGGCATCGTCCGGCGCCAGCAATCTGGCCTTCGATAGCGACTGCTCGGCGGCGGCCAGGTCGCCGCTCAGCCGGCTGGCGACGCCCAGGTTGTTCCAATAGGCCGACACGTCCGGGCGTTGCTGCGCGAGTTGGCGAAACGTGGTGGCAGCCTCGCCGTAGCGGCCGGTCGCCTGTTGCGCCAGTCCGAGCAGCAGCTGGATGCCCTCGTCGGCCCGGTCGCCCGCCGCGCTGGCGAGCGCGATCACGCGCTCCATGTCGCCGGCGTTGTAGGCATCGGCCAGGTCGGTGGCGGAGTGGGGCATGCGTCCTCGATCGCGGTCGGCCGATCCGCATTATGCAAGAGGGGCCGCGGAGTTATCCGCGACCCCTCCGGGTGCCGTCAGCAAGCTTCGCTGGCGTCGAGCGTCAGAACTTCACTGTCGCACGAGCCCAGTAGTAGCGGCCGAGTACATCGTAGGTCGCGGTGTCCACGTTGTAGTTCGAACCGTTCTGGTAAAGCCGCGGCGGCTGCTTGTCCATCAGGTTGTCCACGCCGACGTCGAAGCGGGTGTGGATCGAGGGCACCGAATAGCCCAGCTGGATGGAGTGGTAGACCACCGAGGCCACCGGGATGTCCACGCCGTGGATGGCGGCGTCGGCATTGAGCGCGGTCAGGCTGTTGATGTAGCGGGACTGCCACTGGGCACTCCAGTTGCCCTTGTCCCAGTTGAGCGTGACCGTCCCGCGCCAGCGCGAGATGTTGCCGAACTGCGGCGTGTAGGTGCCGGCGTAGTTGATCGTCTCCGAGTCCGCTTCGTCCGGCGTGGCGTTGACGTTGTAGGTCGAGGTGTAGCTGGTGTTGAGGCCGGCCCGGAAGTTGCCTGGATCCATGCTGCCCACATTGAAGTGCGGGATCTTGTAGCGCAGCGTGTAGTCGATGCCGGACGTGCTGAGGGTGCCCAGGTTGACCACCGGCGTGTTGATCAGGAACACCTGGCCCGGCTGCCGGCTGGTGTTGTCCTGGCGCGTGATGAACGAGCAGTACGGGCTGGCGCTGTTGTTGTAGCAGGAGTTGACGACGGTATCGGCCTGGATCGCCGTCAGCGTGTCGGACAGGTAGATGTGCCAGAAGTCGAGGCTGGTCGAGACACCCGGCGCCCAGTCCGGATCGTAGACCAGGCCGAAATCGATCGACTTGCCCTTCTCGGGCTTCAGCGACGCGCCCACCGTGGCGGCACCGGAATAGAACGTGTTGACCTGTGCCGGATCGTTGCCTGCCCAGTTCACCGGAACGAACTGGCAGGCCGCCTGGTGCTGCGCGAGCTCAGCCGCGGAGAGCCCGACGCAGGGGTCGTTGAGCACCGGCTGGACCAGCGTGCGGCCGTCGTACAGCTCGTTGAGGTTGGGCGCGCGGAACACCTGCGAGACCGTGCCGCGTACCAGCAGGTCGTCGGTCGGGCGCCACTCGATCGCGATCTTGCCGTTGGTGGTGGTGCCGGTGGTGCTGTAGTTGGAGCTGCGCACGCCCAGGTCCAGATACAGCGACTTGGCCCATGCCACGTCCGAGACCAGCGGGATGAGCGTCTCGGCGAACAGCTCCTTGACGTTGTAGCTGCCGCGGCCGGGCGAGCCGCAGGCTTCCTGCAGGATCTGGCAGGTGGTGGTCACCGGATCGAGCACCGCGAAGTCGCTCACGGTGTAGTTCATGAACTGCTTGCGGTACAGGGCGCCGACGGACAGCTGCACCGGGCCGGCGGGCAGGTCCCACAGCTCGCCGCTGGCGTCGACCTGGGCCTGCTTGGTGGACTGGGTGAAGACGTAGATCGGCGTCTTCACGCCGGCACTCAGCACATCGCCGGCATTCGCCTGGTCGAAGATGTTCGCGCCGGCATCCACGGCGGCCTGCAACGAGGGAATGTCGACCTCGTTGGTGTCGCGCTGGTCGCGTTTGGTATGGCTGTAGTTGATCGAGGCATCCCAGATCCAGCTGCTGGTCTGGCCGAAATTGCCGCGCAGCCCCGCGTTGATCTGCCCGGTATTGGTGGTGTAGCTGTGCACGCGCGTGCCGGCACCGGTCAGGCGGGTCTGGAAGTTGTAGCCGCTGTTCGGATCGCCGGCGATCGCGTTCTGGCTGAACGTGATGCCGAACGGATTGATCGGGTTGTCCGCGGAAATGATCAGGCCGTCGCCCGTGCCGACCGGCGAGGGCGCGTCCTGGCCGCTGGACACGGTGTGGTTGTAGAACGCGTCGACGAACGCGGTCACGTTGTCGGTGACGTTGAAGTTCGCCAGCACGAAGCCGTTGGTGCGCTTCTGCGCGGTCTGGATGTAGTTGAGCGCGGCGTAGTTGTAGGTGTCGGAGGAAAGCCGGCAGCGATAGTCCGCCTGGCTCGACCCGTCGCCCGAGGCCAGCGTCACCTGGGCGGTGCCGGTCGTCGGATCGACCGCGCAGCCGTACTGGGCAGCGACCGAGGCAGGCACCTGGATGCGGCCGGTCGGGATCGAACTGGAGCCGGCCGCCACCACCGAACCACTGGAGAGGTACAACTGCTGCTTGGAGAACTTGCGCTCGGCGCCGAGCGTCGCGTCGTACTTGTTGTAGTCGAGGCCGGCGGCAATGCTGTAGCGCTCGCCGGTCATGCCTCCGGTCAGGTTGAAGCCGTGGCGCCGCGAATCGCCATGGCTGGAGATGCCGTCGTTGAGGCTGAACTGGGCGCCCTTGAAGTCCTTGCGAAGGATGAAGTTGACGACGCCGCCGATGGCGTCGGAGCCGTACACCGTCGAGGCGCCTTCGGCCAGCACGTCGACCCGCTCGATCATCTCCGGCGGAATCAGGTTGATGTCCGGGTTGGCCATGCGCTGGCCGTTGACCAGCACCAGCGTGCGGTTGTTGCCCAGGCCGCGAAGCGAGACGCGCGACGCGCCATCGCCGGCTTCCAGCAAGGGGCTGGCCACGCCGCCGCCGTTGCTGTTGTTGGCCGGATTGGTGGCATTGCCGGAAATGCTCGGCATCTGTTGCAGCACGTCGCCCAGCACGGGCTTGCCCGAGTTGCTGATCGTTGCGCGGTCAAGCGTGATCACCGGGCTGGCTGTCTCGGCGTCTACGCGCCGGATCAGCGAGCCGGTCACCTGGACCGACTCCAGCGTTTTCGCTTCCTTCTTGGAGGGCGGCGTGGCCTGGTCTTGCGACGTCTGTTCGGTCGACTGCGGACTGTCCGGTGTCGACACTTGCGCTTGAGCCACTCCCGCTACCGAAAAAACACCCGCACTCAACGCCAGACGCACTGCCAATGACAAGTGATTCAAGTCGTATTTCATGTGCACTCCCCGGTGAAGTAAATCCCTGCTTCCCCCGCTCATTTCGAGCGCACCGAGTATGACAGCAACAACTGTTTAACAAGCAAGTGCCCATGCCCTCAGTCATGGGTGTGCAAGGCGGCTGTCATGGCCACTATCTTCCAGCCGTCTGGACGGCCGTGTGACTCATGGCGGATCAGGTTCCGCCGTGGACCGGTTGAAGTCGCCGATGGCCGCGACCAGCTCGCTCACCGCCATCCTCTCCACCTCGCTGAGGTCGGGATTCCAGCTGTCCACGATCAGCACCACGCGGGTCTGGCCACTGCGGTTCCACGCTTCGTGCTCGAAGGTGTCGTCGAAGGTGACGCAGCGGCCTTCCTCCCACACGTGGGTTTGACCACCGACGCGCAGCGCGCAGTCGGTCGGCACGATGAGCGGAAGGTGGGTGACCAGGCGCGTGTTGGTGACACCGCGGTGCGGCAGGATGTGCGTGCCCGGGCGCAACACCGAGTAGAGGGTTTCCGGCGCGTGGTCGCGAACTCGGACCAGCGGCATGGCATCGAGCAGGCCGCTGGTACGCGGGCAGCGCGCGCAATTTCCGTCATGGCGCACGCCGTGCCGATAGAAGAAGAACGCATCCCAGGATGCCTCTTGCGCGCCGGTCGAACCGAGCAATTGCGCCGCGATCGCCTCGGCCGAGGGCGCGCCCAGGAACGGCACGAGCGGATCGTCCGCATCCGACAGCACGGCGCGCAGTTCCTCGCGTATCACATCGACCGCCGCTTCCAGTCGCGCGTGCTCCGGGAAGCGCTCGCGCGGATAGAACGGCTGGCTGGGCACGCCAGGGAAATACAGGAACAAGGGACGCTGCCGCGGATCGGGCAGAAGCGCGGGCCGCTCGTGCAGATAGATGGCCAGGCACTGGTCGACGCGGCTCAGTTCCGTCCGCCCGTAGCGCTGCCGCAATGGTTCGATGACCGCGTCGAACAGTTCGCGACGGCCCGCGGCGACGTACTGCGCGGCGTGTTTCACCGCCTCGCGCACGCCCGGCGCGGTGGTCTCGTCGCTGAGCCAGCGCCCCTGCGCCTGCGCGGCGTTGATCGCGCCCTGGTAAGCGGTCACGGCCTCGTGCCGGCGCCCCTGTTGCTCGTACACCACGCCCAGACGCAGGCGCGCGACGAACATGCCGGGCGCCAGCGCGAGGCCTTCGCGCAGGCTTTTTTCCGCGCCGCGCAGATCCCCGGCCACGACCTGTGCCGCACCCAGTTGATGCAGGATTGCGGCGTCCCGGGGTTGGGCATCGTGTGCTGTGCGCAACCATTCGATCGCGCGTGCCGCGTCGCCACGGCCGAGCTGGCAAGAGGCCAGGAATTGCAGCGTCTCGACGTCGTCGCGGCGGAGTTCGAGCAGACGCGAAAACGCCTGCTCGGCACGGGCGAAGTCGCCGCGCTGCAGTGCTGCGCGTGCCTCTTCGCGGCAGGCCGCGACAGCCGCAGCATCGGGAGCGTCCATCGATGCGTTCATGCGCGCAGCGTACCGGATCATGCGACCGGTCATGCGGTCGCAGGGTGGGCTTCAGCCTGCCTTTCCCGGTCGTGCGGCACGGTGGGCCCAAACCCACCCTACTGGTGCACCGGCCGGGAGATCAGTGCGCGTAGCGGTGCTGCAGGAACGCGAACATGGCGCGCAGACCCATCGCCTCGCCGCCGCGCGGGCGGCCGGGCCGGTCGGCATCGTTCCAGGCGTAGGTGTCCAGGTGCAGCCACGGCAGACCATCGGGCACGAACCGCTCCAGGTACAGCGCCGCGGTGATGGCGCCGGCATGCCGCGAGGCTCCCGAGTTGGCGAAGTCCGCCACCGACGACTCGAGCATCTTGCGGTACGGCCGCCACAGCGGCAGCCGCCACAGCGGATCGTCCACCGCACGACCGGCCTCGAGCAAGGCATCGGCCGCCGCGTCCTGGTTGGCGAACAGCACCGGCAGGTCCGGGCCCAGCGCGACGCGCGCGGCACCGGTCAGGGTGGCGAAGTCCAGCATCAGGTCCGGCTGCTGCTCCGCGCCATAGGCGATCGCGTCGCACAGGATGAGGCGACCCTCGGCATCGGTGTTGTCCACTTCCACCGTGTGGCCGGCGCGGGTGGTGATGACTTCGCCCGGGCGCATCGCATTGCCGGCGATGGCGTTCTCCACCGCGGGCACCAGCAGCGTCAGCCGCACTGGCAGCTGCGCCTGCATCACCAGCCCGGCCAGGGCGATCGCGTGCGCCGCGCCACCCATGTCCTTCTTCATGTTGCGCATGCCATCGGACGGCTTGATGTCCAGCCCGCCGGTATCGAAGCACACGCCCTTGCCGACGATCACCAGCTTCGGATCGGACGCCTTGCCCCAACTCAACTCGACCAGCCGCGGCGCGCGATGGCTGGCGCGCCCGACGGCGTGGATGGTGGGGAAGTTGGCCTTGAGCAGTTCATCGCCGACCCAATCGCGGATCTTGGCCTTGTGCGCCTTGGCCACCTGCTTCACGGCATCGGCCAGTTGCTCCGGGCCCATGTCCTCGGTCGGCGTGTTGACCAGGTCGCGCACGCGCGCGGTGGCTTCGATGAGTGGCGCCAGCGTGGCAAGCTCCGCGGCGGGCACGGCCAACGTGGCCGGCACGCGCCCGCCCTTGCGATAGCGCTCGAAACGGTAGGCGCCCAGCGCCCAGCCCAGCGCTGCGTGGTGCGTGTCGGCAAGCGCGCCGGCCTCGGCCAGATGATAGGTGCCGGCCGGCAGCGCATACGGCAGTCCGGCCAGTGCGGCCAGCGGCTCGGACGGATCGACCGCCACCAGCACGCGGGCGAGCTTGCCGCTGGCATCGGGCAACAGGGCGAAGCGTCCTGGCCTGGGTTCGAAGCCGGTCTGTTCCAGCCAGCGGCGCTGAGTGGCGTCCAGGCGCTTCAAGGTGTTCTTGTAGCGCGCGCTGTCGATGGTCTCGATGGCGACGCCCTGGGCCTTGCCGGCCTTGCGTTCGGTCAGGGCGGACGTGGAGCGCTCCGGCATGGCTTCGTGCCTCATGGCTGCGGCGAGTCGACCATGATGCGCCGATGCGTGGGAGATGCCAAACCGCCACCAGCTACGCGCCCGATAACGCGGGCGAAGCAGATCCCTGTAGGAGCGCACTTGTGCGCAACCGCCATCTCCCCGGTCGCGCACGGGTGCTACAAGGGGCGGAACCGATGCGTGTGCCGCCTTCGCTGCTCCTACAAGGTTTGCGAACCGGAGCCGCCTGCCAGCCCCTGGCTGCGCTCCAGCCAATCCGCCAGCGCACCCATGTCGGGCAGGTCCAGGTCCGGTGGTTCGCCCAGCCCGTCCGGCCACGGCAGCCGCTCGCGGTTGATCCACGCCGTGCGCAGGCCCGCCTCGCGCGCGCCGCGCATATCCAGGTCGGCGTCGTCGCCTACGTGCAGGATGTGCTCCGGCGCCACGCCGAGCCGCTCGGCCGCCACCCGGAAAATCCGCACGTCCGGCTTGCCCACGCCGGTGTCGCGCGCGCAGACCTGGCAATGGAAATGCGCGTGGATGCCGATCCGTTCCAGGTCCGCGTTGCCGTTGGTCAGGCTCGCCACCGGCCAGCTCGCGGTGATCCGCTCGAGCGCCGGCAGGGCGTCCGTATAGAGCTCCACGCGGTTGCGTGCGGCGTAGTAGACCTCCCACAACGCCTCGATCGGCGCCTGGGCCAACCCGCAGGCTTCGAAGGCGCGCTGCATGGTCAGGTGGCGCTGCGTGGTGAAGTCGTGCGCCAGGTCCAGCCGCTCGGCGGCGACCTGCGCGCGCAGCCGGCGCATCGCGGGAATCGGCCAGCGGGTGGCGACTTCCGGATGGTGCGTGCGCAGGTAGGCGTCAAGCTCGCGGTCGGCGCACTCCAGGGCCGGCAGCACCGGCCACAGGGTGTCGTCCAGGTCCAGCGTCAGCGCGAGGATGCGCATGCGCGCACCCGCGCTCAGCGCTCGCCGAGGCGCAACACCTGGCCGGCCTTCAGCTCGTTGCCCTTCAGGTGGTTCCAGGCGCGCAGGTCGGATACGTCGACCGAGTGCGAGCGGGCGATCGAGGACAGCGTGTCGCCCTTGGTGACCTTGTAGGTGCGCGGCTTGGCGACGGTGGACTTGACCGTGGCGCTGGCGGAGACCTTGGCGAAGGCGGGGCCGCGCGCGGCGGCGGCATCGACGGTGGTCGCCTCGCCGTGCACGCCCTTCAGGCTGGCCTTTTCGGCGGCCTTGGCGCGGCGTTCCTCCAGCGCGCGCTTGGCCTCGGCGGTGCGCTCGGAGGTCGGCGCGATGGCGGCGCGCGAAGCGTACGTGGCGCCCGGCGCGGCGACCGGCGGCGCGGCGCTCGGCGTCGGCTGCACCACGGCATGCGCGCCCACCGCGGCGAGGATCTGCGCGCGGCGCGAGGCATCGGCCGCGGCCAGCGCGCTGCCGGCGGCGTAAGGCACGGTGTTGTGCCCGCGCAGGGCGGCGGTGGCCTGGCTGGAGGTAGCGAAGTCGACGAAGGCCTTGGCCTCGGCCGCGTGCGGGCTGGACGGGTTGGTCACCAGGTAGAGCGGCGAGTAGAGCTCGTAGCGGCCGCTGGCGACGGTGGCGGCGCTGGGCGCGGTGCCGTCGATGCGGATCATCTTCACCTTGCCGTTGCCGGCCACGCGCGAAAGCGTGGTCACGCCGATCGCCTTCGGATCGAGCGCCACCGCTTCCTCGAGCTTGGCCGTGTTGACGTACAGGCGCGGCGCCGCGACCGGCTGGTTGCCGCGGCCGAACAGCAGCTTGCGCAGGCTGAACTCGACGCCGTCGCCGGGGCTCGCCACCGCGTACACGTTCATCGGTGCGCTGCGGCCACCGACGTCGCTCCAGTTGGTGATCTTGCCGTAATAGATATCGTGCAACTGCTTGAGGCTGAGGTTGCTGACCGGGTTGCTCGGGTGGGTGATCATCACCAGCCCGTCCCACGCCACCGGCGTGAACACCAGCCCGGACTCCTGCGCGCTGCCGTTGCCGTCGCGCGCGCTGCCGGCGATGTCGGCGCTGCCGCTGCGCAGCGCATCCAGGCCCGAGGCGGTATTGAACGGCTGCACGTCGACCTTGCCGTGACCGCTCCGGCTCCAGGCGGAGGCCAGGTCCTGCACCAGCCCTCGCGTGGTGGCCACGTCGCCGCGCAGGGTCAGGGTGGGCCCGGCGGCGAGTGCGACCGTGGTGAGGCAGGCGCCCAGCAGGGCGGCGACGGACAGGCGAACGGAACGGACGGGCATGACTTCGGACGACCTACGGCTTCGATGAGTGGCGTGAGCGTGCCGTGTAGATGGCACGCGCGCAGTGATGGGAGTCCGGTATTTCATCGGTCCGGTCGCCAAACATCAAGCACGGTCACAGGTTGGCGTTAAGCAAAGGCGGAGTAGGGGCGCGAACGCTCAGCTCTCTCTCCCCGCCGGAGAGAGGGAGCTCGATCGGCGCTGCCCTCAATCCATGGGCACGTATCGCACGCCCTCATCGTTCTCCACCACCAGCACCAGCTGCCGCGGCTGCATCGCCACCAACCCGCTCAGTTCGCGCAGGCTCGTGACACGCCGGTTGTTCACGCCGATCACGATGTCGCCCTCGTCCAATCCGAGGCGGTCGGCACGGCTGCCGCCCTGCACCGACGTGACCGCCACGCCGGCGACGCCCTGGCCGCGCTGCGCCATCGACAGCTCGCTGAAACGCACCCCGGCCAGCCGCTGATCGAGCGTGGCGCCGTCGACGGTGGCGAGCTTCTCCGGCGTCAGCGTGGCCTGCACCTGGCGGGCCTCGCCGTTGCGCGTGAGCTTAAGCGTGACCTGGCTGCCCAGCGGCAACAGGCCTTCGGCGTTGTGCAGTTCGTCGCTGTCGTGCAGCGGCTTGCCGTCGATCGCCTGCAGCACGTCGCCCGGCGCGAGTCCCGCATGCGACGCGGCCGAGTCGGGCGCGACGCGGGTCACCACCACGCCCTGGTCGGTCGACAGGTTCAGCAACTTGGCGATGCGCGGGGTGATGTCCTGCGTCTGCACGCCCAGGCTCCCGCGCACCACCTTGCCGTGCGCGATCAACTGCCGCATCACCTGCGTGGTGAGGTCGCTGGGGATGGCGAAACCGATGCCCACGTTACCGCCCGACGGTGACAGGATCATCGTGTTGATCCCGACCAGCTCGCCGTTCAAATTGACCAGCGCGCCGCCCGAATTGCCGGGGTTGATCGAGGCATCGGTCTGGATGAAGTTCTGGTAGCCCGCGCCACCGAGCCCCGAGCGGCCCAGCGCCGAGACGATGCCCGAGGTGACCGTCTGCCCCAGCCCGAACGGATCGCCCACCGCCACCACGAAATCGCCCACGCGCAGGTTCGACGAGTCCGCCACCGGCAGCGCCTTCAGTCCCTTGGCCGGAATCTGCACCACCGCCACGTCGGTATCCGGATCGGTGCCGATCAGCTTGCCCTTGAAGGTGCGCCCATCCTGCAGCGTCACGGTGATGTCGTCCGCGCCCCCGACCACGTGGTTGTTGGTCAGGACATAGCCCTTGGCGGCATCCACGATCACACCCGAACCCAGGCTCTGCTCCACCCGCTCGCGCGGCGAGGAGGGCAGGCCGAAGAACTGGCGGAAGATCGGATCGTCGAAGTACGGATCGCGCACCGCCACCCGCGTCCTGGTGGAGATGTTCACCACCGCCGGCGTCACCTTCTGAAGCATCGGCGCCAGCGAGGGCATCGGCTGGCCTGCGACGCTCGCAGGCAGCGCGGCGCGGCTGGCGAGGGGCCAGCCAAGCAGCAGCGCGCTGCACAGGATGAGGGCGCTCGCGGGCGAGGGGCGACGGGCGGTCATGCGGTTCTCCTTGACTTGAAAACGGACCCAACCTGCGACTGTAAACCGGGCCTCCGGGTTCCACGGTGACGACGACGCGCGGCGGATCGGGCGCCAGCCAATGCAGGCCGTGCCTGACAGAAATTTCTGTTGACGCCTACGCAGGCCAGAGATACCGTTCATGCCCGGTCGCACCACAACATCTTGTGTGAGTCGTTCGGGCTCCCACCCAAGTGCTGTGTCGATGCGGCAACCTCGGGGGAGGACGCCGCAAGGCCGGATATTCAAGGAAAACGCGCCCGCTCCGCCTCGCCAGGCCGCTTTGGGAACCGGCGGCGCCGCGGCGGCGTTGGTCAAAACAACAGATGGGTCGCAAGGCCGGGAGTCAGACAATCCGATGAGCACGATGCGTGCACCACTCGCCGCCAACCGTGATGCCACGGCCATCCCGCTGCAGCCGGCCTCCTACGACATCTGGGACAAGAAGTACCGCCTGCGCACCAAGGCGGGCGAGCCGGTGGACGGAACCATCGACGAGACCTGGCAGCGCGTCGCGCGCGCCCTGTCCGACGTGGAAGCGACCGACGAACTGCGCGCGCACTGGTTCGAGCGCTTCCTGTGGGCGCTGCGCCGCGGTGCGATCCCGGCCGGCCGCATCACCTCCAACGCCGGTGCCCTTGAGCACAAGCCGGCGACCTCCACGATCAACTGCACCGTGTCGGGCACCATCCGCGACTCGATGGACGACATCCTGGAGAAGGTCCACGAGGCGGGCCTGACGCTGAAGGCCGGCTGCGGCATCGGCTACGAGTTCTCCACGCTGCGCCCGCGCGGCGCGTATGTCTCCGGCGCCGGCGCCTACACCTCCGGCCCGCTGTCGTTCATGGATATCTACGACAAGATGTGTTTCACCGTGTCGTCGGCGGGCGGCCGCCGCGGCGCGCAGATGGGTACGTTCGACATCTCCCATCCCGATGCCAAGGAATTCATCCGCGCCAAGCGCGAGGACGGCCGGCTGCGCCAGTTCAACCTTTCCCTGCTGATCACCGACGGCTTCATGCAGGCGGTCGAGCACGACCAGGACTGGCCGCTGGTGTTCCCGGTGCACGTCAAGGAGCAGGACGAGATCGACCTTGCCGACCCGACCAAGGTCGTCTGGCGCGAGTGGCCCACCCACGAGAACTACGTCGACCGCGAGGACGGCCTGGTCGCCTGCAAGATCTACGGCACCATCCGCGCTCGGCACCTGTGGGACATGATCATGGTCTCGACGTACGACTACGCCGAGCCCGGGTTCATCCTGATCGACAAGGTCAACGAGATGAACAACAACTGGTGGTGCGAGCACATCCGCGCCACCAACCCCTGCGGCGAGCAGCCGCTGCCGCCGTACGGCTCCTGCCTGCTCGGCTCGATCAACCTGACCACCTTCGTGCGCGACCCGTTCGGCCCGAAGGCCCGCTTCGACTGGGACGAATACCGCGAAGTGGTCAAGGTGTTCACCCGCATGCTCGACAACGTGGTGGAGATCAACGGCCTGCCGCTGGAGCAGCAGCGCAACGAGATCATGAGCAAGCGCCGCCACGGCATGGGCTTCCTCGGCCTGGGCTCGACCCTGACCATGCTCAAGATGCGCTACGGCTCCGAAGCGGCGGTCGGCTTCACCGAGGACGTCTCCCGCGAGATGGCCGTGGCCGGCTGGGAAGTCGCGCTGGACCTGGCCAAGGAAAAAGGCCCGGCCCCGGTGCTCGCGAAGGACTACACCGTCACCGGCGACATGCTGCGCAAGCGCCCGGAAATGGTGAAGGACGGCTACAAGATCGGCGACACCATCCCTGGCCGCGTGCTGCACGCCAAGTACAGCCGCTACATGCAGCGCATCGCCACCGTCGCGCCGAACCTGGTCGAGCAACTGGCCGAGACCGGCGCGCGCTTCACCCACCACAGCTCGATCGCGCCGACCGGCACCATCTCGCTGTCGCTGGCCAACAACGCCTCCAACGGCATCGAGCCGAGCTTCGCCCACCACTACTCGCGCAACGTGATCCGCGAGGGCAAGAAGTCCAAGGAAAAGGTCGAGGTCTACAGCTACGAGCTGCTCGCCTACCGCGCCCTCATCAACGCGAACGCGCTGCCGTTCACCGACGAGGCGGCCAACAAGCTGCCAGAGTACTTCGTGGCTGCCGACGACATCAGCCCGAAGGAACACGTGGACATCCAGGCCGCCTCGCAGAAGTGGATCGACTCGTCCATTTCCAAGACCGCCAACGTCCCCACCGACTACCCCTACGAAGACTTCAAGGACATCTACTTCTACGCCTACAAGCAGGGCCTGAAGGGGTGCACCACCTTCCGCTTCAACCCCGCCGCCTTCCAGGGCGTGCTGGTCAAGGAGACGGACCTTGCGAACACCCTCTACCGCTTTGAATTGGAAGACGGTAGCGTTATCGAACTGAAGGGAAATGAGCAGGTGGAATATGACGGCGAAATGCACACCGCCGCCAACCTGTTCGATGCCCTGAAGGAAGGCTATTACGGCAAGTTCTAGCCAACGCAGGTCTCACACAAAAACCTAAGTCGGAGGGGAAGACCAGATGTCCATCGATACCGAGAACCAAGCGCAGAACAGTTCCATGCCGTCCACGGGCGACACGCCGGCCGCTGCGCCGATGGGCGCCCCGGCTCCGCAGACGCCGGCACCGGCGAAGAAGGCTGCGCCGAAGAAGTCGTCGGCCAAGAAGGCGGCTCCGAAGAAGGCTGCGGCCAAGAAGGCGGCTCCGAAGAAGGCGGCTGCCAAGAACGCTGCGCCGAAGAAGGCCGCGGCCAAGAAGGCGGCTCCGAAGAAGGCTGCCGCCAAGAAGGCTGCACCGAAGAAGGCCGCCGCCAAGAAGACGGCTCCGAAGAAGGCTGCCGCCAAGAAGGCCGCGCCGAAGAAGGCTGCTGCCAAGAAGGCAGCCCCGAAGAAGGCCGCTGCCAAGAAGGGCGCTTCGAAGAAAGCGGTCGCCAGGAAGTCGCCGGCCAAGAAGGTCAGCAGCAAGAAGACGGCCATGAAGAAGGCCGCTCCCAAGAAGGCGGCAGGGAAGAAGTCCGCCAGCAAGAAGGCCGTCGCCAAGTCGACGGTCAAGCGGTCCACTGCCAGCAAGAAGGCGGCGCCGAAGAAGGCTGCCCGCCGCAAGTAAGCCGTACCGACCCCGGCCCGGGTTCGCCCGGGCCGGAGTCTTCCGCACCACCTGCGCCGCGCGCACCGCCCTCCCGCCAGGGAGCGAGAACCCAAAGCCACCACCGCGCGTGCTGCCTTCCCGCACAAGCGGAAATCCATTTGCTCCTGCCCTTAGAAGGGCCGCCCCAGATGGATTCCCCCTTCTGCGAGCTTAAACGCATCGTCCAACCACCGGCCGCCCGTCGACGGCCCGCCAGAGAAAGAGAAAACACCCATGACGATCAAGATCGAAAAGAAGATCAAGGGCTACCAGGTCGTCAAGCCCGAAGACAAGGCCGCCCCGATCGCCGCCGCGCCCGAGAAGAAGGCCGCCGAGCCGCGCCAGGCCGAAATCATCCAGATGCACGAGAGCGTCGAGCGCCCCGAGTCGCTCGTCGGCTCCACCTTCAAGATCAAGTCGCCGCTGTTCGAGCACGCGCTGTACGTGACCATCAATGACATCGTGCTCAACCAGGGCACCCCGCACGAACAGCGCCGCCCCTTCGAGATCTTCATCAACTCGAAGAACATGGACCACTTTCAGTGGATCGTGGCGCTCACCCGCATCCTCTCCGCCGTGTTCCGCAAGGGCGGCGACGTGACGTTCATCGTCGAGGAGCTGAAGGCGGTGTTCGATCCGCGTGGTGGGTACTTCAAGGCCGGCGGCGTCTACATGCCGAGCATCGTGGCCGAGATCGGCGCGGTGATCGAGCAGCACATGAAGAACATCGGGCTCATCCATGATCCGGAGATGGATGAGGCGCAGAAGAAGCTGATTGCCGAGAAGCGGGCTGCTTACGAGGCGGCTTCGGCGGGGAAGAAGGCGGCTGAGGTGGCTTCCAACACCGAGAGCAATGCCAGCGGGTTTCCGCCGGGAGCGACCTTATGCGCCAAGTGCAATACGCAGGCGCTGGTACTGATGGATGGGTGCCAGACTTGTTTGAATTGTGGGTATTCGAAGTGCGGGTGAGAAATCAGGAAATTCACTATCTCGGCTTCGTTGAATAAATGAGCAATCAGGGCGGCAGAGATGCTGCCCTTTTGTTTTTTAGGAACGGACATGAAGGATTCTGCAAACCTCAGCCAGGTACAGAAGCAGCGGTTGGCTGTGTTGGAGCCGAGCCTGAGGGCTTGCGTGGCTCAGGCGAATGTAACTAAAGCCAAGGAAGTGACGCTAGAAATACAAAAGCTATTACGCGCCACGGGTCATGAAACACGGTTGTTGCAAGCAAAAAATTGGTTATTCGAAGCCGCACTAGAGGCGGGTGAAGTAGATTTTGCAAAGAAGGGTTTTAAGGGAGTCTTTGATAAAACCTCCAATAAAACCAGAGTGCATCTAGAAGCTGCAGCTCTATTAGCGATATGCCATTTACGAGAAGGCAACTTGGAGCTTGCTCGCCCGTTCCTCGCTGAGGCCGTGGACAATGTTAGAAATATAAGATCGGAGCGGAGGCGCCGCCAATTCCACGCAAGGCTCCTGGCACGCTTTCAAGACGAGGCAATCTTGGCGGGGTTAAGAAACGAATGTGCGCGTCCGTTAGACTTGGACGTCGTAGACAATAAAGCCGTAACCTTGGTTCGTGAAGCGAGCGAGGACAAGATCTACGAAGAGCTGGGTAAGGCAGTACCTATGCGGGCTCGTGCTTATCTAGAAGAGATACACCAGAGTTATGTGCTTCGATTGCCGGCTCCCGAGCGCAAATTTCTTCCACCTCCTATAAGGGAAGATAAAAACGAAGAGCTTGGCAGGAAAACTTCCGCTGCTCTAAAGAGGGTCGCTTGGAGAGCTCTTTGCTCCAAGGATAGCGAGATCTATCAGGCGTGGAGCAATGGTCTTTCTGTTGTCTACGACAAGAGATATATCTCTGCCGCTATCGTTGCTTGCTTTAACTCATCGAATATCGCGATCACTATGTTAGCAGCCAGCGCCGCGGCCCTCGCCATAAAATTTGGCGCGGAGACTTTTTGTGAAGTTTACGCGCCAAGGTCGATAATGATCGGTAGAGATGAGGTCGATCAATAAAAGCGTGCACTGTTATCGAAAGCGGCGGTGGGGGTACGCCGCAATTAAAAAAATATGCCTCTCATTTAGTCTCAGTCCACGGCATCTTTCGCGCTCAAGAGTTAACCCGGAAGCATGCATAAGCGTCGGCAGTTTCGTCACCCAGGAGATCGGTCTATGCCTTCAGCGCTTCCTTATGTCCCTAACTACGGGAAAATAAAGACACTTTTTGAAAAAGTGGCCTCTGCTAGGGTCCCGGATACTTTCACCCAAGCATATCTGGCTGAAACGCTGGGCCTTAAAAGTGGTGGTGACCGTCCCCTTATTCCTCTCCTGAAGGCGCTTGGTCTCATTGATCCCTCAGGAAAACCAACCGCGGATTACGCACTCCTAAAGAACCCGCAGCGCGCAGGGACGACTCTTGCACAAGGGATTAGCCGAGCGTTTGGTCCGCTTTTCTCAGCTAACGAGAACGCTCATAAGTTATCGGGTGATGAACTAAAGGGACTTATTGCACAGGTGGCCGGGACTGACGAGGAAGTTACTCGCAGAACTGCTGGTACCTTTCGAACGCTTGTCGAGATCGCTGGTGTCACTAATTTCGGGCCGGAGGCCCGCTCCGGAGAGCGTGATGCCGGGGAAGTGGGCGCCAGACCCCAGGGGGTGGCGGACGATACGGGGGAGGGCGAGCGCGCATCCCGTGTTCGTGCGGGTCTAAGACCCGAGTTCCACTACAACATCCAGGTCCATTTACCGTCCAACGCAACAGAAGAGACGTACCTCAACATCTTCAATGCGCTTCGGAAATCGTTGTCGTGAGCTTAGACGATTCGAGGCTAGCGCTCTTTTTGATGCTTGGTCAGGGCGCTGACAGGGTTCTATCTCGGCGGATCGATCTGGTTCCTTCGCACTCACTTCTAATCTCGGAGTCATTCGACCTTTCAGAGGTGGTGCCAGACACGGTGCACAGCGCGCTCCAGGCGGCAGAGGCATTCAAGCTTTTCTTCGTGTTTGAACGATACCTGAGAGACATCATTATCGATGTTTTGTCGCAAGACCCGGCCGTCCAATGGTGGGAAAAGCTCCCTACGGACGTCCGCGCAGAGGTCGAGGCGTTGGAGGCTGCGGAGGACACAAAGACGTGGATGGCGTTAGGCACTCGAGATAAGTCATCGCTGATGACCTATCCCCAATTACTGCGTGTAATTGATGCGTGCTGGAAGCCGAGTTTTGTTGATGTGGTGCGCGACAAGAGCTTAATACAGCAGGCGCGTGTCCTAACGCACCTGCGGAACGCAGTAGCTCACATGACCCCGATTCCTGACGAGGAGCTTGGGCGCATCAAACAAGTGATGCGAGACTGGTTTCGTATGGTTGCACCTTAAGGGAAAAGAGGTCTATAGGGAAAAGGGGGTGGGATCATTTACTGTGTTCCCATAAATCACCTGCCCCTTTTCTTTTTGATCCATTTATTTTGAATCAGGAGGCGTGCTTGCTCTCGTACCCGGTGCACTTTCCTCGCGAGCGCTATAGGGGCGGTAAAGAGAATCTGCGCCGCAAGGCGGCCGAGATAAACAGGCTCATTCAGCAAGTCGAGCAATACGTCAACGAGCAGGGGAAGTTGAATCAGTCGCCGTTCCACCAGTACGTGTACTCGGCCATCGCGCTGAAGCTAGGCCTTGATCCGAGCGAGGTCCGTCACCATTGCATGATCGATGGCGGCCACAATGGCTTTACCGTGATCCGACCTGGGCTGACGATGGATGAAGCCTTTGCCGAAGCAGAAGCCACTGCGGGAGGACAGGTCGCCCCCTGAGCGGGCCCCCTTATTCGCTTTGACCCGTTCCTGTTCTCGAAGAAGTCAGCGTTCTTCGCGCCGGAAAACCCGCCGGTGTCACTGCAACGAGACGTTGAAGTCTCCAGGCCACGCATCTGCAAAAAGGGGTCAGGTTCATTTTCTGGGCCTCGAAAACGTCGGTCAACGAAGAAAAAGGGGGCAGGTTCATTTTCTGGGCCTCGAAAATGTCGGCCAATAAAGGGGCGGTGAGCGCCCCTCCGCGTGGCAGAGGGCTGGCGCCCTATAAAGGGGCGGACGCAATCAAGGGGACGGAGGGAATTAAATCCGCCCACCTGCCTTGGGCAAACGGCGGCTGATCTCATCGGCAACTCAGGGGGACTTTCACGTTCGCCCGTGGCTACATTTAAGGTGGTCGCAGTTAAGGAAAGAATAGGGTCAGGTTCGCTTAACCTGGCTCCTGCTGATTTTGGGGGGCAAGTGCAAAAAAAGGGGTCAGGTTCATTTTCTGGGCGACGAAAATGTCGGCCAATAAAGGGACGGTGAGCGCCTCTCCGCGTGGCAAAGGGCTGACGCCCCATAAGGGGACGGACACAACCAAGGGGACGGAGGGAATTAAATCCGCCCACCTGCCTTGGGCAAACGGGGGCTGATCTCATCGGCAACTCAAGGGGACTTTCACGGTCGCCCGTGGCTACATTTAAGGTGGTCGCAGTTAAGGAAAGAATAGGGTCAGGTTCGCTTAGCCTGGCTCCTGCTGATTTGGGAGGGGCAAGTGAGTTTGCTAGCATTGCTTTACGGACGATGGCCCAGGCCTTGGCAGGAGAATCTGTTGGGCGCTGCGGTTTTGGCGATTGCTTCAATTTATGTGGTGCGCGACCAACTGCGGCGTGATCGGGCGCGGCGATGTGCAAGGCGCGAACGGGATGCAAGGCGCGGAAAAAGAGCAGGCAATAAAAGGGGACAGAAAAAGGGGGCAGGTTCATTTAATGGGCCTCAGAAATGAACCTGCCCCCTTTTGTTGACCCCTTTTGTTGGTGAAAGCATCCAGGGAGGGCGCATGAGGACCTACCTGTTCGTTGGAGTGGCACTGTTGGCGGCACTCTGCGTCGGTACTGCGTGGGTGCTGGGCACCGGTGTCGTCGTGCATGTCGCCGGGCCGGCCGTTCCCCCGCTTTCTAAGCAGGGGGAACGATCGTCGCGAGGGGCGTCTTCGATGTTCCGTTACCCCGCGAAGGTTTCAGGTTTGGGCGAATCGGGTCTGCATGTGGTCACGGAGGAGGTCGCGCCGGATCATGTAGTGGATGCTTGGGGCGGGCAGTTGCTCGGTTCCGACCGGGGTGAGTGGGGCGGCGAGCTTGTTTTCCGTGATGCCAAAGGGACCATCCACCCGCTGCTGAAACACAATGTGCAGGGAATCGTGCCAATGCCCTTCGGCATGGTCGTGTTCACTGGCTTGGCTCATATGGGGCAAAGCGCCGGCGCGATCTACCGGGTGATCCGCCGCGCAGACGGGTCGGTGGCGCCCGAGTTGTTGCATCAGTTGCGCGGCGCGCCCGGGTCGATCGAATGGACCGCGCGTGGTGACCTTGTTTTCAAGGTCGATGTCGAAGCCGAACATCTACACAGATGGATGAGTGATCGCAGCACCGAGTGTCAGTTGCTGGACCGGTATGGCGCGCTTCATCGGCAATGGTGCGTCGCCATCCGCTAGCGGAAACAGGGGTTAGAGGGCACTTTTTTGAGCCGGCTCTGCTCCCTGTTTTTCGAAAAGGGGGTCAGGTTCATTTTCTGTATTTTCATAAATGAACCTGACACGTTTGTTTAGTTTTCGGATTAAGCCGAGGCCTTCTTTCAAACAAACGCGTTCGCGATTTTATTCTTGGGCGTTCAAACTATGGCGGATACCTTAGTTACCGTTAAGGCATACCAGTCGCTGCTAGGTCGATACACGAAGACCGTGCGAGCGCTAGACGAAGCGAAGGCCAAAGCCGCAATCCTGCTCCAAGAGCTTGAGGAGGCTAAGAAGTGGGAGGGACGGCACCAGAGGCTGAATAGGCGCCATGCCAGGGTGCTCTACCAGCTTAATGAGGCTCTGAAGATTATCGCTAAAAGCAAAAACAGGGGTCAGAGTGCACTTTAAGAGTGCACTTTCCCAGGAGCTAACTGGTTCAGAGTCCCTTATCGAAGCCAATATAAAAAAGGGGTCAGGTTCATTAATATAAAAAAGGGGTCAGGTTCATTAATGGGCCCATAAGTGGACTTGGCTTCTTTTTTTTGCATGATCATCGTTGGCTGGCGCCGCGCGCTCAAAAGCCCGGTCGGGCGTCTATTCCACCCTCAACAACGCCAGCGCCTGATGCCGTGCCGAGGCGCGAAGCGACCGGCGTAGCTCGGGGTCGTTGGTGGTGCGTGCCAGCACCATCCCGCCCACGCACAGGGCGACCATCGCCTCGGCGCGCCGGGGCGCGTCGCGAACGCCCCTGAGCGCGGTCCGGTAGATGTGTCCCATGCCCCGGATGAGGCTCGTATAGGCCTCCTGCGGCTCCAGCCCCGCGCGCGCCACGTCCGAGGGCAGGGCATAGAGGGGGCAGTGCAGGTCGATATTCGCCAGCGTTTCGTCGCTCAGGTAGAGCTCCACCAGCATGCGGGCTAGCGCGCGCGGGTCGCGCAGCTTGTCCGCGTCATCGGCTGTCCGGATGGCGAATGGATTGCAGGTGGCGAAACTCGCCACGGCCGCGGCATACAGTTCGCTCTTGCTCCGGAAGTGATGGTAGAACGCGCCGCGCGTCAGCCCGGCGTCGGCCATGATCTGGTCGATGGTGACCTGCTCGAACCCATGGCGATTGAACAGGCGGCGCGCGGACTCGATGACGCGTGCGCGTGTCTGCACGGCATGTTCGGGGCGGTAAGACATGGTGTGGAACCTCCGGCAGCGAGGTATAGCGCGACTGCAAAATATGTTCTTTAACATATTGTGCGGATGCGTAATCTGGGCCACCGGTAACCACCCACCGGAGGCAACAGCATGAAGATCTACTGGATCAGGGCCCAGGCGCCACGTCGCGTGCTGGCGTTGGCGAAGCATCTGGGCATCGAGGCCGACTGCATCGAGGTCGACCTTGGGGCGGGCGGCCTGAAGGCGCCGTCGTACCTGGCCCTCAATCCCAACGGCAAAGCGCCGACCATGGTCGACGGCGAGGTCACGCTATGGGAGTCCTCGGCGATCATGGCCTACCTGTGCGCCAAGGTCGGCTCGGACATGTGGCCCGTGCAGCAGCCGGCCGATCAGATCGAGATACTGCGTTGGCTGTCCTGGAACGACAACCACTGGTCGCGCGCGGTAGGACCGTTCTATTTCGAGCACGTGATCAAGCCGTCTTTCCATATCGGCGAGCCGGACCGGGCGGAACTGGCCGCCGCGGTGCCGGGCTTGCACAAGGTCGCGCCTGTGCTGGAGGGTCATCTCGCTTCCCGCGATTTCGTGGCATGCGGCCGGCTCACCATTGCCGACTTCCAGCTGGCGTCCATGGCGTGCGATTGGCGCCAGGCAGAGATGCCGTTCGACGCCTATCCGAACATCACACGCTGGCTCGATCGGCTGATGGCGATTCCGGCCTGGGCCGAGCCATGGCCGACGAAGGCGGACGCGTCGCAGATGCCGGCACTGGCGAACGCCTGAACGCCTGAAACAGGGTCTGGCGGATCAGGGATCGGAGGGCACTTTTCAAAGTCGACGCCGATCCCTGCTTCCTGTTGCTCGCGTTGCGCCGCCGGGGTGCTGCCCCGCGGCCGCCCGACTTTGGTCGAGCGATCCTCGCCGCCCTCGCGTTACGCTACAGCGCCCCACGACGGCCTCGCTCATGCTCGCCTCGCTACCTGCGCTGTTGCGCGTCCCGCTTGCCCTGCTGTTGCTTGCCGCCAGCACCGTGGCGCATGTGCTGGTGCTGTTCGCGCTGACGTTGGTCAAGCTCGTGCTGCCGTGGCGGGGCGCGCGCGCGGCGCTGTCGCGCGCGCTGGTGGTGATCGCGGAGAGTTGGATCGGGGTCAACGGCGCCCTGTTCGATCTGTTCACGCACACCCGCTGGCAGATCGAGGGGCTGGAAGGGCTGCGCCCGGACGGCAACTATCTGGTGCTGTGCAACCACCAGAGCTGGGTGGACATCCCCGTGCTGCAGAAGGTCTTCAACCGCCGCATTCCATTCCTGCGCTTCTTCCTCAAGAGCCAGCTGATCTGGGTGCCGCTGCTGGGGCCGGCGTGGTGGGCGCTGGATTTCCCCTTCATGAAGCGCCACTCGCGCGAGCAATTGGCGAAGCACCCCGGGCTGGCCGGCAAGGATCGCGAGACCACCCGCCGCGCCTGCGAGAAATTCCGCCACATGCCGGTCTCGGTGATGAATTTCGTCGAGGGGACGCGCTTCACCCGCGCCAAGCACGAGGCGCAAGGATCTCCGTACCGCCATCTGCTGCGCCCCCGCGCCGGCGGCGTCGCCTTTGTGCTCGACGCGATGGGCGAGGGCCTGCACGCCATCCTGGACGTCACCATCGTCTATTCGGGTGGCGTCGGATCGATGATGGATTTGATCGCCGGCCGCATCCGCGACATCCGCGTGCAGGTGCGCCAGCGTTCCATCGAGCCCGCCCTGCGCGGCGACTACGAGAACGACCCGGCCTTCCGCGAGCGCTTCCAGGCATGGATCAACGCGTTGTGGGAGCAGAAGGATGCGGACATCCAGCAGCAAACGGGGTCGGGTTGACTCATTGACACGATCGTCCAAGCGACCTAGCAGGCCTGCCTGAATCCATCGGTAGATATAACTGACGTAACTAACGGGGTCAGAGCCCTTTATTCGATTTGCAACTAACGGGGTCAGTTTCACCCATCAGGCGGGAACGGCCAGCTATCGGGACGGAGGCAATCAAACCATGGCGCATTACTCTCGACTCTGCGCAGTGCTGATCGACTGCAAGACGGACGACGTGGACGACGCGGCGGCATTCTGGGCGGCTGCGCTCGGTCGCCCCACTGACCCGTCGCATCCCGGCACACGCGGCAACTACCGCATGCTTGAAACCCCGCCTGACGAACCTATCGTCCAGAGCCAGCGCGTGGAGCACGAGAGCCGCGTGCACCTGGACATCGAGACAGATGACATCCCTGCCGCGGTCGCCCGTCTGGAGAAGCTGGGAGCCATGGTGGTGCAGCGTCTCGAACGCTGGGTAGTCATGCAGGCCCCTACCGGGCAACGCTTCTGCGTGGTCCGGGTCCAGCGGCCTGGCTACCCGAAGAACGCCAATCGGTGGGATTAGGCTTGTCCGACTCAGGCGGAACGACCGGGGTCAGAGCCTTTCATCAAACGGAGCGGGGCTCTGAGACGAACGGGTTCAGGTCCACTTGAGGCGAGAAGGCGGAGCGCCGGCGATCATGCGCGAGGTCCCAATCAGATCGTCCGTCCGTTCGCTCAGCACGAGCCTTGTTGTGCTCGGCACGCTCGGCGTGCTCGTCGCGCCGCACCTGGGTGTGCCGATGGTGCTTTATCCGTTGTTCGGGCTCGGCTTGTGCACGGTGATGCTGCACGGCCAGGGGCTGCCGTGGGCCGATACGGGTTTCAACGAGCTAGCGGGGTCAGAGCACCTTTTCACGGCACACTTCTCCGGCAATAAAGGGGGCGGAGAGAATTAAAGCGAGATAACCCCGTCCGTTCCCTACTTGGTCCCCTTCTGGCGCGTTCGGGCCTCGACGTTATGGGGTCTGCAGCAAGGCTCAATGCGCCCATCCTAGGCTGTCGGGAGAGCCGTCTGGGTGTGCAAACCAGCGGACTGTGTTTACCTGGTTGGGACAGCCAGATCCTTGCACGGTGGAAACTAGGTGACCGCCGGACGTGGCCAGGAAGGCATAACGGCAACTTCCTTGATTGTCCCAAAAACGGCGCTCCACAGTCGACTGCCAAGCATCGTCGGTGCCGGCATCCAGGTCGCGCGCGTGTACGCCAGTGAATTGATCGGCCAGATGGCTCTCGTACCGCAGACCTGGGCGGATTTGCGTCGAGTCTTCCGCCCGCCTTTGATCGACGCTTACCTGACCCTCCGTGGGATACATGATTAGATCGCCAAATTCGCCAGGCGCGGCTTTGGCGTTCATGTCGTAGTTCCACGTCAACGGATAGTTGGTAACGTGTTCGTCGTCGCTGAGGACCGATCCATTCACCGTCCGTCGGCTGCGCTGCCGTGTCGTACTCTCCAGTGTGACGTGCTGGCTATACAAGCGCACGTAGGGCCATATGATGCCATCGAGCCTCATGTTTTGGACGTTCCGGAAATGGCTGTCCTGTGTCAGATCCGTGTGAATCCTGCCGCGCGATGTATTTACGTATCCCTTGATTTCGAAACGGCGATCAAGGGCAGTTGTAATGTCTCCTTGGACCACATCGTTCGCGGCTGTCAAGGTATCCGTCACTACAGGCGCGATGCTGTTGCTTGCCAGGGTGTTCAAAGTCACAGCACCGCTAACGCGAACCGAACGCTTATCCTGATAGAGGAGGAGCTGCGCATCCACAGGCATGCCTCCATTCAAAGAGATGGTGTGCGCACCCGCCTCATTTAGGACAGCCGCGAAGGGGGTGAGGTCAACTCTATATGGCGTTACGCTAAGGGTTAAAAGGGGTGGTGCTGGTAGGTTGACGGTATTTTTGAAGAATGGGTTGAAATCGGCAGAAACCATGGGGAAGTACGGTGCAACGCCCGCAGGCGTTCCGTCCACGCTCACTTGGACTTCGTCAAAACTGGTGCCGGTGCAGCCTTGTGCTACCGGCTGCATTGAGTAGCTGCGATCGTCCCCGGGGGAAGCGTCGGTCCTTAGTGGCCACCTGGCGGCGTCTGTATTGGGGACGCAGGTAAACCACCAAGGCGCAGCGTTATAAACGTCCAGATAAGCGCGCACGATGTTGTGCGGGAGCAAGAGTCCAGCCGATTGATCTGACACGATGTGGTAAATGGCGTCAGCGGCGCGCGGTGAGGGAGTCGTGCGAGAACTGCGATAGAAAAACAAGCGCGCCGTGCCGATTAAAGGGGTGCCTCCGGACCAAGTATCTTCACGAAGTACAGCACGCAGCTGGCCCGTGTGCTGTTTCGACAGAAAAGAGGAGAGATCGGTAAGATCTCGCTCGGCATGCCAGCTGGCGCTGTCTGGAAAGTCGGGCATCCCTCCCTGGAAGACGGGTCTGCCAGCCAGAAGTAGCGTTGCTGCTTCCGTATCGACGTGCCGGTCGGCCGACAGATCAAGCTTCAGAATCACCTTTGCCCAAGGACCGCTGCACCCGGATGGCGGCGTGTACGCGAAATTCAAGCCGGGACCGGTGGTAGTGCTGGGGAACAGCTCCTGGTCGCGGAACAGCACAGCCACGCAAGGGATTCCTGCTGCTGCCGGCACTACGGGGTCCACGCTTGCGACAGGCACCGGATCTGTCGTCTGCGGAGAAGCGGTTACCGGCGCAAAAGGCAGGAACAGGGCGGCCAAGCTGAAGCCGCCGGCGATCTTGGTGTGCTTCATGAGAATCTCCCGATCCCCCTGCGCGCGCGATCGTGCGCGGGGATTTGTGACGATCGCGCATCGGTAGTTGAGTCTGCTTAGCGCACTCATGCGGAAAACGGGATCAGGCTTTTCTCGAGCGTCCAGAAGTGAAGAGGACTCCGTTGGCGTGGCAAACTCGTCCAGGCGGGCGCCCGTACCGCGCCCCGCGTTAATTCCAGCGATAGCTACTGATGTACCTGAAGGGGAAAATGTGAAGAAGCTCTACCTAATTTGTCTATCTGCCGCAATGTCTGGTTGTTCCGCAAGCAATGTGAACATGCACGGCCCCTCCACGAGCCTCTATGCGCCAATTAACGAGACTCTCAGCACCGGGGAGATCAGCTATTGCAACGCCGGCGCCAAAAGCGTTCGCGACGCGCGCCGAGAGGATGCTTACAAAAAGATGTACGAGGCATGTGGCGGGAAATACGCGATAGTCCATGAAGAGGACCAAAACCCAGCTTTTTGCAAGATGGAGAGGCGTATTTGGTTCAAATGCAGCAGCGATGAAAAAGTGACTTCTGACAATACGCGGCAATCGCCGCCTCGATGAGGTAACGGAGTCTGAGATGTAGCGGGGTCAGAACCCCTTACGAAAGACCGGTTACGGCCTCTCATCAAACAGGGTGAGGTTCTGAGACGAACGGGTTCAGGTTCACTTGAGGCGAGAAGGCGGAGCGCCGGCGATCATGCGCGAGGTCCCAATCAGATCGTCCGTCCGTTCGCTCAGCACGAGCCTTGTTGTGCTCGGCACGCTCGGCGTGCTCGTCGCGCCGCATCTGGGTGTGCCGATGGTGCTTTATCCGTTGTTCGGGCTCGGCTTGTGCACGGTGATGCTGCACGGCCAGGGGCTGCGGTGGGCCGATACGGGTTTCCGCTGGCGCGGGCTGGGCGTGCGCGCGCTGCCCGTGGGCGGGTGTCTTGGCGTGCTCTATGCCGCGGTCAATGTCAGCGTGATCGGCCCCATGCTCGCGCTCCTGCTGGGCGAGCGGCCGGACCTGTCCGACTTCGCCTTCGTGCGCGAGCACTTCTCCGGCTATTTGATCGCTCTGGCCCTGGCCTGGGTGATCGGCGGCTTCTATGAAGAACTGGTTTTTCGTGGCTTCGTGCACGGGTCGCTCAGCGGTGGCTGCCGGCCGGGAGGGTGCGATCCGGGCTGGCGCTCACACTGACGGTGCTGGCGTTCGCCGCTTATCACGCGCAACTGGGAGCTTTCGGAGTGGCCAACGCGCTGGTGTTCGCGCTATTCGCCGGCGGGGTGCGCTCCCGTTGGCCGGCCAACCTATGGTACGTGATCAGCTTCCACGCCTGCGCCGACATGAGCGCGTTCACGCTGCTCCGCCTTGGTTATCTGAGCTAGGCATGCCTGTTCAAAAAAGGGGGTCAGGATGCACTTTCATCGCCGACTCTGACTGCTGTTTTTCGTGTCCTCACGGAAGAACGTGGATGACCGTCTTCCCGTTGCTCCGCCTGGTCGAATTGAACGCGGCGATGGCATCGTCGAGGGTCGCGTTGCTGCCGATGTTTGTCCTCAGTCGTCCATCGCGCACTCGCTGGACGATCTGATCCAACTGGGCGCGATCGGCCTCGACGACGAAGTCGATCGCCTTGCCATCAATGGCCGGGACTTCGACCGGGCCGACAGCGGACACCAGCGTTCCACCAGCGCGAACCAGGCCTGCGGAGCGCTTGCCGATGTCACCACCGATGACGTCGAACACCAGATCGACGGCACCGATGTCTTCCAGCGTGTCGTTGTCCAGATCGACAAACTCGTGCGCGCCGAAGTCGAGCGCCTTCTGGCGGTCGGCGGCGCGCCCGCTGCCGATGACGTGGGCGCCGGCTTCGCGCGCGAGTTGCGTCACCATCGTGCCGACGGCTCCCGCCGCACCGTGCGCGAGAACGCGCTGGCCCGCCTCAAGGCGTCCGTGCTGGAACAATCCTTGCCATGCGGTCAGTCCCGAGATCGGCAGGCTCGCCGCCGCCGTGAAGTCGACATCGTCAGGCATCGGCGCAAGGTTGCGGGCCTCGATCGCCACATAGTCGGTGAGGGTTCCGTCGCGGTACCAGTCCGCCAGACCAAGCACCCGTTGTCCCACCGATAGCCCTGTCGTGCCGTAGCCGAGCGCGGTCACCACGCCGGCCAGCTCGTGGCCGGGGATCGACGGCGTTCGGTCACGGCCGCGGCGATCGGTCCAGGTCGAGGGCCACTCCAGCTCGGTTCCGACCCATCCCGACGCATGGATGCGAACGATGACGTCGTTGATGGCTGCCGTGGGCTCGGGCCGCTCGGACAGTGTCATTCCGGCCTTTCCGGCCGCCGGATCGGTCACGATGATGGCTTTCATCGGGTTCTCTCCTGCGCAATGGCGGGGACAGCGTGGGTGCCCCTCCTGCCCGGTGCCGATGAACATGGTCCCGTGCCGAAAGCGGGGGTCAGGATGCTGCACTTTGGAAAGTCCACTTTGCGGCAACGCTTGGCGCAGCACTGCCGGCACAGCCACAACCTGGACGTCCGCAAGCACAGCGCCCGCCTGCACTTCCGCTGCAAGGCGCTGCCGACCCAGGAAGTGGTCGCCTACGTCGAAGCCGTTTCGATCGCGGCGATGGACTATCCGTGGAATCGCCGGAACGAATGGAAGCAGCACTGGGCGTTGGAAACCGGACGGCAGCTGACGGGTCCGTTCGACTCGCGAGGTTTGAAAAGCCAGGCGCGTCGTCGCCTGGCGGAAGAAGCCGTAACGCGCCAGGCCTGCCTACTGCTGCAGCCGGTGAGCGAGCACGTCGGCCGCCTGAAGGGCCTGCTCCTCGGTCGCGAAGAATTCGTCGGCGCTCTCCGGTGGACGTTCTGCAATCTGCACGGTGATCGTGTACTCGCCGTCGTCGATCTTGCAGAGCCAGGCGATGTAGGGCCCGCGCTCGGTGTACCGGTCGCATCTATGGGTGCTCATGTGCCATCGCCCCATGCAGGTTCGGTGCGCCATGGTGCGCGCGGTCCGCGAAGGGCAGCAAGCACAACAGGGTCAGTGCGTCCGATCCGACTGCCCCGTGTATTCCATGCCGGCAGGGGAGTGACGGAAACGGAGCTGGAGCGCGTTTCACGGACCGGCACCGGGCGTGACGATTTGCCCTTCCTGCCGCGCGGCCGGGCATCGTGTTTCGCGGGGAAGCACGGTCCGCGCGACCAGGACGGCCAGCAGCGGAACGGCGATCGCATAGATGTACTGCGTCCGCGACACGCCGATGCCGAACGGGAACCAGATGCCCGGCACGCCGATCGTATCGAGCAGCTCCGCGCCGAATTGTGCGGCCACGACCGATGCCAGCGTGAGGGCCGCGAGGGCGCGCATCGGACCGGTGCGAACGATGCGCGCGCCGATCACGACGAACAGCGCGAGTGAGCCAAGTCGGCACACGCTCGTCCAGCCCGCCGAATGGGTGAGCGCGCCGATGATCCCGGCCACCGCCAGCACGATCGCCACGCCATCGATGCTGCGCCACGGCCGCAGGCACCAACGGTTCCAGGCCAGCACCCAGACGGCGATCGTCGGTACCCACATGACCGACGCCAGCCACGCATAGGTGTCCAGGTCCTGCAGGTCGGTCCAGGAGACGATGGCATTGTCGAGCCGCCTGACTGCGGTGAGCGCCAGTGCAAGGCAGGCAAAGACGAGGAAACCCTTGCGGCCACTGCGGCGCCCGTACGCAAGCGCCAGGCCGATCACCGCCAGCATGGCGGCCGGCTCGACCGCATCGACGATGTAACCGGCGACGGTCCGCCGCCATTGCGCGCGGTGCAGCGCATCCGCCACCGGTCTTGGCGCCAGTAGGGGCGGCGTATGCATGCCGCCGCCGTCCGCGCTGGCGCCGGAGTCGGGGCGCATGTAGGCGCGGATGGCGAGCACGCCCCGGCTGCCTGCGGCGTCGGCAGGAAGGGCGAACCGCAGCGGCCGCGTGCCGACCAGACGCGGGTCCGGCCCGAGCCGCCCCGAGCCGCCGAGCAGCCGGCCGTTCCAGTACAGCTCGTAGCCATCCTCGACCAGGGTCGGCCCGAGGATCTCCCACCCCGTCGCGTCGGCGGGCACCGTTACCTCCCGCCGATACCAGGCATAGCCGTGGTAGCCGGGATGGCCGTGCGCCATCCACCCGCCCACGTAATCGGGCAGACCCACGTCGCCGTCGTGGCTGCCCAGCAGGGCAGTCAGGTCGATCGTCTTCCAGCCGCTGTCGTCCGTGTCGGCGGCGGCCCAGCGCAGGTCATCGCCGGTATGGAACCGCCACGGGCCGTCGAGCAGGGTGGAGGCGGCGCGCAGCGGCCCGGGATCGGGGCGGCCGCCGGTTTTCAGGTCGGCGATGACGGCGATCCATGTCACCAGCGTCGCCACGAGAATGGCGATGACCCGCTTGCGCTGCGTGGCATCGACCCGTGGCGGGGCCGGGGAAAATCCGTTGCTCGTCATCCAGGGATCCCGTCGGAGTGGTGGAAGCACGCAAACATGGGCGAGATTGCAGTAGACGTTGGCCGGTGTTCAACCGAGGCCGTGCCAGCCGCGTCCGTGCCGGTGCCCTGGACCGAAGTTGCTTTGTGCCAACCCGTGCGCCCGGGTAAGGTCGATGCCTTTGCTCCGGGCCCCAGGCCCGGGAACAGGTTCCCCATGTCACTTGCACGCGATTTCCAGCTGATGGCCCGCTACAACCAGTGGATGAACGAGCGGCTGTACACGGCTGCATCGTCCCTGGACGAGGCGGAACTGCAGGCCGACCGCGGTGCGTTCTTCGGTTCGATCCTTGCCACGCTCGACCACATCCTGGCGGCCGACACGCACTGGTTGGGCCGCTTTGCCGCGAACTTTCCGGAGCTGGTGTCGCTGGAGCCGCTCCGGCATGCACCCTTGCCGGCACTGGTCCGCGGCATCACCTTTCCCGACTTTGCGCGGCTGCGCTTGGACCGCGAGGCGATGGACGGCGTGCTTGTCGCGTTCACCCACGAGGCCACCGAGACCACATATGCAAGGCCGATGCGCTACGTGAACAGCGCGGGCGAGTCCTTCACGCGGGAAGCCGGGCTGGTGCTGCGCCATGTCTTCAATCACCAGACGCACCACCGTGGACAGGTGACCACGCTCTTCAGCCAGCGTGGCGTCGATGTCGGAGTCACCGACCTGTCGGTGCTGATCCCGGACTGGTCCGCGGCCTGAGCTGGATCCCCGGAGGCTGCGCCATGCATATGCCGCGCAGCGTCCGCAGCCTCGAGCGGTGGCGGTGATCACTGCTGGCCGGCGTGCGTCGCGGCCCGTCACGGAGCGCGGCAGGCTGGAGCGGTAGGATGCCTTTTCGCCCGCCTCGCCGCCCATCCATGCTGACCAGCCTTCGCACCTCCACGCCGCTGCTGTTGAGCACCGTATTCCTGCTGATGGGCGTCGGCCTGCTTCATTCGCATATCGCGCTGGAGGGACGGACGCTCGGCTTTTCGGTGGCGATGATCGGCGTGCTCACGTCGGCCTATTACTCCGGATTCCTGGTCGGCACCTACACCGTGCCGCGGCTTACCCATCGCATCGGTCACATCCGCACCTTCGCGTTCTGCACGGCGCTGGTGACGCTGGTGGTGCTGGTGCAGGCGCTCGATCCGGCGTACGGCGTGTGGGTGGTGCTTCGCGTGCTGCAGGGGCTGCTGCTGGTGGGCCTGTACGCGATCATCGAGAGCTGGTTGAACGTGTCGGCCGATCCGGCGCACCGCAGCTCGGTGTTCGCCATCTACATGATGGTGAACCTGGGCGCGAGCGCCGCCGCGCAGCAGCTCCTGCGCATCCAGGGTGACGGGTTCGTGCTGTTCTGCGTGGTGGCGATCCTGTTCTGCGCGGCCAGCCTGCCGGTGGTGACGAGCCGCCAGCCGCAGCCGCACATCCGCTCGGTGCCCCGGGTGCGGATCGGGCACCTGTTCCGGTTGGCGCCTACCGCGCTGGTCAGCGCGCTGCTGTCCGGCCTTGCGCTGGGCGCGTTCTGGGGCTTGTTGCCGGTGTACGCCGCGGCCCGTGGTTTGGCCCCCGCGGGCATCGGCACCTACGTGAGCGTGGGCATTGCCGGCGGCGTGGTGCTGCAATGGCCGCTGGGCCGCTTTTCCGATCGCATCGATCGACGCCTGGCGCTCTCGCTGATCAGCGCGGTGGCCGCTCTGGCGGCGCTGACCAACCTGTTGCTGTCCAACCCCGGGGGCGTGGCGGCGATGGTCGTGATCTTCGCCTTCGGCGGCATGAGCCTCACCTTGTATCCGATCGCCGTGGCGCACCTGGTCGATTACGTCCACCGCGACGAGCTGCTGACGGCGTCCAGCACGGTGCTGCTGGTCAACGGGATCGGCTCGGCGCTCGGGCCCTTGCTGGCCGGTTCGCTCATGAGCCTCCTCGGGCCGAAGCTGCTGTTCGTCTGGTTCGCCATCCTCGATGGAACGCTGGCCGCTTATGCGTTCCACCGCTTCGTCCACCGCAAGCGCGAAGTGACCCCGGACGACAACTTCGTGCCGATGGTGAACACGGGCGCCAGTGCGCTTGAGCTCCATACCGGTGAAGATCGCCCGGAACAGGCGACGACGGGTTCGCCACCCCCGTGAGTTCGCGGCGGGTCGGCGGAGCACCGTGGTAACGCGGTCGACGCCCGTGCAGGCCGGGCGACTGCGAACATCCCGCGTTCCGCTTGAGTCATCCCGCGATCGGGCGCACGGGCACCGTGGCGCGCGGTTCCCCTTTGGGCGATTGCGGATGGGTGCGGCCCAGCGTGATGTTCTTGCTGGCGCGTACGTCCCGGTTGGCGAACGTCCAGATCTCGCCGGTGGCGTTGATGAATACCGTCCAGTAAAGGTCGGACTCGGGACCGTAGTCGATCAGGATGTGGGCAAGACCTTCGCCCTTGGGCGTGTCCAGCGGCAATGGCGGGTTGAGTTGGAGCATGACGGGCAGCGTAAGGACGCAAGGACCAGGGCAGCTCAGGTTGCACCGTATCGGCGTGAAGGCGTTGCGTAGAACGATCGGCGGCGGCACGATGCACGACGGTGCTTCCGCAACGGAAGCGCCGCAGACAAACGGATTTTGACAGGGGGCAGGAGATGTTGAAGAAGATGGGGGTGGGGCTTTGCCTCGCCACGCTGGCCGGCTGCGTGACGTTGCAGCCCTACCAGCCGGCACAGGGATTGGGTATGGGACACGCGTTCGCGAAGGGGCCCTATCCGGTGGAACTGGATCACATGCACGGCTTCCTCGATGCCGGCCACACGATCCTCTACATGCAGAACCAGGGCGGTGGTGGTGTAGCGGTCGGCCTGTTGCTCGGTCCCTTGGGCGTGGCGGCGAACGTCGCGGCCATCAAGAAGCAGACCGCGCATGATGTGACCGCGTTGCAGGGCAAGCTCCCGGTCGACGCCAATCGCCTGTTTGCCGATGCCGCATCCGGCATCCAGGGCCTGCCCTTCGATGGCGGCGCGGGCGCGCCCGTGGTTTCGCCGATGCTGCTGGTGGAGAAGGTCGACGAGACGCATGTGCGCTTTGCCGCGCTGCTGCATGTGCAGGGCAAGCAGGGCAGCAGGGCGTGGTCGCGCAAGTACGTGTACGAGGCGCCGGACGTCTACACCACCGAGCAGCTGGCCAAGGGGCTCGAGCCGTCGCAGGTGGAACGCCTGTCGGCCGATGTCCGCGAAGGCTTTGCGTGGACGGCGACGACGTTCGCCACCGACGTCGCCGGTACCTTCCATCCCATGCAGAAGAAGGTGCTGCGCTCGTCGTTCGTGACGCCACGCACCGAGATCCCGCTCAACGGCTACGGCTTCGACGCGGGCGCCGGCCGGATCGGCTTCGCCACCGGCCAGCCGCAGTGGAGCACCGTGTATTCGCTGCCGGTGGAAGACGCGACCCTCGCCAGCCGCTAGGCAGAACGCCAAGCGGGCATAGCACCGCAAGCTCACATCAAACTGGGGGAAAACCATGCGTTACCTGTTGCTTTTGGCCGTCCTGCTCCTGTCCGGCTGCGGCACCGTGAAGTTCACGCCCACGGAATACCCGCTGCGCGATGGCCTTATTGCTCCCATGCCCGTGCATGGCGAGGTCCACGTGACCAATGCCCAGTCGCGGACCGGGCCGGTGATCGTCTATTCGTACAGCGGTTCCAAGCTGAGCTCGGACCTGCACTCGATCACCGAGGTCATGGTGCAGCAGACGACCAAGGAAATCGCGAAGGCCTCGATTCCCGCCGACGGTTCCGCCAAGTCCATCGAGCTGAAGGTCAATTCGCTGCTCAGCAAATACGCGGGCTTCCACTGGAACAGCCACCTGAGCTTCGAGGCGCGTCTGGGCAACGGCGAAGTGGTGACGATGACGGTGCCCCACACCAGCGGCCTCCTTGCGCAGGACCTCAACGGCTGCATTGCCGAGAGCGTGATGAAGCTCCTCAACGAACCGCGGGTGCGCGCCTACCTGGCGCAATAACGCGCGAACCGATGGCAGCACGATCCCGCCGGGACGGAATCCCATGGACTCCGATCCCGGCGGGACCGACCGGCCAGACGCGCGCCGGACTTTTCTCCGGCGCGTCGCTCCACGCGTGATCAGCGCTAACATCGCCCCGGCGACCGCGACGGTCCAACGGGAAACTGGCTCATGAGCGAAGAACTGAAGCGCTGCCCGGCGTGTGCCGAGCTGATCCAGGCGGCGGCGCGCAAATGCCGCTATTGCGGCACGGATCTGGATGCCTACGTCGCGGCACACGAGGCCAGCGAGGAGCAGACATTGTTCAGCGGCCACCCCAGGGTGATCTACACCTTCGGGCAGTACGTCGTGGCGGTCTGCACGCTCGGCATCGCCCTGTTGTTCTACTGGGTGCGCAGCCTCAGCCTGACTTTCACCATCACCACCCAGCGGGTGCGGGTCGAGCGCGGGCTGCTCTCCAAGGCGCAGGACAACGTGGAGCTGTTCCGCGTGGACCATTTCGACGTCATCAAGCCGCTCGGCATGCGCCTTGTCGGGCTTTGCAGGGTGCAGCTGCACTCCTCCGACCCGGAGATGCCCGTGGTCGATCTCTATGGCATCGCGGGCCTGGAAGCCATGGCCGACACGTTGCGCGAATGTTCGCTGCGCGAGCGCACCCGCCGGCGCGTGTTGCCGATGGAACAGATGTAGCGCGGGGTCCCGGGCTGGCGATCGCCCGGACGATGGAAGCAACGAAAGGGGCGGCATCGATGAGGAAGCTGTTGGGCGTGCTGGCGCTGGTGGTGGTCGCAGTCGCGGGCTACCAGCGTTTCGACGGCGGAACGGACCGGGCGGTCACCGTCGCACCATCGGCCGAGGGCCAGCAGGGCGTTGTCGCCGACGACACGCAGGTGCGCGGGAGCGGCACCGTCACGCGGATCCTTCCCGACGACGAGGACGGTAGCCGGCACCAGCGTTTCATCCTGCGGTTGCCTTCGGGCCAGACCCTGCTGGTTGCGCACAACATCGACCTGGCGCCTCGCGTGACCGGCCTGGAAGTGGGCGACACGGTCGAGTACTACGGCGAGTACCAGTCCAATCCCAAGGGCGGCGTGGTGCACTGGACGCATCGCGATCCGTCGGGCCGCCACGTGGCGGGATGGCTCAGGCACGCGGGCCAGACGTTCCAGTAAACGCCGCAGCGTCGTCCGGGAGTCACAAAAAAAGAAGGCGGCCAAGGGCCGCCTTCCTGCTGCATGCGCGATCGCTTCGTCAGATGGCTGCCGGCGCCAGCCCGGCGGCGGCATCGTCGCCGCAGACGTCGCGCCAGAGGTGATACATCACGCCGAACATGACCGCGTACATCGCCAGCACCATCAGGATGTAGAGCGGAATGGCCAGGACGAACACCAGCCACATGCCGACAAGCTTGGCGAGCAACCCCACCACAAGCACCAGCAGCACGAGGGCGATCGTCGCCACGATCCAGACCAGCGTCAGGCTCAACGCGAACACCAGCAGCGGCAGCACGTTCTTGAGCGCGCCCGTCACCCCGTCGCCGATCGAGCCGAGCACGCTGCGGTTGCCCAGCGAGACCTGGCCAAGGCTGATCGCGTAGAAACCCATCAGGAACAGCCAGAGCACCATGAGCAGCGCGAAAGTGCTCATGAAGCCGGCCGGCAAGCCCGGCGGTGGCAGGTGATTGGCCTGTGCGGCTATCGCCTGCATGTACCAGCCCACGAGGCCACCGCCCGCCGCCAGCAGCACCAGCGCAAACAGCGCAACGAAGACCACCATCAGTACCAGTGCATAGCCGATCAGCCGCGGCGCCTGGCCTTGCGCGTAGGGTTTGAAGATGTCGCGCGCGCGGGGCCGCTGCCCGCGCTCGGCGGCATCGATCACCTGCAGGTATCCGGCATAGAGCGGCACCACCAGCAGGCCCAGCAGCATCGAGAACAACATCAGGCCGCCGAACACGACCGGGTTGGGCTGCGCGCCGGGCTGCATGGCATGAAACTGGAACGGCAGCGTGGCCAGCGAAGGCAGCAGGCAGGCCACCAGCAGCAGGCCGGCACCACCCAACAGCGGCCGCGGGTGGCGGCGTGCCACATCGATGCCCCGCGTCAGCCAGCCAAAGCCGGCTCCCGGTCCCTTGGAACGAGTCGCCATGATGATCCCCTTGTCGGCGCCCCCGCGCCGTGCAACGCGAGCATAGTGGGCTGCGACATCCGCAAGAAAGCCGGGTGTCGGGGAGCAACCGGCCGGCATCGCTTCGACCCAAACGGTGGCGCTGACGCGGCCCGGGTTCCTGACGCGCGGATGGAGCAGGACCCGTCAGGTGTGCTTGCGAACGGAAGATGCGCGTGCGTCGACCTGCCAGCAGGCGGCGGTAAAGCGCACGTCGGGCCCGTGCACGTACGGCTCGACCGCGGCGCGGGCTGCCTCGATGACGCGCGCCCGCGTGGATGCCTCCAGCCCGGGCAGGGCGCGACCGAGCGGACCCATCTGCGTGAGATAGGGGAGAAGGTCCCGTTCGGCGAAAGTGCAATCGCGATCGAGGCGGCGGATTTCGACATCGATCCAGCCGCTCTGCGCCAGGATCGCATGCACCCGCGCGCCGTCCGCGAAAGCGAACTGGCCGGGCGCGTTTGGCGCAGGCGCGGCCGATGGCGGAAGCAGCTGTGCCACGGCGCGTTCGGCGGCGGTCATGAAGGGGTTCTCCAAGGGGCTGCGCCAAGCGACGAAGCGCAGGGCCGCGCCGTCGCGCGCCGCGCGGCGCAGGTTCGAGAAGGCACCGACCGGGTCGCCGAAGAACATGACGCCAAAGCGCGAGACGACCAGATCGAAGCGCTCCGGTGCGAACGCATGGGTCTGGGCGTCGGCGCAGATGAAACGGACTGGCGCCCCGGCGTCGCGGACCCGCGCGCGGGCCAGGGCGACCAAGGGTTCGGAGACGTCGATGCCAAGGCAGTCTCCGCGTGATCCCAGGGAGTCGGCCAGCGCCAGCGTCGTACCACCCGCGCCGCAGCCAACGTCGAGCACCTGTCGCACCGGTTCACGCGCGGCGGCTTCCAGAAGGACCTGCGCGAACGGCTCGAACATCCGGTCGAGAACCTCCTGCATGGCCACCCAGGCGCGGCCGGCCGGCCCGTTCCAGAGTGCCGACTGTCCACCCTCCGGCTGCTGCGGTGCGATGTGCATGGGTCGTGTCCCGGTGCTGGCCTGCAAGAGGCGGTGGCCCACTGTGCCAATTCAAGTCAACTTGAGGTCAAGAGGCGAACGCTGCGACGGCATGCCTACCCGGAAGAAGGCAGGCAAGGGACGCTCACTGCTTCCACCGGTTACCTGCTCGCCCCGCGCGCCCCGGCCGTTGGTCGCGGCGGGCACCCGGCTCGCCCCGCTGAACAGCAGGGTGCACCCGCCGCGGGCTACCGGTTTTTCCGATGTCGGGGCCGAACGCGGCTCCGCTATGCTGGGGAACTGCCGTGTGCCCGCGGGGTCCACGGACCATTACCCAAACACCGGACTGCCCGACATGAACCTTTCCCGTTCGTTCCTTGCCGCCTCGCTGGTCGCCGTGGCCGGCCTTTCGACCCTTCCCGTATCCTCCGCGCATGCCGCGGACCTGGGCGGCAACGCCGTCGCGGGGGTGTGCATGCTCTCGCGTGAGGCGGTCTTCGCGCAGTCCAAGGTAGGCCAGGCGGCGAGCCAGCGGCTGGGGCAATTGGCGGAGCAGGCGCGGACCCAACTGGAAAATCAGCGCAAGCCGCTCGATACCGACCTGAAGAGCTTCCAGCAGAAGGCCCAGTCGCTGAGCGATGCGGACCGCAAGCAGCAGGGCGAGGCGCTGCAGCAGCGCGTGCAGACGTTCCGTGGCCAGGCAGGCGAACTCGACCAGCGCATCCAGCTGACCCGCTCCAAGGCCATGCAGCGCATCGGCCAGGAGGCCGAACCGATCGTCGCCGACGTCTACAAGAGCCACAACTGCGGACTGCTGCTGGATCGTGACTCGGTGCTGGGCGGCAACATGACCAACGACCTGACCCCGGGCGTGGTGCAGGGCCTGGATCGCAAGATCACCACGATCAGCTTCAACCTGGAGCCGCTGCCCGCCAACGCCGGCAAGTAAGCGCCCGGCTGCGACCGCAGGGCTCGTCCGGTCCGGACGGGCCCGCGGCAGTAGGTTCATTTTCTACGCGGCGGTCAGGACTTCTTGCCGCCGCCGTCCTGTTTGTTCACCGTTGCCCAGGCGATGCGCTCGGCAGTCTCCTTGGACTTGCCTTCCTTCTTTTCGCTCTGCTCGATGTGGTGCGCTTCGCGCTTCTGCTTGTCGGTGTAGGAGGACTTGTCGCCCTTGGACATGGCATGGCTCCCGTGGCTGGCTGGGCTTCGACGCTAGCGGTTGCGCGGTTAACGCGAGGTCGCCAGTCAACCACGGTCACGTAAAGACCGGCATCGCACGCCGGCACAGCCGCCATATGCCCGTGGCTGAAGCCCACCGGTGGGCTCTGCCGTTGCCAGCGCAGGAGCCTGGAATGGCCAAGCCATCGGGGGCCGGGCGCGGTCGGTGGAGTGCGCACGCGGTGTTAGAGTGTTTCGCTTCCCTCCCGATGGCAGAGCGAGCGACGCGATGACGAACCAGGCCCCCTACCCGATCGGCACGCCCGGTGTTCCCTGGGGACCGGCGGAAGTGGCCGCGTGGTTGTCGCGCCAGGCCCGCCAGCGCAGCTACGAGACCGAGGTGCTGGCCGTGATCGATCGCCTGCGTTCGCGGCTGGACGTCGAACAGTACGGCAGCCTGGACTATCCGCCCGACAGCTACCCGTTGTTCGCGATCCGCAACCGCAACTGGCGCGACGATCTTCCCTGCGTGCTGGTGACCGGCGGCGTGCACGGCTACGAAACCAGCGGCGTGCACGGTGCGTTGCGCTTTGCGGAGCAGCACGCGGCCAGTTACGAGGGCAAGGTCAACCTGCTCATCGCGCCGTGCGTCAGCCCGTGGGCCTACGAGCGGATCCACCGCTGGAACGCGCACGCGATCGACCCGAACCGTTCTTTCCGCGAGGACAGCCCGGCTCAGGAATCGGCCGCGCTCATGCGCCTGGTAGCGCCGCTGCGCGATCGCGTCCGGGTGCACGTGGACCTGCACGAGACCACCGATACGGACGAGTCGGAGTTCCGCCCCGCGCTCGCCGCGCGCGACGGCGAAGCCTTCGAACCCGGCGAGATCCCCGATGGCTTCTACCTGGTCGACGACAGCGTGAACCCGCAGCCGGCGTTCCAGCAGGCGGTGATCGCGGCCGTGGCCAAGGTGACGCACATTGCGCCGGCCGACGCGAACGGCGAGATCATCGGTTCGCCCGTGGTAGCGCCGGGGGTCATCCGCTACCCGCTCAGGCAGCTGGGGTTGTGCGCCGGCATCACCGATGCGCCTTACAAGACCACCACCGAGGTCTATCCGGACAGCCCGAAGGCGACCGCGGAGCAGTGCAATGAGGCGCAGGTAGCCGCCGTCCGCGCGGCGATCGAATTCGCGCTCGCGCACGCGTAACCGCGATCGCGCTGGCTGGGGATGAAAGATCCGACCGTGCCGCCCGTCTTCGCCAAGCTCAACCTGAAAGGCCAGGCCGCGATCCTGGTCGTCGACGCGCCGGCCAGTTTCGAGCCGGAGTTGCAGGCGCTCGAAGGCGTCAGCGTGCTGCGCGACCCGGCCGGCACGGCAAGCGTGGCGTTCGCGCTGGCCTTCGTGACGACACAGCGCGAGCTGGACGCGATGTCGCGGGTGCTGGCGGCCAAGGCCGAGGGCGATGCCGTGCTGTGGTTCGCCTATCCGAAAGCGGCATCCCGGCGTTACCAGTGCGAGTTCAATCGCGACAGCGGATGGGACGTCATCCGCTCCCTGGGCTTCGACAGCGTGCGCCAGGTCGCCATCGATCAGGACTGGTCCGCGTTGCGCTTTCGCCGCACAGCATACATCGGACGCTGACGCGCCAGCGCGCGCCAACTCCAGGTTGCATCTCCCATCCGTTCGCGACGAGCGTAGGCGCAAAGCGCCGGAGTCGAAGCGACCACGTGCGGGAGAGCATCGCCCGCTAGAGCGCGGCGGCGATCCGTCCCACCTCGGCAAGCACCGCACCGCGCTGGCGCGCGTCGATGGCGGGCGCGGCGTAATAGGCGGTGACCAGCAGCGGCGGGCGATCCGGCGGAAACAGGATGGCGATGTCGTTGGTTTCGCCCTGCGCGCCGCTGCCGGTCTTGTCGCCCGCGCTCCAGCCGGCGGGCAGGCCGGCACGCACTTTGTCGGTGCCGGTCAGGCAGCCGCGCATCCAGCCGAGCAGCCGCGCCCGGGACGCGGCGCCCAGCGCCTCGCCCAGCAGGAGGTGCCGCAGGGTGTCGAGCATCGCGCGCGGCGTGCTGGTGTCGCGCAGGTCGCCGGGACGGGTGACGTTGAGTTCCGGCTCGGTGCGGTCCAGCCGGGTCACGGTGTCGCCCAGTCCGCGCACGAAGGCGGTGACCGCCTGCGGCCCGCCGAGCGCGTCGAGCAGCAGGTTGGCGGCCGTGTTGTCGCTGAGGGTGAGCGTCGCCGCGCACAGCGCCTCGACCGTCATGCCCGGAGCGCCGGTATGCAGCCGGGTGACCGGCGCATAGTCGAGCAATACGTTCGGACCGAACACGATGCGCCGGTCCAGCCGCTCATCGCCGCGGTCGACCCGCGCGAGGAGCGCAGCCACGGCCAGCACCTTGAAAGTGCTGCACATCAGGAACCGCTCGTCGCCGCGGCAGTCCGCGCGCCGGCCGCTGCCCGTGTCGAGGATGGCCACGCCCAGGCGCCCACCGTGGCTCCTTTGCAGCGCGGCGAGGCGGGCGGCCGCGTCGGGCGCGGCGGCTGCGTCCGGCCGCGCCTGGGCCAGTGCGGCCGGGAGCAGGGCGCCCAGCAGGCTCCCCTTGATGAAGTCGCGGCGTTTCATGTGGGTCGCCTTCGGCAGGAACGAAGACGCGATCCTGGGGGATCCTTGAGCCTGCCAGCGGCTGGGGCGCGGGCAATTGGCGGGCATCGGGCGCCGGGGTCTCGTCGCCCGGCAACGATGCGTCGGGCTCAGCGGCGCACGTAATCGTCCGCGGGCCGCTCGCCCTTCTGGCGCTGGTTGTCCTCGCCGGTGTCGTTCGTGGCATCGCCGCTGGCGGTCGTGTCCGCCGGGCGTTTGGGGATCGCCTTGCCGGGATCGGCGCCGGCACGCTGCTTGCGGTCCGCCTCGTCGCCCTTGCCGGGATTGGACGTGTTCATGCGCTGCTCCCATCGATGATTTGCAGCCATTCTCGGCCCACGCGCGAAAGTGCGCGTGAGCGCGGCGTCGAGCTGCGGCGGCGGGCGGCCTGCGCAAGAACCGGAGTGCCCGGTGGCAGCGCACGACCTAGCCTTGCGCGATCCCACTCCGTTGGAGTTCGTCATGGCCTTCCGTATCCGCGGGCTTTCGCCCGAACCCTTCCGCCACCTGTTCGGCCTGGACGAAGCGGCGCTGGCCGCCGCCGGCGCACGCCGTTACGTGGTCGACCACGCGCCCGGCTTCCCCGACCGCATCGAGCTGCGCGACCTCGAGCCCGGCGAGACGGCGTTGCTGCTGAACTACACCCACCAACCTGCCGACACGCCGTTCCGCGCCAGCCATGCCATCTTCGTGCGCGAGGGTGCCGACGCCGCCTACGACGCCGTCGACCACATCCCGGACGTCATCCGCATCCGCACGATCTCGCTGCGCGCGTTCGACGCCAGCCACATGATGGTCGAGGCCGAACTGGTCGACGGCTCCGACATGGACGCGGCGATCGGGCGCCTGTTCGCCCGGCCGGGCGTGGACTACCTGCACGCGCACTACGCCATGCGGGGCTGCTACGCGGCGCGCATCGACCGCGCCTGAGGGCGCTGACGGCGCCGACGGATGAGCCGGGTAACCGCCTGCCATGGAAATCGCTACATTGGCCGCGCACATCTTCCGGAGACGTCCGTGATCATCGAACAGGTCGAAACCGATGCCGGGATCGCCAGTACCTTCGACGTGATGGTGCAGCTCAGGCCATCGCTCGAACGCGCCGCGTATGTTCGGCGGATACGCGAGCTGATGCAGTCCGACGGATTCCGCCTGGCCTGTCTGGTGGACGAGGGAGAGGTCCGCGCGGTGGCCGGATACCGCATCATGCACATGCTCTACTGCGGCCGCCTGCTGTACGTGGACGACTTCGTCACCGACGCGCGCGTGCGTTCGCGCGGCTACGGCGCGCGGCTGCTGGACTGGCTCAAGGAAACCGGGCGCGCACAAGGTTGCAGCGAGTTGCAACTGATCTCCCGGGTGGTGCGTGAGCAGGCGCACCGGTTCTACTTCCGCGAGGGACTGGGCATCGAGTGCTTCCAGTTCCGCACCTCCCTGTTGCCGTCGCCTGCCTGAACGCCTGCGCGATCGGCGCCTGCCGTGAGCAGGAGGTCACACTTCACCGCCTTGTCCGCATGATTTTCATGCTGGCGTGATGTGGCGCGAGCCCACCATGGGCACGCCGAGGCGGAGGAGCGGATGCATGGCATACCTCGTCGGGAACATCGTGGTGGTGGGTTCGTGGATCGTGCCCGCCGACGGGCCGGGCTTTGTCGGCCAGTTCGCCCTGTTGCGGGCCCAGCCCGGCCTGCCGTTGATCCGTACCGACACCGTGCGGAACGGCGCCCCGTACGCGGACCTGTTCGAGGCGGCCGAAGCCGGTTGCCAGGCAGGCATCGCGGCGGCCAAGCGCAAGCAGGGCGATACCGCGTTGATCCCGCTTCCTTTCCCGCCCGGCCCGTTGCAGGTCTAGTTGCGGCTGCGGCCGTGCCTGCTTGCGTTGGCGATGGCCGCCCGCAAGATGGAACCATTCCACCACGAGGAGCTTTCCATGCAGCACACCCACCATGAGCGCACCTTCGAGGACAGCGGCAAGCATTTCGTGGCGATCCTCAACGAGCAGGCCGACGGCCTGCTGAGCGTCACCGTGCGTCTCCCGGACGGCACCATGCGCGTGGTGCCCGGCGAACACTTCCGCGACGAGGACCAGGCGATGGCGGCGGCCAGTTCGTTCGCGCACGAACTGGTGGGGTCCTGCTGAGGGCGCACGCACGCCATCAACCGCGCCTGGCCGGCGTCCTCGGCCTTGCGCTGGGCGGCCTGTGGGCCTCGCCCAACACGTTGCTCGGACTGCTTGCCGGCGGTATCGGCCTGATGGCGGGCGCGCGCGTGCGATGGCGCCCACGCGAACTCGCGCTGGTGTTCGTGCGGATGCCGTGGACGTCCGGCGGCGCGCTGACCCTGGGCAACGTCATCCTGCACACGGGCGACAGCCTGGACGTGGCCTGCCCGACCTACGCGCATCGCGCCGGGCACGCGGTCGAACCGCGCGTGTCGCTGGCCGACCACGAGCGCGCGCACGTGTACCAGTACATGGTGCTGGGCCCGCTGTTCCTGCCGCTGTACCTGCTGTGCGGGGGCGTCAGCGTGCACAATCGGTTCGAGCGGGCGGCCGATCGCTATGCCCGCTGGGGCACGGGTTGGTGGCCGTTTGCGCGCAGGCCCGGGAACGCGACCGAAGGACGCCGACGATGACCGACAAGCTCGACCTGGAGGACCTGGCCCACCTCGCCCGCGTGGCCGAAGGGCAGGGCGCCACCGTGCCGGAATCGGCCGTGGCGCGGCTCACGCTGGCCGGGCTGGTGCGCCGGCCCGAGCACGTTTGCGAAGGCGCACCGGTACTGGAATTGACGCCGGCGGGTCTCGCGCGGGTGCGTTCGAGCGACCAATGACCGGCGTGCGCATCCGCGAGGCGCGCCCCGGGGAATTCGATGCGCTGGGGCGCCTGCTGGTGGACGTGTACGCGCGGCTTGAGGGTTTTCCCGGTCCCGACGAACAGCCGCGCTACTACGCCCTGCTGGCGAACATCGGCGAGTTCACCCGCAAGCCACGGGCGCAGTTGCTGGTGGCGCTGGACGCCGACGACCGGCTGCTCGGCGGCGTGGTCTATTTCGGCGACATGGCGCACTACGGCTCGGGCGGCAGCGCCGGCACGCTCCCCGACGCCTCGGGCATCCGCCTGCTGGGCGTGGCGCCGGCGGCGCGCGGCCTGGGCGTGGGGCGGGCGCTGACCGAGGCCTGCATCCAGCGCGCACGCGAGCGCGGCCATGCACGCGTGGTGTTGCATACCACCCGCGCCATGCAGGTCGCCTGGGGCATGTACGAGCGGCTGGGCTTCGAGCGAGCGCCGGAACTGGATTTCATGCAGGGCGAGTTGCCGGTGTTTGGCTTCAGCCTCGTGTTGCGGTGACGCCCGTCCCCCTGCGGCCCATCGTCGCGAGAGGCTTCAGCGCGCCGTGGGAGGAGCGCCCTGGGGCGGCGCGCCACCGAGCATGTCGCGGATGCGCGCGGCCAGCGCATCCATGGCGAACGGCTTGACCATCACCTGCATGCCGGGCTGCAGGGAGCCGAGCGCGGTGTGTTCGGCATAGCCGGTGATGAACAGCACGCGCAACGTGGGGCGCGACGCCCTTGCCGTGTCGGCCAGCTGCCGCCCGCCGATACCGCCGGGCAGACCGATATCCGTGACCAGCAGGTCCACGCGCGCCTGCGACTGCAACACCCGCAACGCCGAGGCCGCGTCGCCCGCTTCGATCGCGGTGTAGCCGAGCTCGCGCAGCACCTCGCCCACCAGCATGCGAACCGTCGGCTCATCGTCGACCACCAGTACGGCCTCGTTGGCGCAGGCCTGGGGCGTGCTCGCCAGGTCGGTGATGCCGGCGTCGGTCGCGGGCTGGCCCTTGTGGCGGGGCAGGTAGATCGTCACCACGCTGCCGCGCCCGGGCGTGGACTCGATGCGCACCTGGCCGCCGCTCTGGCGCGCGAAGCCGTACACCATAGACAGCCCCAGTCCGGTGCCCTGGCCCTGCGGCTTGGTGGTGTAGAACGGGTCGAAGGCGCGCGCGATCACCTCCGGCGGCATGCCTGTTCCGCTATCGGTCACGCGCAGCGCGACGTACGCGCCCGGCACCATGTCCAGCCCCTTGGCGGCCGCGGCGTCTAGGCGCGTGTTGCCGGTATCGATGACCAGGCGCCCGCCGCCGGGCATGGCATCGCGGGCGTTGATGCACAGGTTGAGCAGCGCGTTTTCCAGCTGGTTGGGATCGCACAGCGTGGTCCACAGGTCCTCCGCGCGTTCGACCTCCAAGCTGATGTGCGGACCGATGGTGCGCCGGAGCAACTCGACCATGCCGTGCACGAGGGCGTTGAGGTCGGTCGGGCGCGGATCGAGCGTCTGGCGCCGGGAGAACGCCAGCAGGCGGTGGGTCAGCGCCGACGCGCGGTCCGCGGCGCCGCGGGCGGCGGCGATGTAGCGGTCCAGGTCGTTGTAGCGTCCCTGCGCCGTGCGCCGGTGCAGCAGATCGAGGCTGCCGACGATGCCGGTCAGCAGGTTGTTGAAATCGTGCGCCAGGCCACCGGTGAGCTGGCCGACCGCTTCCATCTTCTGCGCCTGGCGCAGCGCCTCTTCGATCTGCATGCGGTCGACCGCCTCGGCATGCAGTGCTTCCACGGCCTGACGCAGTTCGGCGGTGCGCGCGTCGACCTGGGCTTCCAGGGTTTCGTTGAGGTGGCGCAGCGCGCTCTCGCTCTCGCGCAGCTGTTCCTCGGCCATCCAGCGTTCGGTGATGTCCTGGCCGATCTTCAGGTAGCCGCGCAGTTCGCCGCCCGGCCCGCGCAGCGCCATCATGTGGCCCTCGATGAACACCCGCGAGCCGTCGCGCCGCAGATGCCAGCGCACGTCCGGCGCCACACCGTGTTCGCGCGCGGTCGCCATTTCCCTGACGGGGCGGCCCGAGGCGCGATCCTCGGGAGTGAAGATGAAGGTTGCGGACCGTCCGATGACTTCCTCGGCGGACCAGCCGAACACGGCGGTCGCGCCGGGTAGCCAGCGCGTGATGATGCCTTCCGGATCCGTCGCGAGGATGGCGTAATCGCGGGCGCTCTCCACGATCAGGCGCAGCTGCTCCTCGCTCTCGCGCAGGGCCTCCTGTGCGTCGCGACGGTCGCTGACATCCAGCACCACGCCCAGCGTCACCTCGCCGACCCTGCGCGCGGCAAAACGGCCCCACCACCGCGAACCGTCCTTGCGCAGGTACTGCTTCTCGTAGGGAGTGCATTCCCCGGTGGCCTTAAGCTGCTCGATGGCGCGGAGCGAGACCGCGTGGAACTCCTGCGGCGTCAGCGCCTGCCAGGACAGGCCGATCGCTTCCTCGCGGGTGAATCCGGTCATCGCCAGGAAACCGTCGTTCACTTCGGCAAGGGTCAGGTCCGCTCCCCAGATCATCACCCCGAGCGTATTCATGGCGAACAGGCCGTGGAACCGTTCCCGGCTCCGGCTCAGGGCGGCCTGGCTGGCCGCCAGCGCGGCATTGCTTCGGCGCAGGTCGGCATTGAGGGCCTCCGCATCGGCCAGCCTTTCACGGCCCCGTTCCATCGCTCGTTGGTGATCCTGGGCGGCGGTGGCTGCGTCGTCATGCGCCTGCCGGGTCGCTTGGCGCGCGACATCGGCCTCGCCCAGCGCTGCGTCGACATCCACGCCGGCACGCTCGAGCGCCGCACGCAAGCGCGCGTTCTCCTGTTCGAGGCGGGCCTCCCGTTGGGGGCGGCCGTGCTCGTCGGTGGCATCGCGGTGAGGGGACATGGCTCGGAGGCGGTCCCAGGGCGTGTCGGGCGTCGCTCGCGCGGACACGGGAATGCGCAAGCGACCCCAGCGTCTGACTGCGCGGGGCAAAGGAACGTGTAGGTTCCGTCGGCGGTGGTGGCGCGCGTCAGTTCGATGCAGGCGCCGACGACCGATCGCGCGCGGCAGCTTCACCCGGACGAACGTAGGCTGGCGGTGCCAGGCGAGCGGTGGTACGTGCGCCGGCATGTCTTTCCGGCAAGGAGTCAGCCCCGGTGGATGCCGATCACATCATCCAGTCCGACGCGAGGACCGAGCGGGCCCGTTACGACGGTTTCCGTGCGTTCCTGCTCGGCCGCGATCCGACCCGGCGCCTGGCCGATGCCTTTGCCCGGCAGATCGTGGCGCGCGGTGAACACGCACGTTACGGGTACGCGCAGGAGGCCGGCGAGAAGGTCATCGCGCAGGACTTTTATTACTGGGTTTGCGGACCCTGAGAGTTGACGAGGGCGGTTCCGTCCGGGATCAGCGGTGGCCGCGTGCCAATTGGGCCGCACGGCGCTGCTCGGCGCGTCGGCGGTCCTGCGCCGCGAGCAGTTGCTGCCGACGGGTGGGCGGGAGCGCGGGTGCCTGATCGGCGATCAGGCCCAGCTGGCGGCCGATACGCAGCGCCAGCTGGCGCCACCGGTTGGTGGGCCACAGGGATGGATGGGGAAGCTGTGCATGCGTGCTCATATGCGCATCCTGAACCGTCGAACCGGGCCTTGGCGGCGCTTTGATCGCTGCCTGGAATGCTGAATGTGCACCGAACCTTGTTAGATGCCTGTAATGCGAAGGCTACGGCCGTGGCGATGAGCCCGCTGGCGCGCTTCGACGCTGCGCTTACGGCCGTCGGACCAGACTTTCCGGTACGCACAGCCAAGGGAAAAAGCTATGAGCAACCAACGCGACGATCGCGGCCGCGAACCGATGGGCGGCCCGATGGATGCCGGGGCCGGGGGCAAGACCGCCGGTTCGAACACGCAGAGCCAGGGGGGCATCAGCCACAAGGTCGCCCAGGCGGCGCGCGAGGACTTCGATGCCGCCGCCGGGCTGCCCGGCGGCCTGCCGCGCGTGGATCCGCCGGGCCTGTCGCTGGACGAGGGCGGTCCGGCGCGCAAGGGCAGCGTCGAGCAGGGCTTCAGCGGCGACGACGGCGGGCATGTCTCCAGCGACAGCACCGGCGTGCCGGCTTCGCGCAACCCCGGGGCTGCCGCCGACCTGGGCGCGCAGCAGGACACCCGTGTGCACGGCGCACCGCGTGATCCGGCCGAACGGACCACCGGCGCGGATTCGCCCAACCGCGGCGGCACCGCCGGCTCACCGGGCGGCCCGGCGCGCATGGCACCGCCCCGCATGCCTGGGCAGGAAGCCGACGAGGGCGTGATCCAGGGCGGCCAGAGTGGCAACGACGCGCAACGCGACCCGCAGATCTGAGCCCGGCACTTTTCTCCTCCCCTTCGAGGGAAGGGGGGTATGAGGTTTCGCGCCAGCCGGACCGACGTTCATGTCGTCGAGGCGCATGCATGTCTTGCACGACAATGAACGAAACACATCCGCCTACAAGCAGTGGCGTACGCCTGGCCGTCCGAGTCAGGCAACGTCAAGGTAGCGCGCGACCGGCAGTGCTACGGTCCGAGCTTCTGGGCCGACACGGTGGGTGGCTGTCCGAAGGGCAGGCACCCGCCAAGGGCTCGCTCACGAAGGAGAAGGCGCACATGGTCAATTCGACATTCCGGTGGGCCGCGGGATCGCTGGTCGTCACCGCGATCGCGCTCGGCGGTTGCACGAACTACGTGAAGAAGGCCGATTACGATGCCGCGATCGCCGAACTGCGCGCCAACGATCAGAAGCAGCAGCAGCAGCTCGATTCGCTGACCCAGGAAATGCAGCAGCGCTTCGCCAAGTACGACGCACAGATCTCGCAGATGGCCGGCCGCGTGAGACTGGATACCGCGGCGCACTTCGCCTTCAACGATGCCACCCTGCGTGACGAGGACAAGCCGCTGCTGGACGACTTCGCCAAGGTCGTCAGCCAGCACTATCCCGATGCCGTGATCACGGTGGAGGGTTTCGCCGACCCGGCCGGCTCGTCCAGCTACAACCGTCGCCTCGGCGAGCGTCGGGCCCAAGCGGTGCGCGACTACCTGGCGCAGAACGGGCTGTCCGCCGATCACCTGCGTGCGGTCAGCTACGGCGAGGCGAGCGATCGCCAGGTCGAGCGCGGCAAGACGCGCGAGGAAGGCGCCTCCAACCGTCGCGTGACGCTGGTGGTGGATTTTGCCGGGCAGTCGAGCGGCGACCAGTCGATGTCCTCCGGCACGACCGGCTGATCAGCCGGACCGGCGCTCGGGCCGAGCGTCGGGTCACACGTGTCTTTCCAGCGAATGGTGGGCTCCGGCCCGCCATTCGCTCATTCGGCGGGTGCCGGGGGGGGGCAGCGCCTTCGACGCCGGCTGTTGCGAGTCCGACTCAGGAAGCTCCTGCCGTGGACGCATGAATTCCGAGGCTGGCGAGGCCAGGCATCGCGATCCGCTCGATCTACCCCATCGCGTACAGGTACGGCCGGGCCCTCGCCGTGAGCGATGGATTTTCAGCAGTTCCGCCGGCCATGTTCCCGCGAACCGCGCGGCGGAACGGGACGTGTCATGGTGTCATTCGGACAGGCGATCGCCATTCGGCGGCTACGGTCCTTATAACGGACGTATAGACGTCCATTCATACACCGATCTATCCGGGTCGCGGACGGATCGCGGCATCGAGGGAGTCTGCTCTGGCTTGGGAAGTGGCCCGCATACGGGCGCTGGCGTGGGTGGTTGCCGGCGAGACAGAAGGATGCGGTGTTTGTACATGCGCCGGGCGACCAGCGTGAACGGAAGGCTGTCGAGGAGCCCGTTGACCCGAGGCTAAGGGCTTCTTTATGGCCCGATCGCTAGGGTGGAAAGGGTCCGCCGGATGAGCGGACTTTCCTTCCAGACGACAGGAGAAACGCATGAGTGATGACAAGCGCGGTTTCGCATCGATGGACGAAGAAAAGCAGCGTTCCATTGCCAGCAAGGGTGGCAGGGCCGGTGGCGGCGATCACGCCACGCACGAGGAGCACGTGCGCGCTGGCCAGCAGAGCAGCGGCGGCTCGCACGAACAACACGTCAAGGCGGGCCAGCAGAGCCACAAGAACGACTGACCCCATCAGTCCATGTAAATGCGAAGGGCGGCCATCGGGCCGCCCTTCGCTTGTCCGGCGTTTGCCCGTCTATGATCGGCCCGCCGCGATGTGCGGCATCTGGGAGGACATCCGATGAAGCGATTCCACGTGGCGCTGGTGCTGGGCGGCCTGCTGCTGGCCGGTTGTTCGTCGCACGACCAGGCAGCCGACACGTCCGCCGGCGCGCCAACCGCCGCTGCCCCCGCAGCAGCCGACCAGCCGCTGGACCTGTGCAGCTTGATGCCGGTGGCCGACGTGGCAGGCATCCTGCAGGCCAATGGCGCCGACACCGTCACCGAGCAGACGCCCGGCGCCGGCGGCATGTGTTCGTACCTGCACCAGCCGAAGCCGGGCGACTACCGCACCAAGCTGCTGATCGATTTCACCCGCATGGCATCGCCTGACCAGGCGAAACAGGCACTGGCCGCGCATCGCCAGGACTTCACCGATCGCGGCATGGCTGTCACCCCGGTGCCGGGGCTTGGCGACGAGGCCTTCCTTTCCGACGCCGAAGGTGCCGCCGGGCTCAAGCTGCGCGTGGGCGCCTATCAGGGGCAAATCAACCTGCGCGTGGACGAGCGCGACCCCGCATCGTTGCACCCCGCGGTGCTGGCGCTGGGCAAGCAGGTGGTGGCGCGCCTGCACTGAGGCTGCATCGGATGCCGGGGCCGGCCATAATCGGCCGCCCCCACCTCGCCGGAAAACGTCCATGAAGTTCCTGATGATGGTGTACGTCGACGACGCCCTGCTGCAGGCCTTGCCCGAGGGCGAGTTCGATTCGCTCATGCGCGGCTGCCTGGCGCATGCCGACGAATTGCGCGCCGATGGCTGCGTGCTCGATTCGCAGCAGTTGGAGCCGCCCTCGAGCGCCCGCTCGTTCCGCGTGCGCCAGCAACGCACCACCGTGTTCGACGGGCCGTTCGCCGAAACCAAGGAATACCTGGCCGGCTTCAACCTGATCGAGGCCGAGGACCTGGATGACGCGATGCGTATCGCACAGGCCTTCCCGTGGGCGCGCATCGGCGCGATCGAGGTACGCCCGGTGCGCGACATGGACGCGGTGCGCGAGCGCGTGGGCGCATGAAACGATCGCCTGAAATGGCCACCTAAAAAAAGGCCGCGCCCTGCACTGGGCGCGGCCTGAAGAACCGAGCCACTGCCAAGCAGATCGGACGCCGGCGGCGGAGGGACCGCGACGGCCGAGGCACGATAGGCGGTCGCTGTCTCAGGGATTCGGACGCGGTTTGCCCGAGCCGGATCATCCGCCGTTGGCGCGTGCTTCACCCTTCCCGAACCTTTGCCGGAGCGGCAGTGTGCCTGCCTGGCGCCTGCACGTTTTCCGCTCGGCCGCCTCACACCCCCTAGACGGGTGTGGCGCGCACGATGCAAGCACTCTCAACGGCAAGGAGTAATTCAATGCTGGTTACCATCCTGGTCATCCTGGTGATCCTCGCGCTGCTCGGCCTGCCGACCTGGGGTTACTCGCGCTCCTGGGGCTACGGCCCCAGCGGTGGCCTGGGCCTGATCATCGTGATCGTGATCGTGCTTTGGCTGCTGGGCGTCTTCCACTGACGTCCTGAGGTGGCCGCCATCCGGGGCGGCCACGTGCGTGCCGTGCGTGGGAGAATGGGCAGCTCCCACCACGGCGCACACCCATGCTGGAACTGATCGGATTCGACGGCGACGACACCCTCTGGCACAGCGAGGGCTACTACCAGGCAGCCGGCGCCGAATTCCAGGCCATCCTCGCCCGCTACATCGACGTCACCGACAGCCAGGTGCAGGTGAGCATGCTGGCCACCGAGCGGGGCAACCTCAAGCTGTTCGGCTACGGCGCCAAGGGCATGACGCTCTCGATGGTGGAAACCGCCATCGCCCTCACCGGGGCGCGCATCGAGGCGCGCGACATCCACCGCATCGTGCAGCTGGGCAAGGCGGTGCTCGAGCATCCGGTGGAACTGCTGCCCGGCATCCGCGAGGCGGTCGAAGCGGTGGCCGCGCGGCACGCGATCGTGCTGATCACCAAGGGCGACCTGTTCCACCAGGAAAAGAAGGTCGCCGAATCAGGCTTGTCGGACCTGTTCCGGCGCATCGAGATCGTTTCGGAAAAGAACGAGCGCACCTACCGTCGCGTGCTGGGCGAATTCGACCTGGCGCCGGCGCAGTTCGCGATGGTCGGCAATTCGCTGCGCTCGGACATCGAGCCGGTGCTGGCACTGGGCGGCTGGGGCGTGCACATGCCCTACCACGTGACCTGGGCGCACGAACTGGAGACGGGCCTGAGCGGCGAGGAAGAGCGCTTCGTCACGGTGGAGGACACCGCCGGCATTCCCGCCGCGGTGGCGCGGCTCGCCGAGCGCGCGGCCGCCTCGCTGACGGCCTCCTGAGTCGGCCGCGATGGCTGGCTCGCCGCCGCGCGTGGTGCTGGACACCAACGTCTGCCTGGACCTGTTCGTGTTCGCCGATCCGCGTTGCGCGGGCCTGGCCGCGGCGCTGCAAGGCGGTGCCATCGAAGCGGTGACCGTGGCGGCCTGCGAAGACGAATGGCGGATGGTGCTGGGCTATCCGCAGTTGGCGCTGGAGGAGGCCGTACGGGCTCATGCGATCGCCGCCTTCGACGCGCTGGTGCGGCGGCTGCCCGAAGCCCGGATGGCCACGGTGCGGTTGCCGCGTTGCGCCGACCCGGACGACCAGAAATTCCTCGAGCTGGCGGCATGCGCCGGCGCGCGCTGGCTGCTCAGCCGTGATCGTGCGCTGCTGGCATGGAACCGCCGCTGCCTGCGCGAGCATGGCTTTGCCATCGTGACGCCGCAGGCGTGGCGGGCGTCGTATCCGGAGGCCCCAGCGTCCGCCGTATAGCGCGCGGACGCGCCTGTTCAGGGGCTGTCCGCGAAACCCGTGTAGTTTTCGGGGAACACCGGCGTGCCGTCTTCTTCCAGTGCCAGCATGGCGGCCAGCGCATCGGCCGCCGCCTGCTCGGCCTTGGCCTGTTCACGGAAACTGCGGTTTTCGCAGATGGCGTAGTACACCGGAAAGCCGTGCTTGTCCGTGGGCGACACGGCCAGCCAGGCGGTGTAGCGCGAGCCTTCGGCGCTGGCGCCGGAGCGGACTAAATAGCGGTCGAAGTGGCGTTCTGCCATGGCGGTCACTGGAAGCGGAGCGGCAGTATATCCCGCGGCCCGCCAGCCTTCGGCGCGCATCGAGCGAGGAGAGGAGCATGCTGACATCCCAGACCGTCCAGTGCCCGTACTGCGGCGAGCCGATCGAACTCGTGCTCGACGCCTCGGCCGGCGACCAGCACTACATCGAGGACTGCCAAGTGTGCTGCCGGCCAATCAGCGTGCACGTCAGCGCGGACGACGAGGGCGAACCCCGCGCGACGGTATCGGGCGAGAACGAGGCCTGATCCGGTCACCGCAGGCACGCGGTCGAACCTTCAACCCTCAGGCAAGAGGAGCCCGGCCAGCGCGGCGCGGGTGTCCTCGTCGCTGGCGGGCGTCACCGGCCGCGTCAGCTCCCACAGCATGTGGGCGCGAAAGCCCAGCGCCAGCGCATCCTGCACCGTCCACAGCACGCACACGTCGCGCGCCAGTCCGCACACGTGCACCTCGGTCACGCCGCGCTCGCGCAGCCAGCCGGCCAGTCCCGTCGGCGGGCGCGCGCCGCCGGGGCCATGGTTCTCGCGGAAGGCGCTGTAGGAGTCGACCCCGGCGTCGGTGCCCTTGCGCACGACGAGATCCAGTGGCGTCCAGTCGATCGCCGGGTGCAGCGCGGCGCCGGCCGTGCCCGCCACACAGTGCGTCGGCCACAGCGTCTGCGGCTGGCCGTGCAACGTGATCTGCGCGAACGGCGCCCGACCCGGATGGTTGGCGGCAAAGGAAACATGCTCGCGCGGGTGCCAATCCTGCGTGGCGACGACATGGCGGTAGCGGCGGGCGCGAAGCAGGGCATCGACGCCCGGCATGATCGCGTCGCCCTCGTGGCAGGCCAGCGGGCCGCCGGGCATGAAGTCCGGCTGGACGTCGACGAGGATCAGTGCAGTGTCGTGCGGGCAAGGCGGTTGCGTCATCGGGGCAGTGTAGTGGGTCGCCCCCATGCGGCGGCGCGAAAGCACCCTGCATAATGCCGCTTCACCAACGGCGGACGGCGATGCACTACGACCAATCCTGGATGGGCTATGGCTGGACCGGCGGCCTGCAGGCGGGCCTGATCGCGGCGGTGGCCGGCGCACTGCTTTTCCTGCTGTTCCGCTGGCGCACGCGCCAGGCCTGGAGCCATGGCGCGCAGATGGCATGGGCCTATGTGCTCGGCGTCGCGCTCGCCGCAAGCGGCGACCTGGCCGACCTCTTCTATTTCAACTACGCGCGCCTGCAGTCCGTGCAGCTGCTGCGCGTGAAGCTGGCCGAGGTGCACGATCCGGATGGCCTGGGCACGCGCGTGCTGTGCGAACTGGCCGGCGTGGCGATCGGCGTCGGGCTCGCCTGGATGGCCAGCGAATGGGTGACGCGACGCAAGTGACGTAGGGTGGACGTGAGCCCACCGCCTGTCGCGACGGGACAGGGTGGGCTGAAGCCCGCCCGATGCCTTCAACCAGGCTGCGAAGCGAGCCGCCGACGTGCCGGCGCAGCGTCCGGCTCCAGCATCTGCGAGGCCAGCATCCGCGCCTGCAGCCGGATTTCAGGCATCGCGATCGATTCCCAGCGTGCACTGCGCAACAGGCTGCCGATGCCGAACAGGCGCGGCCACGGTGTCCCTTCGCGGCACAGGCGACCATCCGGCGTCGCCTGGCAACCGAGGCCCAGCGGATCGGGAGTGACGTGGCCGTTGGTGACCATCTGCCGGATCAGCGGGTGGACCGTGTTGCGCAGGTCGGTGTCCAGGCCCACGGTCTGGATCGCGATGTCTGCGAGTACCGGCGTGCGCGCACCGGCGTGCCATGCATGCAGTTCCACGCGCCCCTCGAACGCCTCGGCGCCGGTAACGCGACCGCTCACCCGTCGCAGCCGCCCTTCGCGTTCGAGCGCCAGTACCTGCCGCTCGACCTGCGGCGGCATGCGGTGGCGCGCGCGTTCCCAGGCCCAGCGGGCATGGCGGAGGAACCGTGCGCGTTCCGGCATCGGCAGCGCGTCCCACAATCCGGGCGTGGAGGGACGCAGGCCGTCGATCACCACGCGCCAGTCGTCGCTGGCGGCGATCGCCTCGCGCAACAGGCGAAGCCAGCGACGGACCTCGGGCGCCTCGTGCATGGCATCGAGCAGCGCGCCGCCATCGTCGTCCGGCACCGTCGATACGGGCAGGTGCGCGGCGGGCAGGCGTCCGTGGCGGGAGATGGCGGTGAAGTGCGCATGGGGCCAGCGATCGGCCAGTTCCAGCAGTACGTCCACGGCGGTCAGCCCGAGACCGACCAGTGCGACTTCGCGTGGCGCCGGATCGGACCCGGCCTGTGCCAGCAACGCCCAGGGATCGATGACGTAGCGGCCCTCGGCCACCAGTGCGGCGTCGACGCCCTCGAGCGGTCGCACCGGCAATGCGCCGATGGCCAGCACCGCCGCGTCCGCGCGACTGGCGCGCTCGCCCTGGATCACCGTGACGCCGTCGATCTCGGGCACCAGCGCATCGGCCGCGAACGGCACCACGCGCACATCCACGCCGCGGCTGCGCGACTGCGCAAGCACGTGTGCCACCTCGTCTTCGAGGTAGTCGCCATACAGGCGCCGTGGCAGGAAATCGGTACCGGCCACCTGCGGATCGAGGCGCTGGGCGAAATCCAGGAAGCCGCGCGGCCGGCGCGAGAACATCCCCATCGTGGCCGCACGCACATTGAGCAAGTGGCGCGTCGAGGCCGTCCCGTAGGCGATGCCGCGCCCGGGATGCGTCGCGCCGCCGGTGTACCAGTCCAGGTGCAGCGGCCCACTGGCCCGGTCGACCAGCTCGCTAAGCAGCGCGACGGCCGAAGCACCGCCGCCGATGATGGCGACCCGTCGGAACATGGCGACTCTCCGGTGGCCGGCGGTCAGCCCGGCAGCGAGCCGGCGATGGCCGGCCGCGTGGGAGGCATCCGCTGCCGGGTGGAGGGGGGCGGGGCATAGGCCAGGCCGGCGCCGGGAGCGCCGCCGAACAGGTGAAGGCTCAGCGCGGCCTCGCGACCGGAAAGGTTGCGGCAGCGGTGCAGGCGCGACTGGTCGGCGTCGAACCACAACGCGTCGCCCGGGCCGAGCCAATGGCGCCCGTGTGCCAGCGGATCGCCGCCGTCGTTCTGGCGACGCCAGGCTTCGATTTCCAGCGCCCCGTGCAGGGGAATTTCCAGCCCCCAGCGCGCACCATGATCGTGCAGCGCGGAGACATGGTTTGCCGGCCACGCGATCAGCAGCAACTGGACGTGCTGGGTGCCGGTGCGCAGCGGCCGGATGCGTGGTGCGCCGGTGATGCGGGCACGGGCGGCGAGTTCATCCAGGCCGTCGGCGTGGACGCGGACCGCGCTGCCTAGCTCGCGGGCGAGGGCGGCCAGGTCGGGGTGCTCCCCTCGGCAGTGCGTCAGCGCGATATGACGCAGCGCCTTCAAACTTTGCCTGTGGTTTGCCATGCATGGGACCGTACGAAGAACGGCGCCCAGTGGATCATGGGCGCCGTTAAGCAGTCGTAACATCTGGGTGCGCGAAGCTGGGCGGCTTTTTACAGCTTGCGCAGCTCGAAACTCACCGGCACCCGCGCCCAGGCGCGCACCGCATGGCCGTCCACGCTGGCGGGCTGGAAGCGCCAACCCGCGAGCACCTGCTCACGCGCACTGCGATCGAGCAACCTGTAGCCGCTGCTCTGCTCCACGATCACATCGACTGGCTTGCCCTCTTCGTCCACCAGCACGCGCAGCAGCACGGTGCCGTGCATGTGCTGGTGGATCGCCTGCGGCGGGAAGACCAGTGGCGCGCTGCGGTAGGCGAGGCTGGCCTCGACCGGCTCGCCCGGCACGGTGGCCGGCGTCGCGTTGATCGCCGGTGGCGCGATCGTGGGGATGCGGATCGGTGGCGCCGCCACGGTCCCTTCGTCGCTGATGTGCAGCGTGGTGGCGACGGGCGCAGTGATGTGCACCGGCGCGTGCCGCGTCACCGGCGTCACGGCCGGCAGCGGCGGCGTTTCGACCGGCTTTGGCTTGGGCGGGACGAAGCGCGCGCTCAGCGCCGGCGCGTCCAGGCGGGGCAGGGCCAGCGGCGGTAACGGCCGGGTGGCGGCGATGAACACGGTAAGGTTGATGGCCATCGCCGCGCTCAGCGCGGTGATGCGGACCAGGTCGGGATGGGCGTGGGTGCGGGATGAAGCCAGGACTGCGGACGACATGGGCGATCCTCCTGTGCTTGTGGCGCAGGCACGCTGCCTCGTGTAGAGGGACCGGGGCAGAGGGAATCGTGCCGGCGCGGTTCCAGCCTAGGCCCGCCGATCGCCCGGGCGCAAGCATTCCCGGCGCCGTGGTCTTGCCGCACAATCGCCCGGCGCGGCCGCGGGGGCCGAACGGGAGGCAATCATGACCATGTGGAAACAACTGGGCGCGCTGGCGCTGCTGGTGGGCGGACTGGCGCTGGCGCCGGCTCCGGCGCACGCGGGCGAGATCTCCTGCAAGATGACCTTTTCGCTGTCGGGCTGGTCGGTCTTCTACAAGACCGCCAAGGGCAGCGGCACGATCCGCTGCAGCAACGGCCAGACCATGCACGTGAAGCTGAGCGCCAAGGGCGGCGGGCTCACCTTCGGCAAGACCCATATCGACAACGGCATCGGCAAGTTCACCGGCGTCTACGACATCCACGAGGTGCTCGGCCACTACGCCAACGCCGAGGCGCACGCCGGCGCGGTCAAGTCGGCCGGCGCGCAGGCGCTGACCAAGGGCAACGTGGGCCTGGCGCTGAGCGGCAAGGGCGAGGGCTGGAACCTTGGCGTGGCGTTCGGGGCGTTCATCATCGAGCAGTAGACCCGGCTCGACGAAAGGGACGTCCAGACGTCCGTCGCAAGAAACAGTACGCGTGGGTATGGTAGGGTGGTCGCCTGGCCTTTCCATCCTGGAGCCCTGCCATGCCCGCGCCTTCCGTCGCCAGCACGCCGCGCTACCGTTTCGGCGATGAACTGGCCAGCACGCTGATCCATGGCATCGGCATCCTGCTCAGCATCGGCGGACTGGCGACACTGGTGGCGTTCGCCGCGCTGCGTGGCGACGCAAGGGCGGTGGTTGCCAGCGCGGTGTTCGGCAGCACGCTGATCCTGCTGTACACCGCCTCGACCCTGTACCACGCGATTCCCGGCGAATTGCCGCGGCGGGTACTGCGCACGCTGGATCACATCGCGATCTTCCTGCTGATCGCCGGTACCTATACGCCCTTTACGCTGATCGTGTTGCCGGGGGCGTGGGGCTGGGGATTGTTCGGCACGATCTGGGCCCTGGCGTTGGCCGGCAGTGCGCTGGAGCTGGGGCTGTTGCGGCGGATCCGGACTCGCTGGCTGGCGGTGTCGATCTATGTGGCAATGGGTTGGGTGGCGCTGGTGGCGTTCGAGCCGTTGCGCACGCATCTGGCGCCGGGTGGGCTGATCCTGCTGATCGCGGGCGGGGCGACCTACACGCTGGGTGTGCCGTTCTATCTGTGCAAGCGGGTGCCATTCCACCACGCGGTGTGGCACGGCTTCGTGCTGGCTGGCAGCGTGCTGCATTATCTGGCCGTGCTGCTCTATGTCATTTCTGACTGAGCGCCAGGTTTCAGCTCACTCTCCCCTTCCGGGTGAGGGCCGGGCCTCGCGGGACTGTTCGCGTGAGCGCAGCCTTGCTTGATGTCCTGCGGGGTTCCCCGCGACTTGGCTCGCCTGCGGCGGGCTTTTGATCGCCTGCCGGCGCTCGAGTCACTTTTCTTTGCTGGCCCAAAGAAAGGAGCCAAAAGAAATGGCCTGCCGAGCCCGGTGAGGGATAAGAGCTAGGTGGCGCTTCGCTTTGCTTGGTCAGTCTCACGCTCTTGGAGGAGCTGCCGCCGCTGTACCGCGGGCGCTCGGGACCTGAGGGGAGAGGAGCGCGAGTGGTGTGCGTCGCGGCACACACTGGGCTGCGTGTGCCTTTCGGTCGGGCGGTGCTTCGCACGCTGCTCCCTCTCTCCTCCGGGGAGAGGGTTCGGGCGTGGGAACGGACTCGCCCTAATTCTGCCTCGCCCTAATTCTGCGAGCAGAGCTTTCGGAGCTTGCTTCTGCCGGTGTCCTGATCGCCCACCTCCGCGATGCAAGGGTGGGCGATCAGGCGTGCAGTTACTTCATCTGCTTCTGCTGCGGAACGAACTGGGTCTTCACCGCCTCGGCCAGCTGCGCCGGCGGCAACAGGCCCTGGCCGATCACGAAGTCGTTGAAGGCCTTGCGGTCGAACTTGTCGCCCAGCGCCAGCTCGGTTTCAAGCCGCAGCTGCTGCAGCCGCAGGTAGCCGTAGAAGTAGGCGGTGGCCTGGCCGGGGCTGTTGAAGGTGTAGCGATCCAGTTCCTGGCGTGCCATCGCTTCGGACAGGCCGACGTCGTGGGTCAGTACGTCGTGCGCGCGCTCGCGGGTGATCAGGCCCAGGTTGAGCATCGGATCGAGGTAGGCGCGGGCGGCGCGCATCAGGCGGGCCTGCAGCGCGGCGAACTGCCCGGCCGGCGGCTCATACGAAAGCATTTCCGATTCGGCATAGAGCGCCCAGCCTTCCACGTTGACGCTGTTGAAGGCGAACAGGCTGCGCGCCAGCGAGACGCCGCGCTCGACCATGGCCGCGAACTGCAGTTCGTGGCCGGGGCGGCCTTCGTGCGCGGTCAGGGTCCAGGCGGCGGCCTTGAAGGTGAAGTCGTCGTAGGCCTGGCTGTTGTCCTTGCCGTTGCCGGGGTTGCCCATGGTCAGCACGAAGGTGCCGCGCTCGCCGTGGTTGTTGAGGAACGGCGGAGGGTCCATGTGCGGCGCGGGCGTCTGCGCCGCCTCGGCTTCGGACGCCACGCGCATCTGCATCGCACGCTTGGGCAGCGTGACGATGTTCTTGTCGCGGATGGTGTCCTCGATGTGGCCGAGCACCTGGTGGTACCAGGGCTCGACCTGGTCGCGGGTGAGCTGCTGCTTCTTCAGCGCCTTGAGCACGTCGCGGTAGTCGGTCGCGTCGATGCCTTCGGCCTTGGCCACCACCGGCGCCATCGCCTGCATCATGCCGCGCAGTTCCATGAATTCGAGCTCGGCCTGCTTCATCAGCTGCTCGGGCGGGATGTCGATGCCGACCTGTTTGAGGTTGTAGGCGTACAGCGGTTCGGGCAGGCGGAAGTCGGTGCGCGCGCGCGGCAGCACGGTGCTGCGCACCCAGGCGTCGTAGTCCTTCAACTGCGCATCGAGCGTGTCCAGCGCGGCCTTGCCTTCGGGCGTGTCGAGCTTGTACTTGGCGAACAGCTTGCGGATGCCCTCGACGTAGCGCGGCGTGTTGGCGAGCTTCTGCTCCACTTCGCCCTTGTACGGGCCCAGCAGCGCCTTGTCGCCGAGGCGCGCCGCCATCAACGCCTTCGCTTCCTGGGTGACCGGCGTACAACCGGGTGCCTTGCCGACGTAGCACTCCAGGCGCTGGAGCGCGGACGGGCGGCGCTTGGCGTCGACGTCGTCCTTCAGCAGCACGAATTCGCCGCTGAAGATCAGCGAGCCGATGTCGGTATAGGGCAGTAGGTATTTGTGGTTGAGGTCGATGCCTTCGATCTGCTGCGCGGTCGCCTCGATCATGATCTTGAGGTCCTCGCGCACGTTGGAGTCCTTTTCCGTGGCGAGCATCTTTTCCAGCTTGCCCTTGGCCTCGACCAGTGCGGCGCGCGAGCGCTCGTCGATGCCGGGCTTCAGATCGGCGACCTTGGTGTCGTAGCCGGGCACGCCCACCTGAGTGGCGAATTCGGGGCTGAAGCGTGCGATGGCGTCCAGCAGCACCTTGGCGTCGGCGTTGCTGCGTTCGACCCACGAGGCGGGCGCGGTCTGCGCGTGCAGCGATCCGGCGGTGGCCAGCGTGGCAACCAGGGCGAGGGCGAGGGTCTTGCGCATGGGTGTTCCTCCTTGGATGGCCGGCGCAGCGTACGCGGGCGCGTTTGGACTATGCCTGTGCCGGAGGTCTAGATCAGCATGGCGAGGCCGAAAAGGCCAACCATCAGGAACGAGATCACCAGCTTGACCAGGGTGCCGGCGAGCAGCCCGATCCACGTGCCGGCGCCGACGTGGGCCGAGCGCAGCACGCTGGTGCCGGCGGAGAGTTCACCCAGCAGCGCGCCCACGAAGGGACCCAGGATCAGCCCGGGAATGCCCAGGAACATGCCCACCACGGTGCCGATCGTGGCGCCCCACAGTGCGCGCGGGCTGGCGCCCACGCGCTTGGCGCCCATCGCCCCGGCGACGAAGTCCACCAGTACGCCGAGCGCGCCGAGCGCGCCGATCACCAGCAGCCAGGCCAGGCCCAGGTGCCGGTAGCCATCGACCGCGGCGACCAGCCAGATGCCGCCGAAGATCATCGGGATGCCCGGCAGGATCGGCAGCACCGTGCCGGCGAGGCCGCCGACGATAAGCAACGCGGCGAGCAGGTACAGCGCGATTTCCATCGGCAGGTTCCCCGGGTGATCGCACCCAATGTGCAGGCGTTCGCCCGCGTGGACAAGCGCCGGGTCGCAGGTTGGCCACCGGCTTCGATGCGACTTAGCCCGAGCCCATCCTACGAGGGCCGTGGCGGGGCCAGGCCGGGGGCACCGCCGGCGCGGGCGCCGAAGACCATCTCGGTGGTCCAGCCGAGCAGCATCGAGGAGTAGGCGCGCTGGCAGTCGGGGCTGGAAAGCGCGTGGTCGGCCTCGTCGATGATCCGGTAGGTGACCGAGTGGGAATGGCGGAAGGCGTTGCGGTAGCTCACGATCGCCGGATGCGGCACCAGGTGGTCGTGGCCCGATTCGACGATCAGCACGTCGCCGCGGAAATCGCTGCAGGCGCGCAGCGCGCGGTTGTCGTCCGGTTCCAGCACGCGGCTACGGTAGGCGTGCAGCTCCTTGCGCGGCAGCGAGCGTTTGGGTTCGTCCCAGTCCTGGTCCTCGTAAAGCGCCGGCACGCGCAGCGCGAGCCATTTCACCGGACGCAGCGACGTGAGGATCGACGCGAGATAACCGCCGTAGCTGGCGCCGACCACCAGGATCGAATCCGGGTCGACGTGTGGCTGCAGGCGCAGATGATCGTAAGCGGCCACCACGTCGGCGAGGTTCTGTTCGCGGGTGACGGTCTGGCGCAGGGCCTCGGTGCGCACGTGGCCGCGCATGTCGAAGGTCAGGCAGATGCAGCCCAGTGCGGCGATCTGCTGCGCGCGGCCCAGGTCGCGTTCCTGGCAGCCGCCCCAGCCATGCACGAACAGCACGCCGGGGATGGTCGAGCCGGGGGCAAGCACGGTGCCGGCGATGCGCGCGCCGTCGACGGCGATGTCGGTGTTTTCGCTACGCGTCGTCATCGTCCTCCACCAGCGTGAACTTGAGCAGTGGGCCGACGACCGGATCGGCGCCGTGGAACAGCACGCTGGCACCGGGTGGCGGCGTGGCATCGGTGCCGTAGCGTTCCTCCGAGCGCACGCCGAGCCAGCGGCGGCCGGGTTCGTCGTGGAAGCGCAGCAGCGCGGCGGCCTCCGCGCCGCTGGCGCCGCCGATGCGCCAGGACGATTCGAGCACGCCGGCGTGCGGCTGGCCGCGATGATCCTTGCCCTGCACAACGTCGTAGTTGCGGCGCGAGGCGAACATCCGCGGAAAACATTGCCGCGCGGCCTCGTCGTAAAGCTGCGCCTGGGCGGCTGCCGCGCGCACGGGCGGTGGCAGCGATTCGCGCAGCAGCGCGTCGAAGCCGCCACGGTGCACGCGCAGGCTGGAGCCGCCGTAGGCCACCTCGCCCGCGTTGTCGTGGGTCAGCCACTGCGTGCCGTAGTAGGCGATGGTGTGATGGTCCACGCGCACCTGGCCCACGCTCCAGGTGGTCAGGTCGACAAGGTCGGCCTCCAGCACCATGCCATCGAGGGCCAGCGCCTCCTCATCGAAGTCGGCCACGACCGCATCCAGTTCGCTGATGTCGCTGACCACGCGCTGTCCGCGACCGGCGTTGCCATGCGCGGGCTTGATGCGCACGGGGCCCAGGTGCAACAGCGCGCGTCCCGCGCGGCGCGCGTCGGCCGGCGTGTAGGCGCTGTAGCCCGGCAGGACCACCGAGCGGACGCGCTCGGCAAAGGCGCTCGACCAGCCTTCCGGTACGCGCGTGGGCGCATCGACGAGCGGATGGGTAATGGCCTTGGAGGCGACGACCCGGTCGGGCACCACGCCGCCGAACAGGTCGGCGGCGCTGCGGATGCCGCAGGCTTCGGCCGCATCCAGCGCGGTCAGCACGTCGCCCGGCACGAAATACAGTGGACCGGGATAGCGCTGGCCCGGGACGTACGCGCCGGCGAAGTCATATCCGAGCAGATCGGCCAACTGCTGTGCGATGGCCGCGTGCGCGGCGGCCTCGTGACTGGAATGCGCGGCATCGCGCCCGACGCCCAGGACCACGCTGCCGCGAGCCTGGCCTGCCTGCATGGGGGGCGGGGTGATGGATGCCACCGGAGTCTCCGCACGACGGCGCGGATCGCGCCGAATCGTCAGGAGGCTAGTGGTGCCGGTGTGGATAGCCTGTTGAAGCTGCCGGCGAGTTGGCTCCGTCCGCTCGCCTGCACCTCGCGGTCGGGCGGCACCCGGTGCCCGAAGCGGGGATGGGACGGCCTTGCAGGGCCTACTTTTCGACGAACGCCCGCTCGATCACGTAATCGCCCGGCTCCCGTGTGCGCGGCGACGCCTGGAAGCCGCGCCCGTCCAGCAGCGCGCACAGGTCATCGAGCATCGCCGGGCTGCCGCACAGCATCACGCGGTCGGTGTCCGGGCTGAGCGGCGGCAGGCCCGTCGCCTGGCTCATCACGCCGTCGACGATGGCGTCGGTGATGCGTCCGCGGTTGCGGAACGGCTCGCGGGTGACGGTGGGGTAATAGATCAGCTTCTCGCGCGCCAGCTCGCCCAGGTATTCGTGCTGCGGCAGCTCGCGCTCCAGGTAGTCGGCATAGGCCAGGTCGCTGATGTGGCGCACGCCATGGGCCAGCACGATCTTCTCGTAGCGCTCGTAGGTGGCCGGGTCCCGGATGATGCTCATGAACGGCGCCAGCCCCGTGCCGGTGCCGAGCAGGTACAGGTTCCGGCCGGGCTTGAGGTCATCGAGCACCAGCGTTCCGGTGGACTTGCGGCTGACCACCAGCGGGTCGCCGGGCTTCAAGTGCTGCAGGCGCGAGGTCAGCGGTCCGTTGGGCACCTTGATCGAGAAGAACTCCAGGTGCTCCTCCCAGCTCGCGCTGGCGATGGAGTAGGCGCGCATCAGCGGACGGCCGTCCACTTCCAGGCCGATCATCACGAACTGCCCGCTTTCGAAGCGGAAGCCCGGGTCGCGCGTCGCGCGGAAGCTGAAGAGGCTGTCGTTCCAGTGCCGCACGTCGATCACGTGCTCGGTCGCCAGTGCCACCATGGTGTATTTCGTCTCGGATCGGTCGAAGGTGCGCCGTGGGATGGGGCCGGAAGCGGGCCCGCGCAAGGGCGGGCGCCAGGCGGGCGCAGGTGCATAGGGTACGCGATCCGGCCCGTGCTTGCCCGTGCCGCGGGGTTCTGCGGCATGATGCGCGCCGACCGAACCGCCAGGAACCCAAGCGATGGAAAGCCGTGTACGCGAAGCGCTGACCGACCATCACGTCGGCCAGCGCCACCTCGACCGGATGGTGATGTTGTCCGATGGCGTCTTCGCCATCGCGATCACCCTTTCGGCGATCGAACTGAAGCCGGAAGAAGACCTCGCCGCCACGGTGCTGCAGGCCTGGGGGCGCCCGCTGCTGCTGTATTTCCTGAGCTTCCTGCTGATCGGATCGCTGTGGTTCCTGCACCGGCGCATCGTGGCCCACCTGCGGGACGTGGACGCGGTCGGTACCGTGCTCAACCTGCTGACGCTGAGCCTGGTCGCCCTGGTGCCGGTGGTGGTGCGCTACGCGCTCGCCCAGAGCGCCACCGGCGAGGATCTCCACAAGGGCTTCATCGTCTACGCCTCCGGCGTGGGCCTCACCTACGCCTGTGCCGGGGTGATGTGGGGCTACCTCGCCTTCATCGCGCGGCTGGCGCCCGATGTGGAACGGAATCTCGCGCGCGTCTGGCTGCTGGAGCTGGTCTCCGCGCCGATGCTGATGGCCGCGGCCGTGTTCTACGACATCCAGCAGCAGGTCCCGGCGCTCGTACTCACCGTGCTTGCCCTGGGGGTGCTTGCCGCCAAGCGCCGCTACCGGCGGCTGGCCAAGGCGGCCAGGGGCGCGGGCTGACCGCGGCGAAATCGCAGAGGTGCGCCTGCGTACAATGTGCGCATGAGCATGACCCCCGATCCTGCCGACTTTCGCCTGTGCGTCGCGCCCATGATGGACTGGACGGACCGGCACTGCCGCTACTTCCACCGGCTGCTGTCACCGAACGCGCGGCTGTACACCGAGATGGTGACCAGCGCCGCGCTGGTGCGCGGCGGCCAGCTGCGCCTGCTCGAACACAGCCAGCAGGAGCATCCGGTCGCGCTGCAACTGGGCGGCAGCGATCCGATGGAGCTGGCGCAGGCGGCGCGGCTGGGCGCGCAGGCCGGCTATGACGAGATCAATCTCAACGTGGGCTGCCCGTCCGACCGGGTGCAGTCCGGCCGCTTCGGCGCCTGCCTGATGCGCGAGCCGGGGCTGGTCGGCGACTGCGTGCGGGCGATGCGCGAGACGGTGGACGTGCCGGTGACGGTCAAGTGCCGCATCGGGGTGGACGACCAGGACGATTACGCCGATCTGCAGCACTTCACCGGCACGATGGTCGAGGCGGGCGTGCAGGTACTGGTGGTGCACGCGCGCAAGGCCTGGCTGCAGGGCCTGAGCCCGAAGGAAAACCGCGAGATCCCGCCGCTCGACTACGAGCGCGTGTACCGCCTCAAGCGCGAGTTCCCGCAGCTGGTGGTGGTGATCAATGGCGGCATCACGACGGTGGAGGCGGTGCAGGCGCACCTGGGACAGGTCGATGGCGTGATGCTGGGGCGGGCGGCCTATCACGATCCCTTCGTGCTGGCGCAACTGGAGGCGGCGCTGTATGGCGCGCCCGTTCCCGCGCGCGAGGAAGTCCTTGCGCATCTGCGGCCCTACGTGGAGGCGGAACTCAAGCGCGGCACCGCGCTCAAGCACATCAGCCGGCACCTGTTGGGGCTGTACCAGGGCGAGCCCGGCGCCCGCACGTTCCGGCGCGTGCTGAGCGAGGGTGCGCACCTGCCCGGCGCGGGCTGGAGCCTGCTCGAACAGGCTCTCAGCGGTCGCCGGGAGGCGGCGTGAACCGGCCGGCCATTGTTCAGCCCCGCTTGCCTAGGCTGGTAACCATTTGGACTCGAGCCACCGCCTTGCCTACGATGTTTTCCCGACGCCTCCTTGCCTGCCTGCCGGTCCTGCTGCTGCCGGTGCTCGCGCATGCCGCCCCGCCGCAGGAGAAGACGCCGATGACACTGGAAGAGGCGGTGGCGAAAGTGCAGCAGGACACCGGCGGTAAGATATTGTCGGCTGATCCGCGCAAGTTCGGCCGGCGGACCGAGTACCGCATCAAGGTGCTCACCCCGGAAGGCCACGTGCGGACCATCTCGATTTCGTCCGATGCCCCGCGTGCGGGCGCGGGCAAACACCCGGCCGGCAACGGCGCAGGCAAGAAGGAGAAACACTGATGCGCATCCTTTTGGTCGAGGACGAGGCGCCCTTGCGCGAGACCCTCGCCGCGCGGCTGAAGCGTGACGGCTTCGCGGTCGACGCCGCGCAGGACGGCGAGGAAGGCATCTACCTGGGACGCGAGGTGCCGTTCGACCTGGCGATCATCGACCTGGGACTGCCCAAGATGTCCGGCATGGAGCTGGTCAAGGCGCTGCGCGAAGCCGGCCAGCGCTATCCGATCCTCATCCTCACCGCTCGCGGTTCCTGGCAGGACAAGGTCGAGGGCCTGAAGCATGGCGCCGACGACTACCTGGTCAAACCCTTCCACGTCGAAGAACTGCTGGCGCGCATCAACGCGCTGGTCCGCCGGGCCAGTGGCTGGTCCAAGCCGGTGCTGGCCTGCGGGCCGATCAAGCTGGACACCACCGCGCAGACGGTGATGGTGGAGGGCAAGCCGGTCGACCTCACCAGCTACGAGTACAAGGTGCTCGAATACCTGATGCTGCACGCCGGCGAGCTGGTCTCCAAGGCCGACCTCACCGAGCATATCTACCAACAGGATTTCGATCGCGATTCGAACGTGCTGGAGGTCTTCATCGGGCGCCTGCGCCGCAAGCTCGATCCGGAAAGCGCGCTCAAGCCGATCGAGACCGTGCGCGGCCGCGGCTACCGCTTCGCCATTCCCCGCAGCGACGGCGACGACGACTGAGTCCGGGTCCATGGTCCTGCGGCGGCCCCTGAGCATGCACGCCTCGCGCCGCCCGCAGCCCACGGGCGGTCGCTGATCGATGTTCGCGCCCCGTCCGTTCTCGCTGGCGGCGCGCGCGGCCATTGCGACCGGCCTGGTGCTGGCCGGCTTCCTCGGACTGGTCGGCCTGACGCTCTCGCGGGCCAACCACGAGACCGCGCTCAACAACCTGCACGACCGGCTACAGAACTACGTGATCGCCTACCTGGCCGGTAGCGAGGTGTCGCGTTACGGCAAGGTATTGCTGCCCGACGCGCCGCCGGACCCGAGCTTCTCGCAGCCCGGTTCCGGCCTCTACGCCGTCGTGCTGGGCGACAAGGGTTTTCGCTGGGAATCGTCCTCGGCAATCGGCCGCGACTTCGCCTTTCTGAAAACGCTGGATCCGGGCGAGAACCGCTTTGCCGGTCCGATCGACACGCGCATGGGCCGGCTCTACTACTACGCGCTGGGCGTGGCCTGGGACGTGCCCGACAAGAAGCCGCTCAGGCTGACCTTCATGGTCGCGCAGACCGAAAGCCAGTTCGAGGGCGAGAACGCGGTGTACCGGCGCACCCTGGTCGGCATGCTGTCGATCCTGGGCGTGATGCTGATCGTGCTGCAGTTGCTGCTGCTGCGCTGGAGCCTGACACCGTTGCGCAAGGTCGCCACCGACATGGCACGCGTCGAACGGGGCAAGAGCGATCACCTGGACAGCCAGTACCCGCTGGAACTGATCCCGCTGACCGACCGCATCAACGCCTTCATCGACTCCGAACGCGAGCAGCGCACGCGCACCCGCAACACCCTGGCCGACCTGGCGCACAGCCTGAAGACCCCGTTGGCGGTGATCCGCTCGCGGCTGGAGTCGGTCGGCGAGCAGCCGACCCTGCGCGGCGACGTGCTCGACCAGGTGCGGCGCATGGACGAACTGGTCGCCTACCAGCTCGCCCGTGCCGCGACCTCGGGCCGGCAGACCTTCGCCAGCGCAGTGCCGGTCGCCGGCCACGCCGAGGACCTCGTGCGCAGCCTCGAGAAGGTCTACGCGGCCAAGAACGTGCTGTGCGAGTTCGAGATGGACGAGGGCGCGGCGTTCTACGGCGAGCAGGGCGATCTGCTGGAGTTGATGGGCAACCTGCTGGAGAACGGTTTCAAGTGGGCCGGCCACCGCGTGCTGCTGGTGGTCAAGGCGCAGCCCCAGGCCGGCCGCCAGCGGCCCGGTCTGTGGCTCAGCGTGGAGGACGACGGCCCCGGCATCGCCGAGGACCAGATCGAGAAGGTGCTCCAGCGCGGTGTGCGCGGCGACGAACGCGTGCAAGGGCACGGCATCGGCCTCTCCATCGTGCAGGACATCGTCAAGGCGTACCGCGGCGAGCTGGTGGTCGACCGCTCGCCCGAACTGGGCGGCGCGCGCTTCAGCGTGAATCTGCCGGCGAGCTAGCGCGGCCTAGAGCCCTCTCCCCGGGAGAAGGGCGCCGATCCAGCTACTGGATCGAACCGGGCAACAGCGACTGCCAGCCCAGGCTGCTGTGATGGCTGGCGCGCGGGCGCGCCGTTGTGGAACCGCCGCCGCCACCGCCATCACTGTCGCTGTCGTCGGCATTGTCGCCGCCCGGGCCGGGCAGGATGCAATCGTGGTTGGCGCTGGAGGCATCGCTGCCCGAACCGCCGCCGTCATGGCTGCCGCCGTCGATGGTGGCGTGCGGGGCGGTGGGGTCCTGGGTGGACACGCCCATGGCCGACACGGTGCCCACGCTGGCAAGCGCGAGCAGGCATCCGAACAGGCAGCGTTTCAGTTCCATGGCGACCAACCCCTTGATCCACCGGCCAAGGCTCCGGATCGTCGCAGAAACGTACGGGGCTTGCCAGTGCCCGGCGCGGACGGTTGCGCAGGGCGTGACGGGGCACCGGAAAGGCTAGAATCTCCCGATGCGCGAGACCTTTTTCCCCGCCCGCGTGGCCGGATCCGACCCTGGAGTGTGCGGCTGATGCAGGCACAACAACTGCTGGCCGCCCTGGCCTCCGGCGAGGCGGTGTCGGGCGCACAGCTCGCCGATCGCTCCGGCGTCACCCGCGCGGCCATCTGGAAGCAGGTCGAGACGCTGCGCGCGCGCGGCGTGCCGGTCGAGGCCCGGGGCGCCGCCGGCTACCGGCTGCCGTGGCCGGTGCAGTTGCTGGATGCCACGCGCATCCGCGCGGCCCTGCCGCGTACCTGCGCAACCCGCCTGGGCGCGCTGGAAGTGCACTGGGAGCTCGATTCCACCTCCAGCGAGTTGCAACGCCGGTTGGGCGAGACGGCCGATTTCAGCATGGTGCTCGCCGAAACGCAGACCGCGGGGCGCGGCCGACGCGGGCGCAGCTGGCTGTCGCCGCCTGGCCTGAATCTGTATCTGTCCTGCCTGAAGCGCTTCGATCGCGGGTTCGCGGCGCTGTCGGGCCTGTCGCTGGCCGTGGGCACGATGGTGCTGCGGGCGATCGATTCGCTGGGCATCGAGGGCGCGGGCCTCAAGTGGCCCAACGACGTGCTGGCCGACGGCGGCAAGCTTGCCGGCGTGCTGGTGGAACTGAGCGGCGAATACCAGGGGCCGTGCGCGGCCGTGATCGGTGTCGGCCTCAACCTGCGCCTGACCGAGGCGCTGCGCGAGCAGGCCGGACAGCCGGCGTGCGACCTTGCCACGCTGGCGACCGACCTGCCGGACCGCAACCTGGTGGCGGCCCGGTTGATCGCCGCGCTGGTCGAGGGCCTGCGCGAGTTCGAGCGGCACGGCTTCGCGTCTTTCGCGGAGGACTACGCCCGCCACGACCTGCTCGCCGGTCGGCAGCTCAAGCTCAGCGGTGCGCAAGGCCATTTCGAAGGCACGGGCGCCGGCGTCGATGCGCGCGGCGCGCTGCAGGTGCGCCTGGCTGACGGCGCGTTGCGCTCGGTCGACAGCGCCGACGTCACGGTGCGTCGCGCATGAGGCTGCTGCTGGACCTTGGCAACACGCGCCTGAAATGGGCGCTTGAGGAGGGCCACGGCCACTGGCAGGCGCAGGGCGCCGCCGCCTGGAACGAGGACCTGGCGTTGCTCGCCTCCACCTGGCAGGCGTTGCCGCTGCCCGCGGCGGCCTTTGGCGCGTCGGTGGTCGATGCCGAACGCGAACAGGCCGTGGCGGCACAGGTGCGCGCACTGTTCGGACGCGAGGTTGCCTGGCTGCGCACGCCGGCCAGCGCCTGTGGCGTGCGCAATGCCTATCCGGAGCCCGGACGCCTGGGTGTGGACCGCTTCCTGGCGATGGTCGCGGCACGCGCCGCCGGGGCGGGCGACTGCGTGCTGGTCGGTGTCGGCACCGCGCTCACCCTCGATGCGCTGGCCGTGGACGGTCGGCACCTCGGCGGACTGATCGCCCCCGGTCCGCGGCTGATGCAGCAGGCCCTGCTCGGCGCTACCGCGCAGGTGCGTCCGCGCAACGACGGCGTGCTGGTGGACGCTGCCGACAACACCTCCGATGCAGTGGTCTCCGGTTGCTGGCAGGCCGCCGCCGCGCTGGTCGAACGCTTCGTGGCGCGCATGGCACCGCGGTTCGGCGAAGCGCCCGCGCTGCGGCTGGACGGCGGTGACGCCGCCGGTCTGCTGCCATTGCTGGGACTGCCGGCGACCATGGTCGAACACGGCGTGCTGCGGGGCCTGGCGGTGTGGGCGCAGGCACAGTCGGGCAGCTCCGCGACGCCCTAAGATGTGCGTCCACCCGGGGGGAGTCCGATGTTCCTGCGCCTGCTGTTCGTCCTGCTGATCGCGTTCAATATCGCGGTGGGTGCCTGGCTGCTGCTGGGCCAGGACGACTCGCACGGGCGCAGCGTCACCGACCCGGGCGTGCCGATGCTGCACCTGCTCTCCGAGCAGACCGCCCCGCCCGCACCGGTCGCCAGCCGACCGCCCGCACCCGCCTCGATCCCGGCGCCCGCGGCCAGCGCGGCGGTGGCGCTGGAAACCCGCTGCCTGGCGGTCGGCCCGTTCGACACCCCGCAGGATCTGCGCAATGCCCGCACCGCACTGGCCGGCCCCGGCGTGCGCATGCGTTCGCGGCAGGAGCAGACCACCGAAACGCGCGCCTGGTGGGTCTACCTGCCCGCGCCCGGCACGCGTGCCCAGGCGCTCGCGCTGGCCCGCCGGCTGGGGGAGGCGCACGTGGGCGACTACTTCGTGATGAGTTCCGGCGACCAGCCCAACGCCATCTCGCTGGGCCTGTTCAAGGACCCGGCCAACGCGCGCAAGCGCCGCGACGAAGTCACCTCCGCCGGCTTCTCCGCCCAGATCCAGGAACGCAGCGAGCAGGTGCCCGAATACTGGCTGGACCTGGTGGTCGCCGACGGGGCGCGCTTCGACTGGCGCGGCCGGGTGCGCACGGCGGGGATCGGCTCGCACAGCACGACCTGCTTCTAGGTTGGCCGGGAACCCATTACCCCCACCGTCCCTACGCCCCGCCTGCTAGACTCCATGCCTTCTCCAGGGCCGGCATAGCTCAGTTGGTAGAGCAACTGATTTGTAATCAGTAGGTCGCGGGTTCGACTCCTGCTGCCGGCACCAGCCGCGCGCCAGCGCGCGGCATCCCACCGGACGGACATGGCCCTTATGACCCAGCAGACAGTCAGCTTGATCGGCGCACCCACCGACATCGGCGCAGGCCACCGCGGCGCCTCGATGGGCCCGGAAGCGCTGCGCGTGGCCCGACTGGCCGAAAAGCTCGAAGCGCGCGGGTTGAAGGTGATCGACCGCGGCAACCTGCAGGGTCCGCTCAATCCCTGGCTGCCGCCGGAAAACGGCTACCGCCACCTGGACGAGGTGGCGACCTGGAACATGGCCGTCCATACGGCCGTGCGCCAGGAGCTGCAGGCCGGCCGCGTGCCGGTGATGCTCGGCGGCGACCACTGCCTGGCGATCGGTTCCATCTCCGCGGTGGCCGACCACTGCCGCGACACCGGCAAGAAGCTGCGCGTGCTCTGGCTGGATGCGCACGCCGACTTCAACACCGCCGACGCGACGCCCTCGGGCAACATCCACGGCATGCCGGTCGCGTGCCTCTGCGGTAATGGACCGGACGTGCTCACCGGCATCGGCAACCACAAGCCTGCCACCTCGCCGCATGTGTACCGCCAGGTCGGCATCCGCTCGGTGGACGACGACGAGAAGAAGCTGGTGCTCGAGGCCGGCATGAAGATCTTCGACATGCGCCACATCGACGAGGTCGGCATGAAGCGGACGATGGAGGAGGCGCTGGCCGACATCGACGAGGGCACGCACCTGCACGTCAGCTTCGACGTCGACTTCCTCGATCCGTCGATCGCCCCGGGCGTGGGCACGACGGTGCGGGGCGGCCCGACTTACCGCGAGGCGCAGCTGTGCATGGAGATGATCGCCGACACCGGTCGCCTGGGCTCGCTGGACATCGTCGAGTTGAACCCCGCCTACGACAAGCGCAACCAGACGGGCAAGCTGGCGGTGGATCTGGTCGAGTCGCTGTTCGGCAAATCCACGCTGATTCGCTGAGCGACATCGCCGCACTGCGACAGCATTGCGCGTGCCGGCACGCGTCCCGAACGCCTATCATCGATCGGCTGGCGGTGCGGTCCCGCCGCCCGCGCCCTTACCTCCAGAACTGAAGTCATGAACCGAACCCGCGTCCTCACCGGCATCACCACCACCGGTACCCCGCATCTGGGCAATTACGCCGGCGCCATCCGGCCGGCGATCGCGGCGAGCCGACGCGACGATGTCGACGCGTTTTTCTTCATGGCCGACTACCACGCGCTGATCAAGAGCGACGACCCGGCGCGCATCGCCCGCTCACGGCTGGAGATCGCGGCGAGCTGGCTGGCGTGCGGGCTCGACCCGGAGCGGGTCACCTTCTACCGCCAGTCCGACATTCCCGAGATTCCCGAGCTCACCTGGCTGCTGACCTGTGTCACCGCCAAGGGCCTGCTCAATCGCGCGCACGCCTACAAGGCGGCGGTCGACCGCAACGTGGAGACCGACGAGGATCCGGATGCCGGCGTAAATGCGGGCCTGTACATGTATCCGGTGCTGATGGCCGCCGACATCCTCGCCTTCGACGCGCACAAGGTGCCGGTCGGCCGTGACCAGATCCAGCACCTGGAGATGGCGCGCGACATCGCGCAGCGCTTCAACCACATCTACGGCCAGGACTTCTTCGTGCTGCCGGAGGTGCAGATCGAGGAGCAGGTCGCGACGCTTCCGGGTTTGGACGGCCGCAAGATGTCCAAGAGCTACGACAACACCATCCCGTTGTTCGCCGGCGGCGCCAAGGCGCTGCGCGAGGCGGTGATGCGCATCGTCACCGACTCGCGCCTGCCGGGCGAGCCGAAGGATCCGGAAAGCTCCTCGCTGTACACGCTCTACCGCGCGTTCGCCAGCGATGCAGACACTGCCGCGTTTCGCGGTGCGCTGGAATCGGGGCTGGCCTGGGGCGAGGCCAAGCAGGCGCTGTTCGACCTGCTGGAAGGCCAGATCGCGCCGATGCGCGAGCGCTACGACGCATTGATCGCCCAGCCTGCGCACATCGAGGCAATCCTGCAGGAAGGCGCCCGCAAGGCGCGCGCCATCGCCACGCCGAAGATGGCGCGGCTGCGCGATGCGGTCGGCCTGGGCAGCCACGTCGTGGCGTCCGGCGCCGCGGAGGCGGCCAAGCCGCGCGGGGACAAGCCCCCGCGCCTGGCCAGCTTCCGCGACGAGGACGGGCGGTTCCGCTTCCGGCTGTTCGCCGGCGATGGCGAGGAATTGCTGCTCTCGCGCGCCTTCGACGACCCCAAGGCCGCCGGCGTGGCGCAAAAGCAGCTCAGGCAGGGTGGTGGAGCGGTCACGCTGCGTTCCACGCCCGCGGGCGGCGTGCTCGAGCTCGATGGCAGCGAGGTGGGCAGCACGCCCGCGTTCGCCGACGAAGCGACGCGCGACCAGGCGCTCGGCCGGCTGCGCGAGGCGCTCGACCAGCTCGCCGGCGCCGCCTGAGGGACCACCGATGCTTCGCTACCTCGCGCTGCTGCTGCTCGCGCCCTGGCTGCTGGTACTGGCTTGGGCCTATTTCACTTATCCCAGGAGCTTGCCGCGCACTGCCGCGCGCCGCGCGTTCGACTGGCTCGCGCTGCTGCTCGCGACCGCGGCGGCGGTGTTGAGCGCCGGCTGGGGCTTCGAGGCCGCGCCGCCTCCGCAGGTCGACGCGTTCGGCCGCGCCAGTGGCGCGATCTGGCAGCAGGTGCTGCCGGCCCTGCTCGGCTACGGCGCCTGCGTGGGCGTGCTGGCGCTGGCGATGCTGCTCCGATATCTACTTTGGCGCCCGGTGCGCCGGTGAGCGTGCGATGACTTCCGAAAAGCTGCAGATCCAGCTGGCGCGCCTGTTCGAACGGCACGAGGTGGAACTCGAACCGGACGAGGACTGGCTGCTGACCGATGGCGACTATCCCGCACTGCGCGCGCAGTGGCAGGACGCGTCCGTGCCGGGCGGGCCCGGCCGGCTGGACCTCGACCTGGTGCTGGACGAGGAGCGCCAGCTCGAGCTCAGCTACGCCGGCGACGGGCAGGGCGAGGCCGGCTGGCGCGATGCGCTGGATCGCTTCGCACGCAGTGATCTGCCGGTGTTGCTGGCCGCCTGCTGGTACGTCACCGACGAGCGCAGGCTGGACCTGGCGCAGTGGGAGCTTGGCCTGCGCCAATGGGACGTCTTCATCGGCCGCTTTGCGGTGGAGGGCGCGGACATCGCCCTGCCGGCGGGCATCCTGGCCAACGTGGCCGATGCATTGAAGAACGAGTCGCTCGCCCCGCGCCTGCACTGGATCCGCCTGTTCCTGCGCCGTGCCGCCGACGGCACGCTGGCCACGGAGGTACTGCTCGATAACACGCCGTGGTCCGCCGGTGACCGCGCGCTGGCGGCGCTGGCCTGGCCGGAAAGCGCGCAGGCCTACGACGTACGCAGCCTGATCGCGCTGGACGTGCGCGACTACTGAGCTTCCGGCGACCGCGTTCGCCGCTTTCTGTCCTCAGGAGCGCATCTGGGCGCGGCCGTGATGCATGGCGGTCGCGCACTGGTCGCTGCTGCAGGGTGCTATCGCGCTCCCGGCTTCACTCCCAGCGATTGAGGTGCGGGCCGAAGCGCTCGCGTTGTTTCTGCACCACGCAGAAGCGGTGGCCGGTCGGCGCCTGCATCACCCACCAGCGTTCACGGACGAAGGCGACGGAGCGTGCCCCGAGTGCTTCCAGACGCGCCACTTCCGCGTCGAGATCGTCGGTCTCGATGTCCAGGTGCACGCGGCTTTCGTGCGAAACCTTCTGCAGCAGGACGATCGGCTCGTCATCGGCGGTAGCGAGCGCCGCGTAACGCCCGTCGCCATCCTGGTCGGCATCTTCGACGGGCTTGCCAAGGGCGGCGCTCCAGAAGCGGATGGCCGGCTCCAGGTCGTCGAGCTGGCAGTCGAGCACGATGGTGCTGAGGCGGCTGTGGTGCATGGAAGGCCTCCGTTGGACTGAAAGCCAAGCGTGCGCCCGGGGGTGTGAAAAGAAAACGGAGCGTCGGGGCGCTCCGTTCTCGGTGGACAGGCGGTGGCGCCCATCCGTCTGCGCGACCTTCGCTGCCGCCGGGCGGGAGAAAGGGCGCTTCCTTACTGCGGCAGCGCCAGGTCGTCCAGCAACGCCTTGAGGAAGCGCGCCGCTTCGCCACCGGTGGCGGCGCGGTGATCGAAGGTCAGGCTGATCGGCATCCGGCGGTGCACTTCGATGCCGCCCATGACCGCCACCACGTCGTGGCTGAGCTTGCCGGCGCCGATGATCGCCACGCACGGCGGCACCACCACCGGGGTGGCGTAGCGGCCGGCGAACATGCCGAAGTTGGACAGGCTGATGGTGTAGCCGGACAGTTCCGACGACGGGATCGTGCGGTCCTCGACCTGCGAGCGCAGGCGCTTGATCGCGGCACGCACGCCGGCGCCGTCGAGCACGTCGGCGTTGCGCAGGGCGGGCACGAACAGGCCGTCGTCGGTGTCGACCGCGATGCCGATGTCGACGTGGCGGTGCATCGTGCGGGTGAGGTTCTTGCCGTCGAACCAGGCGTTGAGCGCCGGCACCGCCTTGCAGGCGGCCACGATGGCGCGGATCAGGCGGGCGGTGATGTCCTGCTTGCCCAGCCAGGCGTGCAGGTCGGCATCATCCACCAGCGTGGTCGGCACGACCTGGGCGTGGGCTTCGGCCATCACGCGGGCCATGTTGCGGCGCACGCCCTTCAACTGTTCGGGCTGACCGGTGGCCGGCTGCGACGGGGGCGCGGTGCGCACGGGCTTGCCGGCGAGCGAGACCGGGCCGCGCTGCGGCGCCGGGCCGGGCTCGGGCAGCTCGGGCGCCAGGTGGCGGCCGGCCGACGCGGGCACGGCACGCGCCGGGGCCGCGCCGAGCGGGGCACTGCCATTGGCGGCGGCGTCCTTGACGTCCTTCATGGTGACCACGCCGTCGGCGCCGGTCGGGCGCACCTTGGCCAGGTCGACTTTCAACTTCTTCGCAAGCGCGCGCACGGCAGGCACTGCCTTGACGCCGCCGATGCTGGCGGCCTGTTCGACGTGCACGGTGTTGCCGCTGACCATGGCGCCGACCACGGTGCCTTCGTCTTCGCGGTCCTTGCCGTTGGTTTCGACTTCGCCGCCTTCGTCCGAGGCAACCACCTTGTGGCCGTCGTCCGGCGCAGGGCTGCCCACGCTCTTCTTCGGGCCGTGGTGGTGGCCGGTGGCTTCGGCTTCGGCGCGTTGCTTGGCGTTGGGGTCGGGTTCGAAGTCGGCCAGTGCCGCACCGGTCTCGATCACGTCGCCAGCGGCGCCGTACAGCTTGGTCACCTTGCCGGTGTAGGGCGAGGGCACCTCGACTACCGCCTTGGCGGTTTCCATCGAGGCCAGCGGCGCGTCGAGCTTGATCGTGTCGCCGACTTTCACGTGCCATTCGACGATGGTCGCGTCGGGCAGGCCTTCGCCGAGGTCGGGCAGGTAGAACGTCTTGATGTCAGCCATGGCGTTGTATCCGGAAAAGGGAATAGGGGATGGAACGGGCGCGCCTGATGCGCTGCCTCGTTCCCTCGATCAGCTCGCCGCCAGCGTGCGCTTGGCCGCCTCGACCACGCGCTCGGTGCTGGGCAGGTACTTCATTTCCAGTCGGAACAGCGGGATGTGCGTGTCGAAGCCGGTCACGCGCTCGACCGGCGCGAGCAGGTCGTACATGCATTCCTCGGCCAGGCGCGCGGCGATCTCGGCGCCGAAGCCGGCGGTCTTCGGAGCTTCATGCACGATCACGCAGCGGCCGGTCTTCTGCACCGACTCGGCGATCGTGTCGAAGTCGAGCGGGGTCAGCGTGGCTACGTCGATGACCTCGGCGCTGATGCCCTCGGCGGCCAGCGCATCGGCCGCTTCCAGCGTTTCCTTCACCTGCGCGCCCCAGGTCACCAGGGTCACGTCGGTGCCGTCGCGCAGCACGAAGCACACGTCCAGCGGCAGCGCCTCGCCGTCGTCCGGCACTTCTTCCTTGTACTGGCGGTAGATGCGCTTGGGCTCGAAGAACATCACCGGGTCCGGATCGCGGATCGCCGCCAGCAGCAGGCCATAGGCGCGCGCCGGCGAGGAGGGCATCACCACGCGCAGGCCCGGGATATTGGTGAACAGGTGTTCGTTCGCCTCGGAGTGATGCTCCGGCGCACGGATGCCGCCGCCCCACGGGGCGCGCCACACGGCGGGCACGGTGAGGCGGCCGCGGGTGCGGTTGCGCAGGCGCGCGGCGTGGCAGGCGATCTGCTCCATCATCGGGTAGATGAAGCCCTCGAACTGCGCCTCGGCCACCGGCTTCATGCCCTGCACGGCCAGGCCCACGGTGACGCCGGCGATGGTGGTCTCGTCCAGCGGGGTGTCGAGCACGCGCAGCTCGCCGAACTTCTCCTGCAGGCCCTGGGTGGCGCGGAACACACCGCCGTTGACGCCCACGTCTTCACCCAGCACCACGACCGATTCGTCGTGCGCCATCTCGTAGGCGAGCGCCTGGGTGACTGCTTCGATAAGGGTGATCTGTGCCATGGGTCAGTGAGCCTTGTTCTCGAGCGAGAGCGCGAGGTCGCGCTGCTTTTCCAGGTCGGCGGGAACTTCCGCGAAGGTGTAGTCGAACATGGCGGTGACCGGTTGGGTCTTGGTCTCGAGGTAGGCGTTGACCTCGTTGTCCATCCAGTCGTCGCACTCGGCCTTCCAGGCTTCTTCCTTCTTGTCGTCCCACACCTTCTTGGCCACCAGCCAGTTCTTCAGGCGCTTGACCGGGTCCTTCGCCCAGGCGTCCTTGACTTCCTGCTCGCCGCGGTAGCGGCGCGCGTCGTCGGCGGTGGTGTGATCGCCCAGGCGATAGGTGACGGCCTCGATGACGCTGCCGCCCTCGCCGTTGCGGGCGCGCTCGAGCGCGTCCTCCATCGCCTTGCGCACGGCGATGATGTCGTTGCCGTCGACCTGGATGCAGTGCAGGCCCGCCGCGATGCCCTTCTGGGCGAGCGTGGGCGCGCCGGACTGGATCTTGCGCGGTACCGAGATCGCCCACTGGTTGTTGACGATCACCGCGACCATCGGCAGGTTCTGCGCGCCGGCGATGTTGATCGCGCCGTAGAAGTCGCCCTTGGACGAACCGCCGTCGCCGATGGTGCACACCGCCACGCGCTTCTCGCCGCGGATCTTGAAGGCGAGCGCGGAACCGGCCGCGTGCAGGCACTGCGTGGCGATCGGCACCGACCAGGCGAAATCGTGCCGCGCCGGCTCGTTCTGGTAGTCGTTGCCGCGCTCGTCGCCGCCCCAGTACATGTAGACCTCGCGCGGCTGCACGCCGCGGTAGAGCTGCGCGCCGTACTCGCGATAGCTCGGTGCGAGCACGTCTTCGGGCTTCATGGCGCTGCCGATGCCGACGTGCGCGGCCTCGTGGCCCAGGCACGAGGCATAGGTGCCGAGCTTGCCGGTGCGCTGCAGCGCGATCGACTTGGCGTCGAACACGCGGGTGGAAAGCATCAGCTTGTACAGCTCGACCATCTGGTTCAGGTCCTGCGCGAAGGCAGGCAGGTCGTCACGCACCTGCTTGCCCTCGGCGTCGAGGTATTGCAGGTACTCGATTTCAAACTTGGCGGCGATGGACACGACTCGCTCCCGTGAAGGTGGAGTGGAGATGGGGATGCGTTGGGGGAGGCGGCGGCCCATCCAGTGGGGCCAGGCACGCGCAAACGGCCCGAAAAGACCGCCTTTGATAGCAGGCGCGCGTGTTGCGCTGCAAGGTACGGTGCAACATGCGCGGGCGTGTGGAGGGCGTCGGCGGGACCTCGCGCAACGCCTGGATCGCTTGCTGGCGCAGCGTCTCCGCAGCAGCGCCCCTGGGCGCGACCATGGGGCTCACGGTCGCCCGGGGCGCTCCTGCAACGACAGCCGTCGTATCGGTGAGGCCTTGACCGGCCTCTCCTCTTGTCCTGGATCAGGAGCGCCTGCGAAACGCCCCCGGTACCATGGCGGCCTGGATCGAAAGGGACGGAAAGCATTCCATGGGCGACAACCAGCGCGACCTCGAAACCGGCATCGAGACGGACCTCAACGGCAAGATGACCTACGGCGGCTACCTGCAGCTGAGCACGCTGCTGTCCGCGCAGCGCCCGCTCACCAGCCACCACGACGAGATGCTGTTCATCGTGCAGCACCATGTTTCGGAGCTGTGGATGAAGCTGGTGATCCACGAGCTGAAGGCGGCGATCGCGGACCTGCGCAAGGACGACGTCGACGGCTGCCTGAAGGTGCTGGCCCGCGTGAAGCAGGTGCAACGCCAGCTGTTCGAGCAGTGGGCGGTGTTGGAGACGCTCACCCCCGCCGAATACCTTGAATTCCGCGACATGCTTGGGCCCTCCTCGGGCTTCCAGTCGCTGCAGTACCGCATGATCGAGTTCGCGCTGGGCAACAAGCACGCCGACATGCTGGCGGTGTTCGCCCACGATCCGGCGGCGCAGGCGCAGCTGCGCGAGGTGCTGGAGGCGCCCAGCCTGTACGACGAATTCCTGCGCTATCTCGCCCGCCGCGGCCACGCCGTTCCGCCGGAACTCATCGAGCGCGACTGGACGCAGCCCTACCGCCGCAATGCGGGCCTCCTGCCGGTGCTCAAGCGCATCTACGAGGAACGCGGCGACTTCTGGCCGGAATACCATCTGTGCGAGCAGCTGGTGGACGTGGAGGAAAGCTTCCAGCTGTGGCGTTTCCGGCATATGAAAACGGTCGAGCGGATCATCGGGCACCGGCGCGGTACCGGGGGATCCTCGGGCGTGTCGTTCCTGAAGAAGGCGCTGGAGCTGGAGTTCTTTCCGGAATTGCTGGACGTGCGCACGGTGCTCGGCACCTGACCGATCCTTTGCAGGAGCCCACCTGTGCGCGGCCATGGCACGGCGGTCGCACAGGTGCGCTCCTACCGGGCCGCCATTGACGTGACGCCCTTGCGCCGGTTACACGTCACCGATTGGCGCGCGCCGAGCGCGCGCCTCCACGCCAAGGGGAATCTATGAGCCAGACCGCCGAATCCGCGCCGGCCGCCGCGCCCGACTATCCGCAGCTGCTGGGCCATCCGCGTCCGCTGTGGATGCTCTTCATGACCGAGTTCTGGGAGCGCTTCGCCTACTACAGCGTGAGCTGGGCGCTGGTGCTCTACATCGTGGCGCAGTTCTTCAACGGCGATCCGGCGGGGCAGGGCTGGGCGGCGGGCATCTACGGCGCCTATACAGCGCTGATCTACGCCGCATCGATCTTCGGCGGTTACGTGGCCGACCGGGTGATCGGCTACCAGCGTTCGATCCTGCTCGGCGCCGCGGTGATGGCCGCCGGCCTGTTCACGCTGCTGGTGCCGAGCAAGCCGCTGATGATGCTGGGCCTGGCGCTGGTGATCGCCGGCGACGGCCTGTTCAAGCCGAACATCTCGACGATGGTCGGCCAGCTCTACGGCCGCGATGATCCGCGCCGCGACCGCGGTTTCACCCTGTTCTACATGGGCATCAACGCCGGCGCCTTCGTGGCGCCGCTGCTGACCGGCTGGATGGCTGCCTACTTCACCGATACCCCGATGCAGCAGAACTACCGCATCGTGTTCGGCGCCGCCGGCGTGGGCATGCTGCTGAGCTTCCTGTGGTTCTGGTTCGGCCGCCGCGGCCTGAAGGGCGTGGGCCGTCCGCTGCCGGGCATGGAAAACCGCCTGCGCGTGCTGTGGGTGCTGATCGGCGCGGCGGTGGCCGTGCCGCTGATCTATGCGCTGCTGGCGTACGTCGGCGCCGAGGGCCTGCAGTGGCTGCTCGGCGTGCTGTTCATCGGTGTGGCGGCGGCGCTGATCGTCGAGGCGTTGCGCCACGACCGGGTGCAGCTGCACCGCGTGATCGCCATGCTGATCGTGTTCGTCTTCAGCGTGGTGTTCTGGACGTTCTACTTCCAGTTCGGCACCTCGCTCAACTTCCTGGCCGAGAACTGGGTGGACCGCGAGATGTTCGGCGGCTGGATCTTCCCGGTCGGCTGGTTCCAGTCGGTGACGCCGCTTTCGATCCTGGTGTTCGCGCCGCTGCTGACGCTGGTGTGGGCGGTGCTTTCGCGTCGCAACGCCGAACCGTCGATCCCGCGCAAGTTCAGCTTCGGCCTGATCTTCAATGGCCTGGGCTTCATCGTGCTGGTGTACGCGCTCAAGGAACTGCTCGGACCCACCGGTCTGATTCCGTTCTGGCCGCTGGTGCTGTGCTACGTGATGCAGACGCTGGGTGAGCTGTGCCTCTCGCCCATCGGCCTGTCGATGGTGACCAAGCTCGCGCCGCCGCGACTGGTCGGCCTGGCGATGGGCGGCTGGTTCCTGTCGCTGGCCGCCGGTGGCGATTTCTCCGGGCTGGTGGCGCGCTCGATCAGCGGCGAGACCGGCATGACGGTCGCCTCGGCGCTGTCCGGCTTCAATTTCTGCTTCTGGGTGCTGGTGGGTGCGGGCGTGCTTCTGCTGCTGATTTCGCCCTTGATCAACAAGCTGATGCACGGAGTGAAGTAAGCACCAACCTCAAGGTGGGCCTCAGCCCACCACGCGCTTTGCGGTGAAGGAATGGTGGGCTGCGGCCCACCCTAAAGGGGCGTGTCCTGGCTTGGCATCAGCTTGTCCAGGATGCGCTCGAGCCAGGCCCGCTCCTCGACATCGAGCTTCGCCAGCAGCTCGCGTTCGCGCGCCCGCGCCATCGGCGCCACCTGATCGTGGATCACCCAGCCCGCTTCGGAAAGATTGAGCACCGAGCGGCGCTTGTCGCCGTCGTGGATCGCGCGATCCACGCGCCCGGCCTCGACCAGTCGCGCCAACGCGCGGCTCACCGCCACCTTGTCCATCGCCGTGCGCTCGGCCACCTCGCGCGCCGACAGCCCGTCGAAACGTGCCAGCACGGCCATCACCCGCCACTCGGTGACCCCCAGGTCGAAACGGCGCTGGTAATCGTCGGCGATCGCCTGGCTGACCGTGTTGGACACGATCGACAGTTGATACGGCAGGAAATGCTCGAGTTCGAGTGGTGCGTGTTCGGCGGGCGGTCGGTCAGGTGGGCGCTTGGCTGGCACGGCAGCGCGGCTCCTTGCAAATGGTTTCATATGTAACTATAACGGAGATCTAGCCGGAATCTTCGTGGTCCCCGCGCATCCTCGCGGACGTGGCCGCACCGCCCACTCTACGTCTTCCAGCCTTTGAGGAGAGCGCCATGAACGCCCAACCGAACCTCGGCATGCAGGTCACCACCTTCGAGAACCCGATGGGCATCGACGGCTTCGAGTTCGTCGAGTTCGCCGCGCCGGCGGGCCGCGGTGGCGAGCTGCACGAGCTGTTCCGCAAGATGGGCTTCACCGCCGTGCTCAAGCACAAGCGCAGGGCGATCACCGTGTACCGCCAGAACGGCGTGAACTTCCTCGTGAATGAGGATCCGGATTCCTTCGCCGCCGATTTCGCGGCCAAGCACGGTCCCTGCGCCTGCGGCTTCGCGATCCGCTTCAAGACGCCCTCGGACGAGGTGTGCCGGAAGGTGCTCGGCAACGGTGGCGAGGCGATCGATCACAAGGCCGCCAGCAAGGCGGTCGATGCGCCGGTGGTCAAGGGCATCGGCGACTGCATGCTGTACCTGGTGGACCGCTACGGCGCCAGGGGCGACATCTACGACGGCGACTACGAGGCCGTGCCGGGCGCCGAGAAGAATCCCAAGGGTTTCGGCCTGACCTTCATCGACCACCTCACGCACAACCTCTACTTCGGCAACATGCAGAAGTGGTCGGACTACTACGAGCGACTGTTCAACTTCCGCGAGATCCGCTACTTCGACATCAAGGGCGCCAAGACCGGCCTGGTGTCCAAGGCGATGACGGCGCCGGACGGCATCGTGCGCATCCCGCTCAACGAGTCGAGCGACCCGAAGAGCCAGATCAACGAGTACCTGGACGCCTATCACGGCGAGGGCATCCAACACATCGCCTGCTTCACCGACGACATCTATGCGACGGTCGAGGCGATGCGCGAGCAGGGGGTGGAGTTCCTCGATACGCCCGACACGTACTTCGACGTGATCGACATGCGTGTGCCCAACCATGGCGAAGACGTGCCGCGCCTGCGCAAGAACAAGATCCTGATCGACGCCGATGCGGAGACCAAGCAGCGCAAGCTCCTGCAGATCTTCACGCAGAACAACATCGGACCGATCTTCTTCGAGATCATCCAGCGCAAGGGCAACGAGGGATTCGGCGAGGGCAACTTCCAGGCGTTGTTCGAATCGATCGAACGCGACCAGATGAAGCGCGGCGTGCTGTAAGGCACGCCGCGGGAACAGCGGTCAGTGACCGAGGTTGTTGTGCAGCATGGCGGCGACCACCGCACCGAAGAACACGAAGTAGATGACCATCAGCGCGAGGCCGACCAGATAGAGCACGCCCTGGATCACGAAATAGGTCTTCAGGCGCGACAGGGCTTCGATCAGTGCGTTGGCGTCGTCCTGGAGCTGTGAGCGCTGCGCCGCCCCGGCCGACTGGAGCAGCAGCACGCCGATCCAGATCGGCAGCCACGCAATGATGATGCCGACGATCGTGAGGGCAGTGATCGCACCCTGGATGATGAACATGATGCCGATGAACTTCATCCAGCCCGCGGCCGATGCCAGCGGCAGACCGATTTCCCGGGTTGCGCGCGCAGGCATGCCCGCGCCGGGTGCGGCAGGTACGTAAGACATGTAGTTCCCCTGGTTTGAGTGGGCCGGCGTCCCCCTGGATGCCTGGCCGGGCAGAGAGTAGAGGCAAACGGCGAGGCCGCACAGGGCCCGCACCACCGGAGCTGAGGTCATGAAGACGGGCAACGCATCGGCATATCAATCGGGCTTCGGCAACGAATTCGCGACCGAGGCGATCGAGGGCACCCTCCCCGAGGGCCAGAACTCGCCGCAGCGCGTGGCCCACGGCCTCTACGCCGAGCAGCTCTCCGGCACCGCCTTCACCGCGCCCCGGCACGTCAACCGCCGCAGCTGGCTCTACCGCATCCGCCCCGCGGCCGTGCACGCGCCGTTCGAGCCGCTGGCGCACGAGCGCTTCCATAACCGCTTCGACGAGGCGCCGGCCACGCCCAACCAGTTGCGCTGGGACCCGCTGCCAAGTCCCGCGCAGCCCACCGACTTCGTCGACGGCCTGGTCACCATCGCCGGCAACGGCGGCCCGGCCGAACAGGCCGGCATCGGCATCCATCTGTACGCGGCCAACCGCTCGATGGAGGGCCGCTTCTTCTACGACGCGGACGGCGAGCTGCTGATCGTGCCGCAGCAGGGCCGACTGCGCATCGCGACCGAACTGGGCGTGATCGAACTGGAACCGCAGGAGATCGCGGTGATTCCGCGCGGCGTGCGCTTCCGGGTCGAACTGCCCGATGGCGAGGCGCGCGGTTACGTCTGCGAGAACTTCGGCGCATTGCTGCGCCTGCCGGAGCTCGGGCCCATCGGCTCCAACTGCCTGGCCAACGCACGCGACTTCCTCACGCCCCGCGCGGCGTACGAAGACATCGAAGGCGACTTCCGCCTGATCGCCAAGTTCCAGGGCAGCCTGTGGCAGGCGAAGATCGGCCACTCGCCGCTGGACGTGGTCGGCTGGCACGGCAACTACGCGCCGTACAAGTACGACCTGCGCCGCTTCAACACGATCGGCTCGATCAGCTACGACCACCCGGATCCGTCGATCTTCACCGTGCTGACCTCCGGCAGCGACACGCCCGGTACCGCGAACATGGATTTCGCGATTTTCCCGCCGCGCTGGCTGGTGGCGCAGCACACCTTCCGCCCGCCGTGGTTCCATCGCAACGTGGCCAGCGAATTCATGGGCCTGATCACCGGCGTGTACGACGCCAAGGCCGAGGGCTTCGTGCCGGGCGGAGCCAGCTTGCACAACTGCATGAGCGGCCACGGGCCCGATGCGGCGACGTTCGAGAAAGCCTCCGGCGCCGACCTTTCGAAACCCGACGTGATCGGCGGCACCATGGCTTTCATGTTCGAGACGCGCAAGGTGATCCGCCCGACGCGCCAGGCACTGGAATCGCCGCAGCTGCAGAAGAACTACTACGAGTGCTGGCAGGGCATCGCGCGGCACTTCGAGCCGGGACGCGGTTGATGCGCCGGCTCGCGGGCGCCGTCTGCGCGCTGCTGCTCGCTGCCTGCGGCAGCAGCGAGCAGGCCAGTGCACCGGCGCTCGCGCCCGTCGCGGCCGCGACCAGTGGTGCGGCCGATACGGCTCCCGCAGGCATGGCACGCTACGACGGTTACGGTGACCTCCGGTTCGGCATGGACGAAAAGGCGTTCGCCGACGCATGGAGGGGCGAGCTCACTCGCCTCGGCCCACCGGGCCAGGCGTGCTTCTACCAGACGCCGAAGTGGGCGAAGACGCCCTCCGACTTCGCCTTCATGTTCGAAGGCGGCCGCTTCGTGCGCTACGACGTGGGCACGCTGAAGGAAACCGCGCCCGGTGGCGGCAAGATCGGCATGCACGCGGAACAGATCCGCACGTTGTACGGTGCGGGGGCCAGCGAGACACCGCACAAATACCTGCCTGGTGGCAGGGGGTTGCGCGTGACCGCCCCGCAGGGCATGGGCGTGCTGGTCTTCGAGACCGACGCGCAGGGCAGGGTGACGCGCTGGCGCGCCGGCGTGCCGCCGCAGGTCGATTACGTGGAAGGCTGTGGTTAATTTCAATCCGGAGTTCTCATGAAACTGGCAAGTCTCAAGGAAGGCGGCCGCGACGGCACGCTCATCGTGGTCAGCCGCGACCTCACGCAAGCGGTGACCGCCATCCACATCGCGCCGACGCTGCAGGCCGCGCTGGACGACTGGTCGAATGCGGCGCCGCGCCTGAACACCCTGTCCGAAGCGTTGAATGCCGGCGAAGTCGTGGGCGCGTTTGCGCTGGACATGGCCAACCTCGCCTCCCCGCTGCCGCGCGCCTACGAGTTCGTCGACGGCTCCGCCTACCTGCCGCATGTCGAACGCGTGCGTCGCGCGCGCGGCGCCGAGGTGCCGGCGAGCTTCTACAGCGACCCGCTGATGTACCAGGCCACCAGCGCCGGCTTCCTCGGGCCGCGCGATCCGGTGGTGGTGCCGAGCGAGGACTTCGGCATCGACCTGGAAGCGGAGGTGATCGTTGTCACCGACGACGTGCCGATGGGCGCCACGCCGTCCCAGGCCTCCGAGCACATCCAGCTGATCGGCCTGGTCAACGACGTTTCGTTGCGTGGCCTGATCCCGGGCGAACTGGCCAAGGGCTTCGGCTTTCTCCAGAGCAAGCCGCGCTCGGCGCTCTCGCCGGTGCTGGTCACGCCGGACGAACTGGGCGAGGCGTGGCGGGACGACAAGCTGCACCTGCCCATGCGCACCTGGCTCAATGGCAAGTGGTTCGGCGAGGCCGATTGCGGCGTGGACATGCAGTTCAGCTTCGCCCAGCTGGTCGCGCACGTGGCCAGGACCCGCCCGCTGACCGCCGGCACCATCGTCGGCTCGGGCACCATCGCCAACGAAGACACCAGCAAGGGCGCCTCCTGCCTGGCCGAGCAGCGCACGGTCGAAACCCTGCGCGACGGCAAGCCGAGCACGCCGTTCCTGAAATTTGGCGACCGCCTGCGCATCGAGATCACCGACGCCGCCGGCGCCTCGATCTTCGGCGCCATCGAACAAACCATCACGCCGCAGAAGGCATGATCGGTGCCGCCCGGGCGCACAGGCGCCTGGGCGGTACTGGCCCGCCGGCCATCGTTCACAGAAGGAGCCTGCCGATGCCGCATCCATTGCCTGCCCTTGCCGCTTTCGTCGCCGCGCCGCTGCTTGGCCTGGCCGTGCATGTCGCCTCGACGCATGCCGCCGGCCACCCGCCGGTCGCCCGCGCGGCGAACCTGCCGAACAACCTGTGTGCGTCCTGCCACGGCGGCGGGCGGGTGGCTTCCCGTGGCGGCGACGCGCTGGGCGTGCGTGATCTGGTAGCGACGCGCGCCTACCTGCAGGACGCGCCGCGGGGCTAGTCGCCCGCAAGACTCCCCCATCCGCCCCCGGCACGTTCTTCCCAGCGGAGAAGAATGTTCGCCTGCGCGGGAAGGGGCGAGGCGGGATGCCTCGGGAACGCGGCTTCCTCCGGCCTACGGGGGCCGTGCCGGCAGGTGAATGGGTGAACCTCGCCGGTCATTCGCCCGCGACCTTCTGTCCCGCCCGCCGCGCCCGTGCCTTGACCCGGATCAAGAGCGCCGCGCGCCGCGCCGGCACACTGGCCCCATGAACCACGCCATTGCCGCCCCCGCCTTCGATCCGGCGCTGATCGCCCGCTACGACACCGCCGGCCCGCGCTACACCAGCTACCCGACCGCGCCGCAGTTCCACACGCGCTTCGGCGAGCCGGCGCTGCGCGAGGCGATCCGCACTTCCAACGAGGAGCCGATCCCGCGCCCGTTGTCGCTGTATGTGCACGTGCCCTTCTGCATGAGCCCGTGCTTCTACTGCGGCTGCAACCGCGTGATCACGCGCGAGATCGCCAAGGCCGACCGCTACCTCGAACGCCTCTACCGCGAGATCGAGCTGACCGCGCCGCTGTTCGACCGCGACCGCCCGGTGCGCCAGCTGCACTTCGGCGGCGGCACGCCCAACTTCCTGGACCTGCCGCGCATGCGCGAGCTGATGGAATCGCTGGCGCGCCATTTCAGCTTCAGCAGCGAGCGCTCGCGCGAGTTCGGCATCGAGATCGACCCGCGCTTCGCCGACGGCGACTACATGCGCGGCCTGGGCGAGATGGGCTTCAACCGCCTCTCGGTCGGCATCCAGGACTTCGACCCGGCGGTGCAACAGGCGGTCAACCGCATCCAGAGCGTGGACCAGACGCGCGAGGTGATCGAGGTCGCCCGCGCATCGGGCTTCGTCTCGGCCAGCGTGGACCTGATTTACGGCCTGCCCAAACAGAACCTGGAGGGCTTCGACCGCACGCTGACCGAAGTGATCGCCCTTGAGCCCGACCGCGTCGCGGTCTACGGCTACGCGCACCTGCCGGACCTGTTCAAGGCGCAGAAGCACATCCACGCCGAAGAGTTGCCCGATCCGGCCACCCGGCTGGCGCTGTTCGGCCGCGCGCTGGAACGGCTCTCCGCCGCCGGCTACGTCTACGTCGGCATGGACCACTTCGCCCGGTACGACGACGAACTGGCCCGCGCCCAGCGCGAGGGCAGCCTGCAGCGCAATTTCCAGGGCTATTCCACCCATGGCGACTGCGACATCGTGGGCCTGGGCGTGAGCGCGATCGGGCGCGTGGGCGACACCTACAGCCAGAACGCGCGCGACCTCACCGGCTACTACGCCGCGCTGGATGCCGGCCGCCTGCCGATCGCCCGTGGCCTGGCGCTGGACGAGGACGACATCATCCGCCGCGCGCTGATCGGCGAGCTGATGTGCCACGGCGAGGTCGACACCCGCCTGTTCGGCGCCCGCCACCGGCTGCTGTTCGACGAATACTTTGCCGCCGAGCTGGCGCGCCTGCGCGCGCTGGCCGACGACGGTCTGGTGACGCTGGAAGGGCGCATGATCCGGGTGACTGCACGAGGGCGGCTGTTGCTGCGTAGCATCGCGATGTGTTTCGATGCCTACCTGCATGCCGAAGAAGCGCCACGCCGCTTCTCGCGCACGATCTGACCGGCCACAAGGCGTTGCTGATGCGTTTGGAAAACCAGGCGGGCCGCCTGCCCGAACCGCCCAGCCCGATCGCCGATGACGGCGACGAGGCCCACTTCTGCCGCACCTGCGCCTTCGCCGGCGCCTGCCAGGCGGTGGGCTACGGCAAGCTCGAACTGCGCGAGCTGCACTGCCTCGTCGAACACGTCGGCCCGTTCCGGGCCGGCGAATACGTGTTCCGCACCGGCAATCCGTTCCGCGCCATCTTCGCGGTGCGCTCGGGCACGGTGAAGACCAGCATGGTCGACAAGGAAGGTCGCGAGCAGGTGCTGGGTTTCTACCTTCCGGGCGAAGTGATCGGCCTGAATGCGATCTATCCGGAGCATTTCCCGTGCGACGCCATCGCGCTGGAAACCTCCTATTTCTGCCGCTTCTCCTTCCCGGCAATGAGCGCACTGGCCGCCCGCATGCCGGCGGTGCAGAGCCACCTGTTCCGCCTGCTCAGCAAGGAGCTGGGTTCGGCCAGCCTGCTGGCCGGCGACCACAGCGCCGACGAGCGCATGGCCGCGTTCCTTACCGACCTGGGCCAGCGCTACGCCGCGCGCGGCTTCTCCGGCACGCAGTTCCAGCTCAGCATGTCGCGCGGCGACATCGCCAACTACCTGCGCCTGGCCGCCGAGACGGTCAGCCGCGTGCTGAGCCGCTTCCGCGCGCAGAACCTGATCCAGGTGGAAGGACGCCAGCTCCTGATCCTGGATCCGGCCGGCCTGCACCACATCGGCCGAAGCCTGCTGCCGGACTGACGCCCTTGGGCGGCCGGTTGCCGGCGGTGCTGCTGGGTCTGTGGCTGGTCGCGACGCTCGCGCTGGGCATCGCTCCGTACGACCGCAACGACTGGCTGCTGGAGAACGCGCTGGTGGTGCTCCTGCTGGCGGTCCTGCTGGCCAGCCATCGGCAACGGCCGCTTTCGAACCTCGCCTGCGTCGCGCTGTTCGCCTTCCTGCTGCTGCACGAGGTCGGCGCGCACTACACCTACTCGCAGGTGCCATGGATGCAGTGGTGCAGGCGTTGACCGGTGAGGCGCCCGCGCCCGGACGCAACCACTTCGACCGCGCGGTGCACTTCGCCTACGGCCTGCTGCTGGCGCCGGCGGTGGCGGACTGGACGGCCCTGCGCACGCCGCTGCGCGGCCTTTCGCTGCGCGTGGTGGTGGTGGCGCTGCTCACAGCCGGCTCCGCGCTGTACGAGATGATCGAGTGGGCCGCGGCCGAAACCTTCGGCGGCGACCTGGGCATGGCCTATCTCGGCACCCAGGGTGATGCGTGGGACGCGCAGAAGGACATGGCGATCGCGCTCGCCGGCAGCCTGCTGTGGGCGGCCCTGCCGCGAAAGCTCAGTCGAGCCTGATCGGCTCGCCCATGCCGGGCATTTGCCAGTCCACGCCAAGCCCGGTCAACGCCTCGCCCATGCCGCGCATGCCGCGGTCGTACTCGCCATGCACCAGGAACACCCGCCGCCGCGGTGACTGTCCCAGCCAGTCCAGCAGGTCGGGGCGGCCGGCGTGGGCGGAGAAGCCGTTGATCGTCCACACCTGCGCGCGCACCGGGATATCCTCGTTGAACACGCGCACGCTGGCGGCGCCGTCGATGATCCGCCGCGCCAGCGTGCCCTGCGCGGCGTAGCCGGCGAACACCACGCTGCTGCGCTCGCGCCAGAGGTTGTGTTTCAGGTGATGGCGCACGCGCCCGCCGGTGCACATGCCCGAGCCGGCCAGGATGATGGCACCGCCGTCGATCGCGTTGATCGCCATCGACTCCTGCGTGCTGCGGGTGAAATGGAGGCCGGGCATGGCGAACGGGTCGCCATGCTGCAGCACCTGCAGGAATTGCGCGTCGAAACATTCCGGGTGCCGGCGGAAGATCTCGGTGGCCGAGATCGCCATCGGCGAGTCCAGGAACACGCGCACGTTCGGCGGCACCTGGCCGTCGCGCAAACCCAGGTGCAGGTAGTAGAGGATCTCCTGCGTGCGCTCCAGCGCGAAGGTGGGAATCACCACGTTGCCGCGACGCCCCACCGTTTCGCGGATGGCCTGGTACAGCTCGGCCACCGAGTCGGGCACCGACCGGTGCGGGCGGTCGCCGTAGGTGCATTCCATTGCGACGTAGTCGGCCGCTGGCGCGGGCACGGGGTCGCGCAGCAAGGGGCGGCCCGGATTGCCCAGGTCGCCGGAGAACAGCATCGTGCGCTGCCTTGCGCCATCGTCCAGCGTCAGCAGCACCTGCGCCGAACCGAGGATGTGCCCGGCGTCGAGGAAGCGCGCGCGGATGCCGGGCGCCACGTCGATGTCGTGCGCATAGCCCAGGGCCGGTTCGAAGAAGTCCATCGCATGCAGCGCATCGTCCAGCGTGTACAGCGGCTCGACCGCCTCCTCGCCGCGCCGGTCGCTCCGTGCCGCGCGGCGCGCGTCCTCCTCCTGCAGTCCGGCCGCATCCAGCAGCACCAGCCGCGCCAGTTCGCGCGTGGCCGAGGTGGCCAGGATGCGCCCGCGAAAGCCCTGCCGCACCAGCCGCGGGATGCGCCCGCAGTGGTCGAGGTGCGCATGGGTGAGCAGCAGCGCGTCAATGGACGCGGGCTCGAAGCCGAACGGCTCGGCGTTGGCCTGTTCGGTGGCGCGGTCGCCCTGGAACATGCCGCAGTCGACCAGCACGCGCCGGCCGTTGCATTCGATCAGGTGACACGAACCGGTGACCTGCTTGGCGGCACCGTGGCAGCTGTAGACGAGCATCGCATTGCTCCGTGGTAGCCCGGAAACTCTCGCACGATGCCCGCCGGCGCGCTTGACCACCGTCAAGCCGGGATGATGGGAAGCGCTTTACGAAAATGCGCGGCGCAGGGCTTCGAGCCAGGCGAGGACGCCGGCGAGCATGGCCAGCATGGCGCTGGCGGCCATGGCGCCGGGCAGGGCGAGGTCCATCACCGCGCGCAGGAACGGCACGCCGAATGCGGCTACCAGCATGAGCAACAGGGCGCCGGCCAGCCGGCCGATCCAGCGATTGCCCGGCGCCGATCGCGCCAGCACCGCGCGAGCCGGGTGGCGGTTGGCCAGGATCAGCAGGAACAGGCTCCCCAGCAGCGCCGCGAACACCGCGCCCCGCGCCTGCGCGGCGTTCACGCCCTCGTGCAGCAGCCATCCGAAGCCGAGCAACAGCACGGTTGCCACGCCCAGTCCCTGCACCACGGCGCGGCCCAGCCGAGGCGCGGCGAACGGCGACTCGCCCGCCGCGCGCGGTGGCCGCGTCATCACGTCGCCGGCTTCGGGTTCCGCCTCGAACACGATCGAGCAGGCCGGGTCGATCAGGAGTTCCAGCAGCACGATGTGCACCGGCATCAGCAGCACCGGCCAGTGCAGCAGGGCCGGCACCAGCGCCAACGCGATGATCGGCATGTGCACGGCGAACACGAAACCGGTCGCCTTGGCGATGTTGTCGTAGATGCGCCGGCCCTGGCGGATCGCCGCCACGATGCTGGCGAAGCTGTCGTCCAGCAGCACGAGCGCGGCGGCCTCGCGCGCCACATCGGTGCCGCGTTCGCCCATGGCGATGCCGACGTCGGCGGCTTTGAGCGCGGGCGCGTCGTTGACGCCGTCGCCGGTCATCGCCACCACCCGGCCGTCCGCGCGCAGCAGCTGCACCAGGCGCAGCTTCTGCTCGGGCTTGAGCCGCGCGCACAGGTCGACGTGGCGCAGGCGCTCGCGCAGCGCGTCGTCGTCGAGCGCCGCCATGTCCGTGCCGGTGAGCACCTCGGTGCGCTCGCCCAGACCGACCTGTCGGGCGATCGCGCGCGCGGTGGCGGGGTGGTCGCCGGTCATCATCAGGATGCGCACGCCGGCGGCGCGGCATTCGGCGATCGCGGCCGGCACCTCCGGGCGCGGCGGATCGGCGAAGCCGACCAGGCCCAGGAACTCGAAATCGAAATCGTGCTGGTTGGACGGCCACGTCTCGCCGGTCCACTGCCCGCGCGCCACGCCCAGCACGCGCAGGCCGCGCGCGGCCATCGCCTCGACCTCGTGCTGGATCGTCGCGGCGCGTTCGGCGGGCAGGTGGCACAGGTCGATCACCGCCTCGGGTGCGCCCTTGGTGGCAAGCAGGTGGCGCGTGCAGGTGTCGCAGGGGAACACCCGCGTCATCGCCAGGATCTGCGGCGAGAGGGCGTACTCCGCTTCGGCCGACCAGTCGGCATGCACGTGCTCGGTGTGCACCAGCCAGCGCAGGCCGAAGTGCTGGATCGCCTTCTCCATCGGATCGAACGGATCACTGGGCGTGGCCAGCATCGCGAACTCCACCAGCAGGTGGAACGTCTCGGCCAGCTCCGTGGCGCCCGCGTCGACGAAGCGCTCGCCGCCGACCGCCAGCTCCGCCACCTGCATGCGGTTCTGCGTGAGCGTGCCGGTCTTGTCCACGGCCAGCACCGAGATCGCGCCCAGTGCCTCCACCGCCGGCACGCGCCGGGTGAGCACCTTGCGTCGCGAGATGCGCCAGGCGCCCAGCGCGAGGAACACGGTGAGGATCACCGGTATCTCCTCCGGCAGGATCGCCATCGCCAGCGCGGTGCCGCCGAGCAGGCTCTCCAGGGGGCCGCGACCGTCCCACAACCAGGACAGCAAGGCGTAGGCCGCGGCCAGCGCCAGGCCGCCCATGGCGAGATAACGGATCAACCGGCGCGAGGCGCGCTGCAGCCCGCTCGGCGCCTCGCGCGTGTCCGCCAGCGCCTCGCCGATGCGACCGACCGCGGTGGCGCCGCCGGTGGCGTTGACGCGGGCGACGCCCAGCCCGCGCGTTACCACCGTGCTGGCATGCACCGCCGCTTCGCCCTCGCTCTGGCGCGTCACCGGCACCGATTCGCCGGTCAGCAGTGATTCGTCGACCTCCAGGCGGCCTTCCAGCAACGTGGCGTCGGCCGCGATGCGATCGCCTTCGCGCAGCACCAGCAGGTCGCCCGGCACCACGTCGGCGCCGGCCACGCGCAGCTCCTCGCCGCCACGGATCACCAGCGCGCGCGGCGCGGAAAGTTCGCGCAGCGATTCGAGCGCGCGCTGGGTCTTGCGCTCCTGCAGCAGGGTGATGCCGATCACCACGAACACGGCCGAGAGCAGGAACGCCGCCTCGGCGCGGTCGCCCAGCGCCAGGTAAAGGCCGCCGGCGCACAGGAGCATCAGGAACATCGGCTCGGACAACACGCCCAGCACGATCGCGCCGAAGCTCTTGGGCGTGCTGCCGGGCAGCAGGTTGGGACCGTGCGCGGCCAGCCGGCGCGCCGCTTCGGCCGGGTCCAGGCCGAGGCGTGCGGCCGCCTGCGCGCGCTCGGCGGTGACCATGGCGCTAGCGGTCGACCAGCACGGGAACGTCCGATTCCAGAATCACGCGCTGCGCCTCGCTGCCCAGCAACAGTCGGTCCAGCCCGCGCCAACCGTGGCTGCCCATCACGATCAGGTCGCAGCCCTCGCGCCGCGCGACCGCGACGATGACGCGGTGCGGCCTGGGGTCGGTTTCCAGGCTGCACTGGCAAGGCACGCCGGCAGCGTCGGCGCGCTCGCGCACGGCGGCCAGGTAGCGGGCGCCCGCTTCCTCGGCGCTGTCGGCATATTCGGCGTCGCTGGTGGCGATGATCTCGTTGAGGAACGGCACCGCCGGCAGCGGCACCACCACGTGCAGCGCGTGCACGCGCGCGCCGAGCTGGCGGGCCAGCGCGATGCCGGCGTCGGCGGCGCGCAGCGAAAGGTCCGAGCCGTCGATGGGCAGCAGGATGTGCTTGTACATGGATCTCTCCAGGGTCAGCGACAGGTATAGCCGCCGTCGATCACCAGCTCGCTGCCGGTGACGAAGCGGGATTCGTCCGAAGCCAGGTAGACCACGCCCCAGGCGATGTCGTCCGGCTCGCCCAGGTGCCCCAGCGGGTGCAGCGCGGCGGTATCGCGCCGGTGCTGCTCCACGTCGCCGCCCATCGCGGCGATGTGCTGCTCGACCATCGGCGTCCAGATGAAGCCCGGGTGGATCGAGTTCACGCGGATGCGGTCGGCGGCGTAGATCAGCGCGTCGGTCTTGCTCATCAGCCGCACCGCGCCCTTGGAGGCATGGTAGGGCGGCACGTCGGGCGCGCCGACCAGGCCGTAGATCGAGGACAGGTTGATGATGCTGCCGCCGCCGGCCGCGCGCATCGGCGCGATCGCATGCTTGGTGCCGAAGAACACGCCCTTGACGTTGACCGCCTGCACGCGGTCCCACTCCGCTTCGGTCAGTTCGTGGGTGGGCTTGTTCGCGCCGGAGATGCCGGCGTTGTTCACCAGCACGTCCAGCCGGCCGAACGCGGCCACGGTCGCGGCGACGGCGGCGGCCACCTCCGTTTCGACCGACACGTCGGCATGCAGGTAGCGCGCGCTGTCGCCGAGTTCGGCGGCCAGCCGCTGCCCGGCGTCGTCGTGCACGTCCACGATCGCCACGCGCGCCCCCGCTTCCACCATGCGCCGCGCGCAGGCCGCGCCGATGCCTACGGCGCCACCGGTGACCAGTGCGGTCTTGCCATCGAGCCTGCCCATGACCGGATCCTCCTCTTCAGACGTGAAGCGAGCATGGATCGGGCGACTCCGGGCGATGCTGACCTGCGTCAACCGGCGCGGGGGCCGATTGACGCAGGGCCGATTGACGCGGGACTGATTCAAGTCACGGCCGCGGCGATGGGCGCGCGGGAGAATCGCTCGCATTTCCACCCTTGCGAGCCCCGCATGCGCGAATCCGCCACCACCGGCAGCACGTCCCCGCCCATCGCCACGCTGCTTGCCGCCGCCCCGCACCGCCCGCTGTTCCTCGCCGGTGCGCTGGCGGTGTTGACCAGCATGGCCTGGTGGGCGCTGGAGCTGGCTTCGATGCGCTTCGGCTGGCATGGCTGGCCGCAGCCACCGGTGCCGCCGGGCTGGGCGCACGCGATGCTGACCCAGTACGGCATGCTGCCGATGTTCATGTTCGGCTTCCTGCTGACCACGTTTCCCAAATGGCTCAGCCGGCCATCCATACGGCCGCGGCGCTACGTGGCGGTGGCCGGCTCGGTGTTCGCCGGATACCTGCTCTCGCACATCGGGTTGCTGGACATGCCATGGGTACTGCGCGCCGGCATCGCGCTGATGCTGACCGGGTATCTCGTCGGCGTGGTCACGCTCGCCGGCGTGCTGCGCGCGTCGGAACAGCGCAACCAGCACGCCTGGTCGTGCCTGGCGGCGCTGTGCCTGGGCGCGCTGGGGCTGGCGGCATTCCTGGGCTTCCTGCTCGGCGCGCCGGCGCACTGCGCGCGCTTCGCGATCAAGCTGGGCACCTTCGGCCTGCTGGTGCCGGTGTACTTCACGGTGGCCCATCGCATGCTGGCCTTCTTCAGCGGCAACGTGGTGAAGGGGTACGTGGTGCGCCGCCCGGCCTGGAGCCTGCCGCTGATGTGGCCGCTGCTGCTGGCGCACCTGGCGCTGGACCTGGCCCACGCGCAGGCGTGGCTGTGGGTCGTCGATGCGCCGCTGGCACTGTTGTTCGGCTGGCATGCGATCGCCTGGCAGCCGTGGAAGGCGACGCGCCCGGGCCTGCTCGCCGTATTGCATCTTGCCTTCGCCTGGCTGCCGATCGCGTTCGTGCTGTACGCGGTGCAGAGCCTGTGCCTGTTCGCCGGGCACGGGCCGGTGCTCGGCCTGGCGCCGCTGCACGTGCTGACCATTGGCTACTTCGGCTCGATGCTGGTGGCCATGGTCACCCGCGTCACCCAGGGCCATTCCGGCCGGCCGCTGCAGATGGGCGCCGTGCCCTGGGCCTGCTTCGTGCTGCTGCAGGGCGTCGTGCTGCTGCGCGTGTGGGCGGAGCTCGCGCGCGACAGCTACCTGTGGCTGGTCGTGGCCGCCTTTGGCTGGCTGGTGGCCTTCCTGCCCTGGGTGGTGCGCTCGGCCTGGATCTACCTGACCCCTCGCGTGGACGGCAGGCCCGGCTAGGGCTGACGCCACGGCAACACTGTTCTGTGGCAGGGTGACGCAGCAGGCCGGTTCCGGCAGTGGGCCTGACGCAGGTCAAGCGCGTCAGTGGCCCGGAATCTAGCCTGATCCCCGGGAACCACAGGAGCGATTCCTCATGTCACGAAGGCTGTCCCTCTTGCTCGCGGCCGCCAGCATGCTGGCCCTGGTCGCCTGTTCGGACAAACCCTCCGCCAGTGCCGGCGAGCCAGCCGTGGCCAGCGCGGCTTCCGCACCGGTGCCCGCACCGACCGACTTCGGCCCGCCGCAGGGCGAGCCGATCCACGCGGTGCTGACCAGCCCGCCGCACGTGCCGCCGCCGATCCACCGCAACTACCCGGCGAAGGTCATCGTCGAGCTGGAAGTGATCGAAAAGGAGATGCCGATCTCCGAAGGCGTCACCTACACCTACTGGACCTTCGGCGGCACCGTCCCGGGCAGCTTCATCCGCGTGCGCCAGGGCGACACGGTCGAGTTCCACCTGAAGAATTCGCCGACCAGCAAGATGCCGCACAACATCGACCTGCACGGCGTGACCGGTCCGGGCGGTGGCGCGGCGTCGAGCTTCACCGCGCCGGGGCACGAGTCGCAGTTCACCTTCAAGGCGCTCAACGCCGGCATCTACGTCTACCATTGCGCCACCGCGCCGGTGGGCATGCACATCGCCAACGGCATGTACGGCCTGATCCTGGTCGAGCCGCCGGAAGGCCTGCCCAAGGTCGATCACGAGTACTACGTGATGCAGGGCGACTTCTACACCACCGGCAAGTACCGCGAGAAAGGCCACCAGCCGTTCGACATGGACAAGGCGATCGACGAGCGCCCGACCTACGTGCTGTTCAACGGCCACGAAGGCGCGCTCACCGGCGACAAGGCGCTGACCGCGAAGGTGGGCGAATCGGTGCGCCTGTTCGTGGGCAACGGCGGCCCGAACCTGGTCTCCAGCTTCCACGTGATCGGCGAGATCTTCGACCGCGTGCAGCAGGAAGGCGGCCTGCATCCGCAGGAGAACGTGCAGACCACGCTGATCCCCTCCGGCGGCGCGGCCATCGTGGAGTTCCACACCGACGTGCCGGGCAGCTACGTGCTGGTCGATCACTCGATCTTCCGCGCGTTCAACAAGGGCGCGCTGGGCATCCTGAAAGTGGATGGTCCGGAGAACAAGGCGATCTACTCGGGCAAGGAGGTCGACTCGGTCTACCTGGGCGACCGCGCCGAACCGAACCTGCATGCGGTGACCACCGCGGCCAAGGCCAACGCCGCCGGCACGCTCAGCAAGGAAGACCAGGTTGCCGCCGGCAAGCAGCTCTTCACCGGCACCTGCTCGGTCTGCCACCAGGCCAACGGCGAAGGCCTGCCGGGCGTGTTCCCGCCGCTGGCCAAGTCCGACCTCGTGGCGAAGCTGGTGAAGGAAGACAAGGACAAGCTGATCGCGATCCCGCTGCACGGCCTGACCGGCAAGGTCACGGTCAACGGCAAGGAATACGACTCGGTGATGCCGCCGATGACGCAGCTGACCGACGACGAGGTGGCCAACCTGCTGACCTACGTGCTCAACAGCTGGGACAACCCGGGCGGACAGGTGACCAAGGAAGAGGTGGCCAAGGTCCGCGCGCAACCGGCCCCGGCGCCGGCCGCGGAGCACTGAGCGATGCGCCGGCGTCCTTCCCTTTCCAGGCTCGGGCTGGTGCTGTTCGGGCTGCTGCTGGCCGGGCCGATCCTGGCGGCGGACGGCGCGCCGGCGAATTACCGGCCGTTGCCGGGCGGCGAGTTCGCCAGCGTGCTCCCGGCTGACGGAAAGACGGCGCCGGCCGTCCTCAAACCCTTCCGCCTGCGCACCGAGCCGGTGACCAATGCCGAGTTCCTTGCCTTCGTCAAACGCCACCCGGAATGGCGGCGCGATCGCGTGCCGAGCGTGTTCGCCGACGGTCGTTACCTGGCCCAATGGGCCGCGCCGGACCAGCTCGGCCCCGACGCGCTGCCGCGCCAGCCGGTGACGCAGGTGAGCTGGTTCGCCGCGCAGGCGTACTGCGAGAGCGAGCACGCCCGCCTGCCGACGTGGTACGAGTGGGAATACGCCGCTGCCGCGGACGCCACCCGCGCCGACGCGCGCAGCGATCCGGCGTGGCGCGAGCGCGTGCTGTCCTGGTATGCGCGTCCCTCCACCGACGCGCTGCCGCCGGTCGGCGGCAAGCCGGACGTCCACGGCGTGCGCGACCTGAACGGCCTGGTGTGGGAGTGGGTGGAAGACTTCAACGCGATGATGACCAGCGCCGACAGCCGCGAGCAGGACGGCGCCAACAAGCTCAAGTTCTGCGGCGCCGGCGCCATCACCATGGAACAGAAGGAGAACTACGCCACGCTGATGCGCGTGGCGATGCTCTCCTCGCTCAAGGCTACCGATACCACCGCCAACCTGGGCTTCCGCTGCGCCCGGCCGGAGTGAACCCGTGAAACGACTGCTTTTGACGCTGCTTGCCCTGCTGCTCGCCGCCCCGGTTCAGGCGGCCTCCCCGCTGCCGTCCGATTCGATCTACCAGTTGCCGGTGCCGTTGACCGACCAGGACGGCCACGTCGCGCCGCTCGCCGCAGGCCGCGGCACGCCGCGGATCGTCAGCATGTTCTATACCTCGTGCACGATGGTCTGCCCGATGATCATCGACACCATGAAGGCCACCCGCCGCGCCGCCGGCGAGCCGGCCGACCTGCACCTGCTCGCGGTGAGCTTCGACCCCGAGCGCGACGACGTGGACGCGCTGCGCCGCTATGCCGCCGCGCACAAGCTGGACTTGCGCTGGTGGACGCTGGCGCGCACCGCGCCGCAGGACACCCGCTCGCTCGCTGCGTTGCTGGGCGTGCAATACCGCAAGCTGCCCGACGGCGAGTTCAACCACTCCAGTGCCCTGTTGCTGCTGGATGGGGACGGGCGCATCGTGGCGCGCACCAACATCATCGGACGTACCGATCCGGAGTTCGTCGCCGCCGTGCGCAAGGCCACCGGATCGAAGTAGGGTGGGCTCGCCCACCATCGCGCGACGCCTGGTGGGTTGAAGCCGCCCCACGAAGATCCGGCGTTGATGCAGGTCATGGCCTCGGGGTGCGGCGCGGCGCAAGCTGCGGTCAGTCCCGAACGAGGCCCGAGCATGGCCGCCTGGTACCCCTGGATCCTGTTGCTGCACCTGTCCTGCGCCATCGTATTCGTCGGCGCGGCCGCGTTCGAGGTGCTGGTGCTCGAAGGCCTGCACAAGCGCTTCGACGCAACCACGATGGCCGACATCGAACAGGCGGTGATGGCGCGCGTGCGACGCTTCATGCCGGTCGTGGTGCTGCTGCTTTTCCTGAGCGGCGGCATGCTGTTCGACATCCGCTGTGACGGCGTCACCTGCGTCGGCACGCGCTTTGGCTGGTTCCTGCTGCTCAAGGTGGCGCTGGCGTTCGGCGTGCTCGGGGTGTTCGTCAACGCGGTATGGGCCGGCGCGCGTGGGCGCATGAGCGTGTGCCGCTTCCGCCACACCCACCGCGTGGTGCTGGCGTTGATGGTCGGCATCGTGTTCCTGGCCAAGACCATGTTCTACTTGTAGGTCTCATCCCCAGGAGGAAGCGTCATGTCGCAAGTGAAGTTCAAGGGCGAACTGGTCGAAGTCAGCGGCGCGTTCCCGGCCAAGGGCACGCAGGCGCCGGCGTTCACGCTGGTCGGCAAGAGCCTGGCCGACGTGGCGCTGTCCAGCTACGCGGGCCAGCGCAAGGTGCTCAACATCTTCCCCAGCATCGACACCGGCGTGTGCGCCACCTCGGTGCGCCGCTTCAACGAATTGGCGGCGAAGCTCAGCGACACCGTGGTGCTTTGCATCTCGGCCGACCTGCCGTTCGCGCAGGCGCGCTTCTGCGGCGCCGAGGGGCTGGAGCGCGTGGTGACGCTCTCGACCATGCGTGGGCGCGAGTTCCTCAAAGACTATGGCGTGGCGCTCACCACCGGCCCGCTGGCCGGCGTTGCCGCGCGCGCGGTCGTGGTGCTGGACGCGGACAACCGCGTGCTGCACGCGCAGCTGGTCGACGAGCTGACGAACGAGCCCGACTACGACGCCGCGCTGGCCGCGCTGGGCTGAGCGCCGCCCTGGGGCGCGACCGCGATTGCCAGGTCGCGCCCCAAGGGCGCTCCCGCAGGAACTACCGTCGGACGGAGATCAGCGGCACGCCGATCCCGCGCGCGTCGGGATTCAGCCCCAATCCATACTTCAGGCTGCGGCCGATGCGTTCGGCGTACTCGACCATCTGCGCGGCACCGGCCTCGTCCAGTTCCTCGGCACAGGTGGCGCGCCACAGTGCCAGCCAGTGATCGAAGTGTTCGGCGCGGATCGGCAGCGGGCGGTGCATGGCCATCGGGTTGCCGCGATAGCTGGCCGCGCCCAGCGCCACCGAGCACCAGAAGCGTGTCAGCAGGCGCTTGTGTTCGGGCCAGTCGTGCACGACGGCGTTGAACACCGGACCGATCAACGGGTCGGCGGTGACCTTGTCGTAGAAGTGATCGACCAGGCGGGCGATCGTGGATTCGGTAAGCGTGGTGTCGCGCATGTGGTTCGCTTGGGTGGCCGCGCCGCGGGCGATCCGCGGCGCGGCGGTGAGGTTACTTGGCGCGGCTGATCGTGCCCTTCATCAGTGCGGCGTGCCCGGGGAACGAGCAGAAGAACTCGTAATCCTGGCCGGGCTTGAGCGCGTCCACCTTGAAGCTGGTCGAGTCGCTCTCGCCACCGCCGATGACCTTGGTGTGCGCGATGACGCGGCTGTCGCCGGGCTTGAGGTAGTTGTTGTCGATGCCTGCCTTGGCGCCATCGGCGACGATGCCCGGCTCGTCGGCGGTCGCGGACACCACGAAGTTGTGGCCCATCGCGGCCTTCGGCAACTTGCCCACGTGCTTGAGCGTGACGGTGAATTGCTTGCAGGTGTTGGGCACGACGATCGACTTCTGGTCGAACTGCATGGCGTCGTTGCCCTGGATGGTGGTCGAGCAGTTGGAGGCGGCCCAGGTCGGGGCGGCGACCAGGCCGAGCAGGGCGAAAGCGAACAGACGACGTTTCACGGGATGTCTCCTTTGCTATCGGGGGAAGCGGGATCGTGCGGCGGCGCCGCGTCGTCGGCCTGGCCGGGAACCGGTTCGTCCTCCATCAGCGGCAATACGGCGGGGCTGTCCAGGTCGTCGAACTGCTGGTGGTTGGCGGCCCAGAAGAACAGCGCCACGGCAACCAGCACGATCAGCCCGGTGACCGGGATCAGCACCAGCAGGATGTTCATGCGCGCAGCGCCGCGCCGACACTCGCGCGGCCCACGCGCAGGCCGTTGAGCACCACCACCAGCGAGCTGACCGACATGCCGATCGCGGCCAGCCACGGCGGCACCAGGCCGGCAGCGGCGAACGGCACCGCGAGCAGGTTGTAGGCGAGTGACCAGCGCCGGCCCTGCGCCACCACGTGGGCGAGCTGGCGGGCGACGCGGCGCGCCTGCACAAGGCCGTCCAGCCGGCCGCGCGCCAGCAGCAGGTCGGCATGCGCTTGCGCCAGGTCGGTGCCCGAAGCGAGCACCGCCGAGACGTCCGTGCCCGCCAGTGCCGGGGCGTCGTTGCTGCCGTCGCCGACGGCCAGCGTGACGTGGCCCTGCGCCCGTGCCGCATCGAGCAGCGCGAGCTTGTCGATGGGCGACTGGCGACCGGCCCAGCGCTTGATGTGCAGCGCGTTGGCGATCGGCGCCACGCGGGCGCGGGTATCGCCGCTGGCCAGCACGGTGACGATGCCCTCGCCGCGCAGCGCCTGCAGCGTGGCGGCGGCATCGCTGCGTGGCGCCTCGCTGACGTGGAAGGCGGCCAGCGGGCCTTCGGCATCGGCCAGCAGCAAGGTGCCGGCGGCGCTGGCCGGCGCCGCGCAACCGCTCAAGGCCAGCGCGAAATCTGGGCGACCCAGGCGCAGCGCGCGGCCGTCCACCTCGGCGCCGATGCCGGCGGTGGCGGTGACTTTCAGCGCGTGCGCCGCTGGCGTGTCGCACGGCCAGGCGGCAGCCAGCGCCGTGGCGAGCGGATGGGTGCTTTCGCGCGCCAGCGCCGCGGCCAGGCGCAGCGCCTGCTGCGGCGCCAGGCCGTCGCGCAGCGGCTCGATCGCGTCGGGTTCGAGCCACGGCGTGGTCAGCGTGCCGGTCTTGTCGAACAGCGCGTAATCGACGCGTGCGAGCGTGTCGAGCGCGGCCGGTTCGGTCACCAGCACGCCGCGTCCGGCGAGCACGGCCAGCGCGCGGGTGACGGCGGCGGGGCGGGTCAGTGCGAAGGCGCAGGGACAGGCGACCACCAGCACGGCGACCGCGGCGTCGAACGCGCGCGCGCGGTCGAGCCACAGCCAGGCGAGCGCGGTGAGCGTGGTCAGCGCCAGCACGCGCAATACGAAGCGGGTGGCCTCGCGGTCGGCGGCATCGTTGCCCGGGCGCGCCTGGCGCGCGCGGCCGGCCAGTTGGCCGAGACGTGCGGCGGTAGTGTCGTCGCCGCTGTGTTCCACGCGCAGTTCGGCCGGGCTGCCCAGGACCACGGCGCCGGCGACCAGCCGTTCGCCGCGCTGGCGGCGGCGCGGGCGGGACTCGCCCGAGAGCAGCGCCTCGTCCACTTCGACCGCGTCGCTCTCCAGCACGCCGTCGGCCGGCACGGTGCCGCCCTCGGCGATACGTACGCGATCGCCGGGCAGGAGCTCCAGCGCCGGTATGGTTTCCAGGCTGCCGTCGGCGCGGCGACGCTCGGCCACCAGCGGGGTGGCATCCCGCGCGGCCTCGCCCAGCGCGCCGCTGGCATGGCGCGCGCGCAGCTCGACGTGGCGCGCGGCCAGCAGCAGGAACACGAACATGCTCACCGAGTCGAAATAGATCTCGCCGTGCCCTCGCAGCGTGCTCCACACGCTGGCGCCGAAGGTCAGCAGTACCGCCAGCGACACGGTGAAGCTGACGCCGAGCCGTCGCGTGCGCACCTCGCGCCAGGCGCCAACGAGGAACGGTTGCGCCGAATAGGCGACCACCGGTGCGGTGGTGAGCAGGCTGAGCCAGCGGAACAGCCCGCGCGTGGTGAAGTCGACGAAGTCGACCACGCCGATGTACATGACGAAGGCGTAGGTCATCACCTGCATGGCGCACATGCCGGCGACCAGCAGGCGCTTGAGCGCGTCGTTGGCCTCGCCGCTGCGCGCGTCGTCGATGTGTTCGCGCCGGAGCGGCCGTGCGCTGCACTGCTCGGCGGCGAACGCGTCGAGCAGTTGCGGCAGGGCGAGCCGGTCGGGGTTCCACACGATGCGCGCGCGCTGTGCGCGGGCGTCGATCGCCACGCGCGCCACGCCCGGCAGGGCGTGCAGGCGCGCGTCCAGGCGCAGTTGCTGGCGCGGGTCGTTGAGGCCTTCGACACGCAGCGCGATCTCGGCACGGCCATCGCGCCGGGGACGGATCACCTGCGCAGCCAGGCGCGGGTGCAGCCACGCCGCGTGCATGCCGGCGGCGTTCATGGGCCGCGCCCTGGCGCTCCGGCCGCGCGGGACGACGAGGCCTTCGCGCTTTCCGCTTTTTTGCGGCCCCCGTTCACGGGCCCGTGCATCGGCATGTCCAGCAGCGCATGCGGATGCTCGGTCATCTGCAGCGGCAGGTCGGCATGGCGCGAACCGAGCACGATCGTCCAGATGCACCCGGCCAGCGAGGCGGCGAAGATCACCGCCCCGAGCCACAGCACGGGTTGCCGGTACCAGGCGTCGGCCGCGGCCGACGCCTCAGCGGGAGGCTTGTGCTGCTGCATCGCCCTGGTGCGAGAGGTGGTAGACGTAGGCGGCCAGCACGCGGATCTGGTCGTCGTTCAGGCGCTTGCCCCATGCCGGCATGTGGCCCTGGCGACCGCCGCCGATGGTGCGCACGATGTCCTCGAACTTGCCGCCGTGCAGCCACACGTGATCGGTCAGGTTGGGCGCGCCCAGCGCCGGATTGCCCTTGCCCTGCGGGCCGTGGCAGGCGGCGCAGGTGGTGAACAGCGGCTGGCCCGCGGCTGCGCGGCCCTCGTCGTGCGACGAGCCGGACAGGCTCAGCACGTAGTTGGCCAGGTTCTTGACGTTGTCCTCGCCCAGGCTCGCCCACGGCGGCATCAGGCCGCTGCGGCCATCGTGGATGGAGGCGAGGATGTCCTTGCCGCTGCCGCCGTAGAGCCAGTCATCGTCGATCAGGCTGGGCGCGCCCAGCTTGACGTTGCCGTAGCCGCCGCGGCCGTGGCAGGCGGCGCAGTTGTCCACGAACAGGCGCTCGCCCATCTGCTGTGCGGCCGGGTCGTCGGCCAGCTGCTCGACCGGGTACTTGCGGAAGCGTTCGACCAGGTCGTCCAGCTTGGCGTTGTTGATGGCCTCGTCCCGCGCCAGCTCGCCGTGCGCCGTCCAGCCCAGCGTGCCCTTGTGGTTGCCGAAGCCCGGGTAGAGCACCAGGTAGAGCGCGCCGGCGACGAACATCGCGCCGGACAGCAGCAGCCACCACAGCGGCAGGTTGCGCACGCCCTCGCGGATCGTGCCGTGCGCCCAGACATGGCCGCTCGTGTCGTCCGACAGTGTCGGGATCTTCGCCCGCGGCGCCCACAGGAACAGCAGGAACGTGATGCCGAAGTTCAGCACCACCAGGAACATCACCCACAACGACCAACCCGCGCTCACGGCTGCCTACCTTTGTTGTTCGTGTCCGCGTCCGGCGCGCCCGGCGCCGGCCCTTCCGGCTTGTCTTCCATCGGAAGCTCGCTCATCCGCTTGAAGGTCGAGCGGTGGCGCTTGCGCCAGGCCCAGATCCAGATGCCGATGAACACCAGCATCAGCAGCACCGTGACCACGCCGGTCAGGTGGCCCCAGAACGGATTCATCATCGGATGGTTCATGGCGTGCCTCCGTGGCCGGTCGGCACCGGCACGGTGGCCGCCGGCTCGTTCTGGATGCCCAGTCCCTGCAGGTAGGCGATCAGCGCATCCATCTCGGTCTTGCCGGCCAGCGCCTTCGGCGCGCTGGCGATGTCCGCATCGGTGTACGGATCGCCCAGCCTGCGCAGCGCACGCATGCGCGCCTGGATGTCCTCGGCGCTGATCGTGTTGTGCTCGAGCCAGTCGTACTGCGGCATGTTCGACTCGGGCACCACCTGGCGCGGATTTTCCAGGTGCAGGCGCTGCCAGTCGTCGGTGTACTTGCCGCCTACGCGCGCCAGGTCCGGCCCGGTGCGCTTGGAGCCCCACTGGAACGGACGGTCGTAGACCGATTCCTGCGCGGTGGAGAAGTGGCCATAGCGCTGGGTCTCGGCGCGCAGCGCCCGGATCATCTGCGAGTGGCACAGGTAGCAGCCCTCGCGCACGTAGACATCCTTGCCGGCCAGGCGCAGCGGGTCGTACGGCTTGACCCCCAGCGGCGCCTTGACCGCATGGGCTTCCATGAACAGCGGGGTGATCTCGGCGAGGCCGCCGATCGACACCATGATCGCCGTGAGGATGCCCAGCAGCGCGGCATTCTTCTCGATGATTTCGAAATGCTTGTAAGCCATCTGGTCGTGTTCCTCAGCCCACGCTCGGCAGCGGTTCGGGTACCTGGTGCGGATCGGGCTCGGGGATCGGCACCGGGATCGGCTTGATCAGCCGCGCACGGGCGTCGGCGGCGGTGTGCCACAGGTTCCATGCCATCAGCACCATGCCGGTGAGGATCACCACGCCGGCGAACCACCGCGTCCAATAGGCCGGCTGGATCGCCAGCAGGCTGTCGATGAACGGGTAGGTGAGCGAACCGTCGGGCAGCGTGGCACGCCACATCAGGCCCTCGGTGACGCCGGCGACCCACATCGAGCCGACGTACAGCACCACGCCGAACACGTGCAGCCAGAAATGCCATTCCATCGCCTTGCGCGAGTACATCGCCGGCTGGCCGAGCGCGCGCGGCGCCATCGCGTAGAGCGAGCCGATGGTGATCATCGCCACCCAGCCCAGCGCACCGTTGTGCACGTGCGCCACGGTCCAGTCGGTGTAGTGGGAGAGCTGGTTGACGGTCTTGACCGCCATCATCGAGCCCTCGAACGTGCTGCCCGCGTAGAACACCAGCGACAGCACCATGAACTTGGCCGCCGGGTCGACCTTGAGCTTCGGCCACGAACCGTTGAAGGTCATCAGGCCGTTCGCCGCCGAACCCCAGCTGGGCATCAGCAGCACCAGCGAGAAGGCCATGCCGACCGACTGCACCCAGTCCGGCAGTGCCGTGTACATCAGGTGGTGCGCGCCGGCCCACATGTACACCGAGATCAGCGCCCAGAAATTGACGATGGAGAAGCGGTAGCTCCACAGCGGCTGCTGCGCCTGGCGCGGCACGAAGTAGTACATCATCCCGAGGAAGCCGGCGGTCAGGAAGAACGCCACCGCGTTGTGGCCGTACCACCACTGCACCATCGCATCGACCACGCCCGAGTAGATCGGGTAGGACTTCGACAGCGACACCGGGATCACCAGGTTGTTGACGATGTGCAGCAGGCCCACCGCGATGATCCACGCGCCGTAGTACCAGTTCGCCACGTAGATGTGGCGGATGCGCCGGCGCGCGAGCGTGCCGAAGAACACCACGCCCAGGCTGATCCACACCACCGCGATGATGATGTCGACCCACCACTCCGGCTCCGCGTATTCCTTGCTCTGGGTCATGCCCAGCGGCATGGTGATCATCGCGGCGAGGCAGGCGACCTGCCAGCCCCAGAAGGTGAACGCGGCGAGCTTCGGGTAGGCCAGCCGCGTGTGCCCGGTGCGCTGGACCACGTAGTAGCAGGTGCCGATCAACGCCGAGCCGCCGAAGGCGAAGATCACACCGAAGGTGTGGTCTGGGCGGATGTGGCTGAAGGTCAGCCACGACGTATCGAAGTTGAACATGGGCCACGCCAGCTGCGCGGCCGCGAGCACGCCGACCGACATGCCGACGATGCCCCACACGGCCGCCGCCAGCAGGAACTGGCGCACGACCTTGTCGTTGTAATACTCGGTGTTGGGCATGGAGGGATTCCAGGAGAGGTCCGTGTATTTTCCGTGGGCGGGCGATCGGTTCGCCTGACCTGTGTCAAAGCACCGCGGCAAAAGACCGCTTCGGCGCTGTGGCCGGTTGTCGCACGCCGCCGGGCCCTGATCGTGCGCCCGCATTCGTGGCCGTGGCGTACAAGCCGGCCGGCGCCGTGCCGGCCGTTCCCGCGCCCTGACCTGGGTCAGGGCGCCCCGCGGAGGGCATCTGCATACTCGCCGCCGATGACCCACGTCGTGACCGAGAACTGCATCAACTGCAAGCACACCGACTGCGTGGAGGTGTGTCCGGTCGATGCCTTCCACGAGGGTCCGAATTTCCTCGTCATCAACCCGGACGAGTGCATCGATTGCACGCTTTGCGTGGTGGAGTGCCCGGTGGGCGCGATTTTTCCCGAGCTGGACATCCCGGTCGGCCAGGAAGGCTTCCTGGCGCTCAACGCCGAACTGGCGCGCGAGTGGCCGGTGATCACCACGAAGATCCCGGCCATGGCGGAGGCCGGGCAATGGGACGGCGTGCCGGACAAGCTGGCGCTGCTCAAGCGGTAGCACCCGCCTGGGGATCGGTTGGGGAGGGCTGCAGGGTGCGCCTGCGCGAGGGACCTCGCGCAGGACGCGCCCGGGCAGTTCGCCGCTGCGCGTCCGCCCGCCAAGTCTGCAGGCACCCTTGCGGGAATGCGCCTGACGCGACCGCCGTGTCTCCGGTCGCGCACAGGTGCGCCCGCGGGACGGGGCCGGGTCAGCCGGGAACGCGCCGCAGATTCAGCGCATACCCGCCGGCCAGCACCAGCGCCACCACGGCCTGCGCGCTGATCGATTGCCAGGTCGGATAGATGCCGAGCAGTTCGATGCGCGGCAACGGCGCCACGTGCACGCCGATCCAGCCGGCTTCCTGCAGCGCCGCGATGCCCTTGCCGGTGAGTATCACCGCCAGCAGTGCGATCAGCGCGGAGCTGGCCGAGAAGAACTTGCCCAGCGGCAGCCGCCGGCTGGTGCGCAGCAGCAGCCACGCGATCGCGATGAGCGTCAGCGCGCCAGCACCGATGCCGCCGAGCAGCCACATCCGTGGGCCTTCATTCCACATCGCCACGTAGAACAGGATCGTCTCGAACACTTCGCGGTAGACCGAGAGAAAGGCCAGGCCGAACAGGAACCAGGCCGAGCGATCGAGGGTGGCGGCCATCTTGGCCTTGAGGTACGCCTGCCAGCGCCCGCCCACGCTCTTGCGGTGCATCCATAGCCCCACGCACAGCAGCACGGCGGCGGCGAACAGCGAGGACAGACCTTCGGTAAGTTCGCGTCCCGCGCCGCTGATCGCCACCGCGTAGCTCGCCACCGCCCAGGTGGCCAGGCCCGCCAGCAACGCCAGGCTCCAGCCGGCATGCACGTAGCGCAGCATCGCCGGGCGCTCGGCCTTGCGCAGGAAGGCGAGCAGGGCGACGACGACCAGCAGCGCCTCCAGCCCCTCGCGCACCAGGATGGTCCAGGCGCCGAGGAAGGCCGAGGCGGCGTCGGCCGAACCGCCGGCGAGGACGGCCTGGGCACGCTGCAGCAGCGCGTCGGCGGCCTGCTGGTTCGCCACGACGTCTGCCCCTCCGCTGGCCACCGCGGTGCGGTAGACGCCCATCGCCGTTTCCAGTTGCGAGCGCAGTGCCGCGTTTCGCGCGTCCAGTTGCGGCTCGACCGGTTCCACGCCATCGAGATACGCCGAGAGTGCCAGGCGCTCCGCTTCGTCATGATTTCCCTGTTGCCACGCGATGAGGCTGGCGGCCAGTTTCTCGCGCGCCAGCGCCAGGCCGGAACGGGACTTGGGCAACGCATGCGGATAGGCGCGCAGGTAACCGAGGATGGCCCGCGCCTGCTGCTCGCCCAGTGCAGGCGACAGGTCCGCCACGCGGGCGCGGGAAAGCTCTTCCAGGTTGCCCAGTCGCTGGTGTGCCAGGGCGTTGTCCTTCCACGCCCGCACACCTTCGCCCGCGCGGTGCGCGTAGGCCAGCGAACCGACGTAGTAGGCGAGCGACCAGCGATCGTCGACCGACAACTGTTCGGCATAGGCGGTCATCGCCGTGCCCTTGACGCCCTGGCTGATGGCCTCGTACAGCGACAACACGCTGCGCTGGTCGGCGCGCGTGCGGTCGGTGAAGTCGATCGGCGGTGGCTCGAGCGCCGCGGCCGCGGGGCCGTTGCCCTGGCCGGTGGCGCCGTGGCACGCGGCGCAGGTCTGCTGGTACATCGCCGCGCCGCGGGCGAGGTCGGGCAGATGCGCGGGCGCCGTGGGCACCGGATAGGCAGCCAGCAGCGCGTCCGCCAACCCGTGGGCCTGGCGCGCCACGTCGGCCGTGGCGGCTTTGGCGTCGATCAGCTGCACCAGTTGCGCGGCCTGGGCCTGCAGCGCCGGCGAGCCCGGGCGCGGCGGCAGCTGCGCCAGGCGCTGGCGCACCGTGGCGGCGAATTCCCGCATCTCGGCATATTCGGAGGCGCTGACCACGTGGCCGTCGTGCACCGCGCCGGCGTAGTCGGTGGCCAGGTAGTCGAGCATCTGCCAGGTCTGGCTGACCTCTGGCGATGCCGGGACGGCGGCTGCGGCGGAGCCCGCCGACTGGGCCCGGGCGAGGGCGGGACACCCGCCCGCCAGCAGCGCGAAGGCCAGTATCGACGCGGCTGCCTTGTTGAGAATGCCTATCATTGCCTCAGTATAGGCCGGAACAGGACGCGCGACGCCAGGCGTGTCCGGATGCCGCAGACGCGCCCTTCGGCGGCGGTTCGCCGGGCGAAAAAAAAAGCCGGGACCTGGCGCGGGTCCCGGCCTTCTCGTGGCGCGCCGGCTTCGAGGGAAGCCGGCCGATGCGCTTACTTCGCCACCACCCGCACCATTTCCAGGCACTTGTTCGAATAGCCCCACTCGTTGTCGTACCAGCTGACCAGCTTGACGAAGGTCGGGTCGAGCGCGATGCCGGCGTCGGCGTCGAAGATCGAGGTGCGCGCGTCGCCGCGGAAGTCGGTGGCGACCACCTTCTCCTCGGTGTAGCCCAGGATGCCCTTGAGCGCGCCTTCGGACTGCGCCTTCATCTCGGCGCAGATCTCCGCGTAGGTCGCCGGCTTCTCCAGCTCGACGGTGAGGTCGACCACCGAGACGTCGCTGGTCGGCACGCGGAAGGACATGCCGGTGAGCTTCTTGTTGAGCTCGGGGATCACCACGCCCACGGCCTTCGCCGCGCCGGTGGAGGAGGGGATGATGTTCTCCAGGATGCCGCGGCCGCCGCGCCAGTCCTTGTTGCTCGGACCGTCGACCGTCTTCTGCGTGGCGGTCGCCGCGTGCACGGTGGTCATCAGGCCGCGCTTGATGCCCCACTTGTCGTTGAGCACCTTGGCCAGCGGCGCCAGGCAGTTGGTGGTGCACGAGGCGTTGGAGATGATCGTCTCGCCGGCGTACTTCTCATGGTTCACGCCGTAGACGAACATCGGCGTGTCGTCCTTGGAGGGCGCCGACTGGATCACCTTCTTCGCGCCCGCGTCCAGATGCTTCTGGCAGGTTTCCTTGGTCAGGAACAGGCCGGTCGATTCGATCACCACCTCGGCGCCGACTTCGTCCCACTTCAGGTTCGACGGATCGCGCTCTTGGGTCAGGCGAATGCGCTTGCCATTGACGAGCAGGTGGGCGCCATCGACGGCCACCTCGCCCTTGAAGCGGCCATGCACGGAGTCATAGCGCAGCATGTAGGCCAGGTAGTCGGGCTCCAGCAGATCGTTGATGGCGACGATTTCGATGTCCGCGAAATTCTGCACGGCGGCGCGCAGCACGTTGCGGCCGATGCGGCCGAAGCCGTTGATCGCGACCTTGATGGCCATGGGCAAGCATCCTCTTGGGTTCGATGGAGCGGTGGAGCGGCGACGTTCGGGTCGCCTGAAACGCGCATTTTAGCGCCGATCGGGGTCACGGGGCCGTATACCGTCCGGTCCGCTGCGCCTTCGGCCTGCCTGCCTCGGCAGGTATCGGTCGAGGCGGTGGTGTCGCGGCTGCTTGCCCAAGGGCGGTCGCGTCATACTCCTGCCCGGGCGTCGAGTTCCCCAGGAGCGTAGCCATGCAGGCACAGATCACCCCCTTCTTCCACGCGCCTACCTCGACGTGGAGCTACCTGGTGCGCGACGCCGCCACGGGCGAGGCGGCCATCATCGATGCCGCGCTGGACTTCGACCCGGCCACCGGCGAACTCGGCCACGCCAGCGCGGCGGCGATCCTTCAGGCGGCCGAGCGCGACGGCGCTCAGGTGCGCTGGATCCTGGAGACCCATGCGCACGCCGACCACCTGTCGGCGGCAGCCTGGTTGCGCGCATCCACCGGTGCACAGACCGCGATTGGGGCCGGCATCGAACAGGTGCAGGAAACCTTCCGCCAGCGGCTGGGCCTGGAAGACGAGCCGGAGCTGGATGGCCGCGCGTTCGACCGCCTGCTGCACGACGGCGACGCGTTGCCGCTGGGTGAACTCGTGATCCACGTGATCGCCACGCCGGGACACACGCCCGACAGCCTCAGCTATCTGATCGGCGATGCGGTGTTCGTCGGCGATACGCTGTTCTCGCCAGAGGCGGGATCCGCACGCTGCGATTTTCCCGGCGGCGATGCGCATGCGCTGTTCCAGTCGGTATGGCGCATCTACGGCCTGCCCGTCACCCGCATGTTCCTGGCGCACGACTATCCCGCCGCCGGAAGCGCGCCGCGGGCAGAGGTGCCGATCGCCGAGCAGCGCACCGGGAACAAGCACATCCGGGACGGCGTGACGGAGGAGGCGTTCGTGGCGATGCGGCGGCAGCGCGACGCCGGCCTGCCGCCGCCGCGCCTGCTGTGGCCGGCGCTGCAGGTAAACATCCGCGGTGGCCGGCTGCCGCCGCCCGAAGGCAACGGCCAGCATTACTTCAAGCTGCCGTTGCAAGTGCGCGACTGAGGCGCTGTGGCACACTGGCCGGCCTTTTGTGGTCGTTGTCTCGACGATGTTCCTGCGTCGTTCCGCCGTTCTCCTGCTCGCCTGTTTCCTGCTGGTCCCTGACGCCCATGCCTGGGGACCGGACGGTCATCGCATCGTCGCCGAGCTCGCCCAGCGCCACCTGAGTCCCGCCGCCGAAGCCCAGGTCGAGCGCCTGCTGGGCCCCGAGCACACGCGCCGGCTGGCCGACGTCGCCACCTGGGCCGACGACATCCAGGACGATCCATCGCAACGGGCGCTGTGGAAGGCCACGCGCAGCCTGCACTACATCAACTTCGGCGACCGCGACTGCGACTACCAGCCGCCGCGCGACTGCCGCGGGGGACGGTGCGTGGTCGAGGGCCTGGCGCACTACGTCGCCGTACTCGGCGACCGGAGCCAGAGCGAGGATGCACGCCGCGAGGCCCTGAAGTTCGTGGTGCATTTCGTCGGTGACGTGCACCAGCCGCTGCACGCCGGCTATCGACCCGACAAGGGCGGCAACACCTACCAGGTGCAGTTCCGGGACCAGGGCAGCAACCTGCATCGCGTGTGGGACTCGGGGATGCTGCGCACCCGTGGATTGGACTGGCAGACGTACGCGAAGCGGCTGGATGCGCGCGGGATGGTTGCACTGCCGCCGGTGGCGGGCGCGCCGTTCGCGGCATGGGCGGAGGAATCCTGCCGGCTCACCCGCGACATCTATCCGGACGGCCATACGGTTGGCGCCGCTTACGTCGGGACGCAGTTGCCGGTGGCCGAACGGCGACTGCGCCAGGCGGGGCGGCGGTTGGCCCAATTGCTCAACCGCACCCTGGGATGAGTTGCGTGAGGAACTCGAGGCGCCGCGCCCTTGCTCCTCCCCCTCCAGGAAGGCTGGGGCGGGGATGGGTCTCCCGTCACATTGCATACGATTGCACCCGGGCCGCGCCGTGACTGGCATCTGCTAGCCTCGACGGCATGAATGCCGAAAACCACCTGCGCCGCACCAAGATCGTCGCCACCCTGGGTCCCGCCACCGACGCGCCGGGCATGCTCGCGCGACTGATCGCCGAGGGCGTGGACGTGGTCCGCCTCAACCTTTCGCACGGCCAGCCACAGGACCATCGCGCCCGCGCCATGGCGGTGCGCGACGCGGCCCTCGCGGCCGGCCGCGAGGTCGGCATCCTCGCCGACCTGCAGGGCCCGAAGATCCGCATCGAGAAATTCGCCAACGGTCCGATCGAGCTGCATCCGGGCGATCCGTTCGTGCTCGACTGCTCGCCCGACGCGCCGCCCGGCGACGGCACGCGCGTCGGTGTCAGCTACCACCAGCTTCCGCAGGACGTGGCGGCCGGCGACGTGCTGCTGCTGGACGATGGGCTGGTCGCGTTGCGCGTGGATGCCGTCGAAGGCGCACAGGTGCGCTGCGAGGTGCTGATCGGCGGCAAGCTTTCCGATCGCAAGGGCCTCAACCGCCAGGGCGGCGGCTTGTCGGTGTCCGCGCTTTCGGACAAGGACCGGGCGGACATCCGCCTGGCGGCCGAAATCGGCGCCGACTTCCTCGCCGTCTCGTTCGTGCGTTCGGCGGCCGACATGGAGCAGGCGCGTCGCCTGCTGCGCGAGGCTGATGGTCTTGGCGCGCTGGTGGCGAAGATCGAGCGTGCCGACGCGATTCCGGTGCTGGGCGAGATCATCGACGCCTCCGATGCGGTGATGGTGGCGCGCGGTGACCTGGGCGTGGAAATCGGCGACGCCGAGCTGCCCGGCCTGCAGAAGAAGATCATCCGCGAGGCGGTCGCCCGCAACCGCGCCGTGATCACCGCCACGCAGATGTTGCAGTCGATGGTGACCGCGCCGATTCCCACGCGCGCCGAAGTGCTCGACGTCGCCAACGCGGTGATCGACGGCACCGACGCGGTGATGCTCTCGCAGGAGACCGCCGCCGGCGCGCATCCGGACGTGGCGGTGGCCGCCATGCGACGCATCTGCCTGGGCGCCGAGCGCCAGTTCGAGCCCAAGGAAGACCTGACCTCCGCCGCGCATCGACTGGACCGCGCGGACCAGGCGATCGCCCTGGCCGCGATGGTGCTGGCCGGGCAGCTCGGCGTGCGCGCACTGATCGCGTTGACCGACTCGGGCGCCACCGCGCAGTGGCTCTCGCGCTATCGCAGCGCGGTACCGATCTTCGCGCTCTCGCCCAGCGCCGACGCCCGCCGCCGCATGCTGCTGCTGCGCGACGTGCAACCGGTGGCCTTTACCGAGGTGAGCCAGAGTTCGGCGGCCAACGCGCGCGAGGCGGTTCGCCAGCTGTTTGCGCAGGGCAAGCTGTCCGAGGGTGACCGGGTGGTGCTCACCCAGGGCGACCGCGTCGGTGCCGGTGGCGGCACCAACACGCTCAAGTTGCTGCTGGTGGGTGCGGAGGGCATCGTCGAGAGCCTGCGCGACCTGTAAGCACGGCGCTCTGCGTTCGCTTCCCCTCCCCTCCGAGGGAAAGGATCGAGGCGAAGGGCCCCATACACCGCAGCATCAGTCCTTCCCACCCGAGGGGAGAGGGAGCAAAGCGCCACAGGCTGTCTTTTCGCCACGGCGCTACACTGGCCAGCCCCACACCAGGAGGTTGCCATGAACCCGACCGTCCGTCGTCTCGCCTTCGCGACGCTGCTGGCCGCTGGTCTGCCGGTGGCGGCCCAGTCCCAGCAACGGGTTGATCCGCGGCACCTGTACGACCACTGGATCCTCCTGAACCAGAACGTCGCCGTCGACGTGCCCAACAGCGCCCGGAACGTCAACCAGCCGGGCTGCGCGGCGGTGAGCTACATGATCGGTTCCGACGGTCTGCCGCGCGATCTGAAGGTCGAGAAAGTCGTCCCCAAGGGCGATTTCGGCCAGATCGCGCTGAGCGCCGTGTCCAACTTCCGCTACGGCCCCTCGCTGTCCAACAAGAACCACGATCCGGTGGCTACGTACTACGTGGTGCCGTTCAACGCGCCCTCCGATCCGGCCGGCCAGGAGCAGGTGATGGCCCCGTGCCGCCTGCCGGGCTACGAAAACTAGCCGTGCTGCGCCGTCACGACGGCGTTGACACCATGTCGTTATAATCGCCGGTTCTTTGACCTGCCGTCCCGCTTGGGGCGGCGCAAATCCATTGCGGTGACCCCGCCTCGTCTGCACGGAGTCGTTCATGAGCATCGAAGATCTTGAAAGCATCGCCCAGGCGATGGTCGCGCCCGGCAAGGGCATCATCGCGATCGACGAATCGACCAACACGATCAAGAAGCGCTTCGAGGCGGTCGGCATCGAGAACACCGAGGAAAACCGCCGCGCCTACCGCGAACTGCTGCTGACCACGCCGGGCCTGAACGAGCACATCTCCGGTGCGATCCTGTACGACGAAACGCTGCGCCAGAAGACCAAGGATGGCGTGCCGTTCACCGAGGTGATGAAGAAGAACGGCATCATCCCGGGCATCAAGGTCGACAAGGGTCCGGTGCCGCTGGCCGGCTTCCCGGGCGACGTGGTTACCGAGGGCCTCGATGGCTTGCGCGACCGCCTCGCCGAGTACGTCAAGCTGGGCGCGCAGTTCTGCAAGTGGCGCGCGGTGATCAACATCTCCGACGACAACCCCAGCTCCACCGCGATCGAAGCCAACTGCCACGCGCTGGCCCGTTACGCCGCGCTGTGCCAGGAAGCCGGGCTGGTGCCGATGGTCGAGCCGGAAGTGATCATGGACGGCGACCACTCGATCGAGGTCAGCTACGAAGTGCACGAAGCCGTGCTGCGCAGCCTGTTCAACGCGCTGTACGAGCAGAACGTGATGCTCGAGGGCACCATCCTGAAGGTCAGCATGGTCATCCCCGGCAAGGACTGCGACGAGCAGGCCGAAGTCGAGGAGGTGGCCGAGGCGACCGTGCGCGTGCTCAAGAGCACCGTGCCGGCCTCGCTGCCGGGCATCGTATTCCTCTCCGGCGGCCAGACCGACGAGCAGTCGACCGCGCACCTCAACGCCATGAACCACATCGGCCCGCACCCGTGGCCGCTGTCGTTCTCCTACGGCCGCGCCATGCAGCAGGCGGCGCTGAAGCTGTGGGCCAAGGACATGAAGGCCAACTACGCCGAGGCGCAGAAGACCGTCGCCGCGCGTGCCAAGGAGAATGGCCTGGCCGCGCTGGGACAGTGGAACGGCTGAACTGCCAACGCACAGTTGTGAGAAAGGGCGCCTCAGGGCGCCCTTTTTTTGCCCTGCTCCTTCTCCCGTCCGGGGAGAGGGGCCGCGGCTCGCGGGAAGCTCCCGCATGGATGCCTTGCTTCTTGAGAATCCCTCCGTGACGTGGCTCGCCTGCGGCGGCCTCCGATTGCTTGTCGGCGCCCGGGTCACTTTTCTTTGCCGGCCCAAGGAAAAGTAACCAAAAGAATGGGTCTGCCAAGCCCGGTAAGGGGCAAGAGCTGGGCGCCTCCTCGCTTTGACTGGCGGGTCTCTTGATCTTAGAAAAGCCGCCGCCGCTTCACCGCGGACGCTCGGGAGCCGAGGCCGAAGACCGCGCGTGTCTGTGTGCTGCGGTGTACATGCCCTGTTCCATGGAGAGGGCAAAAAAGAAGGGCGCCCGAGGGCGCCCTTCTTCTCCATGGAGGCGCATCCCTGCGCCCATGTGATCAGAACCGGTATTCGGCGCTGACGGACACCATGTTGGTGTCGAGGTTGACGTTGTTCTTCGACGCATCGTAGTGGTCGAAGTTGAGGCCCAGGCTGGCGTTGTTGCTGAAGTCGTAGCCCACGCCCGCGCCGGCGTACCAGCTGGTGTCGTCCAGGCTCTTGCGCACCGGGTTGACGTCATTGGAAAGGCCGTGGCCCTTCCAGCTGTACAGGCCCGTGCGTGCGCTGACGTACCAGTTCGGCGCCACGTTGAAATGGCCGTTCACGCCGGCGGTCCAGCCATGCAGCTGCGAGCGGCCCTGCTCGACCACGTCATTGCTGTTGAAAATGTTCTTGACGTGGATGTTGCCCAGGTCGTTGTAGCCCACCTCGGCGCCCAGCGCCACGGACGGGGTGATCGCCCAGCGGTAGCCGCCGCCGATCGCATAACCGGTGTCGTGGTTGTCGTACGGGCCCTTGTCGATCGAGGTGCGGCCGACGTTGCCGTTGACGAACCAGCCGTCGTTGTGGGTCGGCGCACTCTGCGCGAACGCGGCGGGGACGGCCAGCAGGCCGGCGGAAGCAAAGGCAAGGGCAATCAGCGTCTTTTTCATTGGGAGATTCTCCTGTTGTTGTGGCGATCGTGGGGAGTCGATCGCTTGCGTGCGCCCTGAAAAGGGGAAGAGCGACACGCGACTTCTTGGATGCGGCCGGTGCGCCAAAGATTCAATGCGCATGACGATGCCGGTAATTTGCGGTTAAGTTCCGCGACCAGGTCGTTTGGACGCCTGGACGTCCTTCCGCTTTTTCCGGAAGGCTCGCCGGTCGTCGCGCACGAATCATGCGCGTTGACATTGGAACGGGCGCTACCTGAAGTTGCGCGGTATTGCTCCGGCGTCGGTTAAGCCCGAATTAATCGTCGCGGCAGGTACTTGCACGCGGCGACGCGACAGCAACCCTCCCGATCGGCGACAATTGGCGCTTTGCCGCTTGCCCGGAGATTCGACCGATGACCACCCGCCGCGAACTTGCCAACGCCGTGCGCGCCCTCGCCATGGACGCCGTCGAGGCGGCCAAGTCCGGCCATCCGGGCATGCCGATGGGCATGGCCGACATCGCCGAAGTGCTGTGGAACGATTTCCTGAAGCACAACCCGGCAGATCCGAAGTGGCCCAACCGCGACCGCTTCGTGCTCTCCAACGGCCACGGCTCGATGCTGCAGTACGCGTTGCTGCATCTGGCCGGCTACGACCTGCCGATGGCGGAGCTCAAGCGCTTCCGCCAGCTGCATTCGAAGACCGCCGGCCACCCCGAGTACGGCCACACGCCCGGCGTGGAAACCACCACCGGCCCGCTCGGCCAGGGCCTGGCCAACGCGGTGGGTTTCGCGCTCGCCGAGAAGGTGCTGGCGGCGCATTTCAACCGGCCCGGTCACACGGTAGTGGACCACCACACCTACGTGTTCCTGGGCGACGGCTGCCTGATGGAAGGCATCTCGCACGAAGCCTGCTCGCTGGCCGGTACCTGGGGTTTGGGCAAGCTCGTGGCGATCTACGACGACAACGGCATCTCCATCGATGGCGAGGTGCACGGCTGGTTCACCGACGACACCGCCAAGCGCTTCGAGGCCTACGGCTGGAACGTGATCCGCGGCGTGGACGGCCATGACGCCGAGGCGATCAAGCGCGCGATCTCGCAGGCCACCGCGCAGAGCGAAAAGCCCACGCTGATCTGCGCCCGCACCATCATCGGCTTCGGCGCGCCGCACAAGCAGGGCAAGGAAGAGAGCCACGGCGCGCCGCTGGGCAAGGACGAGATCGCCGCCGCGCGCGAGCAGCTCGGCTGGAGCTACCCGCCGTTCGAAATTCCTTCCGAAATCTATGCCGGTTGGGACGCCAAGGCCGCCGGTGCCAAGCGCGAGCAGGAGTGGAACGCCACGCTGGATGCCTACGCCAAGGCGCACCCGGAGCTGGCCGCCGAATTCAAGCGCCGCCTCTCTGGCGAGCTGCCGCCCGAATGGAACGACAAGGCGCGGGCCTACATCGCGAAGATGCAGTCCGAAGGGCCGGAGGTGGCCTCGCGCAAGGCCTCGCAGATGGCGCTGGACGCCTTCGGTCCGCTGCTGCCGGAACTGATCGGCGGCTCGGCGGATCTCGCCGGCTCCAACCTCACCAAGTGGAAGGGCAGCAAGGACGCCGGCAACGGCAACAGCAGCGACGGCCAGGGCAACTATGTCTACTACGGCGTGCGCGAGTTCGGCATGACCGCGATCGCCAACGGCCTGGCGCTGCACGGCGGCTTCATTCCCTACGACGCCACCTTCCTGGTGTTTTCCGACTACGCGCGTAACGCCGTGCGCATGAGCGCGCTGATCCCGGCGCACGCGATCCACGTCTACACCCATGATTCGATCGGCCTGGGCGAGGACGGCCCGACGCACCAGCCGGTCGAGCACCTGGCCAGCCTGCGTTACATTCCGAACAACCAGGTGTGGCGCCCCTGTGACGCGGTCGAATCGGCCGTGTCGTGGAAGGCCGCCATCGAGCGCAAGGGCAATCCGGCCTGCCTGGTGTTCTCGCGCCAGAACCTCAAGCACCAGCAGCGCAGCGAGCAGCAGGTGGCCGACATCGCGCGCGGCGCGTACGTCCTCTCCGATCCGGCCGACACGAAGTTCAAGGCGATCATCATCGCCACTGGCTCGGAAGTGGAGCTCGCGATGGAAGCGGCCCGGACGCTGGCCCAGCAGGGCGTGCCGGTGCGCGTGGTCTCGATGCCCTGCACCGAGGTGTTCGACGAGCAGCCGCTGGAGTACCGCGAGGGCATCCTGCCGTCGTGGTGCCGCGCGCGCGTGGCGGTGGAAGCGGCCACGGCCGACTACTGGCGCAAGTACGTGGGCCTGGATGGCGAAGTCATCGGCATGACCGGCTTCGGCGCCTCGGCCCCGGCGCCGCAGCTGTTCGAGCATTTCGGCTTCACCGTCACGAACGTGGTGGATGCGGTCAAGCGCGCGGTCGGCTGATCGACTTCGCTCTATCGGGTCTTCCCGGTTGAGTGGGAAGACCACAGGCGGGTGAGGGAGGTTTTGCCGCAAGCGCGGCCCCTCACCCCAGCCCTCTCTCCGGCGGCGAGAGGCAGCCATTCTCGGCACGACGGCCCATCGGTTCCCCCCGGGCTTTCAGGGAGGAGTACGTCACGCGCCGAGCAGCACGCCCAGTTCTTCAGGCGATCTGGCGATCGCCGCGGCACCCGCCTGTTCCAGCTCCGCTCGGCTGCCGAAGCCCCACAACACGCCGATGCCGCGCACGCGGTTGGCAACGGCACCTTCGATGTCGAAGTGGCGGTCGCCGATCATCACCGTTTCCTCGGCGCGAACGCCGAAGTCCGCCATGGCGGCGGCGATCATGTCCGCCTTTTCGCTGTTGGCGCTCGACGGATCGGGTCCGTACAGCCGCAAAAAAGCTTGGCCGAACGGCAGCTGCGCCAGGATCGGTTCGGCATGCCGGTGCGGCTTGCCGGTAACGATGGCCAGCTGGTGGCCGGCGTCGAGCAGGCGGCCGATCAACGGCTCGATGCCCGGGTAGACGGCGTGCTCGCGCCAGCCGTGGGTGTCGAAGCGCTCGTGGTAATGCTCCACCGCCGCCTCGACCCGTGCCGCGTCATGGCCCAGCAGCGGCGCGAAGCTGTGCCGCAGCGGAGGACCGATCCAGCGACGCAATTCCTCCGTGCTCGGGATGGCCACGCGCAGGCGCTCCAGCGCGTGTTTCACGCACGCGGTGATCCCGTGCTCGGAGTCGATCAGCGTGCCATCGAGGTCGAACAGGCAGAGCATCAGTGCTTCGCACGCGCCTTGAGCGCGGCCACGGCAGGGAGCTCCTTGCCTTCCAGGAATTCCAGGAACGCACCGCCGCCGGTGGAGATGTAGGAGACCTTGTCGGCGACGCCGTACTTGTCCACCGCGGCCAGCGTGTCGCCACCGCCGGCAATCGAGAACGCCTTGGAGTCGGCTATCGCGTGGGCCAGCGTTTCGGTGCCCTTGCCGAAGGCGTCGAACTCGAACACGCCGACCGGGCCGTTCCACACCACGGTGCCGGCGTTGGCGATCAGTTCGGCATAGCGACGCGCGGTCTCCGGTCCGATGTCCAGGATCATCTCGCCGTCCTTGACCGCATCGACCGGCTTGACCGTCGCCGCCGCATTGGCGGAGAACTCCGGCGCCACGACCACGTCGACCGGCAGGGGCACCTCGGCGCCGCGGCGCCTGGCATCGGCGATGACCTTCTTCGCCGCGTCGATCAGGTCCGGCTCGTAGAGCGAATTACCGACCCCGTAGCCGGCGGCGGCGATGAACGTATTGGCGATGCCGCCGCCGACGATCAGCTGGTCGACCTTGCCGATCAGGTTGTCCAGCAGGGTGAGCTTGGTCGACACCTTGGAACCGGCCACGATCGCCAGCAACGGCTGTGCCGGCTGTTCCAGCGCCTTGCCTAGTGCGTCCAGCTCGGCCGACAGCAGCGGGCCGGCGGTGACTTGCGGCGCGAAGCGGATCACGCCATGGGTGGAAGCCTGCGCGCGATGCGCCGTGCCGAAGGCGTCCATGACGAACACGTCGCACAGCGCCGCGTACTTCTTCGACAGCGCCTCGTCGTCCTTGCCCTCGCCGACGTTCATGCGGCAGTTCTCCAGCACCACCACTTCGCCTTCGGCGACGTCGACCCCGCCGAGATAGTCGGCGACCAGGCGCACCGGCGTGCCGAGCTTGTCGCCCAGCCACTTCGCGACCGGAGCGAGCGAGGATTCGGCGTCGAACTGGCCCTCCTTCGGGCGGCCCAGGTGCGAGAGCACCATCACCTTCGCGCCGGCGTCGCGCGCGGCCTTGATCGTCGGCAGCGCCGCGTCCAGGCGCTGGGTCGAGGTGATGCGGCCGTCGTCGATCGGCACGTTCAGGTCTTCGCGGATCAGCACGCGCTTGCCGCGCAGCTCCAGATCGCTCATGCGGGTGATGGACACGGCGCCACTCCTCGGAAAGGGGATTGCAATTCAGCGGGATGCGCCTTGACCGGCGCGAACCGCCTATTGTCCGGCGCGGGTACCGATGATGCAACGCCGCAACCGGCGGCCGCGGTTGCGGCCCATGGGGTGCGCGTGGTCGCGCCTGCCCGGTTTATCCTTCCCACCATCACCGGCACGGAGAACCCCATGGCAGCGGAACTGTTGGCGTTGTACGGCTACTGGCGCTCCAGCGCGGTCTACCGCGTGCGCATCGCGCTCAATTTGAAGGGACTGCGCTACGAAACGCGCCCGGTGCATTTGCTGCGCGACGGCGGTGAACAGCACGGCGAGGCCTACCGCGCACTCAATCCGCAGCAGCTCATTCCCTGCCTGCGCGACGGCGAGCGGGTGATCACCCAGTCGATGGCGATCATGGAGTACCTGGAGGAAACCCATCCGGAGCCGGCGCTGCTGCCGGCCGACGCCCGCAGCCGCGCCCGCGTGCGTGCGCTGGCGATGGCCGTGGCCTGCGACATCCATCCGCTGGGCAACCTGCGCGTGTTGCAGTACCTGGAGGGCCAGCTGGGTGCCGACGAGGCGCAGAAGCTGGCCTGGTCGCGGCACTGGATCGAGACCGGCTTCGACGCGCTGGAGGCGATGCTCGCCGGCAACAGCGCCGCCGGCCGCTACTGCCACGGCGACGCGCCCGGCCTGGCGGATGCCTGCCTGGTGCCGCAGGTGTACAACGCGCTGCGCTGGCAGCTCCCGATGGATCGCTGGCCTACCCTCGCGCGCATCCACGCCTCGTGCAACGAGCTGGAGGCGTTCCAGCAGGCGATGCCGGAGCGCCAACCTGACGCGCCCTGAGGCGTTGCAGGATCGGGGCTGGAGTTCCCATGCGAGTGTCGGCAACTTCCCCCGTTGCGCGGGGAAGGAAGGCTCATCATCCGGCCTCACATTTTTTGATCCTTTCCCCTTCACGGGGAAGGCGGCCGGGGGGCAGGTGGGGAAAGCCTTGCCGTCGCCTCCCGCCCAGGCCAGCTATGAATCCGCCACCGCGCGCACCAGCAACACGTCGGTAGGAATCGCCGGCACGATGCGCCGCGAAGTCCCGCCGACCAGCAGATGGAACGCCAGGCCGCGGCGGAAGGCGCTGATCACCACCAGGTCGGCTTCCTTCTCGACCACGTACTCGCGCAGCATCACTTCCGGATGACCGTGCTCGACCAGCGTCAGCACCTGCGCGCGGACCTCGGCCGCCAGCGGCGTGTCGGCGAGGAAGGACTGCATCGTCGCCATCTCCATCCGAGCCAGTTCCTCACCATGTTCCGCGTCGAGCCACAGCGACTTGTAGGGGATGTCCAGCACGTGCATCAGCGCCAGCCGGGCGGTGGGGAACCAGCGGGCGGATGCGATCAGCCCGTGGCGCGACTCGGCGGTGAAATCGGTACCCACCAGCACGTGCGCATAAACCCCGTGCGGACGCTCGCGCACCACCAGCAGCGAGGCCGGCGATTTGCGCAGCAGGAACTCCGTGACATGGCCGAGCGTGCCGTGTGCCGGCGTTTCGCCAGCGCCGAGCACGACCAGTTCGCAATGTTCGCGCGTGGCGGTGTCCAGGATGGTGGCAGCCGGGTCGCCCTCGATCACGTGCAGTACCAGGCCGGCCACATCGTCCCCGAGGTCGCGACGCAACTGCCGCTCGGCCACCGTCGCGGTGGTCGGCGCATGTCGCCAGGAGGGCGCGGGCGTCGCGGGCCAACTGCCTTCGTTGCCGGGGACCAGCACGTGCACCACGTGCAGCTCGGCCTGCCACTGCCGCGACAGTTGCACGGCGCGATCCAGCGCGCGATCGCAACGGCTGCTCAGGTCAGTCGCCAACAGGATCCGCTGCGGCGACGCCGGTGACGTGACGGGGTCGTTCATGCGCGCTCTCCGGTCGAGGTGTGGCGTGGCGGCCTGTCTGGACTATAGAGCTTTCCGCTGGCGCGAGGCGGCCTGTAGACTCGGGCTGACGGCCTTCCACCAGCACCCGCGCGCCCCGTTTCCCCAACGGATGTGCCGCGGTCGTTCGCGCACCGCGCCGGTGGACGCCTCCTCCACGAACGGTGGCCTGATGCCCTACGACACAGCCTCGCTCGCCATCCTCTGCCTGCCCTTCGCGGCGAGCCTCGTGGTGCCGTGGCTGCGCGGTCGGCAGGCGGCGACCGGGTTGATGCTGGTGACCGCGGCGGTCGGGCTGGTGATGTCGGCGATGCTGCATCCGGCGCTGGCCGACGGGACGGCATTGCGCAGCGCCGTGCGCTGGGTGCCTTCGCTGGGTCTGGAGTTGGTGCTGCGGGTGGACGGCTTTTCCTGGCTGTTCCTCATGCTCGTCTGCGGCATCGGCCTGCTGGTGGGCATGTACGCGCGCTACTACATGCCGCCGGAGGATCCGCTCACGCGCTTCTACGCGCTGCTGCTGGCCTTCATGGGTTCGATGCTGGGCGTGGTGATGTCCGGCAATGTGATCCAGCTGGTGTTCTTCTGGGAACTGACCAGCCTGTTCTCGTTCCTGCTGATCGGTTACTGGAACCAGGGCGCGTCGGCGCGCGAGGGCGCGCGCATGGCGCTGATCGTCACCGCCGGCGGCGGCCTGTGCCTGTTCGCCGGCATGATGCTGCTGGGGCGCATCGCCGGGAGCTACGACCTGGACGTGATCCTGGCCGCGGGCGAGCGCGTGCGCGCCTCGGCGCTGTACACACCGATGCTGGTGCTGGTGCTGCTGGGCGCGCTGACCAAGAGCGCGCAGTTTCCGTTCCACTTCTGGCTGCCGCAGGCGATGTCCGCACCCACGCCGGTGTCCTCGTTCCTGCATTCGGCGACGATGGTCAAGGCCGGGGTGTTCCTGCTGCTGCGCTTCTGGCCGGTGCTCTCAGGCACCGATGCCTGGTTCTGGATCGTCGGCGGCGCAGGTTTGTCCAGCCTGCTGCTGGGCGCGGCCGCGGCGGTGTTCCAGCGCGACCTGAAAGCCGTGCTGGCCTATTCGACGATCAGCCACCTGGGCCTGATCACCATGCTGCTGGGCCTGGGCAGCGCGCTGGGCGCGGTGGCGGCGATCTTCCACATCGTCAACCACGCCACCTTCAAGGCATCGCTGTTCATGGCCGCAGGCGCGGTCGACCACGAGGCGGGCACGCGCGACCTGCGCCGGCTCGGCGGCCTGCGCCACGCGATGCCGATCACCGCGACGCTGGCGATGATCGCCGCCGCGGCGATGGCGGGCGTTCCGTTGCTCAACGGGTTCCTGTCGAAGGAGATGTTCTTCGCGGTGGCGGTGTCCACCCACCACGGTCCGGTGGTGGACGTGCTGTCAGCCTCGATCGCGGTCCTGGCCAGTGCCTTCTCGGTGGTCTACTCATTGCGTTTCGTGATCGGCGTGTTCTTCGGCCGGGCGCGCTCGGAGTTGCCGCGCCAGCCGCACGAGCCGCCGCGCTGGATGCGGCTGCCGATCGGCCTGCTGGCGCTGGCCTGCGTGCTGGTGGGCGTGCTGCCGGCGCGGGTGATCGGGCCGTTCCTGCAGGCGGCGGCGCGGGCAGTGCTGGGAGTGGACACACCGGCGTTCGACCTCAAGGTGTGGCACGGGCTGAATGCGCCACTACTGATGAGCGCGGTGGCGTTCGCCGCCGGCTGTGCGACCTACGCCGCGTTGCGCCACTGGTTCGCCTCGCGCGACACCGTGCCGCTGCTGGGCCGGTTGAGCGGACGACTGCTGTTCGAACGCGTGCTGGCGTTGCTGACCTCGAGCCTGCCGGGCGCACTGGAGCGCACTTTCCCGGGGCGTCGGCTGCAGCCGCAGCTGCTGCTGATCGTGCTGGCGGCGATGGTCGCGGCGGGGCTGGCGATGTGGGGTACGCCGCTGCGCTTCGGCCTGCGCGCCACGGGCGTGGACCCGGCCTTCGGGCTGCTGTGGCTGCTCGGCGGCGCCTGCGCGGTGGGGGCCGCGTGGCAGGCCAAGTTCCACCGGCTGGCTGCACTGGTGCTCACCGGTGGCGCCGGGCTGGTGTCGTGCGTGAGTTTCGTGTGGCTGTCGGCGCCGGATCTGGCCGCGACCCAACTGCTGGTGGAGGTGGTCACCACCATCGTGATCCTGCTCGGGCTGCGCTGGCTGCCCAAGCGCATCGCCGGGTTGGCACTGGACACGCCGCGCGCGCGGTTTCGTCGCTACCGCGATGCGCTGGTAGCGGCCGGCGCGGGCTTGGGCATGGCGGCGCTGGCCTATGCGGCGATGCGCCATCCGGTGGCCGATTCGATCTCCCGTTTCTTCCTGGAGCGCGCCTACAGCGAGGGCGGCGGCCACAACGTGGTGAACGTGATCCTGGTCGATTTCCGCGGCTTCGACACGCTGGGCGAGATCACCGTGCTGGCGATCGTGGCGCTATCGGTATTTGCGCTGCTGCGTCGCTTTCGCCCGGCCGTCGAGAGCGTGGACGCGCCCGCGCAGCAGCGCCTGCAGGCGGCCTGGGATGCGGCCGCCGGTACGGATGCGCGGCCGGCGCTGGCCGACTACCTGCGCATCCCGGGACTGATCATCCAGCTGATGGCACCCGTGGTCGTACTGTTCGGCGTGCACCTGTTCCTGCGCGGGCACGATCTTCCCGGCGGCGGTTTTGCCGCCGGCATCACGGTGTCGGTGGCGCTGATCCTGCTGTACATGGCGCGCGGTGCGCGCTGGGTGGAGACGCGGCTGCGCGTGGCCCCGGTGCGCTGGATCGGTGCCGGCCTTTTGCTGGCGGTGGCGACTGGCCTGGGCTCGATGCTCCTGGGCTATCCCTTCCTCACCTCGCACTCGCGCCACTTGGCATTGCCGCTGCTGGGTGAGCTGCCGCTGGCCTCGGCGATGCTGTTCGACCTGGGCGTGTTCGGCGTGGTGGTGGGTGCAACCTCGCTCATGCTGGTGGCGCTGGCGCACCAGTCGCTGCGCCGGCCGCGCGCATCCGTCGATGAACTACCGGAGGACCGCTGATGGAGCTCGTGCTGGCCCTGGCGATCGGCGTGCTGGCGGGCTGCGGCGTATGGCTGCTGCTGCGCCCGCGCACGTTCCAGGTGATCATCGGACTGACCTTGCTTTCCTATGCGGTCAACCTCTTCATCTTCTGCATCGGCGGCCTGCGTACCGGCGCCGATCCGGTGCTGCGCGGTGGCGCCGACCTTTCGCGCTACACCGACCCGTTGCCGCAGGCGCTGGTGCTCACCGCGATCGTGATCGGCTTCGCCACCACCGCGCTGTTCCTGGTGGTGCTGCTGGCCTCCCGCGGGCTGACCGGCAACGACCACGTCGACGGCAAGGACGGTACGCCGTGAGCGCGCACCTGCTGGTCTGGCCGATCGTGCTGCCGCTGGCGGTGGGCGCGCTGCAATTGTTGCTGGGCGAGCGCCGGCGCGGCGCCGTGGCGGCGCTGGGTACGGCCTCCTGCGTGGCGCTGGTGGGGCTGGCCGTGGCATTGCTGTTGCGGGTAGGCGCGGGCGACGAACCGGCCGTGGTCTATCGCATCGGCGACTGGCCGGCCCGCTTCGGGATCGTGCTGGTAGCCGACCGGCTTTCCGCCCTGATGTTGTTGCTCACCGCCGTGCTGGCGCTGGCACTGCTGCCCTGCGCGCTGGGCCGCCGCCGGCGGCCGGGCGGGCCGGTGCAGCCGCTGGTGCAGTTCCTGTTGATGGGGCTCGACGGCGCCTTCCTCACCGGGGACCTGTTCAACCTGTTCGTGTTCTTCGAGGTGCTGCTGGCCGCCTCCTACGGGCTGGCGCTGTATCGGCCGGGCGCGCGGCGGGTAAGCGCCGGGATGCATTACATCGTGGTCAACCTGCTTGCCTCGATGCTGTTCCTGATCGGCGTGAGCCTGATCTTCGGCGTCACCGGCACGCTCAACATGGCGGCGCTGGCGCAATTGGTGCCGCGGGTGCCGGACAACACGCGTGCGCTGATGCACGCCGGCGCGGCGATCCTTGGCATCGCCTTCCTGGTCAAGGCTGCGATGTGGCCGCTGGGCTTCTGGCTGCCGCGCACTTATGCCGCCGCGCCGGCGCCGGTGGCGGCGATGTTTGCGGTGATGACCAAGGTGGGCGTGTACGTGTTGTTGCGGCTGAGCCTGCTGCTGTTCGGCGACGGGGCGGGCCCCGCCTCGGCGCATTTCGGCGCCGGCTGGCTGCTGTGGGGTGGCGCGGCGACCGTGGCGGTGGGCGTGGTCGGCATGCTGGGCGCGCGCGAGCTGGGCAAGCTCGCCGGCTACAACGTGCTGGTGTCCTCCGGCAGCCTGCTCGGCGCGGTCGGCCTGCAGCAGCCGGCGGTGACGGCCGGTGCACTGGCTTATCTGGTCGTCTCGACGCTGGCGATCGCCGCGTTCTTCCTGCTTGCCGGGTTGATCGCGCCGCGCGAGGACGCCGAGGGCGCCTCGCTGCTGGAGCCCTACGACCCGACCGGCATGGCGCTGTACGCCGACGAGGACGAGAGCCCGGCCGGCGTGCCGGCGCCGGTGGCCTTGCTGGGCGCGTGTTTCCTGGTCTGCGCGCTCGTGCTGGCGGGACTGCCGCCGCTGTCCGGCTTCCTGGCCAAGTTCGCGCTGCTGTCGCCGATGCTGGGCGGCGGAGCGGGCGCGGCGGCCCTGTTCGCGCTGATCGTGGCGGCCGGCCTGTGCACGGTGATCGCGATGTGCCGCACCGGCATCCAGGTTTTCTGGGCCGACGAGGATTGGGTGTTTCCCGCCATCCGTGCGGGTGAGGCGGCTTCGGTGGTGATCCTGCTGGCGCTGTGCCTGGGCCTGACCGTGCTGGCCGGCGCCCCGATGCGCTACCTGATGGACACGGCCGCGCAACTGCATGCGCCGCAGCACTACATCCGGGCGGTGCTGCCATGACGCGACTGGTACCGCATCCACTGATGGCCGGCTTCCTGCTGCTGGCCTGGCTGCTGCTCCAGCAGAGCCTGGCGCCCGGGACGTGGCTTACCGGCATGGTGATCGCGCCGGGCCTGGCGTGGGCGTTTGGCAAGCTGCGTGCGCCGCCGGCACGGGTGCGCAACGTACCGCTGATGGTGCGACTGCTGCTGCGGGTGATCCGCGACATCGTGCGCTCCAACCTGGCGGTGGCCGGGATCGTGCTGCGCCGGCGGGGGCGTTTCGTTTCCGGCTTCGTCGAGATCCCGCTGGAGCTCACCGACCCCTACGGGCTGGCGGCGCTGGCCTGCATCATCACCTCGACGCCGGGGACGATCTGGGTCGACCACGATTCAAGGCGCAACGTATTGCTGATCCACGTGCTGGACCTGGTCGACGAGTCGGTCTGGATCGACACGATCAAGCGGCGCTACGAGCAGCCGCTCAAGGAGATCTTCCAATGAGCCATGGCTTCCTCGCGATCGCGGTGGTGGTCGCCCAGCTCCTGCTGCTGCTGGCGATGGCCTGCGCGATCATCCGCATGGTGCGCGGGCCGCGCGCGCAGGATCGCGTGCTGGCGCTCGATGCGCTCTACGTCAACGCGATGCTGCTGTTGCTCTCGATCGGCATCCGCACCGGCAGCGTGCTGTACGTGGAAGCCGGATTGATCATCGCGTTGCTGGGCTTCGCCGGCACGGTGGCGTTTTCCAAGTTCCTGCTGCGCGGAGAGGTGATCGAATGAACCATCTCGACGGCCTGCCGCCATGGGTCGCCGTGCTGGTGGGCGTGCTGGTACTGCTCGGCGCCGGCTTCGCCTTCACCGGGTCCCTGGGGCTGCTGCGCCTGCGTGACTTCTACAAGCGCGTGCATGCACCCACGCTGGGCAGCACGTTGGGTACGTTCTTCATGGTCGCCGCGTCGGTAGTCTGTTTTTCGGCAATGCAGGGGCGGCCGGTGTTGCACGTGATCCTGATCGGCGTGTTCCTCACGCTGACCACGCCGATCACGCTGATGCTGCTGGTGCGCGCGGCGCTGTACCGGCACCGGGTCGAGGACGGACAGCAGATGCCGCCGCGCTGAGGTCCGCACCGGCCGCGCTTCCCGCTTTCGCGGAGTGATGTTTGCCGAAACTCGGGGAAGGATGCCCCTGGGCCAGGGAATCGAGTGATACGAGCCAAAAAGGAAGGGCGCATCGCTGCGCCCTTCCTTCAGTGCCGGCTTGCCAGGTTCAGAACCCCAGGCCGTACGGATCGTTCCCGACCAGTTCGGTGGCCTCGGCCCCGCCGCCCTCGGACAGGCGGATCTTCAGCGCCAGGCCATCGCGCGAGTCGGCCTTGGCCAGCGCTTCCTCCAGCTCGATGCGGCCGCTCTTGTAGAGCTTGTACAGCGACTGGTCGAAGGTCTGCATGCCTTCCTGCAGGCTGCGGTCCATCGCTTCCTTGATCTCGTGGATCTGGCCGCGGCGGATCATGTCGCGGATCAGCGGCGTGTTCAGCAGCACTTCCACCGCCGGCACGCGGCGCCCGTCCTTGCCGATCACCAGGCGCTGGCTGATCACCGCGCGCAGGTTGAGCGCCAGGTTCATCAGCACGTTCTTGTGCGCCGATTCGGGGAAGAAGTTGAGGATGCGCTCCAGCGTCTGGTCGGCGTTGTTCGAGTGCAACGTGGCCAGGCACAGGTGGCCGGTTTCGGAGAACGCGACCGCCGCCTCCATCGTGTCGGTGTCGCGGATCTCGCCGATCATGATCACGTCCGGCGCCTCGCGCATCGCGTTCTTCAGCGCCTCGTGATAGCTGTGCGTATCCAGCCCGACCTCGCGCTGGTTGATGATCGACTTCTTGTGCCGGTGCAGGTATTCGATCGGGTCCTCGATGGTGAGGATGTGGCCGGGCGAGTTGGAATTGCGCTGGTCGAGCATCGCCGCCAGCGTGGTCGACTTGCCCGAGCCGGTAGCGCCGACCACCAGGATCAGGCCGCGCTGCTCCATGATCAGGTCGCGGAAGATGGTCGGCAGTTGCAGCTGGTCGATCGAGGGGATCTCGCTCTTGATCGCGCGGATCACCATGCCCACTTCGCCGCGCTGCTTGAACACGTTGATGCGGAAGCGGCCGGCTTCCTTCACCGCCAGCGCCATGTTCAGTTCCAGGTCGCGCTCGAACTGCGGCACCTGGCCCTCGTCCATCAGCGAATAGGCGATCTTCTTGACCATGCCGCTGGGCAGGCCGGTGTTGCCGAGCGGGTAGAGCTTGCCCTCGACTTTGATGTTCACCGGGGCGCCGGTGGTCAGGAACATGTCCGACGCGCCCTTGTCTACCATCAGCTTGAGGAAGTAACCGATATCCACGAAGGACCCCTGAGGTGGTCGCGCGTTCTTGTGGCGCGTTGCAAAGCAGGATTATGCCTGCCCACAATACGCGGCGACACTGCGCGAGGAATGAGTGATGGTGCACATCTTTTCCCGGCCGCCCGGGCGCATCAAGCGTATCGGCCGGGCAGCCGGTGGCTTGACCCTGGGACTGGCAATGCTGGCGTTGGCCGGCTGCGCCACGGTCCCTCCGCCGGACGCTTCGATGAACCAGGCCCAGGCGCTGCTGCAGTCGGCCCGCGACGCCGGCGCGGCCGATTACGATCCGGTCGACCTCGGGTTCGCCCAGGCCAAATTCCAGCAGGCGCAGTCCGCGATGGCGGCCCGCAAGTACGCCGACGCCGCCAACCTGGCCGAGGAGGCCCGCGCCGACGCCGAACTGGCCCGTACCCGCGCACAGCTGGGCAGCGCCCGCGCCCAGATCCAGGCCAAGGTCGAGGAAAATGCCGGGCTGCGCCAGCAGACCGAGCAGCACCCCCAGCCGGCCCCGGCCGCCGCGCCGGCCTCCGGCAGCAGCGCCCCCGAAACGCTCGAGGACATGCCGGCCCCGTCGGCCTCGGTGTTGTCCGCGCCGCTGCCGCAGGATGGCGGCTTCCAGCCGATGCCCGCGCCTGCGTCGAGCACCCGGACGAACGACGGAGGCCAGCGATGAAGCGCCTTGCCACCACCGCGTTGATTGGCCTGCTTGTGCTGGCCGGCCCGGCCCTGGCGCGCCAGGACGACATGGACGTCAACCGCCTCAACTCCAGCCTCAACCAGCTGGCCAGCGACCCCACCCTGGGCACTTATGCCCAGGCCGAGCAGGCGCTCGCCCACGCCGCGATCGACCGGCTGGAACAGTCCAGCCGCAGCGAGCGCCCGCACGCGCTGTACCTGGCCGAACGTCGCGTCGACCTGGCCAAGGCTGCCGCGCAGTTGCAGGACGCCCGCGAAAAGCTCGACCAGCTCGACCGCGAACACGCGCAGATCCTGCTGGACGCCAGCCGCCGCGAGGCGGAAGCCGCGCGCATGGAACTGGAGCGCCAGCGCATGCAGTACCAGATGGCGCAGGAAGAAGCCGCCCGTCTGCAGCAACAGGGCATGGAGGCCTCGCAGGCCGCCGAGCAGGCGCGCGCGGAGGCCGAGCGTGCCAAGAAGCTGGCCGCCGCGCAGAGCCGCGTCGCCCGCGCGGCTCGCCGTGAGGCCGAAGCTGCCGCCCAGGCCGCGCGCGCCATGCGCTCGCAGATGCAGGGAGACGAGTCCCCCGCGCCTGCCGAAAAGCCCACGCCGAAGAAGAGTTCCAGCAAGGGCGCCAAGGGCCACTGAGCGCCCGTCACGCCTTGCAGGAGCGTCGTTTGGGCGACCGTCCCCCGGTCGCGCCCGACGGCGCTCCCTGCAGGCGGCCATACGTCGCATAGGCGGGCTCAACCGTGGAAATCGCGTGCCCTTGCGGTCTCCCGCGGTGGCTTGCACGCCCCCGGGCGCGGGAGTAGGGTCAGGGCTGCCATGGCGCACCCGTTCCATGGCTCACTGACCTGAAACATGCGCCCATTTTCCCCGAACGATTGTTCCTGTTTCGCGTTCATGCGTACGGGACGTGGGTGCGCGCGCTTCATCCGCCCGCGGGCGTGCCGATCACGCGCCCGCTCATCTCGCGAGGAGGTCGGATCATGTTCGAAAACCAGCAGCGTGACGATGTCGAAGCATTTATGAAGGCCGATGCCGAATTTCGCCGGCTCTTCCAGCATCACCGCGAATTGAAAAGCAAGGTGCACGATGCCGAAATCGGCGTGCTTCCCATCGACGATGTCACCTTGGCCGGCATGAAGAAGGAAAAGCTCCACGCCAAGGAACGCCTGCAACGCATGTGGGATGCGCGAGTCCCACGGATCCACTGATTCCACCGTTTTCCTTGACGGCCCCGGCCCTTCATCGCGAAGCGCCGGGGCCGCGTCGTTTCTGAAGCCCGCACGTGGCGCAAAGGCTGCCGGACGCAACCGTGGCGGGCGGCTCGGTTATCATTCCGGGCTTGTCCAGCGCCCGCGGGCGCCGCCTTTCGACGGAGTTGCCATGACGGTCCACCAAAGCGTGCTCGAACTGATCGGGAACACCCCGATGGTGAAGGCCCAGCGCCTCGATACGGGGTTGTGCGAGCTGTTCCTCAAGCTCGAAAGCGCCAACCCGGGCGGTTCGATCAAGGACCGCATCGGCCTGTCGATGATCGAGGGCGCCGAGCGCGCCGGTAAGATCCAGCCCGGCGCCACGCTGGTCGAGGGCACCGCCGGCAACACCGGCCTGGGGCTGGCGCTGGTCGCGCAGGCCAAGGGCTACCGGTTGATCCTGGTGGTGCCGGACAAGATGAGCCGCGAGAAGATCTTCAACCTCAAGGCGATGGGCGCCGAAGTGGTGCTGACGCGCTCGGACGTGGCCAAGGGCCACCCCGAGTACTACCAGGACATGGCCGAGCGGATCGCCCGCGAAACGCCCGGCGCCTACTTCATCAACCAGTTCGGCAACCCGGACAACCCGCGTGCGCACATCCAGACCACCGGGCCGGAAATCCTCGAGCAGATGGACGGGCGCGTCGACGCGGTGGTGATCGGCTGCGGCTCCTCCGGCACCATGACCGGCCTGTCGCAGTTCTTCGCCGAACATTCGCCGGACACCGAGATCGTGCTGGCCGACCCTGTCGGCTCGATCCTGGCGCAGTACATCAACGAGGGCACGCTCTCGGACAAGTCCGCCAGCTGGATGGTCGAAGGCATCGGCGAGGACTTCCTGCCGACCATCAGCGACTTCTCGCGCGTGAAGAAGGCCTACGCCATCTCCGACCGCGAAAGCTTCCTCACCGCGCGCGAGCTGCTGGCGAAGGAGGGCATCCTCGGCGGCTCCTCCACCGGCACGCTGCTGGCCGCCACGCTCAAGTACTGCCGCGAGCAGGGCACGCCCAAGCGCGTGGTGACGCTGGTCTGCGACACCGGCAACAAGTACCTGTCCAAGATGTACAACGACTACTGGATGCTGGACAACGGCTTCATCGAGCGCCACCAGTACGGCGACCTGCGCGACCTCCTGCTGCGCCCGTTCGCGCAGCGCGACACCGTGGTGGTCGGCCCGAACGAGCTGCTGATGACCGCCTACACCCGCATGAAGCTGTACGACGTCTCGCAGCTGCCGGTGATGGATGGCCAGAAGCTGGTCGGCATCCTGGACGAGTCGGACGTGCTGATGCACGTGCACGCCAACGAGGTGCGCTTCCGCGACCCGGTCTCCACCGCGATGATCACCTCGCTCACCAAGCTTGACGTGCACTCGCCGATCGAAGCGCTGCTGCCGGTGTTCGAGCGCGGGCACGTGGCGATCGTGGTCGACGGCGACCAGTTCCTGGGCCTGATCACCCGCATCGACCTTTTGAACTACCTGCGGCGCAAGGTGCACTAAGCGCCGTCGCGACGCCGTCTTCGCGAAACCGTAACTACGCTCCGCCCTCGCCCCGAAGGAAGCCTGACCCCATGTGTGGAATCGTTGCCGCCACCGCCCAGCGCGACGTCGCCCCGCTGCTGATCGCCGGCCTCAAGGCGCTCGAATACCGCGGCTACGACTCCGCCGGCCTGGCCGTGCTCGAAGCCGGACAGGTCCGCCGCGTGCGCGCCAAGGGCAAGGTGCGCGAGATGGAGGCGTTGTACCTGGCCGACCCGCTGCGCGGCGGCACCGGCATCGCGCACACGCGCTGGGCCACCCATGGCGTGCCGAACGAGGCCAATGCTCATCCGCACATGGTCGGCCGCGTCGCGCTGGTGCACAACGGCATCATCGAGAATTACGCCGACCTGCGCGCCGAACTGCAGGCGCGCGGCCACGTGTTCACCTCCGAGACCGACACCGAGGTGATGGCCGCGCTGATCGAGGAGCGCATCGCCGGCGGCATGCAGCTGCGCGAGGCGGTGCTCGCCACCGTGCGTTCGCTGGAGGGCGCCTACGCCATCGCCGTGATCAGCCGCGACGAGCCCGGCCACGTGGTTGGCGCCCGCCGCGGCGCGCCGTTGCTGGTCGGCATCGGCATCGGCGAGAACTTCCTGGGCTCCGACGCGCAGGCGCTGATCCAGGTCACCAATCGTATGCTCTACCTGGACGAGGACGACGTGGTGGAGATCACCCGCGACAGCGTGCAGGTCTACGGCCTGGACGGCACGCCGGTCGAGCGCGCGGTGCACCAGAGCGAGCTGTCGACGGACGCGGTCGAGCGTGGCGACTACCGCCATTACATGCAGAAGGAAATCCACGAGCAACCGCGCGCGGTCAACGACACGCTGGAGGCGCGCATCGGCCCGCACGGCGTGCTGCCGAACATCTTCGGCGTCGGCGGCGACGAGCTGCTGGCGAAGGTGAAGGGTATCCACATCGTCGCCTGCGGCACCAGCTACCACGCCGGCCTGGTCGCCAAGTACTGGATCGAGGAACACGCGCGCCTGCCGGTCAACGTCGAAGTGGCCAGCGAATACCGTTACCGCGACACGGTGGTTCCGGCCGACACCCTGTTCGTGGCGATCTCGCAGTCCGGCGAAACCGCCGACACGCTGGCGGCGATGCGTGAATCACGTCGCCGCGGCTACCTGGCCACGCTGGCGATCTGCAACGTGCCGGAGTCCTCGGTGGTGCGCGAGGCGGACCTCAAGCTGATGACGCGCGCGGGTCCCGAGATCGGCGTGGCCTCGACCAAGGCGTTCACCACCCAGCTCGCCGCGCTCGCGCTGCTGTGCCTGAAGCTGGCCGAGCAGCGCGGGCTGGACAAGGCGCGCTACGCCGACCTGTGCGCGCAGCTGGCGCACCTGCCGCGCGCGATCGAGGAGGCGCTCCAGCTGGAACCGCAGATCGTGGAACTGGCGGCCTTGTTCGTGCCCCTGGAACACGCGCTGTTCCTGGGCCGCGGCGCACAGTTTCCGGTCGCGCTGGAGGGCTCGCTCAAGCTCAAGGAAATCTCCTACATCCACGCCGAGGCCTATCCCGCCGGCGAGCTCAAGCATGGTCCGCTGGCGCTGGTCGACGAAGCCATGCCGGTGGTCGCGGTGGCGCCCAACGGTCCGCTGCTGGACAAGCTCAAATCCAACCTGCAGGAAGTGCGCGCCCGCGGCGGCCGGCTGATCGTGTTCGCCGATGGCGACGCGCCGATGGATGCGGGCAACGCCACCGGCACCACCCTGCGCATCGACGGCGGCGGCGACTTCATCGCGCCGGCCGTGTTCACCGTGCCGCTGCAGTTGCTCGCCTACCACGTCGCCGTGCTGCGCGGCACGGACGTCGACCAGCCGCGCAACCTCGCCAAGTCGGTCACGGTGGAATGAGCTTGGGCGGCACGGGCTACATCGGCCCGTGCTCGACCTGCCGTTCGCGTTGCATCAGGGTCCACTCGGCGTGCTCGGTCAGCGCGGCGTGGCCGAGCGCGCGCAGGATGGAGCGTTGTTCGGCCGGGTCGTCGGTCTGGTCCAGCGCCGAGCGCGCGGTACCGAGGATGCGCTCCATGAAGCGGTACTGTTTCAGCAGCACCTTGTCGGCCTTGCGGTAGGCGTACGCCTGGCGCACGGCGGCGATGATCGAGAGGATGCCCATCACCGCGACCAGGCCGGCCTTGGTTTCATCCTCCAGGCGCAACGCGAACACCGCCAGCAACACGCTGATCGACACGCCGCCCCACAGGCTCAGCGCGCCCAGTGCCTCGGTCACGCGATGCAGCCCGGCGCATTCGATGCTCTTGCGCTCGTAGTAATGCAGCTGGCCCGAGCGGCCCGGCTCGCCCACCCACTCGGCGATCACGCCGGCCAGTTCGGCCGCGTTCGCCGGCGGCGCGTAGCTGGGCGGCAGGCCCGAGGCGCGCATCACGTTGCGGATCCAGCCCAGCTCGACGTTCTGGCGCTGCAGGAAGTCGTCGTGCGCGAAGGCGTGGTCGCGCGTCAATGAGATGCCGGCGCGCCGCCAGTACGACTGGATGCGCAGCCCTTCGGCCAACGCCCGGTAATCGAGGTACTTGCGATGCCAGCCGCGGCGCTTGGCGATCGCGGTCATGGTGGTGCCGAGGGCGAACAGCAGCAAAAACAGGTAGATCAGGTAGTTCTGCTCGGCGAAGTGCGCGTAGCAGGTGAAGGCGATGCCCATCAGGGCAGCCAGCGTGTAGATGGTGCGCATGGCCAGCAGCACGCGGTGCTGGAAGTGCATGGCCAGCCAGTCCGCTTCGTGGAAGGTGCGCTCGATGCCCATGCGGGCCGTGGCCGGCGTGGCGGGATCGACGTGCACGCCGGGGCGCGTCGATGCATCGATCGCGTCGGCGTACGTGGTGCATTCGTCGTTGAATTCGGCCATGCGGTCGAACATCAGCCGGAACGGCGCCGGCAGGTGGTCTTCGGGCGTCGCCGCCAGGGCATGCCGCCAGGAAGCCGTGACCGCCGGGCGTGCATCGTCGGCCAGGTCTGCCCGCCCGCAGAGCACGTGATAGAGCAGCCGCTCGTCGCCCGCGGCCAGGATGTGGTGCGGGTCGCGGTCCTCACTGGGCGGGCCGGGCAGGGTGCCGCGCAGGTGGTAGCGCACGATCTGCGCGGTGCCGCCGAGACGGTCGGAGGGCTGGCCGTCCCAGATCGCCAGCAGGATGTGGCAGTGGCTGGCGATGTACACGCCCGCCTGCGCGTATTGCTGGTCGCGCGCGGTGCCGGGGTTGCCCACCTCGCGGTGCGAGTGACCCTTGCGCACCGGCAACGTCATCACCTCGGCCTGCCCGCAGAGCGCCTCGAAACGCGTGCGCGCCACCGCGTCGGTGAAGTCTTCCACATAGAGTTCGCGCGGCAGTGGCAGCGGGGCGATCAACCGCGCGCCCTGCGCCAGTGCTTCCTCGGCCACCAGTTGATCACCGCCCTCGGCCAGCGCGGAAAGCACCACCAGCGGCAGCGAAGGCCAGGATTCCCGCAGCGTCCCGAACAGTTGCCGCACGGCTGCACGGACGGCCTCGATGTCGGCCGGCGGCAGGTCGCGATGGCTGGTCACGCCGATCACCAGGGGCGTCATGGGTGCTCCAGGGCTTGCGGCCGGAGGCGCCACGGCGGCCGGGGCGGCCGCCGTTCCTTGCGCAACCGTCGTTCGGCTGCGCGGCGAGTGCTAGCTGGTGCGATTGATGATCGTCGGATCCCGCGTGCTGGCCGCGGCCAGTGTGTCTTCGGGAATCTCGAGTTCCTCTGGCGGGTTGTCGGGCGGTTTGCGCTCGGCGGTCGACTTCGGTTCGTCCGGGGTGCCCTGGATGGTGCGTGGCTTGGTCATGGTCAGCCTCCGATGGGCCTGGCGGCGGCCGGCACGGCCGCCGTGTGCGTGTACGTCTTGCGTCGTTACGCGCCGGTGATGCCGGTGCGACGGGATCAGTTGTTCTTGATCGATGGATTGGTCGTGGTGCCAGTGGGTATGGTTCCCTGCGTGGAGTACTCCTGGCCGTCCAGCGTCAGGCTCAGGCTGTAGATCCAGGTGCCGGTCGAATCCTGGTCGTCGTTGAGGTCGGTCATGGTCATGCGCTGGCCGTTGGCAGCCACCTCGGGCGGGCCGAAAATGCCCGGCGGAGGTGGCTCGACCCATTGCAGCGGCAACAGGTCGCCGCCGGCGGCGTTGCCGGTCAGCTCCCAGGCCAGGGTCTGCGGCTGCGGGCTGCGCCCGACCTGGTTGGCGTTGCCGTGCTGGTCGATGTCGACCAGCCAGGGCGTGGTGGACTTGTCCAGACTGACGTTGAGCACGTGATCCATGGTGTTCTCCCGTGGGGTGGTGGAGGTCAGCGCGCGAGTGCGAGTGCGCGCCGGTCGAGGACGTCTTGCAGGCGTTGCTCGAAGGCGGGGTTAGGCCCGAACGTGATGTCCGCCCGCGCCAGCCGCCGGACCAGCGCCGGTTCGCGGTAGCCCGAGGACCACAGCCGCCGGACCAGCGGACGGGCCTCGTCGATGTGGCCCAGAGCGAGCAGGGCGTCGACCTGCGCGGCGAGCAGGCGGACGTCGCCGGCGCCGCTGCCGACCCCGCGCAAGTCCTGCAGGGCGGACAACCGCAAGCCTTCGGCGTCCTTGCCGGTCTGCAGGTCGGCCAGTTGCAGGCGCGCGCGCACGGTGGAGAGCAGCAGGGCGCGTTCGTCCGGCTGGTCCGCCAGCAGGGGCGTGAGCACCGCCAGCGCGGCCTGCGCGTCGGCCCGCGCCTGGTCAGGGCGCCCGGTCGCCTGCAGCCATGCCGCGCGCTCGATGCGGGCATCGGCCAGGTCCTGCTGCCAGCCGGTGTTGCTGGGATCGTGATGCGCCAGGCCCTCGAGCGTGCCGGTCGCGCGCGCCAACAGGGCGCGGGGCGAGCGGGTGTCGCCCTGCATGCGTCGCAGACGGGCAAGCTGGGTCGAGTACAGGCCGAGGCTCTCCCTGGCGTCGGTCAGGCTGGGATCGAATCGGTGGATGTCCTCGATCACCGCCAGCGCCTCCCCGGTGTCGCGGTCCGCCTGTTCGATGCGACCGGCCAGGGCCAGCGTGCGAGCCAGGATGGCGCGCACGCGCGCCATGTTCTGGTGCTGGCCGTTGTCCTGCGGGTGGGCCTGGCTCAGCTGCGTTTCGATCGCATCGTCCGCCGAATACTCGTCGATCGCGGTCAGCAGGTCGCCGCGCATCAGGGCCACCTTGCCCAGGTTGTTGTGTGCCTCGCCCAGGTGTTCGAGCCACTCGCTGCGCGGCGAGGGGTGGGCGGCCAGCAGGCGGCAGCGTTCGAGCATGCGCTGGTAGTGCACGGCGGCTTCGTCCAGGCGGCCCCCCGCTTCCAGAACGTGGCCGATGTCGTTGTCCAGCGTGCTCAGTTCGAACAGCACCCGCGGGTCGGTGCGCGCCGGCGCGCCCAGCCGCTCGAGCGTGGCCTGCGCCGCGGCGAAGTAGCGACCAGCCGCCTCGAGGTGGCCCTGGTACCAGTCACTCATGCCGAGGAAGGCCTGCACCCGCGCGTAGGCAATCTGCCTTTCGCGGTCGGCCGGCGCCGCCTGGGCAAGCGCCCGCGCCAGCGGTTCGGCGGCCCGGTACGCGCTCGTGGCGGCGGCCAGGCGCCCCTGGTCCAGCCGCACGCTGCCGATCTTCTCCAGCGCCTTGGCGCGCTGTTCCAGCACGTCGTCGGTCACGTCCGTGGCGGGCAGGGACTGGAAGTAAGCCATCGCCTTGTCGTCGACCGCTTCCAGGATGTCCAGCCGCTGCACCTGCGCCAGCTTGTCGTTGAGGTCGCCGAGCATGAAGCCGATCAACGCCTCGGCCTGCTTCTGCCGGCGCTCGGCGGTGCGGCGGGCGATCATCGCGTCGATCGCCAGCAGGGTGGTCACCAGCATCACCAGCGTGGACAGCGCCGCAACCGCCGCGAGCCGCCGGTTGCGCCGTTGCAGCTCGCGCCGGCGCAGCTGGTCCAGTTCCAGTCCGAGCAGGCCGGCCACGAGTTTGAGTTTGGCCGCCTGTTTGCCGTCCTTGCCTGGGCGCACGTCGGCGGCGATCGGCTCGTCTTGCTCCGCATCGGTCTGGCCGTCCATAGGGCCGCACAACGCGGGGGAAAGGCATTCCTCGGCGGACTGCCCGGCCGGCGCATTGGGTTCGCCGGCGACGATGAGGCAGAAGATGCGATCGTTGCGGCCGAGCCGCCGGAACGCACGTATCTCGGCGCCCACCCAGCGCGAGGCGGCCGCCGCGGGGGAGCACACGACGATCAGGTTGGCCGATTGCGCCAGCGCCAGGTCCACCTTGTGGCCCAGGTCGTGGGAGCTGGCCAGTTCCTCGCGATCGCGGAAGATGGGAGCGAGCCGCCGCGGCACGATGCCCGCGTCCGTGACCTGGCCGACCAGGCGCGAGGGCACGCGGTAGGTTTCCAGGGCACGATGCAGCCACTCGGCCCAGCGCCGGTCGCGGTGGCTGTAACTGATGAACGCGCGGTAGCGGTATTCGCCTTCGGCGGAAACCTGGTTCATGGCGCACGACCCTTTGGCGAGTCGCACAGTCCCCTGGCGCTGGCGGCGGGCGGAACCTAGCACGGCCCGCGTGATGCCGGCCTCACGATGGGGGCGGCAGCCTTCTGCCGGTCAGGGTACCCGGTCGGCCAGCCGGTCCATCACCTCACGCAAGCCCTCGCGCCAGTCGGGCAACGGACTTGCGAGCCACTGGCCCAGGCCGGTGTTGTCCAGCACGGACCAGGCCGGGCGGCGGGCGGGCGTGGGATAGTCGGCAGTTGCGATCGGCAGCACGCGGGGCACGCGCGCGAGCAGTCCCCGCGCATGGGCTTCGTCGAAGATCGCGCTGGCGAAGCCGTGCCAACTGGTATGGCCGCTGGCGACCACGTGATGCGTGCCGCGCAACGAGGCGCGTGCGCCGGGCCGTGCGAACCAGCGGTCGAGCAGGGCCAGGCTGGCACGCACGATCACCGCGGTGGAGGTGGGCGCGCCGTATTGGTCGGCCACCACGCGCAGCTCCTCGCGTTCGGCCCCCAGGCGCAGCATGGTGCGCAGGAAGTTGTGGCCGTGCGGGGCGTACACCCACGCCGTGCGCAGGATCAGGTGGTCGGCGCCGCTGGCGCGCAGCGCTGCTTCGCCGGCGAGCTTGCTGCGGCCGTAGGCGCCCAGCGGGCAGGTAGGCGCGTCGACGGGGTAGGGCATCTTCGCGCTGCCGTCGAACACGTAATCGGTGGAGTAATGAAGCACGAGCGCATCGTGCGCAGCGGCCCACTTGCCCAGTTCGCCGACGGCTTCGCCGTTGACGCGCAGGGCCAGCGCTTCTTCCTGCTCGGCGCGATCGACGGCGGTGTAGGCCGCGGCGTTGACGATCACGTCCGGGCGCAGGCGGTCCAGCAGCGCGTCCACCCCGGGCGCTGCGAGGTCGACCGCTTCGGCGCGCTCGCCGTCCCACAGGGTGCCGTCGCGTGTGGCCACGAGGAGTTCACCACGAGCGGCAAGGCCACCGTCCTCCACGAAGCTGCGGCCAAGCTGGCCGTTGGCGCCCAGCAGCAGGATTTTCATGGCGAGTAGACGGGGAGGCGCTCGGGCGGCACGTCCTTCAGGAACGGTGCGCGGAGGTCCTTGTCCGACAGCAGCGGGGCGCTGACCGGCCAGTCGATGGCGATGTCCGCGTCGTTCCAGCGGATGCCCGCGTCATGCTCGCGCTCGTACAGCGCGGTGCACTGGTAGCTGAAGGTGGCGAATTCCGACAGCACGCAGAAGCCATGTGCGAAGCCTTCGGGCACCCAGAAGTGGCGGAAATTCTCGGCAGTGAGCATGGCGCCGACCCAGCGACCGAAGGTGGGCGAACCACGGCGTATATCCACTGCGACGTCGTAGACCTCACCTTCGAGCACGCTGACCAGCTTGCCCTGCGGGTGGGGCCATTGGTAATGCAGCCCGCGCAACACCCCCTTGGCTGAGCGCGAGACATTTGCCTGCACGAAGCGAGCATCGACGCCCGCCTCCCGGAACTTGGCCGCGTGGAAGCTCTCGTAGAAAAATCCCCGTGCGTCGCCGAACACCTGCGGTTCGATCACCACGGCGCCGGGCAGTGTCGTCTGGATGACCTTCATGGCACCAGCCCCTGGTCGGCCAAGTTCTTCAGGTACTGCCCGTAGCCGGTTTTCGCAAGTGGCTCCGCCAGGCGCAACAACTGCTCCGGACCGATCCAACCCTTTAGGAAGGCGATCTCCTCCGGGCAGCAGACCTTGAGACCTTGGCGGTGCTCGATGGTCTGGATGAAGTTGCCCGCTTCCATTAGCGACTCGTGCGTGCCGGTGTCCAGCCAAGCGTAGCCACGACCGAGTTGCTCCAGATGCAGGGCGCCCTCGGCCAGGTAGCGACGATTGAGATCGGTGATCTCCAGTTCGCCGCGGGCCGACGGCTGGAGCGAGCAAGCGAAGTCGCAGGCTCGCTCGTCGTAGAAATACAGCCCGGTGACCGCGTAGTTCGATTTGGGTCTGGGTGGTTTTTCCTCGAGGTCCACCACGCGCCCGTCGCCGTCGAACTCCGCCACTCCGTAGCGCTCCGGCTCGCGCACCCAGTAACCGAACACGGTGGCGCCGTGCTCGCGCGTCGCCGCGCGCTGTAGACGTTCGCTCAGGCCCACGCCGTAGAAGATGTTGTCGCCCAATACTAGGCAGCTGGGCGCGCCGCCCAGGAAGTCGCGGCCGATCAGGAAGGCCTGCGCCAGCCCATCCGGCGAGGGCTGCACCGCGTAATGGATGTCCATGCCCCACTGCGAACCGTCGCCTAGCAGCCGCTGAAACAGCGACTGCTCATGCGGGGTATTGATCACCAGCACCTCGCGAATGCCCGCGAGCATGAGGATCGCCAGCGGGTAGTAGATCATCGGCTTGTCGTACACGGGTAGCAGCTGTTTGCTGACGCCCTGGGTGATCGGGTGCAACCGCGTGCCGGAACCGCCGGCCAGGATGATTCCCTTGCGTGCTCTCATGCCCAGTTCCTCATGATCCCAATCGCTCCATGCGATAGCTCCCATCCAGGACCCGCTGCACCCATAGTTGGTGACCCAGGTACCAGTCCACGGTATGTGCCATTCCGCTCTCGAAAGTATGCGTGGGCGACCAACCGAGTTCGCGCTGCAGCTTGCCCGCGTCGATGGCGTAGCGCCGGTCGTGGCCGGGACGGTCCTTGACGAAGGTGATCAGCGATTCGCGCGGCCGGCCGTCGGCCAGCGGCCGGTGCGCGTCGAGCAGCGCGCAGATGGTCTTGACCACGGTCAGGTTCTCGCGCTCGGCGTTGCCGCCCACGTTGTAGGTCTCGCCCACGCGGCCGGCCTCGAGCACGCGGCGGATCGCGCTGCAGTGATCGCCGACGTAGAGCCAGTCGCGGATGTTCAGGCCGTCGCCATAGACCGGCAGCGGCTCGCCGGCCAGTGCCTTCTGGATCACCAGCGGGATGAGCTTCTCCGGGAACTGGTAGGGCCCGTAGTTGTTCGAGCAATTGGTGGTGAGCGTGGGTAGGCCGTAGGTATGGTGGAACGCGCGCACCAGGTGATCGGAGGCGGCCTTCGACGCCGAGTAGGGCGAATTGGGCGCATACGGCGTGGCCTCGGTGAACTCGCCCTCGGCGCCGAGCGAGCCATACACCTCGTCGGTGGAGACGTGCAGTAAGCGGAACGCTTCGCGCGCCCCGCCTACCAGGCCGCGCCAGTAGTCGCGGGCGCATTCGAGCAGGCCGAGCGTGCCGACGACGTTGGTCTCGACGAAGGCGGCCGGGCCGTCGATCGACCGGTCCACGTGGGATTCGGCGGCGAAGTTGACGATCGCCCGTGGTCGGTGTTCGGCCAGCAGCCGGGCCACCAGCGCACGGTCGCCGATGTCGCCCTGCACGAACAGGTGGCGGTCGCTCCCCCCGAGCGAGGCCAGGGTGTCCAGGTTGCCGGCATAGGTCAGCTTGTCCAGATTGACCACGTGCAGCCCGTCGGCCACCGCCTGCAGCACGAAATTGGCGCCGATGAAGCCGGCGCCGCCGGTGACGAGCAAGGTTTCCATGAGCTTGTCTGCTTGATTCCCATTGCCCATTGTGCCTGAACGACCGGTCTGCAACGGGCGCCGTGACAGGCTAGCGGCGAGCTGAAAAGTTAAGGAAAAAGCGGGGTTCGCGGTTAAGATGGCAGCCCCCACTCGCGCCGGCCTGCTGCCGAATCATCATGACCCAGAAGAACGCCGCCCCCCTCGGACTTGGAACCCGCGCCATCCACGCCGGCCAGCATCCGGATCCGAGCACCGGCGCGATCATGACGCCCATCTACGCTACCTCGACCTACGTGCAGGAAAGCCCCGGCAAGCATAAGGGCTACGAGTACTCGCGAACGCAGAACCCCACCCGCATGGCCTACGAGCGCTGCGTGGCGGACCTTGAAGGCGGCTTGGCCGGCTTCGCCTTCGCCTCGGGTCTTGCCGCGGCGGCGACGGTGCTGGACCTGCTCGACTCGGGCAGCCACGTGATCGCCATGGATGACCTCTATGGCGGCAGCTACCGGCTCTTCGAACGGGTGCGCCGGCGTTCGGCCGGGCTGGATTTCGATTTCATCGACCTCAACGACCCGAAGGCATTGAAGGCTGCGCTCAAGCCGAACACCCGCATGATCTGGGCCGAGACGCCCACCAACCCGATGCTCAAGCTGGTCGATCTGGCCAAGATCGCCGCCTTTGCGAAGAAGCACGGGCTCATTCTGGTGGTGGACAACACCTTCTGCTCGCCGATGGTCCAGCGCCCGCTCGAGTTTGGCGCAGACCTGGTGCTGCACTCGGCCACCAAGTACCTCAACGGCCATTCGGACATGGTCGGTGGCATCGTGGTGGCCGGCAGCGATGAGCTGGCGGAACGGATGGCATTCCTGCAGAACTCCGTCGGCGCCGTCGCCGGTCCGTTCGACGCATTTCTTGCCATGCGCGGCCTCAAGACCCTGCACTTGCGCATGGAGGCACACTGCCAAGGCGCGCTGGAGCTGGCGCAGTGGCTCGAAAAACATCCGGCGGTCGAGCGAGTGATTTATCCGGGACTTCGAAGCCACCCCCAGCATGCGCTGGCTCGTCGCCAAATGGACGGCTTCGGCGGCATCGTCACCATCGAGGTAAAGGGTGGGCTGAAAAAAGCCCGTCGCATGCTTGAGCGTTGCAAGCTCTTCGCGCTGGCGGAATCGCTGGGCGGTGTGGAGAGCCTCATTGAACACCCTGCGATCATGACGCACGCCTCGGTGCCTGCAGCCAACCGCAAGCGTTTGGGGATCAGTGATGGCTTGATCCGCTTGTCAGTAGGGGTAGAGGATATTGCCGACCTGCGTGCGGAGCTTTCGAGTGCGCTTGGTCAATGAAGCTGCACAACGCGGATGCCTGCAATGATCTGCATGCGGGAAACGCCGTGAGCATTGGCGGTAAGCAGAAACCGGGCCCTGGACTGGCACTCCTCAATCTTTCGGCATGGATACGCCGGCAGGAATGGCTGAGGACGATCTATCGCCGTTTGCCGATGGCCTGGCGCATGGGCGTGTCTCAGGCGCTTGCGCGCCGCGCTGGAGAGCGGGTCAGATTCAAGCGCACTTCGCGGTGGGCGTTGGCAGCCCCGCTGCCCGCACTTGCTCAGCCCGTCGCTCCGGCAGATGTTCGATTCGGTGCGGCGGCCGGGGTGAACATTTTCGCCTACGCGCGCGGTCAATTTGGCCTGGCCGAGAGCGCGCGGCTATATGCGCGTGCGTTGCTGGGGGCGGGCTACCCGGTGGCCGTATACGACATTGCGCTGGATATGGCTCACAGCATGGGCGACACCAGCCTGGAGCAGCATATCGGCACGGATACGCCTTATGGGATCAACCTGGTTTTCGTCAATCCCGACTACATGGACGCGGCCATCGCCACCATCGGCAGGGAGCGACTGGGCAACCGTTACACGATCGGCTGCTGGTTCTGGGAGCTGGAGACGTTCCCGCGGGAATGGTTGGCGGCACTGGCCGAGGTCGACGAGGTCATGGTCTCTTCCGCGTTCATTCATGAGGTGGTCGGACGCGCTACAGACAAACCGCTGTTGCACGTGCCCCTGCCAGTTCTGGAGATGCCGGACAGTGGTCTGACTCGGAGCGATTTCGGGCTTCGTGACGACGCATTCTTGTTTTTGAACAGCTTCGATTTCAATTCGTTCCAGGCTCGCAAAAATCCCCTGGCGACGATTCGTGCATTCCGTAACGCTTTCGACGATGGTCGGCGGGACGTCCAGCTGCTGATCAAATCGAGCAACGGACACCGTCATCCGGATCGGTTGCGTGAACTGTTGGATGCGGCCGGCGGCGACGAGCGCATCCTGGTGCGCGACGACGTGATCGACCGCGCCCATGTTCAGGCACTGCAGCGTTGCGCCGATGCATATATCTCGCTGCACCGGTCCGAGGGCTTTGGTCTCGGGCTCGCGGAATGCATGCGGCTTGGCAAGCCGGTCATAGCAACGGCCTGGTCCGGCAACATGGAATTCATGACGCCCGAGAACAGCTGTCTGGTCGACTACGAGATGGTCGGCGTGTCCGAGGGCGAATACCTCTACCACGAAGGTCAGCGATGGGCGCAGCCCAATGTCGAGCACGCGGCAGCGTACATGCGTCGTTTGGTGGATGAACCTGGGTACGCGGCGGGAATCGGCCGTCAGGCCTCATCGGACATACTTGAAAAGCTGTCCCCCCAGGCTGTGGCGGGCAAGCTCATCCAGCGGCTGGCCCAGATTGCGTCGGCTGCATCCGCCCCGAATGCGTCCGGCAGGGGTGCTGATGCCGACCCTATTAACGAAGGTGCCTCATGAACGACATGCTGGCGGCGGTATGGAGCTACCGCCACTTTATTATCTCGTCGATAAAGAACGACCTGCGCTCCCGCTTCGCGCGCAGCAAGCTGGGTGCGCTGTGGATGATCCTGCAGCCGCTGGCACAGGTGGCCATCTATTCCCTCGTGTTGTCGCGCATCATGGCGGCGAAGCTGCCGGGCATCGATAACCGCTATGGCTATGTGATCTACCTGATGGCGGGGATGATCGCGTGGGCTTTGTTCAGCGAAGTGCTCACGCGTTCGCTGACAATGTTCGTCGACAACGGCAACCTGATGAAGAAGATCGTCTTTCCGCGGGTGTGCCTGCCGCTGGTCACGACCGGGTCCGCACTGGTGAACAACTTCCTGCTGCTGCTGGCTTCGGCTGGCGTTTTCGCCCTCATCGGCCATCCGCCCAGCTGGAGCATGCTGTGGCTGCCGGTGCTTGTGGGCGTCAACCTGGTTTTCGCCCTGGGTGTCGGACTCATCTTGGGCGTGCTCAACGTATTCGTGCGTGATATCGCTCAGGTGATGACGGTGGTGCTGCAGCTACTGTTCTGGCTGACCCCGATCGTCTACATGCCGACCATCCTTCCCGTGCAGTTGCAGAAGATCCTTGCGTTCAACCCCATGTACCACCTCGCGGCTGATTTCCAGAGCGTGATCCTCTACGGGAAGGCGCCGGGTCTGCTGGGCTTGGTGGTGATCGGCGGCGCATCGCTGGTGCTGCTTGCCTTCGCCCTTATCCTGTTCCGCCGCGCGGCGCCCGAAATGGTGGATGTCATATGAGTGGCACATTGTTGAGCGTGCGCAATCTTGGCAAGGCGTACCGGGACTACGGCAGCGAGTGGCGCCGCTTCGCGACCTGGCTGGGCGTCGCGGTAAGCGTGCGCTCGGAGCAATGGGTCCTGCGTGGCTTGTCGTGCGATGTCGCTCCCGGCGAGTCGATCGGCATCGTCGGCCAGAACGGCGCGGGCAAGAGCACCCTGCTCAAGCTGATCACCGGGACCATGCGCGCAAGCGAAGGCTCGATCAAAGTGGGTGGCCGGATTGCCGCGATCCTGGAGCTCGGCATGGGGTTCGATCCCGACCTCACCGGGCGCGAGAACGTATATCACGCGGCGGGGCTGATGGGCTTCGCGCGGGCAGCGATAAGTGCGGCGATGACGGACATCGAGTCTTTCGCGGAAATCGGCGAATACTTCGACGAACCCGTCCGAACCTACTCCAGCGGCATGCAGATGCGCGTGGCCTTCAGCGTGGCCACTGCCTTCCGCCCGGACATTCTTATCGTTGACGAAGCGCTGTCGGTTGGCGACGCGTATTTCCAGCACAAGTGTTTCAAGCGCATCCGCGAGTTCCGGGAGCAGGGCACGACGCTGCTGATCGTCTCGCATGACAGCGGCGCCATCCAGAGTCTGTGTGATCGTGCGCTGCTGCTTGAAAATGGACGCCTCGTGAAAGACGGCGAGCCCGCCGCGGTGATGGACCTCTACAACGCGCTGATTGCCGAGCGCGAAAACAGCAGCGTCAGCGTGACCAGTCATGTCAGCGGACGAGAGCAGACGATATCGGGTACCGGCGAAGCTCGTGTGGAAGAGGTGGTGCTCCTCAATACCCAGGACGAGCCTGTGGAGTTCGTCGATGTCGGCCAACCAGTGACGTTGCGCATTCGCGTGGCAGCAAACGCGGACATCCCGCGCCTCGTCCTTGGCTACATGATCAAGGACAGGCTGGGGCAGGCGGTGTTCGGCACCAACACCCACCACACCCACCAGGAGTTGGAGGAAGTTCGCGCGGGCCAGCGCATCGAGTTCCGCATCCATTTCCCCATGAACTTTGGCCCGGGGACCTATTCGATATCCACTGCCCTAGTGAGCACCGAGACCCACTTGGTCAACAACTACGAATGGCGAGATCTCGCGCTCGTCTTTAACGTTTCCAATCTGTCGCGCCAGGTTTTCGTGGGCACGGCTTGGGTGCCGCCGCAGATTGAGATTGCAAGCCCATGAGCTTCGTCTCCTACGCCCAGAATTACGAAGACGTCATGCTCGCGCGCGCCCTGCGCGGCGTTGAGCAGGGTTTCTACATTGACGTGGGCGCGCAGGATCCGGTCGATGACTCTGTGACCAAGGCGCTTTATGACCAGGGCTGGCATGGCATCAATGTCGAGCCGGTGACGTTTTGGTTCGAGAGACTTTGCACCGACCGTCCGCGCGACATCAACCTGCAGGTCGCCGTGTCCGACCGACCGGGCACCTTGCACCTGTTCGAAGTCGTCGATAGCGGCCTCTCCACGACAGACCCTGGCTTTGCCAGCCGTCACGCCAGCGCCGGGCACCTCATACGGGAATCGGACGTGGCCTGCGTCACGTTGGACAGCATCTGTGACGGCCACCAAGTGGCTGAGGTCCATTTTCTCAAGATCGATTGCGAGGGAGCCGAGGCGGCCGCGCTGCGGGGGATTTCGCTCCAGCATGTCCGGCCTTGGGTCATCCTGCTGGAAGCCACCGAACCCAACAGTCAGACCCCCGCCTATGCAGAATGGGAGCCGCTGCTCACCAGCCGCGGCTACCATTTCGTGTACGAGGACGGCCTCAATCGTTTCTACGTGGCCGACGAACACGCCGAGTTGGACGGGGCGTTTTCCTATCCGCCGAATGTCTTCGATCGCTTTGTTCGCGCGTCGGAAGCAGCTGCACGCGATGAACTGGAACGGTTGCGCGGGGCTTCGACGGCTCTGCGCCATAGCGTCGACTACCTGCACAACGAAAACGAGCGGCGTGAAGCAGCGCTGGTGGAGCACCGCGCACGACTCTCAGAGTTCGAAAAGCGTGAGGCACTCCACATGACCGCGTTGGCCGAACAGCGGCGACTGGTCAGTCAATCGATAGAACGCGAGTCGTTCATGCGGGCGGAGTTGGCCCGATTGCATGGTGAGATTCTTCGCCGCGACCGGGAAGTGGATCGCTTGCACCGCGAGGTCCATCTCCGCGACGAGGAGGTGGCGCGCCTACACCGCGAGGTCCATCTCCGCGACGAGGAGGTGGCGCGCCTGCACTGCCTGATTCATGCGCTTCATCGCAGTACATCGTGGCGCATCACCTTTCCGTTGCGCCTCCTGAAGCGTGGCACGCAGAGGTTGATGAGGGCGGGTGGTCACATCCTCTATTTCATATTGCGATGGCCCGCGCGTACTGCACGGCCTCTCCTTCGGCGAATAGCCAAGTGGCAATGGCTCAGCGCCACCGCTACGAGGCTGGCCGGGAAGGACTCGAGGCTGAGCACGCTGGCAAGCCTTTTCCTGTTCGGCGCACCGCCGATCGAGGCTGAAGGTGAACTGGTGCGTCGGGATCAGGTCGCGTTGCCAATGACGAGCCGGGCCATGCGGGTCTTTGAGGAGATACGGGACGCTAGACAACGCCGCCGCTGCAACGATGACTCTTGCGGGAGCGAGTGAGCGTGCACGTCGTATTGGATTTGCAAGCATGCCAATCGCCGGAAGGCCGCCGTCGCGGCATCGGCCGATACTCCCTGGCCCTGGCCAAGGCCATCGCCGCCGACCCGCGCGAACATGAGATCACCATTCTGCTGAATGCAGCAATGGGCGAATCCATCGAATTCCTCCGCGGGCAATTCGATGGTTATCTGTCGCAGGATCGCCTTGTCACATGGGAGTCTTTGTGTCCCACTGCCTACATCGACCCCGGCAACGCCTTCCGCATGCGTGCCTCCGAGGCATTGCGGACTCAGGTGCTTCGGGAGCTGAATCCGGATGTCGTTCATGTCGCCAGCCTGTTTGATGGCTGGGGCGACGATGTCATAGCGACGGTTTCATCAGATCGCTCTTACGCCACCGCCGTCACCCTTTACGACCTAATCCCGCTCAGTCATCGGGATGTGTATCTCTCCGATCCAGGCGTGTGCCGCTGGTATATGGAAAAGGTCAGCCATTTGCGAAGGGCGGACGTTCTGCTTGGGATCTCCCGGTTTTCCTGTGACGAAGCCACGCAGTTGTTGGGCATCCCCGGCGAGCGCCTGGTCGACATATCCGGTGCCTCCGACGCGGTCTTCGCCCCACTGGAGAACGCCGAGACGTTCAGGGGCGAATTGATGCATCGTTATGCCCTGCAGCGCCCGTTCGTGATGTACGCAGGCGGTTTCGATGCCCGCAAGAATATCGCGGCCCTCATTCGCGCGTACGCCGCACTTCCGGTCGAACTTCGGCGCGCGCACCAACTGGCTATCGTCGGTGGCGCGCCGGCGCCCGAGCGTGAAGCCTTGACCATGCTCATCCAGGCATTCGGCCTGGCGGCGGACGAAGTTGTTTTCACCGGTTACGTGCCCGATCGCGATCTGGTCAAGCTCTACAACCTCTGCTCGCTTTATGTTTTCCCCTCGCTGCAGGAGGGCTTTGGCCTGCCGGCCCTGGAAGCGATGTCTAGCGGGGCAGTCGTGATCGGCTCCGCGACCTCCAGTCTTCCGGAAGTCATTGGGTACCCCGACGCATTGTTCGATCCGTGCGATGTCGATGCCATGGCGGCAAAGATGACTTTGGCACTCACGGACGAAGCGTTTCGGGCAGGCTTTCTTGCTCACGCGAAGGCGCAGTGTCGGCGTTTTTCCTGGCCAGAATCAGCGAAGCGTGCACTTGACGCCTTCGAGGCAACGGTGCAGTTGAGAAAATCGTTCAAATCGCGCCCGGCGATTTCCGAGGTCGCACCAAAGGCCGGGATTACCGCCGTCCTGGTTGCCCCAGGGTCCACCGTTGCGGTGGACTCGTTGGCTCCCGCCGTGGTGTACGCGGATAGCGACTGCCGCGAATTGTCGCCTCAGCGCTCACTCGCAAGGTTTGTCGAGGACCGAAAAAACGATACCCGCGTCGAACGCGTCGTGATCGAGTTGGCTGACGACCCTTACTGCGCCAAGACACTTGGCTTTGCCACCACTGGTGCGGTCGACATCCTGTTACGCGACCAACGCTTTGGCAGGGCACTGCATGCGCTTGCACAATCCGCCGACGGCCGTGAGTTGGTGATAGCGCTGCTTTACCACGCGGGCGGGTATCGGGCCTTGCGTGCCGCCATCGATGCTGGTTTTGCCGAAGCTGTGCTCGACAGGTTGGTAACGCCGGAAAGTTTCCTGCAGCTGGGGCGGAGCCAGATTCTGCGGGCGGTGAACCCGGCCTCCCAGGAGGAAGTGCCACCATCATGGACTTGGCGCGAGAATCTGCGCGCAGTTATCGCGGAGCTCGTCGCGTTGGAGGCAGCGGATACATCGGCCGCAGATTGGTCCCGCGTCGCGTCGGCGTTAGCAGCCAACATGAGATACCCCCGAACTACATCCCAGTGGCTGGTGGATGTTTCCAATCTCGCAGTTCATGACGCCGGCACCGGCATCCAGCGAGTCGTTCGCCGCGTGCTGGACGAGCTGTTGGAGACACCGCTCCAAGGGTATCGGGTTGAGCCGGTTTGCCTGTGCGAGGATGGTGTCCTGCGTTATGCGCGCAGCTATTGCCAGCGACGCTATTTCGAGGGATATCCGCTTCCGCCGGATGAGCCGGTGGACCTCGCGCCCGGCGACGTCTACCTGGGGCTAGACCTGGCTGCGCATCTGATTCCCCGGCATATCGATGTGTTCCGCCGCATGCGCAATCGCGGCGTGCGACAACATTACGTCGTCTACGATCTGCTGCCGTTGTTGCGTCCTGATTGCTTCGATCCGCCCGGGTTGCCGCTGTTCAGGAGCTGGTATGAGTCCATCGCCGAGGTGGCAGATAGCGTGGTCTGCATCTCCAAGGCGGTCGCCGACGAGTTCGAATCGTGGTTGCATCAGGCGCGCCCCGAGCGGCAGCGCCCGCTGGGCATCGGCTGGTTCCATCTGGGTGCTGATCTGGACCCGGCCGGCGCGCCGGATGCGAGCGAGGCTGAGCCCTCCGCCCGCTTGCCGGAATTGGGCGACCGCCCCACCTTCCTGATGGTCGGAACGGTGGAGCCGCGCAAGGGACATGCCCAGGCGCTGGCTGCCTGCGAACTGCTATGGCAGCAGGGCGTGGAGGTCAATTTGCTGGTGATTGGAAAGCCCGGCTGGCTGGTCGATGACCTGCTCGCGCACATGGCCGACCACCCGCAACGGGGTAAGCGGTTTTTCTGGTTCCAGAAGGCTGGCGACGATCTGCTTCTCGCGGCCTATCGGCGCGCATCGGCGCTGGTCATGGCATCGGAAGGCGAAGGGTTCGGTCTGCCGTTGATCGAGGGAGCTCATCACGGGTTGCCGCTGATTGCGCGCGACCTGCCGGTATTCAGGGAGATTGCCGGCGAGCATGCGTATTATTTCTCCGGCTACGGCGCCGACGACCTGAGCAATGCATTGCGGGCCTGGCTGGAGCTCAATGCGATCGTTCGTGCGCCGCAGTCCAGCGGCATGCGCTGGAATACGTGGAGCGAAGCCACCGCCCAATTGATCGACGTACTCTGCAACGAGCGTTGGGACTACCGATGGATGCCCGGTTCCTTGCGTCGCTACCAAGCATTCGACTACCGGCTCCTCACGCAGGTAGGGCACCTTACTCGGGGCCGCATGGTGTCAAGCGGGGCCGCCGGGCTTTTGTTGTACGGCCCTTACGTGCCGTTGGGTGCCGGGCGGTACAGTGTCAGGATCTACGGAGGTGGTCCCGGCTCGGGATCGTTAGACGTGTGCAGTTCCGCCGGTGCCACGATCCACGCGGAGCGTTCGTTCGTCGCCGATGAACGCCAAGCCGGTGCGATGCTGGCCGAGGTCGAACTGGTCCTGGAGGTGGATGTCGCCGATCTCGAGGTGCGTGTCTCGGTGGAGGCCAACACCAGCATCTGGGTGACCGCGGTCGAGGTGGAACCGATTTCCGCATGTTCCATTGCCGTCGGACACGGCGGCTGAGAAAATGCGACGGTTTGAGCTCAGCCTTCATCCAGGCTGGGAAGAAATTTTCAATCGAATTCAACAGGAGTCTTTCATGAAAACGGCCTTGATCACAGGCGTTTCCGGCCAGGATGGTGCATACCTCACACAACTGCTGCTGGAAAAGGGATATCGGGTCTACGGTACGTATCGGCGGACCAGCTCGGTCAATTTCTGGCGCATCGAAGAGCTGGGCATCGAAAGCCACCCCAACCTTTCGCTCGTCGAATACGACCTGACCGACCTTGGATCGAGCATCCGCCTGCTAGAGAACACTGAAGTGTCCGAGGTGTACAACCTCGCCGCGCAGAGCTTTGTGGGCGTGTCGTTCGACCAGCCGATTACCACTGGCCACATCACTGGTATCGGCGCCGTGCACATGCTCGAGGCGATCCGTACGGTGAATCGCAAGATACGGTTCTACCAGGCATCCACATCCGAGATGTTTGGCAAGGTGCAGGCGGTGCCGCAGACCGAGTCGACCCCGTTCTACCCGCGCAGTCCATACGGTGTTGCCAAGTTGTATGCGCACTGGATGACGGTGAACTACCGCGAGTCCTACGACATCTTTGGCAGCAGCGGCATTCTCTTCAACCATGAGTCGCCCTTGCGTGGGCGCGAATTCGTGACCCGCAAGATCACCGACGCGGTGGCCAAGATCAAACTCGGCAAGCTCGACGCGCTCGAGCTCGGGAACCTCGATGCCAAGCGCGACTGGGGTTACGCAAAGGAATACGTCGAGGGCATGTGGCGAATGCTGCAGGCCGATGAGCCGGACACGTACGTGCTGGCAACCAACCGAACGGAAACCGTGCGCGACTTCGTCACCATGGCGTTCAAGGCGGTGGGGATCGATCTCGACTGGCGCGGTAACGCGGAGAAAGAGCGCGGTGTCGACGCTGCAAGCGGGCGCGAGCTGGTGCGCATCAATCCACGCTTCTACCGTCCCGCCGAAGTGGAATTGCTGATCGGCGACGCCGCCAAGGCACGCGATAAGCTCGGTTGGGAAGCGAAGACCTCGCTGGAAGAGCTGTGCCGCATGATGGTCGAGGCCGATCTCGTCCGCAACGAACGCGGTGCGTCGTTCTGATGGCGAAGCCGCGCGCGTTGCTGACGGGCCGCAGCGGATTCACCGGTCGCTATGTCGCTCGCGAATTGGAACGGGCCGGCTACGAGGTGTTCGGCCTGTCCAACCACGGGGAAGACGGTGCGCCGGGATCTATCCGGGCCGATCTGCTGGATCGCGAAGCGGTGCGGCTGGTTGTGGAGGCCGTCAGACCTGATGTGGTGCTGCACCTGGCCGCGATTGCTTTCGTGGCGCACGGTGACGTCGAGGAGATGTATCGGGTCAACGTCGTCGGCACCCGCAATCTACTTGAGGCGCTGACGGCTTCATCCAAAAAACCGGAAGTCGTCATCCTTGCCAGCAGTGCCAACATTTATGGCAACGCCGAGGTCGAGCCGATTGCAGAGGGTACGCCGCCGGCGCCGGCCAATGACTATGCGGTGAGCAAGTTGGCCATGGAATACATGGCACGATTGTGGATGGAAAAGCTGCCCATCGTCATCACCCGGCCGTTCAATTACACCGGTGTCGGCCAGTCCGAACAGTTCCTCATTCCTAAGGTCCTGGCGCACTTCGGACGCCGCGAACAGATCATCGAACTGGGCAACACGAACGTGGTCCGGGATTTCAGCGATGTTCGGGATGTGGCTCGGTGCTATCGGGCAATCGTGGACAAGAAACCCATCGGCCAGACCTTCAACCTCTGTAGCGGCGAGGGGCATTCGCTCGATGATGTGCTGGACATGATGGGCGACATCGCCGGCTATCGGATCGTGAAACAGGTCAATCCGGACTTTGTGCGCGCCAACGAAGTCCACCGGCTGGTGGGTTCGAACGCGCGATTCAAGGCCTGTATGCCTCTCGCCCCGATGATTCCGCTCAAGGAAACACTTGCGTGGATGTATGCCGGCGGTTGACGCCACCGGGTTGTCCGGCCGTGGGTATCTTGACCACAAAGCGTTGTAGGTAATTCGTTCATTGGTTCACGTACCGGGCAAGGGAGTAGTGGGAATGGTTCAACGGGACTTGATCGTGAACGAGCGGGTTGACCGGTGGCTGGAGCTGCTAGTTGTCTGGCTGCTGTCGGCGAGTGTGCTCGGGCTGGTCACTGCATTGGCGGGTTGTTTCCTGGCGCTGCAGGTTTGCCTCGCTTCGCTGTTGGTGACGGGCACATATGCCTGGTGTATGCGGGATCGCGGGTCTCCCTCACGCGTGTCGCCGGATTGGCGGCATCTGGCGCTACTGACCCTAGTCTGCCTGTTCTTCCGGCTGCCGGCCTACCACTACGTATTGGGTGGGCAGGACGAGGGCGTTTACGTCAACGTCGCCCATCATCTTGCCCGCACGGGAGGGATCGAGGTACAGGATACGGCGCTGGAAAAGCTTGACGACCCCTCTTTTAAAAAGACGTATCTGGAAGAGAACCGCCGTGCCGACTATCTGCCCGGTGTTTACCTCGCCGAGCATTCTGGCCCGCGGCTGCAGTTCCAGTTTTACCACCTGTTTCCCGTCTGGATGGCCATCTTTGAGGGCTTGTTCGGTGCCACCTTCGGGATTTACGCGCTGACCTTCTTCAGTTGGCTGTCGATCGTCTTCGTCTATCGTCTGGGGCTGGCGGTTTCAGGGTCGCCACGCGCTGCGCTGGTTGCCGGTGGCCTGCTCGCCGTCAATCCGCTGCATGCGTTCTTCTCCAAGTTTCCCGTGACGGAGGTTCCTGCACTCGCCTTTTCGTTGGTCGGCTTCACCTGCCTGGCAATCGGTCGGAACGAGGCGATGGGTGCTTTCCGATCTCGGTGGTTGTGGCTGTCGGCGGCGGCCTTCGGTTGCCTCTTCGTCACCCGGATCAGCGGCTTCATGTACATGCCCTTCGTTCTTGCCGCAGCGATGGCGAGCGCGATCGGGGATCCGGATCGTCACCTGAGACGGGCAATGTTTGGGTGGTGCGCTGCCGTGACCGTCTTTTACGCGTTGTCGGTGGGCTATGGGTTGCATTGGTCCGGCTTCTATTCGCGCGACATTTACGGTTTGTCATTCGCACGCGTGTTCCGTGGCCATTGGCACGCTGGTGTTTTCAGTAGCGCCGTCGCCGCGTTGGGTGCCTGGCTGATCATTGCCGCAGCGGGTCGCGGAGGGCGGGCGCGCGAGTCAATGCAACGCAATCTTCTTGTCCCGGCCCAACACACCATCGGGATGGTCGTCGCCTTGGGTTTGGGTGCCGGCGTCTTCAAGATCTACCAGCTCGGCTGGACGAGTCACTTCGTTCAGGACGCATGGCTCGGCAAGCGGTGGCATCTGGCGGGCTCGGGATGGGTGGCGGTCGAGGCATCCAGCCTATTCCAGTTGCTGGTCTATATGGGTCCCCTGCTACTAGCGGGTGTCGTCATGGTGTTCCGGCGCCAGAACGACCCAAAGGTCGAGTTCCTACGCCTCTTCGCCGCTGGGTTCCTTGTATACGCCTCCCTATTGCAATGGACCGTTCCCTACGGTCCCTACTACGCGCGCTATCTCCTGAGCGAGAATGTTCCCTACCTGATGCTGCTGGTCGTCCTTGCGTGGGCCGGCATGGCCGTCGGGTGGCGCAAGGCGGCCATAAGCTGGTTTCTCGGCGTGTCGCTGCTCTACATGGTGGTGGCTAGCGCGGGCCAACTCGGCAAGAGTGAAAACGCGGGACTCTACGACTCGCTGAAGCGGATCATCGCGCCAGTAGGGGCCAACGACCTGATCTTGGTGACCTCCTTGCAGCCGGGATGGCCGGAAGTGAGCCAGATAAAGACCCCGTTGCTGTACACGTTCGGCCGCGAGGTGGTCAATGTCAGCGACAGCTCATTGAACGATCACGCCTATACCGCCGCTCTGGATGCGCGGTTCGACGACGTCTTTCTGCTTTCCACGGCCCCGTTCGCTCCGCAGGGATTTGAGCTTGTCAACAGCGAGCGGATGGAGGTCTGGAGCTTCGCTCGAAGCTTCCTGTTTCCTCATGAGCTCATGTTGAACGCAGAGAAGCGACTGTATCTTTACCGCCTCGTCCGATCGGTGTTGCCGCTCTCTCATATGCAGGCGTTCAACACCCGAGGGGCATGGAATGCATGGTTGATCAGTGGATGGAGCACCCCGGAGAGCTGGGGCACATGGAGCCTCGGCAAGCACGCGGAACTGTCGCTGGATCCTCGTGAGTTGCCAGCGACAGCGGGCGGCATCCGTCTGCACTTCGAGGCCAATGTGCTGGTAGCGCCCAAGCATTCGCGTCAACGGATCGGCATCACGCTGAACGGTGCGCCGGTCGCTCAGCGCGACGTGGCCTTTCCCCAATCGAACCTGGACTTCGACGTCGATCTCCCGGAGGGCGTTCTTTCCGCAACGGGCAAACTGATCATCGGTTTCGATCTGCCGGATGCGGCTTCCCCGCAAGCCATAGGCATCGGAAGCGACGGACGCCTACTCGCCCTCGGCCTGAAATCGGTCACGGCGACTCCCTTGAACTCGCCGGCACCGGACCCCGCCAGTCCCTCCACGATACGCAACACAAAGTGACCCCATGCTCAAGTGCTTCAAAGCCTACGACATCCGCGGCCGCGTGCCCGATGAGTTGAACGACGAGATCGCCTACCGCATCGGCCGCGCGTTCGCGCAGATCCTCGGGCCGCGCGAGGTCGTGGTCGGTCGCGATGTGCGGCTGGACAGCCCGGCGTTGGCCGCTGCCGTGGCGCGCGGACTCAACGACTCCGGTGCTTCGGTGATCGACATCGGCCTGTGCGGTACCGAGGAGGTCTATTTCCAGACGGCACATCGCGGCGTGGGCGGCGGCATCATGGTGACCGCCAGCCACAACCCGATGGACTTCAACGGGATGAAACTGGTGCGCGACGGCTCGCGTCCGGTCAGCGGCGACACCGGGCTGCGCGATATCGAGGCGCTGACTGAGTCGGGCGGGTTTGTCCCGGCGGCTACTATCGGTTCGTTACGGGTGGAGGCGGACAAGTCTGCGTTTATCGAGCACCTGCTCGGCTACGTCGATCGCAGCGCTCTGCGACCGCTGAGGATTGTGGTCAACGCCGGCAATGGCGGGGCAGGCGTGGTAATCGACAAGCTGGCGCCGCACCTGCCGTTCGAATTCATCCGCATCCATCACGAACCGGACGGTCGTTTTCCGCACGGCATTCCGAATCCGCTGCTGCCGGAGAATCGCGCCGCCACGGCCGAGGCAGTGCGGAGTAGCCGCGCGGATTTCGGGATCGCCTGGGACGGCGACTTCGACCGCTGCTTTTTCTTCGACGCCCAAGGTGAGTTCATCGAGGGCTACTACCTGGTCGGCCTCCTGGCCGCGCAGATGCTGGAGAAGCACCCCGGCGGCAAGATCGTGCATGACCCGCGCCTGACCTGGAACACCATTGATATGGTCAAGGCGGCCGGTGGCGTGGCCATCATGAGCAAAACCGGTCACGCATTCATCAAAGAGCGGATGCGGACGGAGGATGCGCTCTACGGTGGCGAGATGAGTGCGCATCACTATTTTCGCGATTTTGCGTATTGCGACTCGGGCATGATCCCGTGGCTGTTGATTGCCGAGCGCATGAGCCGCATGCGGATGCCGCTGGCGCAGATGGTCGAGCAGCGCATTGCCGCGTACCCCTGCAGCGGCGAGATCAATTTCAAGGTGGTCGACGCAGCGGCCGTGGTCGGCCGGCTGCAGGATCGCTATGCCACGATGCCGTCAGCAGTGGTGGACCACACCGACGGGCTCAGTGTGGACTTTGCGGACTGGCGTTTCAATGTCCGCTCGTCCAACACTGAGCCGTTGCTGCGATTGAACGTCGAGGCGCGAGGGAGCATCGCGCTGATGCATGAAAAAACCGGCGAATTGCGTCGCTTGATCGAAGGCTGACCCGACGGCGCATGGGCGATTCATCGCCCTTGCGTCGCGATCAGGCGCGACCGTAGACGTCTTCGAAACGCACGATGTCATCTTCGCCCAGATAGCTTCCGGACTGGACCTCGATCAGTTCGAGCGACACCTTGCCTACGTTGCGCAACCGATGCACGCTGCCCAGCGGAAGATAGGTGCTCTGGTTCTCGCTGAGCAAGAACACTTCCTCGTTGCGCGTCACTTCCGCGGTGCCCGATACGACGATCCAGTGCTCGGCACGGTGGTGGTGCTTCTGTAGGCTGAGCGCCGCGCCGGGCTTCACCACGATGCGCTTGACCTGGAACCGGTCGCCCATGTCGATGGAGTCGTAACTGCCCCACGGTCGGTAGACCTTGCGATGGAAGAGATGCTCGGGCCGATTGGCGGCCTTGAGCTTGTCAACCAGCTTCTTCACGTCCTGCGAACGTCCACGCGACGCGACCAGGGTGGCGTCAGGGGTATCGACCACCACCAGGTCATCGACGCCGATCGTCGCGATCAAGCGCCGGTCCCCCGAGCGGACAAGGCAATTATGGCTGTCGATGGTGATCACATCGCCTTCGAGGCGGTTGCCATCGGCATCCTTCTCGGCAGCCATCCACAAGGCGGCCCACGAGCCAATGTCGCTCCAGCCGCAGCTGACGGGAACCACGGCGGCACGATCGGTCCGCTCCATCACCGCGTAGTCGATCGAGTCCTCGGGGCTCGCGGTGAAGGTCGACTTGTCGATGCGCACGAAATCCAGGTCGGCGGAGGCGGTCTCGAATGAGGTGCGCACGGCCGCGGCGATGTCCGGCGCATGGCGTTCGAGCTCCTCCATGTACCGCTTTGCCCGGAACATGAACATGCCGGAGTTCCAGTCGTAGCCGCCATCATCGAGATAGGACTGGGCCGTGGCGGCGTCCGGCTTCTCCACGAACCGGTCAACGCGGAAGGCACCGGGAATGGCCTCCCCTCGGCGGATGTAGCCGAACCCCGTCTCGGGGCCGTCCGGCCGGATGCCGAATGTCACCAGCCAGCCCTCCCGGGCGACGGGCAGCGCACTGGCCACCGCCTGCTGGAAGTTCTGCTCGTCGCCGATGAGGTGATCGGCCGGCAGGACCAGGATCACCGCGTCGGGGTCGCGTGCCATCGCCTGCAGCGCCGCCAGGGCGATCGCCGGGGCGGTATTGCGCGGCAGCGGCTCGAGCATGATCGAGGCGCCTTCGACATTCAGCTCAAGCAGCTGCTCGGCGACCAGAAACCGGTGGTCCTCGCTGCACACGACGATGGGTGCGGCAGCATGGGCAAGCCCATGCGTGCGCGCGACGGTCTGCTGGAACAGGCTGCTGTCGCCGGCCAACGGCAGGAACTGCTTCGGCAGGTTCTTGCGCGACAGCGGCCAGAGCCGGGTGCCGCTGCCGCCGCTGAGAATGACGGGGATCAACATATAGAACTCCTTTCAATACCGGTTCGCCGGTCTAATGTCCACTATTGTCCGAGAGCGCGCACCGAGGCGCCAGCTATGCCTGCACGAATTCTGCAACGGGCGAGGTGGCCAACCGCCTGAATGTCCTGTGCAAAGGCCTCGATGGGGCGACAGTCCGTCGCCGCCCGTCACTTCTGGCGATGCTCCAGGCGCTGCACGCGAAGATGGATGCGCTCGAGCAGCTTCCGGTTTGTGGCGATGAGGTCGCCGATCACGCCCATCATGAAGAACAGTACGCCCACGATCAGGCTCAGCGCGCACAGGATCACCGACTGCACGTGACCGCCGCCGCTGCCGTCGAAGAAGTACCAGAGGTAGCGCACGCCGGCGGCCACGCCCACGAGCGTGAAGACAAAGCCGAAGAAGGCGAAGAACTTGAGCGGCTTGTAGATCACGAAAACCCGCAGGATCGTGACCAGTGAACGCTGCACGTAGCTGGAAATGCTCTTGACCAGCCGCGACGGCCGCAGGTCACCATTCGTCCGGACAGGCACGGATACGATGCGCAGGTTGCTTTGGCCGGCCTGGATGATGGTTTCGAGCGTGTAGGTATAGGCGTTGAAAACATTCAGCTGCATGGCCGCTTCACGCGAAATGGCGCGGAAGCCGCTCGGGGCATCGGCCACGTCCGTCTTGCTGGCCACGCGCACGGCCCAGCTACCCAGGCGCTGAAGCTTCTTCTTGATCCAGGAGAAATGCTCGGTCTCGTCGATGGGGCGGGCACCGATGACGATGTCGGCCTCGTGGGCGAGCACCGGCGCGGTCAGCTTGGGGATATCGGCGCCGCAGTACTGATTATCCGCATCGGTGTTGACGATGACGTCCGCACCCAGTCTCAAACAGGCATCCAGCCCCGACATGAACGCCACGGCAAGGCCCCGGTTTACCGGGTGGCGCACAACATGGTGTACGCCGTTCTGGCGGGCGACCTCGGCAGTGTTGTCCGTCGAGCCATCATCGATGATCAACCACTCGACGGTATCAAATCCATCAACCGCGAGCGGGAGCTCAGCGAGCGCGATGGCAAGAGTCTCCGACTCGTTCAGGCACGGGATCTGAATGATGAGCTTCATGGTTTTCCTTGGAAGCAGGGTTGGCAGCGGCCATCCCCAAAAAGATTGGACAGTTTCGTGAATCCTGCAGCGCCCCTGGCGATACGCACCTCGTGACCCTGCTGCGCCCTGCCAGCGGATCAGTCTGGGTCAGCGTGCCCGGCGAGGGCGGGTCGAGTGGTGTAGCGCGCCATCAGCAAACCGATGGCGAACGCGGCAATGTCCGCGCACACGGAGCAGAAACGCAGCAACACTGCGGCGAGTAGAGCTGCTGGTTCGCCAACGGAACCGGCCAGCAAGCGCACAAGGATGAATTCTCTTACTCCCAACCCAGATGGAGCCCCCGGCGTTACGAAGCCGGCCAGCCAAGAGGTCGTGTAGGCCAGCAGAGCAAGGCTAACTGGCACATTCCGTGAGTGTTGCGCACCCAGCAGCATCCAAAGTGAAAGCCCTCCCACCACCAGTGCCGCAGCGTAACAAAGCGAGGCCAGTGCGACCGTGCGCAAGGATGGGAGAGTGATTTGCAACCAGCGTTTGGCGCATATGAAAACGACGATAAGTCCTATCAGGGTGACCGCCACGCCTACCCAGACGGCATGGGGCGCCTCTAGAGGGCCGGACAGCCAGGGAGGCGCGAGTAAGGCCAACTGTGGAAGCGCGGCGGAGCTGAGCAGGGCGGCGGCAGCAAGAGATAGCAGCAGTTCAATCGTCATCAGGGCTGACCCGCTCACGACACTGACGCCGAGATGTTTGCGGGTGAGCATCACCCGTCCCACGAGGTGACCAATGTTTCCTGGCAGATACCGGGCCGCTTGCGAAAGCAGCACGATTTCGGCCGAGGTCGGAAACACCCTCGCTACCTTGTCCGGAAACGTAAGCAACGCCCATCCCACGGAGATGGGCAGGTAGGCCAATAAACACGCCAAACTGGCCAGAGCAAGTATGCTGAACGGAAAATCGTTATGCAGCTGCGCCGCGACTGCCTCTCGCAGCTGGATAAACCGTGAGGCGAGGTACGCGATCAGAATCAGGGATAGTAAGGCTCCAATGAGGTGGAGTAGCCGTTTGGCGTTCTGATTCATGCCTCAGTTCAATTTTCGACAAAGATGGTAAACCTGGTACTGCCAGCTAATCGGCCAGATACCGAGCACAAGAGCCTGCGCGGCACGAAGGGGCCACGTCACCGGGTTTTTCTGGCAGATCCAATTCCACGACAGTACGTGCAAGTCGCGCCACCGCGCGGTAACGCTCAATCCGCTTTCGCGGAACAACTGGTCCCATTCGGCCAGCGAGTAGACGTCCTCGCGCACGGCTGTCTGGAGGGTGCCCCGGAACAGCCCCATGCGCCGGGTCGCAAATCCCGCGTTGGGCACGAGCAGCAAGAATTTCGCGGTCGGCTTGGCGACCCGTTGCATTTCCCCCAGTGCACGGGACTTGTCCGCAAAATGCTCCAGCGATCCCATGCAGGTGATGACATCGAAGCGACCCGACTCGAAGGGCATCTCCTCGGCGGCAGCAACGTGGAATTCCCCTTGGACAACGGTCTGCTTACAGTAGTCAATGGCACGGTCGGCAATATCCACGCCCGCGATCTGTGCGCCGCGCTCGGCGAGAAGCTTCAGCCACTTACCTCCGCCGCAGGCTACGTCCAGCACTTGCGCGCCATCCAGGGAGCCGAGTCTTTTGGCAACCACCTTGTCGTGCCAGCTGGTGTTCTTTAGGGCGAATTCCCTGCCGTAGTACTTGTCGTTATAGAAATCTATCGCCCTTTCATAGTCTTTCAAGGTGGACATGCGCACCTCCTCATGAGGTCGAGGCAAAGCATTTCAGGATGTCGTTACCCAATCTCTCGCGCGAGTAGTATGCGCGTGTCTTTTCCCTCGCGGTTGCCCGGCGCTGTTGTTGTTTGTTCGCTGGCTCGTCCAGCAACGCCGTCAATGCAATCTGCCAGGCGACGGCATCGGCCGGTTCGACCAAAATGCCGGTGGCGCCATTCAGAACGGCATCCTCGATCCCATGGAGACGGGACGCGACGAGCAGCCCTCCCAAGGAGGATGCCTCGATGGCCACCAGGCCAAATCCCTCGACGTCATGTCCGGTGGCGCTTAAGGCAATGTTGGGCATGACCACAATGTCGGCTTGGCGGATCATGGCGGCCAGTACGTTTGAAGGTTGCGGGCCGAGGTAACACGTCCTAGCGCAGGTTCGCAGGATCTCGAATGACGCGGCGTCGTAGCTCGCACCAGCTACGAAAAACTCTACATCGGAGAGCTTTGGCAGCACGTTGACTGCAAACCATGCCGCTCCCTTGCGAGGCACCAGTCGGCCAAACTGGAGAATTCGGCGAGATCCACAGTTCAAGAACGCACTGGGAATGAGCGTGTCGGCAGCGCCGCTATCCTCGGTCAAAGCCGTGTGCGGAAGTGACGGATTGATGACGTGAACACGCTTGAGCCCCGCCTCAGCCGCAAGTTTCGCCGTGTAGCCGGATATGGCCACGATACCGTCGAAGGCGCCCTGTGCCTTGCGAAATAACCAGAAATAGGCGCCATAGAGGCTGGGTAGTAGCCCCTTTCGCTTGAAATAAACCAAGTCGAGTCCGTACACCACGACGAGACGCTTCTGCCGAGGAGCCTTTAGCCGGCAGCAAAGTGCCGCCGGGAACAGAACCAGGTCACCCAGTACGACATGGCTGAAGCGGTTAGCGTGCAGCAAGCAGTAGATGGTGGTCTTGAGGAGAAAAAAGGCGTAAGCGATGAGCCCTGGCGGTCGCCCGTTTGCCTTTCCGGGCAATACCTTGCGGGTGATCTCGAAGTGCGGCTGCAGGCTTGCGTCCAGCTCGACGGAATAGGTCTCCATCCCCCCAATAGCTGGCGGCCACTTGCGTGAGATAAGCAGCAATCGAGGTTTCATGTGTGTGTTCCGTGCGGTAGCGTTCGTCTTCCCTGTCATCGCGCGCTAGCCCAGCGCCTGCTCCAACTCCGGCAGCAGCTTGAACAGATCTCCCACCAGCCCTATGTCGGCGATTTCGAAGATCGGCGCCTCTGCATCTTTGTTGATGGCCACGATGGTGCCGGCGTCCTTAATGCCGGTGAGGTGCTGGATGGCGCCGGAGATGCCGATCGCCATGTACAGCTCGGGGGCGATGATCTTGCCGGTCTGGCCGACTTGCAGTTCGTTCGGCACGTACCCGGCGTCGACGGCGGCGCGCGAGGCGCCGACGGCCGCGCCGATCTTGTCCGCAAATCTGTAGATGATCTCGAAGTTCTCCTTCGAGCCGACGCCGCGGCCGCCGGAAACCACCTTGCGCGCACTCTGCAGGTCCGGCCGATCGCTCTTGCCCTGCTGCAGTTCGACGAAGCGGGTGTGCGTGGGCAGGGCCGCGTCGATGGCCAGTGCCTCGATCGGTGCGCTGTTGGCGCCGCTGGCGGCGGCCGACCAGGAGGCGGTACGGATGGTGGCGACGACGACATGCGCGGCATCGGCTTCCACCGTGACGATCGCGTTGCCGGCGTAGATGGGGCGCTTGAAGGTATGGCTGTCTTCCACGGACATCACGTCACTGACCTGGGCGACGCCCAGGAGCGCGGCGATGCGCGGGGCGACGTCCTTGCCGAAGGTGGTGGAAGGCGCGAACACGTGGCTGTAGCCGGCGGCCGCCTCGGCGATCTGCGGCGCCAGCACGGCGGCCAGCGGATGCGCGTTCTCCGGTCGGGCGATGGTGAGGACGCGGCTCACGCCCTCGATCTTCGACGCTTCGGCAGCGATGGCGTCGACGCCGTCGGCGAGCACGAGCACGTCGATGGCGCCGGGTTTGACGGCCGCCGCGGCACTGACCGCGCGGGCGGTGGAGGAGTTGAGTTTGCCGCCGAGGTGTTCGGCGATGACGAGGATCTTGCTCATGGGTTTCTCCGGAGCTGCTTCCCTTGCGGGAGCCCGCTTGCGGGCGATGCCTTTGTTCGTGCGGAAGAAAGAGCATCGCCCGCAAGCGGGCTCCTGCAAGTGATGCGGGAAGGGGTTACAGCAGACCTTTCTGTTTCAGGGCGGCGACCAGTCCGGCGGCGTCGCTCACCATCACGCCCTTGCTGCGCTTGGCCGGCGCGGCGTAGTGGATGGTCTTGAGATGGTCGTTCGTCTGCACGCCGAGCGAGCCGAACTCGATCGTCTCGATCGGCTTGGATTTAGCCTTCATGATGTCGGGCAGCTTGATGAAGCGTGGCTCGTTCAGGCGCAGGTCGGTGGTGATCACGGCGGGCAGCTCAGCTTCGATCACTTCGAGGCCGGCATCCACTTCGCGGGTGACCGTGGCCTTGCCGTCGGCGATCTCGACCTTGCCGGCAAAGGTCGCCTGCGGGCGGTCCCACAGCGCAGCCAGCATCTGGCCGGTCTGGTTGGCGTCGTCATCGATGGCCTGCTTGCCCAGGATCACCAGGGCCGGCTGCTCCTTCTCGACCAGCTTGAGGAATATGCGCGCAGCGGTAAGCGGCTGCACGGCCTCGGCAGTGGTCACGTGGATGGCGCGGTTGGCGCCCATCGCCAGGCCATTGCGCAGGTGCGCCGTGAGGTCGGCCGGCCCGATACTCACAATTACCACTTCCTCGGCTACGCCCTTCTCGCGCAAGCGCAGAGCTTCTTCCAGGGCGATGTCGTCGAAGGGGTTGGCGGAGAACTTCACGCCATCGGTCACCACGCCAGTGCCGTCGGGCTTGACCTGAATGCGGACGTTGTAGTCCACGACGCGCTTGTAGCCGACCAGAATCTTCATTCCGTTTTCCTCGGAAGCTTGGGTGTCTGCTGACAGACAGGGAGAAGGCGATACCCTCCAGTTTAGCCGTTGAGCCGCCGGTCGTCTTCCGGGGCGCGAAGAGACCGCCTGACGATGTGGCCACATGCGTAGAATGGTGCGGTTGAGTGCCGCTGTGTGTGGTGCTCTGCCACAGAGGGACGATCGAGCTATAGCCTGGTCGTTCCGCGCCGACGGCGCGCTGACAAATGGATAGCTGGATGTACAACGAAGCGTCAGCGGTGTGTGCGATCGTGGTGACCTATCACCCGGATCTCGCGTTGTTGGGCAAGCTGGTGGACATCGTCTCCGCACAGTCGGCGCAGGTGGTAGTGGTAGACAACAGTGGCCCCAACCCCGTGGTTGCTAGCGCCCTTCCGGCGAGCGCGGTGTTCATTCCCGGGGAGCGCAATATCGGTCTTGCTGCCGCCCAGAACCGCGGAATCGCGTGGGCGCGGGAACATGGATACGACCACATCCTGCTTCTGGACCAGGACAGCACTCCTGCACCCGGCATGGTTGGCCGCCTGGTCGAAGGATTGGCCCGCCTGCGGGCCGAGCACCAAGTGGCTGCGGTTGGGCCTCGCTTCCATGATCTTCGTGAGAGCCGGTTTGCGCCTTTTGTGCGGATACGGTTTCCGGTCAATCAACGGTTGTGGTGCGATGGGGAACAAGCCGTAAGGTGCGATTTTCTGATCGCCTCGGGCATGCTCATCCCAATGGAAGTGCTCGATACGATCGGCCCGATGGATGAGGGGCTGTTCATCGACAATGTCGACCTTGAGTGGGGCTTTCGTGCGCAGGCAAAGGGCTACGCCCTTTACGGCCTATGCGGTGCCACCATGCATCATCGGCTGGGCGATGCGCGCAAGCCATTGCCACTGCGGCTGGGCTCGGTGGTCGTCCATGGCCCCCAGCGCCTCTATTTCATCATGCGCAACCGGGTGCTTTTGTATCGCATGCGGCATGTTCCGCGGATATGGGTTGCCCAGGATCTGCCAAGACTGTTCGCAAAGCTGTTCCTGTTCGGCGTTCTGATCGGACCGCGACCGGCACATTGGCGCTACATGCTGCGTGGACTCTGGGACGGTGTGCGGGGACGCAGCGGTCCCTGCCCGGCGGACGAGGCGTGAAGGCGAAAAGGCCGGTGCCACGTCGCACGGACTTGAGACTTGAAGCTTGCCCCATCGGCTAGGGCGCTTGGGAACCTGCGCTGTAGCAAGACACGTCAAAGATTCTGGTAGTTCGGACCCGAACCGCCCTCGGGGGTAACCCAGGTGATGATCTCGTACGGATCCTTGATGTCGCAGGTCTTGCAGTGCACGCAGTTGGCGGCGTTGATCTGCAGTCGCTTGGACTGGCTGCCATCGGGCATGACGTCTTCCACGATCTCGTACACGTTCGCCGGGCAGAAGCGGGTGCAGGGGTTGTCGTACTCGACGCTGCAGCGTTCGATGCAGATGTTGGTATCGGCCACGTGCAGGTGAATCGGCTGGTCCTCGTCGTGCTCGGTGGCGGCGAAGTAGACGCCGGCCAGGCGATCGCGCGGGGCCAGGTCGCGCGTCACGTAGTCGCGCTTGGGTTCCTCGTACTCGCCAACCTTTTCCAGCGAGCTCCAGTCTGGCTTGTTCTTCAGCGTCCACGGCGAGGCGCCGCGGGTGACCGTTTCCCAGGCGGCGTTCGCCATGCCGAACCACAGGCCCTTCTTGAAGCCGGGCTTGATGTTGCGCACTTGCTTCAATTCCGCCATCGCCGGCGAGGCCCGCAGGGCGGCGTCGAAGCCGGCGGCGTTCAGGCCGTTGGCGGCCAGGTGTTCGGCGGCGAGCATGCCGCTGCGGATCGCCTGGTGGGTGCCCTTGATCTTGGGCACGTTGAGCAGGCCGGCGGTGTCGCCGATCAGGATCGCACCCGGCATCTCGACTTTCGGCAGCGACTGGTAGCCGCCGGTGACGATGGCGCGCGCGCCGGCCGACAGGATGTTGCCGCCCTCGAGCAACGGTTTGACGTGCGGGTGGTTCTTCCACTGCTGGAAGGCTTCCCACGGCTTGTATTCGGGGTCGCGGTAATCCAGTCCGCTGACGTAGCCCAGGGCGACGCGGTCGCCGTCCAGGTGATAGAGGAAACTGCCGCCGTAGGTGTCGTTGTCGGCAGGCCAGCCGAAGCTGTGCACGATCTTGCCGGGCGTGACGCGGCCGGCGGGCACCTGCCAGAGTTCCTTGATGCCGATCGAATAACCCTGCGGGTCGCTGTCCTTGTCCAGCGCGAAGCGCTTGATCAGTTGCTTGGTCAGGCTGCCGCGCGCGCCTTCGGCCAGCACGGTGACCTTGGCCCTGATGTCGATGCCCTGGGTATAGCCGCTCTTGTGGGTTCCGTCCTTGGCCACACCCATGTCGCCGATGCGCACGCCCGCGACCGAGCCGTCCTCGTTGTAGACGTTGTCGGCGGCGGCGAAGCCGGGGAACACGTCCACGCCCAGCGCCTCGGCCTGTGGCGCCAGCCAGGCGCACATAGCGCCCAGCGACACGATGAAGTTGCCGTGGTTGTTCATCCCCGGCGGCACCGGCAGCTTGCGGCCGCCGGTCTTGGTCAGCAGCCAGAATTCGTCTTCGCCGGCCGGCACGCAGATCGGCGGCGGGTTGTCGCGCCAGCCGGGCAGCAGCGCGTCCAGCGGGGCCGGCTCGATCACCGCGCCGGACAGGATCTGCGCGCCAATGGTGGACGCCTTCTCGATCACGCAGACAGTGGTGTCCGGCTGCAGCAGCTTCAGGCGGATCGCGAACGACAGCCCGGCCGGGCCGGCGCCGACCACGACCACGTCGTATTCCATCGTTTCGCGTTCGCTCATGGCGGACTCCGTGCGGCGTACATATAAGGAAAGAGAGGCATTGTCCGGTTTCGCGGCCCCGGCGGCAAACCGGACTCTTCACTAAAGGTCGCTTGCAATCGCTTTGCGGCCCATGGCGATAATCGGGAATCCACCCTGAAGGACGAGGCATGAATTCGACCCCGCCGATCGCCGACATCGACCTGCGCCGAGCCAGCGTGTGCCAGCTACTGCACTGGCTGGCGGTTGGGCGCGTGCAGCCCCAGGCACTGGCCGACGTCTACCAGACGGCCATCGAGCGGATCAATCCCGAACTCAATGCCTATGTCGACCTGCGCCCGGGCCTGTTGCAGGAGCAGGCGCGCACCGCGACCCATCGCCGCCGCGACGGTGTGCTGGGTCGGCTTGACGGCATCCCGATCGCGCTGAAGGACAATTTCGACATGGCCGGCTGGCCCACCCGCGCCGGCTTGCCCGGGCGCGAGCAGCCCGTGCAGGACGATGCCCACGTGGTCGCACGCCTGCGCGCTTCCGGTGCGGTGCTGGTGGGCAAGACCAACATGGACGAGGCGGCGCTGGGCGCGGCCACCGATAACCCGCATTACGGTCCGACCCAGAATCCGTACAAGCCCGGTTACAGCGCCGGCGGCTCCTCCGGCGGCGCGGCCGCGGCGGTGGCGGCCGGGCTCGCGGCGGCGGCGGTCGGTTCGGACAGCCTGGGCTCCATCCGCATCCCCGCCAGCTACTGCGGCGTATACGCCCTCAAGCCGACGCACGGCGAGATTTCCGCCCGCGGCATGTTGCCGGCGGCGCGGCGGCTCGACGCCGTGGGCCTGCTCGCGCGCAGCGCCAACGACCTGACCGTGCTGCTGCAGGTGCTCGCCGGCTACGACGCCGACGACGCGCGTTCGCGCCGCCGACGCGTGGCGTTCTCGCCGCCGGACTGGGAGCCGGGCAACCTGCGCGCTGGCCTGCTGCCGGACCTGGCGGCGATCGGCGTCGAACCGGACGTGATCGAGGTGTTCGAGGCAGCACTGGCCCGCCTGCCGCGCGAGCTCGGCGAGCGGCGCACGGTGGACTTCTCCGATTGGAACTTCGCGCGCACGCGCCGCGCCGGCCTGCTGCTGATGGAAGCGGAGATGCTCGGCACCTTCGCCGAGGATCTGGCCGACACGGCACGCCCAGTTTCGCCACGGCTGCGCGAGATGCTCGGTTACGCCGCGCGCAAGAGCGCGGCCGACTACGCCATCGCCGACCGCGTGCTCGACGCGGCCACGCTCAAGATGCGTCGTCTGTTCGCGCAGATCGACGTGCTGGTGTTGCCGACCACGCCGCAGGGAGCGTTTCCGCTGGATGGCCCCGCGCCCGACTCGGCGGCCGACCTGACCAGCTTCGCCAGCCTCGCCGGCTGCCCGGCGGTGAGCATCCCGATGGGCGCGCTGCCTGATGGTCGTCCGATCGGCCTGCAGTTCGTCGGTGCGCGCGGTTCGGACCTGCGCCTGCTGGAGCTGGCCGCGGTGTGCTCCTCGACGCTGGACGCCGAGCCGACCTACCCGGCGATCGCCTGAGCGCGTGGGCTGGCAGCCGCTCGCGCTTGCCGGCGCGGACCTCGCGCTGTGGACGCACTGGTTGGCACCGGCCGAGGCTGATGCGCTGCTTGAGGAGCTCCGCGACACGATTGCCTGGGAGACTCACGTCATCCGCATGTTCGGTCGCGAGGTCGCCTCGCCGCGGTTGAGTTGCTGGATCGGCGACCCCGGCGCGAGCTACGTCTATTCGCGCACGCGCTTCGAGCCACGTCCGTGGCCGCCCGCCCTGGCGACGCTGCGCCCGCGCCTGGAGCAGGCCTGCGGCGGCACGTTCAACAGCGTGCTGGCCAATCTCTATCGAGACGGCCGCGACGCCATGGGCTGGCACAGCGATGACGAGCCGGAGCTGGGACCGGCGCCAGTGATCGCTTCGCTCAGCCTCGGTGCATCGCGCCGCTTCCTCTTTCGACGCAAATCGCCGCGTAGTTCGGCTGCGTTGGAACTGGAGCTGCCGCACGGCAGCCTGCTGCGCATGGCCGGCGCGACCCAGCGCCTCTATCAGCACGCCCTGCCGCGCGCCGCGCGCGTCCTTACGCCACGCATCAATCTGACCTTTCGCCGGATCCCATAGGAGCGCGCCCACGCAACCTTGGGTCGTGACGGTTGCACGGATGCGCTTCGGCGGAGAGCTACGCGCAGCTTGGCTTGCGTCCGGCCCCCAGCGATAATCCACCTTTCCCCAAGGCGTCCGTCCGATGACCGAAAAGACCGTACTCAACGACACCCACCGCGCGTCGGGCGCCCGCATGGTGGACTTCGGCGGTTGGGACATGCCGATCAACTACGGCTCGCAGATCGAGGAGCACCACGCGGTGCGCCGCGACGCCGGCATGTTCGACGTTTCGCACATGACCGTGGTCGACCTGCACGGTCCGCGCACGCGCGAGTTCCTGCGCCATCTGCTGGCCAACAGCGTCGACAAGCTCAAGGTGCAGGGCAAGGCGCTGTACTCGTGCATGCTCAACGAGCAGGGTGGGGTGATCGACGACCTGATCGTGTACTTCTTCGATGAGGCGCATTTCCGCTTGGTGGTGAACGCCGCCACGCGCGCCAAGGACCTGGCCTGGATCGAACAGCAGGCCAGGGCGTTCGGCGTGGAAGTGAAGGAGCGCCCCGACTTCGCGATGATCGCGGTGCAGGGCCCCAACGCCCGTGCCAGGGTGATTGGTCTGCTGCATGAGGTCGATCGCCCGCGCATCGAGAAGCTCGGCCGCTTCGCCGCCGCCGCCGCGCAGGGCCCGCATGGCATGCCGCTGTTCATCGCGCGCACCGGCTACACGGGCGAAGACGGCTTCGAAATCATCGTGCCCGGCGAGCAGGCGGCCGCCCTGTGGCAGGCGCTGGCCGACGCCGGTGTCAAGCCGGCTGGCCTGGGCGCGCGCGACACGTTGCGCCTGGAAGCAGGCATGAACCTTTACGGCCAGGACATGGACGAGACGGTGTCGCCGTGGGAGGCGAACCTGGGTTGGACCATCGTGCTGGACGAGGGGCGCGACTTCATCGGCCGCACGGCGCTCGAGGCGCAGAAAGATGCTGGTGTGCCGCGTGTGATGGTCGGCCTGGTGCTCGACGAAAAAGGCGTGCTGCGCCACGGCCAGAAGGTGCTCACTGCCAACGGCGAGGGCGAGGTCCTGTCCGGCAGCTTTGCGCCCACGCTCGACAAGGCGGTGGCGTTCGCGCGCATCCCGGCCGGCGAGCCGGGCGAGGTGCGGGTGGACATCCGTGGCCGCGAGGTGCCGGTGCGCGTGGTGAAGTATCCGTTCGTGCGCGATGGCAAGCCTTGCGAAGGCATCTGATCCAGGCCCGCAACCCTTTATAGAGTTTCCTCCGGAGCGGCTAGAATCGCCGCTCCAATCCCACGACAACGACTGGACCCGACCATGAGCGAGATTCCCGGCGACCTGAAGTTCCTCAAATCCCACGAGTGGGCCCGCGTCGAAGACAACGGCGTGGTGCGCGTGGGCATCTCCGACCACGCGCAGGGCCAGTTGGGCGACCTGGTGTACGTGGAGTTGCCGGAGATCGGCGCCAGCGTGCAGGCCGGCACCGGCGTGGCCGTGGTCGAGTCGGTGAAGGCCGCGTCGGACATCTATTCGCCGGTGTCCGGCGAGATCGTCGAGGTCAACGAGCTGCTCAACGACAAGCCCGAGACGATCAACGAAGACGCCTTCGGCGACGGTTGGATTTTCGCCGTGCGCATCAGCGATCGCGCCGAGCTGGACGAACTGCTCGATGCCGACGCGTACGCCGAGCAGATCGAGAACGAAGACCACTGACGGTCCATCGTCGTGGGCCGCCCGCGGGGGCGCCCCAGCGGCGCG